>JBILGK010000033.1:0-36231 GCA_044351065.1 Cyanobium sp.
AGGATCTCGGAGAGCAAGCGCCGCAGGCGATTCAGCGGGCCCTGGGCTGGCTGGAGAGCTTCCAGCAGGCCCCGGAGGCGCAGTTCGTGTTGCACCCCCTGATTGGGCGCAAGGATCTCGGAGAGCAAGCGCCGCAGGCGATTCAGCGGGCCCTGGGCTGGCTGGAGAGCTTCCAGCAGGCCCCGGAGGCGCGGTTCGTGTTGCAGCCCCTGCTTCAGCGCAATGAACTCGGCGAGCAAGCGCCGCAGGCGATTCAGCGGGCCCTGGGCTGGTTGGAGAGCTACCAGCAAGCCCCGAAGGCGCGGTTCGTGTTGCAACCCCTGCTTGAGCGCACGGATCTCGGCGAGCAAGCGCCGAAGGCGATGGAGCGGGCCCTGGGCTGGTTGGAGAACTTCCAGCAGGCCCCGGAGGCGGGTTTTGTGTTGCAACCCCTGCTTGAGCGCAAGGATCTCGGACAGCAAGCGCCGCAGGTGATGGAGCGGGCCCTGGGCTGGTTGGAGAGCTTCCAGCAGACCCCGGAGGCGCAGTTCGTGTTGCGGCCCCTGCTTATGCGACAGGATCTCGGCGAGCAAGCGCCGCAGGCGATGGAGCGGGCCCTGGGCTGGTTGGAGAGCTACCAGCAAGCCCCGAAGGCGCGGTTCGTGTTGCAACCCCTGCTTGAGCGCACGGATCTCGGCGAGCAAGCGCCGCAGGCGATGGAGCGGGCCCTGGGCTGGTTGGAGAGCTTCCAACAGGCCCCGGAGGCGCAGTTCGTGTTGCACCCCCTGCTTAAGCGCAAGGATCTCGGCGAGCAAGCGCCGCAGGCGATGGAGCGGGCCCTGGGCTGGCTGGAGAGCTTCCACAAGACTTACGAGGCGAGTTATGTGCTTGAACACCTGATGGGCCTTGCGGGTTCGGAGAAACAAGCAGACCAGGTCTTCGAATTCAGCTTGACCTGGCTGGAGATCTTTCACCAGAAAAAAAGTGCGCAGTTTGTATTTATGACTCTTTTGGGTTGCGCTGATCATCGAGTCAATGCACCGAAGGTTATCGGTTTTGCTATAAATTGGCTAGAGCAATTTCCCCTAGGCTGGAGGGCAAAAGATATTTTTGAGAAGCTAGTCTTGCTTCCTGATCTGGGGAGCCATGCCCCTCGATTGGCTACTCTTGCTATAGCCTGGGTGGAACAATACCAGCAAACAAAATTAGTGAAGTCTCTTATTGATATCCTCTTAGAGCAGCCACAACTCTCTGACCCAGACTGGACTCGCGTTTCCAAGATTGCCGTCGCCTGGTTGCGAACGCGCACTGGATTTGCTAATCGCGATAAGAGCCTTGCTGGTTTATTGATACGTCCGCAGCTGTTGGAGGCTGGTGATCTGGCCTGGATCAAGAAGCAGGCCACGCATTTGCTCAACAATCCCCCGAAAGATGCGCAAGACCTCCACGGCCTCCGTGCTGCGCTTGATGGGCTGCGGATCAAGGAAGAATCTGTAGCTCAATAGCCATCTCTTTCATGAGGAAGAGGCTTCTTCTTTGGTCTTTTTAAAGACATTGCACCGCAGCCGATCTCCGCCAAAAATAGCTTCCGTATCCATTGGATTCTTTTCGACTAGACCATGAACTAGGCCCATTCACGTCAGCGGTGGTTGTGTGAACGGGCCCGGGGAGCGGTGAGCGGATGAGCCAGGGAAGGCGCAGCGCAGGACCTCTCCCAGCGGCGGGGCGGGGTCAAGGGCTCCATTGCCGCTGGGGCGGGCCAGCCAGGTTTTGCCGGTGCCGGGCGGGCCCCTGCACGAGCCAAAGGCCCACAAGCCAAGACCACCACCCCAGATCCACGAGTCGCCTGATATGACGAGAAAAGACCGTTTGGCAATTTATCTCGTCGAATCTGGCGATTCATGATGTGGCTGCTGTTTTGGCGTTTTGCTGAAGATCGAGGCGGTGGCTGGCCTGAATCTCGCGGTAGCGATCCTCTGGCACCCCGGCTTCAGCCGCGTAGCGCGGCCAATCGCGAACGGCGGCGATGACCTCCTCGGCGATGGCTTCGGCTCGGCCGCGCTTCAGCTGGGCGGAGCGGCCCGCGGCCAGGAGGTCGGCCCGGGTGAACTGATCCCGCTTGCCGTTCACGGACATCTGATGGGTGGCCGTCCAGTCGCCATTGGGATTGAAACTCCAGGTGATGTCGAAGGCCGGCGAAAGCGACCACTGGCCAGTGCGATCCATCAGAAAGGCAATGTTTTTGACGTGATCATCCTGATTGCGAGCCACCAGATTGAACACCATGCGCCGGTACTGCTCTTCGAGATCCCGCATCGGTAACTGGAGTTGGCGCATCACCAGAAAAGCCTGTTCGTAGCTGTAGCTGCCTGGTTCGTTGTAGTCGAAGTGGGCCAGGGCTCCGAGCGACTGCATATGCAGCTTGTTGCCGGCATCATCGCGATCGAAGCGTCTTGTCATGAAATGGCTGCGGCCGTTCTCCTCCAACAAACGGCAGTCGCTCATGGTGATCTGCGCAGCCCGGGCCATACGGCTGTAGGCGAGTTCAATCAAGCCATAGCCGTGGGGGTCTTCAAGTTCCTTGTCCCTGTTGCCGCTCACGCCATCGAACTTCAGCAACCAGTGGCTGAATCCCGCCGGAGCCTCCAGCTGGCCGGAGCGCACCTCAGCAGTGCTGGGGTTCCAGGCGATCAACGCCTTGGCCCTGGCGCCCCCGGCGGAGGTGCCCACCCGCAGGATCGTCTGCAGGGCTTGCTCCTGCTCGGGGTCCTGGAAGGAAGCGGCCAGCCCCTGCTGCCGCGACAGGATTTCGGACGCCAGGGTCACGAGTTCGGCGATCTGGATGGGCTTGCTGGTCTCGGCGCTGGGCCCCTGGGCGGGCTTGAATTCCAGGGCGCCCATGCCCCGCTGGCCGGTGTAGCAGAGACGCTCGACGGCATCGAAGCTCTCCGGTGTGTGGCCCTGGCGGGCCAGCCAGGCGTTGATGAGGTTGTTGCCGAAGCGATCGGGCAAGGAATCGGCCAGGAGACCTGGCAGGCCACGAAAGGTGCGGCGTGGCAATTCAGGGAAGCTGTAGACCCGCTCGGCCAGCGGCATCATCAGGGGCGCCAACTGGATGCCACTGGCCAGGAACGCGGGCTCGTATTCAAAGGAGGCGACACCGTTGGGCTCGCTGAGGGCTACAGCACCGATGCGTGTGCCCCAGAGTTCGACGGCTGCAACGGTCATGGCTGCCCCCAACTCCAGGAGCTGGCCGGTTTGGCGAGGCGTCGGCGGCTGGCGCGCTTGCGCGTGGTTTGCTGCTGCTCCAGCAGGGCCAGGGGTGAGGGCTGGGGCTCAGGCAGCAACTTCTCTAGCCGCTCCAGGAGATCCAGCTGACGCAACACCCGGAGAAACAGCGAAAGCTGGGTGGCTGCACCCCCGGCTTCCAGGCGCTCCAAGGTGCGCTTGGAAATGCCGGCCTGCTCAGCCAGCTGGGCCTGGCTGAGGTTGCGCTCCAGCCGCAGCCGCGCGATGCGCTTCCCGATCTCGTGCAGGAGGGTCTCGTCGCTCATCAGGCGGTCGATGGGCATGACAGGAGAAGAAACTGGTCGCCACTTATGGCGAACTGCCGAAGCATAGCGCTCTCAGGTCGCCAGTTCTGACGAGCCAACGGGATTCATTCGACCTTGAGCCTCTGAAAGGGCATCACCCACCCCCTAAAAACCGATCCCACGCTTCCAGCACCAACCGCTGCGTGCGGTACTCCCCGAACTGGCGGATCTCGTTGTTCTTGAGCACACGGAAGGTTTCGCTGGGGTAATCGGGGCCCATCACATCGGCGGGACAGCGCCGGACTCGGCGCAGGACGAACCTGCTCCCCACCGGACTTTCCTCGTTGCTTCCAGGGCGTGACCCGCTGGAAACGTTGCCTCCATTCTGTGGCTGGAAGGCCCCTGGGGCACTACTGGGGATGGCGCACCAACCACCCCAGCATCAGCAGCGACGCGGCCGTGATCCAGCTGCCGGCCACCCGCAGGCCGATCGCCAGCCAGCGGGGATGGGGCGGCGCCAGGGCCTGGCTGAGCAGGGTGGTGAGCAGGGCGATCGCCACCATCTCCCCCACCAGCCAGGCCGAGCACCAGCAGCAGCTCGCGGGGCTCGAGGAACAGCCGCGCCATGCCATCGCCCCAGGCCCCGAGCCCGGTGGGGGTGAGATGGGCGAAGGGAACCCTCATCGCAGCGCCCGCTCCAGAAACCACAACCCCACCAGCGCCACGTCCCCACCGGCCGCCTGCACGAAGCGGCGACCGCCGGGCCAGCGGCGCGTCTCCCCCAGCAGGATCCCCACCAGGTACAGCAGGCCGGTGGCGATCACGAAGGCCAGGCTGTACAGCAGGGGATTGCCGCCGGCGGGCAGTTCCGCCCCGTGGGCATGGCCGTGGAACACCGCGAAGGCGGACACGATCAGCGCCGCCAGCCCCAGCGGTGGGCGCAGCTCCAGGAGCACCATCAGACCCATCACCAAGCCGGACACCGCGATGCCGATCTCCACCCGCGGAATCGGCACCCCGAGCAGGGCCAGCAGTCCGCCCAAGGCCATCACCAGCGGGAACGCCACCGGCAGCACCCACAGGGCCGGCGGACCGAGCACCGCCCCCCACAGCCCCACGGCCACCATCGCCACCACGGGATCCAGGCCCTGGATCGGATGCAAAAAGCCAGCGGCGAAGCCACCACCGGGATGGGCCTCGGCATGGGCCCGGGCATCGGCCGGTGCAGGGGGATCCGCGGCTTACCTTGCCCGCCGCCGCGGCCGGCCGTGGGCAACTCCCTCGCGATCAGCTCCAGGTTCACGATCGGGGCTGTGCTGCTGAGCGGCCGGCTCAACGGACGCCATGGGCTGAGCCATGAACAAGGTGCCTGACCTCCACACATCGCCTTTCGGGGGCCTGGAAGGGAAGGAAAGGGATCACGACTTGGAGAAGAGAAGCTCAAGGTTTGACCTTCTCGGCTGTGATCCCGACTCGGGTGATGCAGGCCGGGGGTGCTGGCCACCGTGCTCGGCGAGCGACAGGGGTAATCTCAGCCGACGAGCAGCTTGCCGATGGCCTGGGAAATCATTCTGTTCGCGATTGTGCTGAGCATTGATTCCTTTTCGGCTGCTTTCGCGATGGGCTTCCGTCACTTCTCCCCCCGCCGCGCCTTTTCCTTTGCCTTCAGTTCCGCCTTCGCCGAGGGAGGCGCCACCGCGATTGGCTTCCTTCTGGGCCGCATCGCCAAGGATCTGATCGTCGATTACGACCACTGGGTGGCCTTCTTTCTGCTCGTCGCTGTCGGCTCCCACATGTGCTGGGAGGCCTATCACCACGATCCCGATGAAACCCCGGAAGCGGAAGATCCCCGCACCCACAGCTTCCTGAAGATTCTGTTCATCTCCACCGTCACCAGCATCGATTCACTCGGTGTCGGCGTCACCCTCGGCCTGGCGGGCAAACCGATCACGGCCTATGCCATCGCCATCGCCCTGGCGGCCTTCGCCTCCACCTACCTCGGGCTGGGTCTGGCCAAGAAGATGCCCGCGGCCTTCGGCAGTCGTCTGGAGATCGTGGGGGGCGGCGTGCTGATCGCCCTCGGCTTCAAGATGTTGTCCATCTAGCCCGCACCTGGGCTGTTTGGCCAAGGCGGCCGGCCGCCGGGCATTGTGGAGACCCCTGACGGAGGACCCGCGATGCCCCCCCTGCCACCGCCCGAGCCCTCCCGTCATCTGGAGACCCTCGCCAGCCTCGACGCCCGCAAGATCCGCTTCGAGATCAACCGCATCGAACTGCCGATGGGGGTGGAGGGCAGCTTCGGAATCATCCGCCATCCCGGCGCCTCCCTGGCGGTGCCGGTGCTCGCCGACGGCCGGGTGGTGGTGCTGCGCCAGTACCGCTTCGCCGTGGAAACCCGCATCCTCGAATTCCCGGCCGGCACCCTCGACGAAGGGGAAGACCCCCTCACCACCATGGAGCGCGAGCTGCAGGAGGAGGCGGGCTACCGCGCCGACCGCTGGGATTCCCTCGGCGTGATGCTGCCCTGCCCCGGCTACTCCGATGAGGTGATCCACATGTTCCTCGCCCGCGATCTCATCCCCCTGGCGAAGCCGCCGGCTGGCGATGACGACGAAGACCTGGAGGTGCTGGTGCTCGAGCCCGACGCCCTCGACGCGATCCTGGCCAGCGGCGACGAATACCTGGACGGCAAGAGCCTGGCGGCCTGGTTCCGGGCTCGCCAGGTGCTGGGGCTCTGAGGGGAGCGATGGCGAAACCGATGGGGGGCGAGCGCTGGCTGTTCTGGCACCGCCGCGACCTCCGCCTGGCCGACAACCTCTCCCTGGCCAAAGTGGCCGCCCTCAGCCAGGCGGTCAGCGGGGTGTTCGTGCTGGATCCGGCGATCCTCGGCGCCG
Source organism: Cyanobium sp. (assembly GCA_044351065.1). Lineage (GTDB taxonomy): Bacteria > Cyanobacteriota > Cyanobacteriia > PCC-6307 > Cyanobiaceae > Cyanobium. The sequence goes on from JBILGK010000033.1 coordinate 6,407, forward strand.
CCGACCTCGCCCCGGCCCGACTGTGGTTCCTGCTGGAGAGCCTCCAGGAACTGGCGGAGGGCTGGCGCCAGGCCGGCAGCCGGCTGGTGCTGCTGCGGGGCGATCCGGCCGAACTGCTGCCGCGGCTGGCCCTGGCGGTGGGGGCACGGGGTGTGAGCTGGAACCGCGACGTGGAGCCCTACGGGCGGGAGCGCGACCGTCGCGTCGCCAAGGCGCTGCAGGCGGAGGGCTGCCGGGTGGAGGTGGCCTGGGACCAGCTGCTGGTGGAACCCGAGGCCCTGCGCACCGGCGCGGGAGACCCTTACCGCGTCTACGGCCCGTTTCTGCGCAACTGGCGCAGCCAGGTGACCCGCCGCACGGCGCTGGGCGGCGCGGCCAACGGCGGCCTGGAGCCGGCGCCCGCGCCGCCACAACTGATCGATCTCCATCCCGACGCCCTGCCCCGCCCCGATCTCTGGGCCGCCCTGCCCCGTCTGGAGGCGATGCCGAGCGAAGCGGAGCTGGCGGCGGGGATGGGGAGGGCGGCCTTCGCCGGCGCAAGCCTCTGCCCCTGCCGCCCCGGCGAAACGGCGGCCCTCGCTCAGCTGGAGGCCTTCACCGCCGGGCCCCTGAGCCGCTATGAACCCGACCGCAACTGGCCCGGCCTGGCGGGCACCTCCGCTCTCTCGGCCGCCCTCAAGTTCGGCACCCTCAGCCCCCGCCAGGCCTGGGCCGCCGCCCGCAGCGCGCTGGATGGCGCCCGCAGCGAGGAGGAGCGGCAGGCGATCGGGGTGTGGGAGCAGGAGCTGGCCTGGCGCGAGTTCTACCAGCAGGCCCTGTTTCACTTCCCCGAGCTCGCCGAAGGCCCCTATCGGCCGCAATGGCGCCACTTCCCCTGGGAAAACGACGAACGCCGGTTCGAGGCCTGGTGCGATGGGCTCACCGGCGTGCCGATCGTCGATGCGGCGATGCGCCAGCTCCACGAAAGCGGCTGGATGCACAACCGCTGCCGCATGATCGTTGCCTCCTATCTGGTGAAGGATCTGATCGTCGACTGGCGCTGGGGGGAACGGCACTTCATGGCCCGCCTGGTGGACGGCGATCTGGCCGCCAACAACGGCGGTTGGCAATGGAGCGCCAGCAGCGGCATGGATCCCAAGCCGCTGCGCATCTTCAACCCCACCACCCAGGCGGCCCGCTTCGACCCGGAGGCCGCCTACATCCGCACCTGGCTGCCGGAGCTGGCCCATGTGGCCACGGAGGATCTGCTCAGCGGCCGCATCGGAGCGCTGGAACGGCGCGGCTACCCCGAGCCGATCGTGGAGCACAAGCAGCAGCAGGCGCGTTTCAAGGCGCTGTACGCCACCTTGCCCAGGGGTTGACCCACTGGCGGGCACCCCTCAAACCGCGGCAACCTCGGCGGGGCTGGCCGCCAGCTGCTGGAGCCGATCGCGCATCGTGGCGATCACCCAGTCCTGCTGGCTGTCGCTGAGCTCCGGGAAGATCGGCAGGCTGAGCACTTCGGTGCACAGCCGCTCGGTCACCGGCAGGGAGCCGGCGCCGTAGCCCAGCTCGGCGTAGGCGGGCTGGCGGTGGATCGGAATCGGGTAGTAGATGATCGTGTTCACGCCGGCCTCGCGCAGGCGCTCCTGCAGCCAGTCGCGGCAAGCCGCTTCCGGGAGGCCGTAGCTGGCGCTGTCCGCCGAAGGGGTGCAAGGCGACGGGCAGTCCATGGCGCAGGCGCGACGCTCGGCCGGGCAGGCGGGCACGCGCACCACGAACTGGTTCCAGCTGTGGCCATCGGGCCCGGCCTCCGCCAGCTGCAGCCCCGGCAGGCCCGCCAGGCCCTCGCGGTAGCGGGCAGCGATGGCCCGGCGCCGCTCCACCCAACCCGCCAGGTGGGGCAGCTTCACGCTCAGCACCGCGGCCTGGATGGCATCGAGGCGGCTGTTGTAGCCCAGATCGGTGTGCAGATAGCGGCGGGGCATGCCATGCACCGCAAGCTCCCGCATCCGCTGGGCCAGCTCGGGATCACGGGACACCACCGCGCCCCCATCCCCGGCGGCGCCAAGATTCTTGGTGGGGAAGAAGCTGAAGCAGCCCACGTCCCCCCAGCTGCCCACCGGTCGGCCGGCCCAGCTGGCGCCCGTGGCCTGGGCGCAGTCCTCGATCACCCGCAGGCCATGGGTGGTGGCGATCGCCTGGATCCGCTCCATGTTCACCGGTCGGCCGAACAGGTGGACCGGCAGCAGGGCGCGGGTGGCGGGGGTGATGGCCGCTTCGATCCGCTCCGGGTCGATCAGGTAGGAGCCCTCCTCCACATCGGCGAACACCGGCGTGGCGCCCACGGCGCTGATCGCCTCGGCGGTGGCGAAGAAGCTGAAGGAGCTGGTGATCACCTCGTCCCCCCGGCCGATGCCCAGCCCGCGCAGGGCCAGCACCAGCGCATCGGTGCCGCTGTTGCATCCCACCGCGTGGGGCACGCCGCAGGACGCCGCAAAGGCTTGCTCGAACCCGGCGATGGCGCCACCGCCGATGTATTGACCGCTGCGCAGCACCGCCAGAACGGCGGAATCCAGGCTGTCACCGAGCTGCCGCAGCTGTTCGCCGAGGCTGAAAGGGGGCACGTTCATCGCGCAACCTTACGCCCGTCGTCAGGATGCACGCACAGCGCCGGCCCACTCCGGCTCCAGGCCTGGCTGCCATTTGATGTTGCAGCCGATGGAGGGCGTCTGCTGCGGCGGCACCGGCTGCCCTGCCAGCACGGCGGCGAGGGCGGCGCGGAGGTCGCGGCCGTCGAGGATCACACCGTTGCCGGGGCGGCTGCCATCGAGCTGGCCCCGATAGGCGAGCTGATGGACGGCGTCGAACAGGAACAGGTCGGGGGTGCAGGCGGCTTGGAAGGCGCGGGCCACGGCTTGCTTCCCGTCGTGGAGATAGGGGAACTGCCAGCCCTGGGCGCGGGCCTGCGCCGCCATCCCTTCCGGACCGTCCTGGGGGTGGGTGGCGACGCTGTTGCTGCAGATCGCCACCAGCGCCGCCCGCTCCCCGAAGTCCGCCGCCAGCCGGCCGATCTCCGGCTCGATGTGCTTCACAAACGGGCAGTGGGGGCAGAGAAAGAGCACCAGCACGGGCCGGCCGGCGAGGGCCGCAGGATCCAGGGGGCCGCCGCTCACCGGGATGAGATCCCGTCGCATCGCGTCGAGGGGCAGAGGGGTGCCCAGGGGCAGCATCGTCGAGGGGGTGAGGCTCATGGCGGGGGCGGCGCGGTGGAAGGAAGGGCGACGCGGGGACGCAGCGGCGATCATGGCCAGGATCCGGCCGAACCGGCCCCCCACACCCGCCACCGTTGCCGCCCCGGCTCCGCCCTCCGCTGCCCTGCGCACCCCGGCCCCTCCCAACCCTGCCCCGCTCCCCGCGCCGGCTGCCGATCGTCATGGCGGCGTTGCTGCTGCTCAGCAGCGGCTGCGTGCCCGCCTCCGAGCGCGCCAGCGGCCGGGTGTTTCCCCTGCCCCGCCATGAGCCCCACGACGCTCTGGCGGTGGTGAGCCGCCCCGGCGGCGAAGGGCTGCACATCTATCTCGACACCGACACCACAGCACCCGGCGACTGCGCGCCCCGCTGGCATCCGGAGGCGGCCCGCCTGCGGGATGGCGATGGGCCGAATCCCACCAGCACCGGCCGGGTGGCGGCGGCGGAGTTTTTCGCGGCCCTGCGGCGCGGCCGGGTGCGCCAGGCCCTGCGCCGGGAGGTGGAGGCGCTCTGCCGCAGCCGGGCGCCGCGGCGTTGGTTCGTCTGGCGCGAGCCGCCCCGCAACGCCGCCGAGGTGCGCCCCGAGGCCCTGCCGCTGCTGGAGGAGCCGCACCTGCTCAGCCATCCCACGGCGGTGCGGCGGGCCGAGAAGCAGCTGCTCGGCCTGCCGCTCAGCCCGGAGGATCTGGTGGACAAACCCCTGGAGCACCCGCCGGACGGCCCATGAGCGCAACCGCCGCTCGGTAACCGGCCGGCACGGTCACCTCCCAGAGCGCCAGGCCCGCCTCCCGCGGGTGGCGCGGATCGCCAAGCCCCGGCAGGCCCTCCCCGCCAGCCTTGAGCCGCGCCTCAAGGCGACACCAGGCCGTCAAAAAGGCATCGGTGGCGGCGCCACCCCCCTCCAGGGCCGCCCGCCGCTCAAGGGTTTGCACCTCCGACGGCGGCAGCACCCGCCGGGCGATCGGCCGCCAGTCCAGATCCGGCCGCGCCTGCTCCACATCCACCCCGACCGGCCGGCTCGGATGCAGCGCCAAAAGTATCAGATCCCCGGAATGACTGAGGTTGAACTCCGGTCCGCCCGGGCAGCCGGGCTTGCCATGGGGGCCGACCTCAATCGGCACCGCCGCCGGCGGCAGAGCCAGCCAGGCCCCGAGCAGCCGCCGCAGCGCGCCGCGGCCGAGCAGAAAGCGCTCCCGATCCGCCGGTTGCCGCAGCGCATCGAGGCGCTGCCGCTCCGCCGCGGAGAGGCTGTCGGCCAGCGCGTCCCGCAGGGCCACCGGCAGGGGCTCGGCCCGCTGGAGAACAAGCACCCAAGGCAGTGGCACCATGCCGGGCACCGCGGGAAAGGGGGCGACGGGGGGGGGATCCACCAGCCGCCAGGGACAAGGGACGTGCATGCCCCCAGCCTGGCGCCGCACAGAGCGCACGCGCGTGCATCGCCGCCAGGGCCCGTTCCCGGGTGCATCGCGCCAGGGCAAGCACATCCACCGGAGGGGACTCGTGATGCGCCCGCGAGCTAGTGCCGCAGGCCTGCCTCCCCCCACACCCGCGGCTCCGCCCGGCGCCAGTAGCGGGAAAAGCGCCGCAGATCCGGAGCGCCGGCCCCCTCCCGGGGAAGATCCACGAAAGGCTCCGGCTCCAGAATCCGCAGCGGCAATGCCGCCGCCACGCGCGTGGCGATCGCCGCAAAGCGCGGATCCACCGCCCGGCTGGTGACGATGGCGTCGGCCCCGGCGGCAGCGGCCGCCGCCAGCAGCTCGCGGGCCACGTCCCCCTCCCGCACCGCCACGGGCAGCTCCGCGAGGCATTCGCGCAGGAATCGCAGCCGCCCCGGTGCCAGGGGAACGGGCCCGCCTCCCGCCTCGGCATGGCCGCCGCTGGTGGCGGTGCGCCCCTCGATCAGCTCCGTATCGAACACAAACAGCGCCGGGGCGTCGGGATGGGCCCGCAGGGCGGGGTTGGCGAGTCCAAGGGCCTCGCCATGCACCCACACCAGCGGCCGGCGCGGCGGGGAGACGGGTGCAGGCGGGAGCGGGAGCGACGGGGGCGCCAGCGAAAGGGGCACGACGGCCTCCGCCCGCGGATCCTGCGGCCGAAACAGCCGCGCCTGCAGGGCCTCGTAGCTGGCGTCGAACGGACAACCGCCGGGGCCGCGCCGATCGGCGAGCGGGCAGCCGGCGCAGAAGCGGCCGCCGCTGAAGCGCTCCAGGTTGGCGCGATTGAAGAGATACGGCTTGTGGCTGTAGCTGCTGGCCACCCACTGCCAGCTGAGGTTGTTGCTGGCCGGATCGCCGTCGAGCAGGTGCGTCAGAAACCAGCGGGCGCCCGCCTGCCAGCGCACGCGCCGCCAGTGCACCACGTACGCCGCCAACCACATCCGGGCGTGGTTGTGGAGCCAGCCCGTGCCCATCAGCTCTGCCGCGAAGGCATCGATGCAGGCCAGGCCGGTGGCGGCGGCGGTCAGGTCGGCGGGCAGCGCGGGCGCATAGGAGGCCGCGGCATGACCGGTCTTGAGTGGTTCGCGGTCCAGCCAGATGCCGTCACCCCAGCGCTGCCAGAGGCGTTGCCAGTAGTCGCGCCAGCCGAGCTCGGCGATCAGCTTCTCGCCCGCCCGCTTCCGGGCGGCGCTCCAGGCCCTGGCCTCCCCCTGCGGCGCAAACAGCTCTCCCTGCTCCACCGACGACGGTTCGCCCCCCTCCCGCAGGCGCGCGAACACCGCCTCGCGCACCTCCGCCAGGCTGAGAACGCCGTGGCGGATGTAGGGAGACAAGCGCGTGACGGCTCCGTCGAGGTGATTGCGGGTGGCGCCATAGCGGGCCGGGTCGATGGCGGCCAGGCGCTCCGCCGCCGCGCGGCGGCCCCCCCTGGCGGCGGGGGACTGGGGGACGGTCATGGGCAAGGGGGCAGGGGGCCCGGGGGAAGCGAGCGCGGCACTGGGGAGGCGCACGGAGATTGTCCTGACGGTTGGCGATGCAAGCGGAGCTGCCTAGGGTAAGAAAGCGAACAAGATTTGGCCATGGCGGTACTACACGAAACGCTCAAGCAGAGGGTGCTGGAGGCCGACCGGGATCCAGCGGTCAACACCGGCGAAGCGGCGGTGCGGCTGATGCGGGAATGGCTGGCCACCCATGAGGCAGAAATCGGCGCCACGGCCGTGCCGGTACCCACAGAATTCAACGGCACGATGATGCAGTGGTTTCACTGGTATGGCGAAGCCGACGGGCAACATTGGCGGCGGCTGAAGGATGCGGCAGCGGAGCTGGCCAAGGCAGGCATCACCGGATTGTGGCTGCCGCCGGCCACCAAGGGAGGAAGCCAGTGGGACGTGGGCTACGGCATCTATGACCTGTTCGATCTGGGGGAGTTCAACCAGAAGGGCACGGTGGCCACCAAATACGGCACCAGGGTGGAATTGGAAGCCGCGATTGCGAGCTGCCATGCCGCCGGCATGCAGGTCTATGCCGATACGGTATTCAATCACAAGATGTGGGGCGACGCCGCCGAGAACTATGCGGCCACCCCCTGCGACCCGGCCAACCGCAACCGCCCCCTGGAGGGGGAGCAACCGATCGAAGCCTGGACGCGCTTCCGTTTCGACAAGCGGGCGGGCCAGCACTCGAGCATGCAGTGGCACTGGTATCACTTTGACGCCGTGGATCACAACCAACTGCGGCCGGGCTACAACGCCATCTGGAGAACGCAAGGAGCCAGCTTCGAAAGCAATGTCGATCTGGAGAAGGGAAATTACGACTATCTGATGGGCTGCGATCTCAACATCAACCATCCAGAAGTGCGCGGCGAACTTAAATACTGGGGCCGCTGGATGCACGACACTCTCAAGGTGGATGGCTTCCGACTTGATGCGATCAAGCACATCAGCAGCGATTTCTTCCTCGATTGGATCAATGATCTTGATCAACACGCCCAGCACACTCACTTCGTAGTCGGGGAGTACTGGACCTACGATTTGCCGGCCCTCTCCTGGTACGCCGCCAATTCCGGCGGACGCATGCATCTGTTCGATGCGCCGCTGCACCGCAACTTCCATGAGGCCAGCCGCAGCGGTGGCCAATACGACATGCGCCGCCTGCTGGATGGCAGCCTGATGCAAACGATGCCGCTGTTAGCGGTGACGCTGGTGGAAAACCACGACACCCAGCCGCTGCAATCGCTGGAATCGGTCGTGGAGTCGTGGTTCAAGCCGCTGGCCTACGCCTTCATCCTCCTGCGCGACCAGGGCTACCCCTGCATCTTCTACGCCGATTACTACGGCGCCCATTACAAGGGCAAAAAAGGCAATGACGGCCCGGAGTATGAGATCTGGCTCACCAGCCATCGCTTCCTGATCGATCGCTTCCTGCTGGCCCGCACCCACTGCAGCTACGGTCCGCAGTACGACTACATCGATCACTTCAACACGATCGGCTGGACACGACTGGGAACGCCGGGGCACCCGCGGGCGATGGCGGTGCTGATGAGCGATGGTCCCGCCGGCAGCAAGTGGATGGAGGTGGGCAAGCGCAACACCGCCTTCCGCGATCTCACCGGCCACATCCGCGAAACGATCAGCACCAACGGCGACGGCTGGGCGGAATGGCGCTGCCCGGGCGGCTCCGTTTCGGTGTGGGTGGAGGAAGAGGCCCTGGCGGAGATGGGGATCGCAAACCTCTGAACCCGGGGCGAGCTGGGGGATGCCGTCGCTGCGGGAGAATCCCCCTCTCTCCCGTCGGACCCCCATGCTCCTCGACCTCAGCGGCAAGAAGGCCCTCGTCACGGGCATCGCCAACAACAAGTCGATCGCCTGGGGCATCGCCCAGCAGCTGCACGCCGCCGGCTGCGAGCTTGGGGTCACCTACCTGCCGGATGAGAAGGGCCGCTTCGAGGGCAAGGTGCGCGACCTCACCGCCCCGCTGGCCCCCACCCTGTTCGAGCCGCTGAACGTGCAGGATCCGGCCCAGATCGAGGCTGTCTTCGCCCGCGTGGCCGAGAGCTGGGGCCGCCTCGACGTGCTCGTGCACTGCCTTGCCTTCGCCGGCAAGGAGGAGCTGATCGGCGACTACTCCGCCATCAGCCCCGAGGGCTTCGCCCGCGCCCTGGAGGTGAGCGCCTACTCGCTGGCGCCCCTTTGCCGCCACGCCAAGCCCCTGTTCAACGACGGCGCCAGCGTGATCACCCTCAGCTACCTCGGCGCCGAGCGGGCGATCCCCAATTACAACGTGATGGGCGTGGCCAAGGCGGCCCTGGAGGCCTCGGTGCGCTACCTCGCCGCCGAACTCGGTCCCGACAAGCAGGTGCGCGTCAACGCCATCAGCGCCGGCCCGATCCGCACCCTGGCCAGCTCCGCCATCGGCGGCATCCTCGACATGATCCACAACGTGGAGGGGAAGGCGCCCCTGCGCCGCACCGTCACCCAGGAGGAGGTGGGCAGCACCGCCGCCTTCCTCGCGAGCCCCCTGGCCAGCGGCATCACCGGCCAGGTGCTCTACGTGGATGCCGGCTACTGCATCACGGGGATGTGATCCCCCTCAGGCCCAGAGGGTCTGCACCACAGCGGCGCCCACATTGAGGCCCACGCCAAAGGAGTCCTCACAGGCCTCGCGGATGTGCACGCCGCCGTAGATGCGGCTGATCGCATCCTCCAGGCCGGCCTCATAGAAGCTGTTGCGCGCAACGCCCCCCTGATCGACAAAGCCATCAAAGCTGCGCTCCACGCCCGGCAGTTCCTCGGAGGTGGCCTCAAAGTCAACCCCATTGCCAAAGAAATGGGTCATCACGCTGGCGAAGGTGCCTCCCATCGCCGAATGGCCGGAAAGAAAATCCGGGAACGGGGGCGACTGGACGCCATTGATGGAGGAGAGCAAGGAACTCCAGTTTTGGTCGCGCACCGTGAGGGGTGAACCGTCCGTATCCGAGAAGCTGCCGGTGATCAAGTCCCACGGGCGGGGCTGCATGTTGTCGTACTTCTCCTTCCAGGCGCAGATCACCGCATCCGCCATCGAGAGGCTCAGGCTGGCGATCAGCTTGGCGTTGGTGGCCAGGGAGGTCTGCTCCTCCACCGCCACATCCATGGCGATGTCGAGCAGCTGGCCGTAGGGGCGGAAGGTGTCGGGCCTGTCGTAGGCCCAGAACAGCGCGATCTCCGTTTGGTCGGCGGTGCGCAAAAGTGTGGTCTCGCTGGTGTTGGCCAGGCCGCCGTAGAGACGCACTTCGTTCAACTGCTGGGCATAGAGATCGAGGTTCACATCCGGCCTGGCCTGCAGGCCGTTGGAGCGGAAGGCCTCGGTGCTGCTGATCACCCAGGGGGTCACCGATCCCCAATAGGCACCCAGCGCAACCCCGGCGGTGGGTCCGGAGGTGGCCTGCGTCCAGGTGTATCCCGGCAGACCGCCAAGCGGGGGGTTGAAGGGGGTGGTGTTGGCGGAGCCGTCGTTGGCCCTGAGGGCACGGATCTGGTCGGCCACGCCGGCACCGAAGGCCAAGCCCGACTGGATGCCCGCCGGCGAGCCGGTCAGGGATTGGAGACTGAGGGCGAGTTGATCCTGGATCAGGCTGCTCTCCCCGGGAAGCTCGAGCGAGAGGATCCGCTGGGCCGCCCCCACCAGGGCCGCATTCAGATTGGCACCCGCCGGAGCATTTTGATCGATCCGGTAATAGTCCACCTGATTGCCGAAGGCCGCCAGGGTGTCCAGCATCGCCGTGGACAGCATCGCCATCAGGCGGGTGCCGGTGGTGGGGGGAATACCGGGCTTGCCGTTGCTGCCCGCCGATTTGATCGCGTTGAGGGCGCAGCTGGTCCAGACCAGGATCGGGTCCGCCCCCGTCGGGTTCACCAGTTGGCTGCTCTGGTTGTTGGCCAGATACTGCGCCGCCTCCGCCCCGCTCGCGCCCTGCAGCTGGGCGATCAGGTAGTAGGAGCCGCTGGCCAGGGCAACGTCCTCCGTATCGAACGTGATGGTGCTGACGGCGTTGGAGAAGCTGACCGGAAAGCGGAGGGTGCGCGTCTCCAGCAGCTGGTCATCGCCGCTGAGGAGCTTGTCGGTGGAGCTGAACAGCTTCACCTGCACATTGCGGTACGCGGCAGGGATCGTGGAGTTACCCCGGGGAGGGCCGCCCCCCCGGGGTAACTCCACGTAGAGCGCATCCAGCGTCACCTTGACCCGCCCCTCCTGGTCGTCAAGACCAGGGCGCTTCAAAACGCGGAGGTTAATCGAGAAGTCGAACATTGTGCTAACGGAGAATGAAAGCAGGCTTAGGCAACGGCCCTTCTCCTCAGAAAAGGCCGGAGTTGCTTAGCCACCAACCGTCACCCTACGGGATCAGGCGAAAGTTCCGGGAAGATTTGCGAATTGTTAAGTTGCCCACCTCATGGCGGCACGAGCCGGAGATCCGTGCTTGGGGAGCCCCGAGATAGCGCCGGTCCCCTGAGCTCTTGCCTCAGCCAGGCATGGAGCCGGGAGGGGGCACGTCATGAAAAGGAGCTTCCGCCAGGGCCAGGGCCAACTCCAGGGCCCGGGCCAGCTCTGGCATCAGCTCCGGTTGAAAAAAATCCGTGTGTTCCAGGAACAGCGGGTGACAGCGCACTCCGCCCCGGCAATAAAAGTGCCAGAGCTTGCGGTGCAAGACCATGTTGGCCGGCGGAGCGAACAGATCCACCACCAGAGGCAGGCGGGAGGGGCGGTACCCCTCCCAAGGAAGCTGCGCGAAGGGATCCACGGCGGGAGGGGAGGCAGGCAGGGAACCAGCGAAAGCACGAGCCAGCCGCTGCCGATTCGGCACGCGCACCCGCAGATAGCCATGGAGATGGCGGTTGACCGCACGGAACCGCTCCAGCAGATACAGGCGCCGCCGCTCTCCGGGAGGCGGGGTGATCAGCCCTCTGACGCTCGGGGTGAAACGGGGCATCACCCGGCGGGCGAACAACATCAGGCCCAGGCGACGATGGATGCGTGCGGTGGCATGCGTATCGAGTACGGCAAAAAGGCCGAGGCGCGCGCCGCGCTCCAGCAACGCTTCGGCCACAGCATGGGCATACCAGCCACCCGCCGAATACCCCAGCAGGTGGACCGGCCTCGCCGCGGCCATGTCCAGGATCTGATCGGCGTAGGCCCGGGCCATTTCCCGGACGCTTGCGTGAGATCTTTCAGCTTCATGGATCCGGCTCGCCTGCACTCCGATCACGGGACGTTCGGGTGCCAAAGCACGGGCCAGTTCAATGAAGCCCCCGACGGTCCCTCCCCAGCCATGAACAACGAACAACGGCAGGCGATTCCCCATCGGCTGCAGCCTCACAAGATTGCTCGGACGGTCGGAATGACGCGCCGTCAACCAGGCGGCCTGCTCATCAATGCTCGGGTGGCGGAAAATGACTTCGACGGAAAGCTGGGAGCCAAAGCGGCATTCCAGAGAGGAGGCAAGTCGGGCGGCCGCGAGTGAATTGCCTCCGACCAGAAAGAAGTTGTCCGCGACACCAAAATTCGCATGGCCAAGCACTTCCGCCCAGAGCTGATGCAACATGCGTTGATCATCCGAGATCGGAAGCAGCCGCTCCTCCGATTTCCCTCGGGACAAGGGGGAAGGCAAGCCGTCAACATGCAGCTTGCCGTTGCTGGTGAGTGGCATCGTCTCCAAGCCAACAAAAAACACCGGGATTGCATGGGCTGGAAGGCGGTCAACCAGGAAACTTCGCAGAGCCGTGGGGGAGAGATTCTGGCCAGCCTGGCTTACCCAGTAGGCGACGAGCAGGGGTTGAGCCTTCTCATCGCGTTGCACCACAACTGCAGCCTGTGATACGGAGGGATGGGCCAGGATCTCGCGCTCAACTCCCTGCAGCTCAATGCGAATCCCGTTTACTTGCACCTGGCGGTCATGACGGGCAATAAAATACAGGCTGCAGTCACGTCCGGCACAGACAAAGTCACCGGTGCGGAACCAGCGGCTACCATCCACCGGATCATGGCAGAAGCGATGTTGTGTGATTGCGGGTCTGTTCCAATAGCCTCGCGCCAGCTGGGCGCCCGAGAGCAGCAACTCGCCGCCAACGCCTGTTGCAACGGCCTTCATGGAGGAGTCAACCACCTTGTATTGATTGCCTGGCAATGGCCGCCCGATGGATACCTCCCCGGGGCTCTCACTCGGCAGCGAGAGATCGGCGACAAAGTTTGCAACCGTCGTCTCGGTAAGCCCATAGACATTATATAAATGTGGCGCAGGCAAGCGCAGCTGGGCGAAGAAGCGACGCCAGCTCTCAACGCTACTGACAGGGACAGCCTCGCCTCCAGTGGTGACAATGCGCACAGTGGAGGGAAAGCGATTACGCCGCTCCATGGCCGCCACAACATCAGCCAGCAAAGAGGGATAGATACCCACAATTGTGAGGCCCTCAGCCTCACAGAAGTCAAGAAAGGAATCCGCAGAGTGGAGAAGTGTGGCGGTCCTGATAACGAGTGTTGCGCCCGCGCAGAGGGTGGCAAAGATTTCCTCAACCGAGGCATCAAACGTAACCGCACAAAGCTGAAGGACCCGATCGGAAGGGCGGATGTCATAGTGGGAGATATCAGTTTCGATGAAATGCGCCAGTGCTCCATGTTCAATCATGCATCCCTTCGGCGGGCCTGTACTGCCAGATGTATAGAGGACATAAGCCAGATCACTACTATCCACGTCGGGTTCCCTCCAAGAGAGAGGGGGAGGCAATACCGAGTCAAGGTAAACAGCATCGCAGTGAAGCTGCTCGGCAAGTTCCTGGTAAGCCATGGTTGTAATCACTGCCAAGGGGCGAGCATCCAGGAGAATGCTGCGAAGCAGAGATAAAGGCGCCGAGACATCAAGGGGAATGTATGCAGCGCCAGACTTCAATACCGCCAGCGCAGCCGCAGGAAACTCGAGCCCCTGGGGAAGCAATATGGCGTACAAGGTTTCACGGGCAGCGCCCTGGGAGAGCAAGTACTCCGCAATAGCTTGGCAACGACACTCAAGTTGGCCGTAGGTAAGGGTTTGCGGTCCACACTCAATCGCAACCTTATCTGGAGACAGCAATGCCTGGTGCGCTATGGATTGCTGCACCGTACGTGCAGAGCTTAAGCTCGCTTGCGGATGGGGGGGAGGGGTTGTAGACCGACCAAAACAATAAGAGGCCAATTGAGCGGCTTCCTCAGCCGCGAACTGAGTAGAGTTGAAGCGAAGGGACAACTTGGAGTGACCCACACAAATCAAGAGGCCCGGGTTGGAGATGGGCGGATCAAGCTCAGCCGAAAGGCACACAGAAATTGCCTCGACACGCAACCAAGACCTGCGCAATTCAGAAAAGCGCATGGGAAGATCTGCTGGCAGGGGTGGAGCGTCAAGCTCAGCTTGTATGGAAGCGGCGATCTCCTCTGAATCAAGTGATCGACAAACAAACGGTCGCACTGACCGAAAGCCGACTGGGCTGGGTTGATAGATGCCAAGCAACGCTGGCCTCGCACTGGCTTGGCGGAGAAGGCGAATCAGCAGAGCAGCGGCAACATCAGCAAAGTCCCCACCCGAATCAATGTCCTGATCAAAGACATACTCACCACTATCACTATACTTGAAAAGCCGCTGGAATCGGGGACGCAAAGAAGGCGGTAAGTTGCGGAGAGAGCGACGCAGTGTATCTTCTTGCGAGCTGGCTGAAAGGGTTATTGTGGCAATCGATTCCTCCTCGGATGAGCTCAGACCGGGAAGCTGAGCACCGCGCTCACAGCGGATCGGGTCAAAGCGGTGTCCGTCGGGGGTGATCAGGTTACTGAGACGGATAATCACACCATCACCGGCAACTACTTGCATGGATGCGGAATCAACGTCGAGGATCAGTCCTGCTGGTTGAGCAACAGCTCGGCCATGGAGAGAAACCTCACCTACTACAACAAGCGTTCCATCAGGCAACAAAAGCTTTGGCAAGCCAAAGTCGTTCGGGTAAGGGCCTAGTTGGCCCGCTCTGACAAAACGGCTTATCGATGCGGCATCATCGCTCCAGCGAATGATTCCCTGACGTGGCAGTCGTTGGCTGCGTGAATAGTATTGCCGTTGGCTGAGTTCTTGGGGATAACCATCAAGCTGTCTCGCTTCGATTTTAGCCAGCAGCTCTGCAAAGGCAAGCCATCCATGCTCATAACATTTGAGCGAGAGGGTGAGAGCATTATCATTCGCTGCCACCGCAAATTCATGCTGAACCAGAATATTGCCCGTGTCGATACCGGCACTAAGAAGGTGCCAACTTACGCCATGCAGAGGTTGTCCGTGCAAGATGGCCCAGGAAGGCGCATTGACGCCCGCATAGCGAGGCAGGGGGGAATCATGATAGTTAATCGCTGCCAGGGTGGCAATTTGGATTTCAGCCGTAGTCAAGATAAATCGATTGACAATGCTAAACAAAAGATCCGGCCGCTCACGCAGGTCGCTGACAGCTTCGGCGATACTGGAGTAAATCGGGAAGCTCGCCTGCATCGCCTGATCGTGCGTAACAATCGCCACTATGCGATAGGCGCGCTGGGCAAGCAAATCAGCACAACGCAGAAGCAGGCTACCCTCACCAATGAGCAGACAACTTAGGGCCGTTTCCGTCTGCATTGCAATTTCAAGTGAGGCTAGAGTGGGCCCTCAACAAACAATGGTCTGCCAGCTGCTGTGCGGCCTCGGGCGATGATCCCAATGCCAAGAATTCGCATAGAGTATTACTGAATTCAAACGGAGGACCCGCCAACTCTCGACTGATCTCCGATGAGCTCTCAGGCCAGAGCAGAATCAGATTGGTAGCCTGAAAGAGATCGTGCGAGCTGGTGAGATCTCTCCATCGCAAGGGGCCATAAACGACGACTCGACGTGCAGCCGCGTAAGTGCGCAGGGAAGGTGTAGGCGGGATCTCACAACCAAGAAACAATGCGATGAGCATCTGCATACGATTAATCCCATAGACCTCGTGAAACAACCTCTCAAAGTAGCCACCCCCCATTCGCGCTGCGCACTCAATCACAACGGCTCTGCAACCATCGAGTTTAATTTCTGTGTGAGCCCAACCATTGCTGATTTCCATCAGACTGATCGCACGCTCAACAGCCGTTATACAGGTGGCTTGTCGTGAAGGCGCCAAACAAGTTGGCATGTTGTCGCCAATCTCCACAAAGAAAGGCGGCGTCATCGCAAGTTTATCTGAGAGGAGATGGAAGAGCGGGCGACCATCCTTTAGCAGCGTTTCGGTTGTATGCTCAGAGCCAGATATAAACTCTTCGACAACAAAGTCAGCACTCGTTCCATCCTGTTTGGGCAACTGCGAATAAAGACGATATTGCTCCGCATGGACGGCTTCCAGTTGATCCTTGTCTGTCACCATAACGGCGGAGCGACTATTGAAGCCAAAACGTGGCTTCAAAACACAGGGGAACATACTTGCCTCTATTTGCCCTAAGTCGGTACTCTTACGAATGAGAGTAGTTCTTGGGTGGTCATCACTAGAGTTCAGCAGCTTACGCATCCGATACTTATCACGAGCCACCTCAGGATTACGTGAGAGTGGGGGCAGACCAAGCGCCAAAGCGAGCCGTGATGCAGGAATTACACATTTCTCCTTGCGATTCAAAACTGCTGTAAATGGTCTTTCTCGGTGCATGGCCGAAAAAGCGTTCACCGCTTCATAGAGATTCTGAGGGTTAATACATACAACGTCAGCCCCAAGCGGGGAAAAGGAAGCAAAGTCAAAGTCACATGTCGGATTCATCTCAGAATATTCTCGCATTTCCTCCCGTCGACTAACAAAGGCAATGAAGCGGTGTCTTTCCGGATCAGGCATCTGCTTCAACAGTGACTTTGGTCGGATGGATAGGTCTTCTCACGGAGGCTAAGTCAATGCCACTGCGCAGGGCTGCCAGCACGCCCGCGGCCTCGAGGTAGTTTTCGACAAAGTAAATACCTTGACTCGCACCCGGCAGGCTTGAGAGGCTCGTCGCCATACAGTTTTGATTACCACGCACGGCGATGATTGGAATCTGCTGCGCGAGGGCAGCCAGCGTGGGAAGCCCAATGCAGCCATCAGGGATAACCAGACAATGAATATTTTCTACTCCGATACGACCAGCCGCACCTGGATTACCTGCAGAGGAGCAAATGGCTGGGCTCCTATGCAGGCCCTTTAAGACGCTGAAAAGATAGGTGCAAGAGACCGGCTCGGCTGCTTTGCGAGGGTCAACAGGGCCAAAATCTAATGTCTGGACCTCCCTTGATGTCATCATAGGGGCATGGGCTGTTGGCACTCGATAGTGCCGGGAGAGGGTATGAGTAAGCATGGCCTCTACTCCACCCCAAGGATTGACAATCTGATCGTCACGATCATCGAAATAGTCCTTGTGGTAATGGTGAGGCACCTTAATCAGCGAGGAGATCGCCACCGCGTCAAATGAGCCGCGACGGCGATCCAAACAGTCAAATACGCTCTCCAGCCCATCCACTTCCCCGGCAGCCCTGCCAGAAGGAGAGTAGAGGGAACGCATGGAGAAATTGCACTGAAGAACAACAACTTCACCGATATTAAACCCAGCTGCCGCCCGTGCGGCAGAGGCCATATTCACCGTTGCATCCATAAACCAAGGGTCCGTATGCCTTTCCATCAGGAGTAGCAGTCTATTGGCCCTGACTGTCTGGAGCTCCACGGTCCCCATCAAAAGATCAGCAATAACACTACCCTCTACATAAAGCGCATTGGAGGGGAGTTCATTGATGTCCGCGGCATTGCCAACATTGGGGTGTGTAATCAGGTGAGTACACATGGATGCCAAGAGGCAAGCAGCCGGCCCGGAATCGCCGCTGTGACCGCCGATTTCTGCTCCAATTCCAGTGGGAACCAGGAAAACCGCGTTAAAATCCCGTTCATCTTTATAGTCACGCCTCCGAAAACCAAACAACGGCAGCTTTCCCTCGCCAGGGGCATGGTCAAAATACCCAGTTCGCAGAAGAATCGGCTAGCGGACTGACTTGTAACGACAAAGCGAACCACTTGCTCACCTGGGGCGATTTGATCCGCGACTGCCCGGCCCAACGAAAGGATAAGGTCGGCAGCATTACTATACTGATCTACACTTATTTCCAGCGAGGCCTCGAAAACCTTCATCTTCCGCCAAGGTCAATCAATGTAATTTCAACAGTAGCACAGCTATTGGGAATGACCTCCGCAGCGAAGCTCGCGCTATCGAGATGGGCCCGGGCCGATGACACACGCCCCCCTGGCTCCTGACCCAGCCCCGCTCAGCGAAGTCCCTGCCCCAACGCTGCCGTGCCGAAGATTGCGCTGATCGTACGCCGCAGGTATCCCTGATCCTCCGCCGAGAGGGGCTGGACAGCGGAGGCCGCCCGCAGGCTGGCGATGCGATTGTCCAGTTCCGTAAGGTCGTTGGGACTGACGGCCTTGCCGAACAGATAGAAACCGCTACTCAGGCCCTGGAGCGCTCGGAAGAACTCGGGAATCTGGAACGACTGGACCACATCCTGATTACCGAAGAGCAGGCTCAGACCGATCAGGAAGCCAAAGCCCAGCAGCTGGTAGCGACTCGGATCCAGCACCCCATTCACCAGAACGAGATCGCGCCAGCGCGCCGTCTGAGTTGGATCGATCTCACTTTCCGGTCGCAGCAGCTGGTTTTCGACCAACCAGTTCCAGTTGTCGAGATTGAGGCGCTGCCGCAGCGAGCCGATGCTGGCGGAGAGCACTTTGGTGCCGGAAGCGATGCCGAGCAACCACAGCACATCCGCCGAAGGATTGAGAATGCTGCCGGTGACCAGCCAGGCGTAGCTGAGCAGACCCAGCACAATCAGCGTGAACCAGAAGATCTGGAGATTCGAGAGGCTGGCAGCGCCGTAGTCACTGGCGGTCACCACGATGGGGCTCAGGCTGCGCAGAACATGCGGCTTGGCAGCCGCCGCAGGTCCCTCCGTCGGGCGCCCGGAAGCATAGAAATCATGCACGGCTTTCGCCAGCAGGGCGTAAGCCAGGCCCACCCCAGCGAGGGTGAGGGCGGCACAGAAACTCCGTGTCGACAGCAGGATCTGGCGGGAGAGAAGGGCAGCCGAGAAGGGGGACTCCAGCGGCGCTGCCCGCCCCGATTCGGACGGGGTCTCTCGGAGAATGAGCGAGACCTCAGCGGGCTGCCGCACCCAGAAGCGATAGGGGCCCTCCAGGCGGATCTGGAAGACGGCCGTTCCGGATGGCGCCAGGCGAAGGGTCAAAGGCAAGTCGCGCCCAAGCTGGCGTCCAGGCGACGTCAGTTGGCCACACACCAGAAAGCGCGATGGCGAGGTGGGGGCGCTGGGCTCCGCCTGCGCGGAGAGGATCTGTTCGACCCGGAAGCTGCCCTGCGTGTCGTCTTGCCAGGTCCAGCGGTAGTCCTGCGGCGATCCCGGCAAGGCCAAGCAGGAAGGACTGCTCGGGGACAGAGCGCCAAGGGAGGCAGCTTGGGCCGGGGCGTCTGGGAGGCCGAAGCCCAGCTCCAGGGCCAGGGCCAGGGCCAGGGCCAGGGCCAGAAAAAGCACAGCCGGAAACGGCCGGAAGCATCCCATGGCGGTGAGTAGGCAAAAAGACAACGCGGCAGCCGCGTCATCGCGATGCAGCCTTACTGCCCCGCTGCGAACCAACGTTCGACAGGCTCAGGGCGGAGGGAGTGACCACCGCCTGAGTGGCACATCTGGCCAGGGGCGCTTGCCAAGGATGGGGGAGCCCTGCTTTCAGGGTCGGGATTGGCAGTTACTTGCTGTAGCAGTTGCCGCTGTTATCGCAACAAATCGTCTGGCCATTCTGGGTGCTGCAACGCTGGGCGTAGGCGGGTGTGGTGAGAGCCATCAGCAGCAGAGCTGCCGCCAGCAGAAGACCAGGCTGGCTCATGGAGCCGAGCAGAGGGTTGGCGCGGGCAGGGGAGGAAGCCGTGCGGATCGGTGCGGCCATGGTGGGAAGCGAAAAGGGGATGGGGGGTACGCTCCAGTTGGCGAGGCAAAGTTTGCCCTCCGGCAACAATTTCTGGCCAGAAGGAGCGGCTGACCAAAAGGGAACTAATTTCATAGTTAGGGGTAAAGCGAGCGCGCGCCTCATCAGTCAAGCCCTTCTGTAGCAAGTCTTTACAGAATTACCCGTGGCGCGAGCTCGGCACTGCGCTAAAGGCCGGGCAAGACCCTGAAGCGCGACAGGTGAATCATGAAGAAATACCGCAGATTAGGGGATGTCTTTGGCTCGGCCTCGCTAGCTGGAGAGAACAGAGGTGCCACACCCATATCTCTTCGCCTCTCTTACCGCGCAGATGCCAAATCGCATACGGTCTCGCTTAGCTTCCGTAATCCAACCAAAAGATGGCGACTGGACCAAGCCACTCGGAGCCCTGCTGGCGGCGGGGGGCTTTCTCTGGGGGGCCTGGGTTTTCTTCTTCCAGGAAGTGGTGCGACCGGCGGTCGCACCGGTAAACATCTCCCTGGCACTGGAAATCAAACGCCTCAAGACCCTCAGCGAGACGATCGGCAACCCCCAACCGGTCGTTCTCACAGTTTCGGCAAAGAATTCCAGCAATAAAGTACTTGTAATCCGCAAAACATACTGGGCGGCCTACGGCGTGGCTCTGAAGTCTCCAGTTTATGACAAAGG
Source organism: Cyanobium sp. (assembly GCA_044351065.1). Taxonomy (GTDB): domain Bacteria; phylum Cyanobacteriota; class Cyanobacteriia; order PCC-6307; family Cyanobiaceae; genus Cyanobium. The sequence continues at coordinate 26,268 of JBILGK010000033.1, forward strand.
GGCAATCAAACCTCCCTACCAGGAAGATCAGCTGATCAACGATGTCAATGATCAGATGTCTTTAGGCAGAAACATGCTTTCCCTGGATGGAACCGCCAGCTCTCGCTACCAGCGCTCCAAAGACGCCTGGGAGGTGATCGGGTTCGGCCCCTTGTTCGACGCCAACGACATCCGACCCCAGGAGGAAATCAAAGCGCAGCGGATCATTCTTGTCCCAAAACTCTCCCCGCCCAACAATTACAAGCTGTTACGGGTGCGCGTGATCATCCCATCCTACGCCAAGCGCTCCAACCTCGCCGATGAAGATTTGATCAGGGTGGTCGGCGGCATCCATCTGCCCTCAAAGGAATTGATCAAAACCGGCTTCTGCCAAGCGGAGCGAACCTGGGACAAGAATAATCTGCGTTGGTTCTTTGACAAATTCCTGTTGCCCCGAGACCGCTTCGATGACACCATGTTCAAGGAGCCTGCTTCACGCTATTGCCCGACGCTGATGACGCCGGAGCAAAGGGAAAGAATCGGAGCGCAGGTATTCGTCTCCACCTTCGAGATCCCACTCGATGTGGAAGCGGAGGTTGCACGATGAGAGCTCCAATCTGGCCCAGGAAAAAAGCCAGCTGGCGCTTGCCACGGCTGAATCAAAGTCGCCATATTCGCCGATTGTTCCTGACGGGTCTGCTCTTGATGCTTTTCATCGGCTTCGCCGGAGTCTTGCAGAGTGAGCTGGCAGCGATCGGCGCAGGCCAAACAGAATTGGCGTACTCCGTTGCCAACCTTCGCAACGGCGCATCGCTGAAGCCGATTGCCAAAACCCCCCGCTTCATCTTGAGCACCACGGCAGACACCTCTCTGCAGAACTACTTTTCGCTCGATCCCGAGACCGGTGTCCTGACTCTGCGCGATGGCCTCAGAAGCTTGGCGACCCAAACGAACCCGCTGAAAAGCTTCCCTGCGCAGATTCTGGAGACGGTTCCCGATGAGGTAGGCAAAAAGGCGATCAGCCTCTACATCCATCTATCGAACTGCCAAGAGTTTCTGGCCACACAATTCGAAAGCACCGGAAGGGACATCAAAAAAGAATCTTCCCTGGCCAACGCGGATGCTGTACTTCGCTGCATGAAAATCGAGCCCGTGCAGGCCCAGGCATCCACGTTGGCCAAGGTGAGGCAATGGATCACGGAGAATAGCGACAAGCCAAACGAAAGTGGCGACAAGCTGTTGGCAACCCAAAAGAAGGATTACCTTGCCAGGGCCGACGAACTGCTGAACCTGCCAACCCAGCTGCCGAAAAGTCCGCCAATCCACTACGAATGGGGTTCTACCTCGGCGCCGCACCATGGCAAAGAAATACCGGTCTGGCGCATCTTCATCCTTGCGGACAGAGCCGAGCCCGGGCTACAGATCTTTTCTGTGGCAGACGCGCCTCCCCCCATTCCCGACCCTGACAATCAGCCAATGGCTTCCCGGCCCGTGGCTCCGGAGAGTATCGGGGGTGTGATGATGCGCTCCCTGGACCGGGTGTTTCTGCTGATCCTGCAGTTGCGCTACCCCGTACTGATCAGCCTTGGCATCCTGGCTCCCCTGCTGGCCTGGTTGCTGCGGCAGAAGGACAGGGTGGTGCGCTGCTGCCTGGAGCCCTATCTGCTGCTCCTGCTGGCCCAGGTGGTGACTCTCTTTCTCGCCGACGCGCTGATGGGGGAAGGGTTGGCCATCTGGGTGGGCTTCATCTACACCGTGATGCGGCTGCTGCAACTGGTGGAATTGTTCTGGCTGAGCCGATCGAAAGATCCACGCATCGTCAAGCGCTTCAATCTGCGTGCGCGCCCCTGGCTGCGCGACCTGCTGCGGCTGCAGCTGCTGCTCTGGGGCCTCAACGCCCTCGGACTGGGTTGGCACATCCTCGGGGTGTTCCAATCGTTCGCCTGGATCTCCCCCGCCTGAGCCTCTGGATCTCCCAAGCGGAGCCCCGATCCCCCAGCATGGAAGGAGACTGCCGCCCATTCCGTGAGCTCCGATCCCGCCCGCACCGGCACCATCCACCGCGTCACCGGCGAAACCGATGTGCGCGTGCGGCTCGATCTCGATGGCAGCGGCCAGTGCCAGGTGAGCAGCGGCGTGCCCTTCCTCGACCACATGCTCCACCAACTGGCCAGCCACGGGCTGCTCGACCTGGAGATCAGCGCCACAGGCGACACCCACATCGACGATCACCACAGCAACGAAGACGTGGGCATCGCCGTGGGTCAGGCCCTGGCCCAGGCCCTGGGGGACCGCCGCGGCATCCACCGCTTCGGCCACTTCACCGCTCCGCTGGACGAGGCGCTGGTGGAGGTGGCACTCGACTGCTCCGGCCGGCCGCATCTGAGCTGGGGCCTGCGAATCCCGGCCCAACGGATCGGCCAGTACGACACCGAACTGGTGAAGGAGTTCTTCGTGGCGGTGGTCAACAACAGCGGCCTCACCCTGCACATCCGTCAGCTGGACGGGGTGAATTCCCACCACATCGTGGAGGCCTGCTTCAAGGCCTTTGCCCGGGCGCTGCGCATGGCCACCGAAATCGATCCGCGGCGAGCAGGAGCGGTGCCGAGCAGCAAGGGGGTGCTGGAAAGGGCCGGAGGGGCCTAGCCTGGCTGAATCAGTCCGAAGCACTGCCATGCGACCCACCCTTCTGATCGGCGCCGGCCTCGCCGCCCTGGTGGCCCTCGCCGCACCGGCCCGCGCCGCCGACCCCCAGCCCTGCGCCAATCCCAACGTCGCCAGCGCCAGCCCCTGCCCGCAGGCCCCTTGCGTTTGGGCGTCCGAGAAGCCCTGCGGCAACTGACCTGCCGGCCTTGCCGGGACCTGCCGGCAGCGGCTGGCTCAGCAACACCCATTCGGCATCGGCCACCAACACGCCATCGGGTCCACGGGCGCCTCGGCACTGCCTCCTTTCAGCCCGTCCGCAGATTTCAGAGGCGGCCCAATCCCAGCCGATCCGGCGGATAGGGGCGGTGTGGAGGCCCTCTTCCAGGGGAGATTCACGCTACGGAAACCCATCTTTCCGCCGGCATCGATTGCGGCCGAATGACTGTGTTGCCCATAGCGATCTAAACAGCCTACGGCAAAGATTCAGCCATTGACTGCACCATTCCCTGCCTAGAGATGCCTCCCTGACGGATTTCAACAAGGCCTCTCAAGCCGTCCCCGCGAGCCCCTGACCACGGATCCGTCACACCAGTTCTGGGGGATCCAGCGCGTGGATGACGAACGCCAAGCGATCCGGCGGGGGTGAGCCCGGAGCCATCCTGTCCTCGCCCGCCGGCGCCGCAGGGAGATCCCCTGCACCCTGGGGAACCTGCGGCTGCTGCGTTCGTGATCGATCTCACAGCAACCCTTGATCGCGGCCACTCCTTGATGCCGCCGGGGCGATGACAGTGCGTTCAAGGGAACACACCGTTCCCCGCTCACACCATCCCCTGAGGATTGATCATGCAACACGCAACCTCCCACTCCGACAATACCCAGATGTTGGACGACAGCGATCTGGAGCAGGTCCACGGTGGCCTCACCTCCATCCTTGCCAAGGCTCCGATCCTGGTCCGGCCGCCCCTCGGGGCCTGCGCACCCTGCAAATCAGGACTGGATCGCCTTCTGGTGACCGACCCCAGGATTCAGCCGGCGTTCAACGTGAATCTCGCCAAGATCGGCTTCTGAAGCCTGGGACGACCGTCGCACCGGGGCCGCCCACGGGTGGCCCTTTCCTGTTCACCCCCGTTGATAACCAGTAACCATGGATCCCTTTCGTCCGAGCGTCGGTTTGCTCGTGAATCCAACCACGCCTGAGGTGATGGCCAAGGCAGGCGATCTGGTGGAGCACCTTTCGGTTATCCCCTCCCGCCTGTTATACGACTTCGGCCCCGCCAGCAGCACGCGCTTTCACCATCCAGCCGACTGGTTGGCGATGGTGCGGGCCATGGCGGACGGACGACCGCTCAATGCCCACAGCTTCGGGCTTTCGCTGCCCGGTGCCGTGCCGCTGGATGGGGCGATGGTGGAAGCGATCGCGACGGTGCAGACCAGCCTGGGTGGCCTCCGCTGGCTGAGCGAACACCTGAACATCATGGCCCCGTGCCGTGGGGGCGAAGCGCACAGCGACACCGCGATCCCGGTGCCTGTGAACTACGACCAGGAGGTGCTCGATCTGCTGGCTCCCAAGCTCCAACGCCTGCGCACAACCCTTGGCTGCCCCATCCTTCTGGAGAATCCAGCCACCTACACGCCGATTCCGGAGATGGAGATGAGCGAACCAGAATTCTTCAACGAGCTGCATCAACGGGGGCTGGCCAGCATGCTCCTGGATCTCCACAATCTGCTGGTGTGTGAGCGCAATGGCGGGGAGTCGGTCGACAGCTATCTCAGCCGCCTGGACCCATCTGCCGTGGTGGAGGTGCATCTGGCTGGCGGTGATGAATTCAATGGCTTTTACACAGACAGCCATTCGCGACTGACACCAGCTGAGGTGTGGTCGATGGCAACGGAGTTTCTACCGCGGTGCGACAACCTGCGGGCGATCACGTTTGAGTATAGCGAATCCTATTTTCCTGAGCTGGGGATCAACGGACTTACCCAAGAACTGGAGCGGATGCATCAGCTCTCCCTCGCCTGCCGCCGCACCGCCAGCCCCAACCATCGAGGTCATCATGTTGGCTGATTTTCAACAAGCTCTGGCCGACATCAGCGCCTCGGCCGAGTGGTGCTCCAGCCTGCGGCTTGCGCCCGAGCAGATCCCTCTGCACTACAATCTCACTCCCCGGGAGCAGCGCCGTTTCCTGGCTGTGCTGCGGCATCCGGGCATGGAATGTCAGTGCAGCCTGTACCGGATGAACAGGCTCTCACCGCTGATGCTCAACCTGCCCGGCACCATGGCATGCCTGGGCGAACGGATGCTGCCGGTGATGTTGGCCTACTGGTCTGCACACCCCTGGCCCTTCAGCCACGGCTATGTGGAATGTGAACGCTTCTGCGCCTGGCTGCGCCACGCCTGGCCCGAGCTGATGAGCGGCGAAGCTCCACCTGCGCTTGTGCACCAGGAGGAGCTGGCACTGAAGGCGGCGATCACGGCGATTCGCAAGGACGGCGACCCCAACGGCGACCCCAACCGATCCCCCCCGCGCCCTGGGGCGGAGAAGCTCTGACGCCCGGCCCTGGCGTCATGCTGCTTTTGTCTTGCCGCTTGCCTGATGCTGTCGCAAGGATCCCGCGGCGCCGAGGTGGTGGCGCGGCAAGAGCAACTGATCGCGCTCGGCTTTCTCAGCGGCAGCGCCGACGGGGAGTTCGGACCCGCCACCGCCCGGGCCGTGCGTGATGCGCAACGGCGGTTGCTGCTCCAACCGGATGGCCTGGTGGGACCGCGCACCAGCGCCGCCCTGGCGGCAGCCGTGGCCCGCCAGCCGCCAGCCCCCACCAGCCTGTACCGCCACTTTCACCGCGAGGCACAGGCCCTGGCTGCCAGCGGGGAGGCCAGCCTGGAGAAACTGCCCTGGCTGGATCGCGGCCTCGCCGCCTCCCCCTTCCGCGACCAGCCGCCCCGCTACGCCGAACGCCTGGCCCGGGTCCTGCCGGCCGCCCAGCTCACCCCCTATCCCGCCCCCGCGGGCACCTTCCTCCCCTACCCGACGCGGGGGGTGGTGCCGCCGATCATCAGCGGCCGGGAGGGTCGGGGCGGCCTGGAGTTCCTCAGCGATGCCGTGGCCCAGGCCTGCCTGTGTGTGGGTAGCTTCGCCGCCGATCAACCCCTGCGCGTGCGCTGGTACGGCCGCCAGGCGCTGGCGGACAACGTGCAGTTCTGGAGTGCCACCAAGTTCGTGGCCGCGCTGCAGCTGGTGTGCCAGGCCAACCGCCGCAGCCCTGGCACACCGATCGGCATCACGCGGTTGCAGGCAGGCGATGGGAGCAGCTCCCAGCCCTTCGCACCCCTGTTCACCGCCATGGCGAGCTACGGGCAGGGCGTGGCCGCCTCGAACGCCATCGGCCTGATGCTCAAGCAGCTGCGCAACAACGGCGAAGCCGATGTCCAGACCTGGCTGGGCAACCTCAGCGGCAATCCCCGGCTCAGCCTGTGCGGCGGCTACGGCCAGCCGCCGTTTCTGGCGGATGCCCGGCTGGTGGGTCCGGCGGGCGTGCTGGTGGGGAATCGCCCCCTGACCCGCAACCGCAACCTGGTGAGCGCCTACGACCTGGTGCGCTGCCTCACCCTGCTGGGCTGGCATCCGCAGCTGGCGCCGGAGGCGCGGCTGGCGGGCGCCCAATGGGCCAGCCTCGCCACCCTGGTGGAAGGCCTGGGTCACGACACGGCCCGCTACCTCGATGTGGCCCTGGAGCGCCTGGGGTTGCTGGGCGCGGTAGGCGAGCCGGTGATCCTCTCCAAGCTGGGCTACGGGGCGGAGACGAACGACCCGCAGATCGATGCCTTCACCTACGTGGCCTTCGCCAGCTTCCGCGACATCCGCACCCGGCCCGCGCGCCAGCGCTGCTTCGCCCTCGCCCTGCGGGTCCCCACCGCCCCCGACCTGGCCAGCGCGCTGCGCGACGAGGCCCGCATGGCCACCGAGATCACCGAAATCGTGCGGCGGGTGTTCGCGGAGGAGCTGGGCTGAGCGGCGCCGGCTGGCAAACGGGGGGTGGCACCGCAGCGGGAGTCACATCTTCATACTCCTTTACCTGATGATGGGGCTATCGCCCCGCTGCGCGGCCGTCCGCCGAGTCCTCCCCCATGCCCTCCGCCCCCGCTCCAGCCGCCGCCGGATCCGCCGCGCCAGCGACCGCCGATACCCGCGGCTACGACCGCTCCGACTGGGCCAGCGCCTTCCGCAACGTCGGCGTCGAGCTCGACGACGTGCCCCTGGCGGCCGCCCGCGGCGCGATCCCGGCAGAGCTGCGCGGCACCCTCTACCGCAACGGCCCCGGCCGGCTGGAGCGCGGCGGCCGTTGGGTGCATCACCCCTTTGATGGCGACGGCATGATCAGCGCGGTGCACTTCGATGGCAGCGGCGGCGCCCAGCTGCGCAACCGCTTTGTGCGCACCGAGGGCTGGCTGGCGGAGGAGCAGGCCGGTCGCTTCGTGCGCCGCGGCGTGTTCGGCACCCAGAAGCCGGGCGGGCCGCTGGCCAATGCCTTCGACCTGCGGCTCAAGAACATCGCCAACACGCACGTGGTGCGCCTGGGCGATGAGCTCTTGGCCCTCTGGGAAGCCAGCTCCCCCCACGCTCTCGATCCCGACACCCTCGAAACCCGCGGCCTCTCCCTGCTGGGCGGGATCCTCAAGCCGGGTGAGGCCTTCAGCGCCCACCCCCGCTTCGATCCGGGCCACCACGGCGCCGAGCGGATGGTCACCTTCGGGGTGAAGAGCGGCCCGCGCAGCACCGTGCGGCTGATGGAGTTCGATCCGGCCAGCGGCGCGTTGATCAGCGAACGCAGCGACAGTTTCAACGGCTTCGCCTTCCTGCACGACTTCGCGATCACCCCCAACTGGGCGGTGTTCCTGCAGAACGCGATCGACTTCAACCCCCTGCCCTACCTGCTCGGCCAGTGCGGCGCCGCCCAGTGCCTGAAGTCGCGGCCGGGCGGGCAGGCGAAGTTCTGGCTGATCCCCCGCGATGGCGGCACCTTCGCCGGCCAGCCGCCCCGCATCCTCGATGCCCCCGCCGGCTTCGTGTTCCACCACCTCAATGCCTGGGAGGAGGGCGAGGAGGTGGTGGTGGAGAGCATCTACTACGACGACTTCCCCTCGATCGGCCCCGACACCGACTTCCGCGCCGTCGACTTCGACCTGCTGCCCGAAGGCCTGCTCGAACAATGCCGTTTGAATCTGGCGGATGGCACGGTGCGCACCACCCGGCTGAGCGAGCGCTGCTGCGAATTCGCGATGGTGAATCCCCAGCGGGAGGGCCTGCCGGCCCGCTACGGCTGGATGGCGGTGGCGGAGCGCGAAACCGGCAATGATCCGCTGCAGGCGATCAAGAAGCTGGATCTGATCAGCGGCGAGCGGCAGGTGTGGAGCGCCGCGCCGCGGGGCTTCGTGAGCGAACCGCTGATGGTGCCCCGCCCCGGCGCCAGCGCCGAGGATGACGGCTGGGTGCTGTGCGTGGTGTGGAACGGCGCCCGCTGCGCCAGCGACCTGGTGATCCTGGATGCGGCCTCCCTGGCGGAGGTGGCGGTGCTGGAGCTGCCGCTGGCGATCCCCCATGGGCTGCACGGGAGTTTTGTGGCGGGGTAGCCGAAACCACCCGCGCCCCGACGGGGAAAAGTAGCAACGTTGCTAGCATGCAGGCAATGCTGTTTGAACCCAGTGGCCACAACCATCTCCAGCAGAGAGTTCAATCAGGATGCGGCCAGTGCCAAGCGGGCCGCCAATCAAGGCCCGGTATTCATCACCGACCGGGGCACACCCGCCCATGTGCTGCTGTCGATTGAGGAGTACCACCGACTGCTGGGAGGTCCCTGTTCGATCGCGGACCTGCTGGCCTTTCCCGGCGCCGAAGACCTGGAACTGCCGCTGATCCGCCAGCCTGAGCCGGCGAGAGAAATCGATCTGACCTGAGACCGGCGGATCGCAAACAGATGTACCTGCTCGACACCCACGTCGTTTCTGAATTGCGCAAGGTGCGCGCCGGCAAAGCCGACCCGGGTGTCGCCGCCTGGGCCGAGCAGGTGGAAGCTGGCAGCTTGTTTGTTTCTGCGATCACGCTGCACGAGCTTGAGCTGGGCGTGCTGTTGATGGGAAGGCGGGATGCAACCCAGGGCTCTCTGCTGCGGCAGTGGCTGGAGCAGTCGGTGCTGCCGGCTTTCACGGGCAGGATCCTGGCCGTGGACAGCGCTGTGGCTCGCCGCGGCGCCGCCCTTCATGTTCCCGATCCCCGGCCTTTCCGCGATGGCCTGATCGCGGCCACCGCGCTGGCGCACAGCCTTGTGGTGGTCACCCGCAACCTGGCCGACTTCGAAGCCACCGGGGTGAAGCTGCTCAACCCCTGGCAGCAGAGTTGAGAGCCAGTCAATCGCTCCAGATTCAGCTGCGCCTTCATACCGCAGGGATCGCGATTCCAGACGAAACAGCTCGATACGGGACCTACAACGCGGGTCGTCATACAAATCGACTCGAGCATTCTGCTCAGCCACGACCAGCACCAGGAGCTTCTCCATCAGGCGGTGGTGGGCTTCTTTGATCAGAAAACCGCGCAACTGAACCACCTGCTCAGGGCCGTGAGCCAAGGGGGCATCGAGGCGATCTGCCTGGTGAATGCGCTGCTCTCACCTTGGTGACCCTCTCGGAGCGGCTGGAGATCGCGGAGATCCTGTCTATGGAGAGCGACATTGCTGTCTATCGGCGCTTCCGGCGTGAGCCTTTCCGCCGGGTTTCCTTGCCGTGAGCCAAGGGGGACTGGTTCCCTCAGCCCGCCCATATCTGCTGGAGCTCCACCATCTGGTTCGACGGCTACATGGGCACCGATCTCGAGCGCGACCCGTAGGAGCTGGCGTCGATGAGCTCACGGCCGGAATTCCGGCGGCTGATGCAGGCGGCATGCCTGCGCCTGGGGCGACTCCTCCACCGCTGCCGAGTTGGTTCTTTTCATGAGTCCCCAATTCGGTGGTGCCTTGGGTCTAGATCATGCTGATGGGGCTGCCAATGATTCCATCTCTGGTGGCATCCACCTGGAAACTGGTCTCCAGCTCCCAGGCTTTCGATGTGTTGAAACCATCGTTGCCACTGGAGGATTGCCATTTCCAGTTGGCATCAAGGCTCCAGGTGTGGAGGAAGTTAGCGGTGTTGTTGCGCAAGAGGATCTTGTTGACACCGCCAATGGTGTCGGCGGCCAGCATCTGCCACTCGGTGGTGTTGGTGCCAGCAGTGAGATTCCAGGGTGAGGTGATCTCCCTCTGCACGCCAGTGCCAATCTCCACGAAGGCCTTGCCATTGCTGTGCCGAAGC
>JBILGK010000093.1:0-3674 GCA_044351065.1 Cyanobium sp.
GGGCATGACGCTGGGCAACAGCCCCAGCCAACGCCCCAGACCATGGCCGAAACAAGCGGCAACACCCCCCCCAAAAGTGAGGACCTTTTCGTGTCGGCAGTGAGGACTTTCTGCGTGTCGGTTGACACTGGCCCTGCCACCACAATCTGCCCCGATTTCTCCTGGCAAGCCAGGTGGCACTCCTCCAGCGTTTTGGCTGGCTAAACGGATGGGGTTCAAGTCAACAGGTATCAGGTGGCAAGGAGGGCGTCTCCCCACCAACGCTCCAGCTCACCAGAGCGGTTCGCTGCTCAGCGCAGAGAGATCCGTGGCCATCTGGGCGTAGAGCCGCTTGCAGGCCTCCGAGGCTGACGCGGTGGTCTTGTGGTGAGACCGCTCCCAGGTGATCCGGCGGTTCAACTCGCTTGTTTGGAGGGGGCAAAACAGCGCACAACCATCCCGTGGGGCGCCTGTGCGTAGTGCCAGAAGGGCTTACCCTGGCCGTAAGCGGTGCTTCTTTGCGGTGGTTTGTGGCCAGGCATCGAACAGCGCGAGTTTTCCAGTCCTGTCAACCCAGGCCAGATGAGCCCATCGCTCAGCCAGACCGATCAGCTCCAGAGGGAGCTCGCCAGCGGGCAGGTGGTTGTGGTGGTGGGATCGGGTGTTTCCGTGGCGGCTTGCGGCCAGCAGCGGGTGGAGGGCCACCAGGTGGCCACCTGGAGGGGGCTGCTGGAGCATGGGGTGGAGCGGCTGAGCGGGATCGGCGCGGCGGATGGGGATGAGGAGCTGCTCCGCGGATTGATCCGCAGTGGCAAGCCCGACTTGATGATCAACGCTGCGGAGACCATTACCAGTCGTTTGCAATCCCGCAGCGAGGGCATTTTCCGCGGCTGGCTGGCGGACACGGTTGGCGCATTAAGAATTCAGGAGGCAACCCTTTTGCAGGATCTGGCTGCCATACCGGGAGTGCTGGCCACGCTGAATTACGACCATCTGCTCGAGCAAGCGACGGGACACCCCGCCATCACCTGGCAGGAGAGCAACGCGGTGCAGGAGGTTCTGCGTGGCCACAGGCAGGGCATACTCCATCTGCATGGCGAGTACCGAAAGCCAGAATCGGTGGTGTTGGGTCTGGCGTCTTATCACAAGGTAAAAGACGACCCGCATGCCAAGGCGGTCTTGCAATGGTTCACTTTGGGAAAAACGTTGCTGTTCGTGGGCTGTGGCGACACGGTATTGGATCCAAATTTTCAACAACTGATCGCTTGGGGCTCGGAAGCCCTCAAAGATGTAGTGCCCCGCCACAGGCTGTTGTGTCGCGCCTCCGAGCTGGTTGCCTACCAACAGAAACTTGCCGCTGTCCCTTGGCTGCAGCCGATCGCGTATGGCGACGACTACGCCGCGCTGGGGCCGTTTCTGCGCTCGCTGCTGCCTGACGGGCCCGCTGCCCCAGCGCCGGCCGGCGCACGCCCGGCCCCCACCCCCAGCCTGGATCTCGCGGGCTACGGCCAGGCGATGGCCAAGCATTACCAGCACCTGAAACTGGAGCAGCTCGATGCCACCAGCAGCGACATGCCGCGCGAGATTCGGGTGACGGAGGTGTTCATCCCCCCCACGGTGCGCGAATGCGAGGAGTTTCTGCCCAGGGCCATGGAGCTGCCCAAAGAGCTGCAGCGGCGTCATCGGAAGGAAGGAACCATGGAGGGTGCGGAGTTGGAGGAGGAGGAGCTTGCGCGTCGGTTCCGCACCTATCTGGATCAATCGCCGCGGCCGATGTTGGAGGTGCTGGCGGATCCCTCGCAGCGGAAGGTGGTGGTGCTGGGCGATCCAGGATCGGGCAAATCGCTGCTGCTGCAGTATCTGGTGTTGGCCTGGGCGGAAATGGGCGGCCAACTCCAGCACGACGCCCCGTTGCCGCTGCTGATCGACCTGCGGGACTACGCCAGCTGCCGCGTCAACGGTGAAGTGAAGGACATCCTCGATTATCTGGGGCGTGCCGAAGGCCGGCGCTGGCACTTCGATCCCCAGGCGCTGGATTGGTGGCTGCGGCACAACCGCACCCGGGTGTTGTTGGATGGCCTGGATGAGGTGTTCGATCCCCAGCTGCGGCAGAAGGTGAGCACGGCGATCCACCGCTTCGCGGACGATTACCCGGCTGCGCAGATCGTGGTGAGTTCGCGCCTGATCGGCTTTCCCCACGAGTGCTGGCGGCAGGAAGGATTTCGCCCGTTCATGTTGCAGGAGCTGGATGGGGAGCAGACGGATGTGTTCCTGCGGCGCTGGCATCAGTTGGCCTATGAGAATGGCAGCAAAGGCGAGCGCAAATGCGCCTCGCTGTTGCAGGCGATTCATCAGTCGCCCGCGATTCAGCAGTTGGCGGGCAATCCGCTGCTGCTCACGCTGATGGCGATCCTGAATCGCACCCAGGAGTTACCGCGGGATCGGGCGGAGCTTTACAGTCAATGCTCCCGCCTGTTGCTGCATCAATGGAAGACCGATCTTGCCTTTGAGGCCTCTCCTGAGCTGGCCGATGCCCGGCTGGATGCCACAGACAAGCTGGGACTGATGAAGCGAATTGCCTGGACGCTGCAAGGCGGTATGGATGGGGAAGCCGGCAACCTGATCAATCTGATCGACGAGAATCAGCTCGAACGCACCCTCAGCAAGGGCCTGCAGGGCATCCACGGGTTGCGACCCGATCGCGCCGCCCGGGCGTTGATCGAGCAACTGCGGGGGCGAAATTTCATGCTCTGCTTCATGGGCGGCGGCAACTACGCCTTTGTGCATCGCACCTTTCTGGAGTATTTCTGCGCGGAGGCGATTGTGGATCGCTTCCAGGTGGAGCAAACGCTGACGCTTGATGCCTTGAAGACAGAGATCTTTGGGCACTGGCCTGATGAAACCTGGCATGAGGTGCTTAGACTCGTGGCCGGTCGACTGGCGCCGAAATTTGTCAAGGAGATCTTGGAGTGGTTGCTGCAGCAACCTGAGCCGAATCAATCTTGCGGCCATATCTTCCTTGCTGCACGCTGCGTTGCCGAAGTTCGCAATCGCCGCGAGCTCGGAAGCACAGAGGCGCGTGTTCGCCAAGATGCGGGAAACCTAATCAGATATGACCTGAGCTACTTCTATCACCCTTGGGGGGAGGAAGCGAAGAAAGTGATCGCGGTTCGCCAACAGGCCGTCGCGCTTGTGGCTGAAGTCTGGAATGATCACAAAGAGACGCTGGTGTGGCTGAAAGAGCGTGCCCAATCCGATGAGAACTGGGATGTACGCCAGAGCGCTGTGTCGGAGCTTGCCCGTGGCTGGAAGGAGGATCCAGAGACGCTGGTATGGCTGAAAGAGCGTGCCCAATCCGATGAGAATGGGGCTGTACGCCAGAGCGCTGTGTCGGAGCTTGCGCGTGGCTGGAAGGAGGATCCAGAAACGCTGGTGATTCTCAAAGAGCATGCCCAATCCGATGAGAATGGGGCTGTAAGCCAGAGCGCTGTGGAGGAGCTTGCGCGTGGCTGGAAGGAGGATCCAGAAACGCTGGTGATTCTCAAAGAGCATGCCCAATCCGATGAGAATGGGGCTGTACGCAAGAGCGCTGTGGAGGAGCTTGCGCGTGGCTGGAAGGAGGATCCAGAGACGCTGGTGTGGCTGAAAGAGCGTGCCCAATCCGATGAGAATGGGGCTGTACGCCAGAGCGCTGT
>JBILGK010000034.1:0-35680 GCA_044351065.1 Cyanobium sp.
GCGAAAGGTCTTGGGGCTTTGCATGACCCATTCTCTTGCTCAGATCCATTGCTGTCACTGGGATCTGGGCAGATTCAGGGGTGTCTGTGGAGAGGCGCTGGGTGATCTATGCGCAACAGGCTCCTAGGCAGTTTCAATCTCTATTCGCTGCCCCTTGCGCCACGGGTGACGATCGAAACCCTGGCGATGGTATTGGAAGCTGATCTGCTCCCCTCCGCCAACTTCCGTTGGCTGGCGCTCTCCGGCACGTTTCCGGTGGGGTTGACCCCCAAGATCGGCTTTGTCTACACCACGCCCAGCTTCAGCCCGGAAACGGCGGCGGGTGTGGTGGGGGTGCCGGGGTCGTTCGTCGATCTCAAGTCTCCTTACAGCGTCAGTGGCCCATCGATCTTTGAGCCGTACACCTTTGCCACCTCGGAAGGAGATCTGGTGATCAGTGCCAGCAATACGGTGGCCGGCACGTTCCGCATCAGCCCCGTGCCCACCCCCCTGCCGGCCCTGGCCGTGGCGGGGGCGTTCTCCTGGAGTCGCCGTCTGCGCGCGCGCCGCGCCCGCCGGGCTGCCGTTGGATGCCCCTGATGCCGGAAGTTCTGCTCGATCTGGAGTGGCCCGACGGCCGCCGCACCCGCTTCTATTCCCCCTCCACCGTGGTGCTGCAACACCTGCCGCCGGGCAGCGAACTCAGCGTCGCCGAACTGAAGGAGGCTGGCCTGCTGGCTCTGGCGGAGGCCTCCGAGCGGGTGCGCGCCCGCTACGGATTCGCCTGCAGCCGCACCGAAGAAGAGGCGGCCAGGCTGCGGGAGATCACCAGCCAGTACGACCCTGAGGACAGGGTGCGGGTGCTGCCTTAGCGCTCCAGCACCACACTCACCGGATAGTGGTCGCTGAAGCCTTCGAGGTCGCGCTCAGCAGGGGAGAGGCCGAAGCGGCGGGGGCCGGGCTTGCGCGGGTACTTCATCAAGGACACGGCCTCGATCTGCGCCTCGCCGGCCACATGCCAGCCGCTCTTGCCGTTGACGATGCCGCGGCTGACCAGGATCTGATCGAGCAGGTTCCATTGCCCTTCAAACATGTGGGAGCCCTTGCCCGCGCCGAGCAGGGGCCACATCAAATTGAGCAGGTAGGGATTCGAACCATTGATCACGCGCTGGCGATCGTTGACCGACAGGGCATATTCACACAAGGAGCGATTGAAGGGTTCATCGTTGAAATCCCCCATCACCACAATCGGCGTTTCCTTGCCATGTTCTTCCTGGATCCGCTCCAGCCAGTAGGAGAGGGTTTCCGCAGCGGTCAGGCGGTAAGGCTCCGATTCGTATTGGCCAGCGGTGCGGGATGGCCAGTGGTTGCCGATCAGCGTGAGCAGCTTGCCGTCCACCCTGAAATTCACCTGGAAGATTTCACGGGTGGCAAAACGTTTGACGATCCAGTGCTGAAAGATCGCCCCGGGCGGCACCGAGGCGATCTGCGGGTCGTAGAGAAAGGCCACGTCGATGCCGCGGTTGTCGCTGGTGTCCGCGTGGGCGATCGCATAGTTGCGGCCCCCATCGGCAGCGATCTGCTCGACGAGCTTCTCCAGCACACGCTGGTTTTCCACTTCACACACCCCCAGAAAGTCGGGGCCTGCTCCGTTATTGAGGGAGCGGATCACCATGGCGAGCTGCTTGAGCTTGCTGCCCAACACCTCCTCATTCCAACCTTTCAGATCGTTGCCGAGAATCTTGCGCAGCTTCTCGCTTCGCTCCGCGGTTTCGAGATCAAAAAGATTCTCTACGTTCCAAAAAGCGAGGAAGAGGTTGTTTGCCATAGGTGGCCCCGGGTGATAGGACGACAGCCAACCTCTTCAATCTGCTCGTGTTGCCCTCTATTGGCAACCCTCCACCGACACCCGGTAGCTGAAGCCGGTGGAACCGGGCATGGCGCTGGAGCCCACCCGCACGTTCACCTGGCTGGTGCGCTTGCCCGGCACGGCGGGGAAGGGACCGAGGCGGCGCTGCTGCCCCGGCGCGAGGGTGAGGTTGTCGTTCACCAGCTGCAGGTTGCTGCCATCGGTGAAGACCAGAAACACGCCAAGCGGGAAGGTGCCCTGGCCGGTGGAGGCCGACTGGAAGTTGACGCGGTAGCTGGCGAAGGAGCGATCCACCGCAAAATCGGTGTTCCAGTTGGTGCGGCCCACCAGCCGGTCCGGGCCGATGCGCTTCTCCACCACCGGCTGGCCGCCGCCGCCGATCGGCATCAGGAAGCGGCAGGCCGCCCGGGCGGCGCCAGCACCGCTGGTCAGGAGCAGGCCGGCGGCCAGGGCGCCGACGGCAGGGGCGGCGGCTCGGCAAGGGAGGCGCAGGAACATCGCGATGTCTCCAGGGACAAACGGGTGGGGCAAACCTACGGCGACGGGTTCTGCGCAAGGCTGCTTTTCCCGTCCCCCACCCTCCGATGCTCACGCTCCAGCCCCTCTTCCCCCTGGCCTTGGGGCAGGCGCAGCTCGCCCCCGACCCGCTCGACACCGCCCTCCTGATGCAGGAGATCCTGCGCCTGCGGGGGGAGGAGACGGGCAACCCGCAGGAGGGCTGCGCCTGGACCGGCGATCTTCATGGCGTCGGGCGGTTGCATCGCCTGCCCCCCTTCGCGCCGCTGCTGCGCACCCTGCTGGGCCACAGCGGCGCGTACCTGGAAGCCCTGGGCTTCGATCGCTCCCTGGTCGCGCTCCACCTCCAACGCAGCTGGCCCGTGTTGAGCGAGCTGGGCCAGGTGGTGGGGCGTCATCACCATCCCAATGCCCACCTCAGCGGTGTGTACTACCTCAATGGCGACGGCAGTGGCCGCAGCGGCTGCCTGCGCTTCTTCCCCCCATCCCAGCCCAATGAGTTGGTGCCTGGCCTCGCCGTCGGCCACGGCGGTCCGCTGCACGCCGGCAGCGAGGCGGCAAACCGCTGGAACGCCCCCTGGCACGACATCGCCCCCCGGGCCGGGCTGCTGCTGCTCTTCCCCGCCCACCTCGACCATGCGGTGCTGGCGAACGCCGACCCCGACGATTTCCGCTTCTCGATCAGTTTCGACCTGGTCCTCACCGCCCCACGATGCGGTGAGGGCGACGGCATGGCAGAAGCGTCCGCCACTGCCGAATACCTGGCGCCCCATCCCTCCGACTGGCAGGAGGTGCCCTGAGGCACCCCTCACGCTCACATCCGCGACATCGCGCGGATCTTGGCCTGCTTGTCGGGGGAGAGCCCCTCCAGTTCCTCCAGGCTGGTCAGTCCGTCCTTGACGAAGCCGGCGAAGACGAACAGCAGGCCCGCCATGCGGAACTCGGTTCGCCCCTCGATGGCGTGGCGCTGGATGCTCAGGAAATCATGAAACTGCCAGACGTCCTCCGCTCCACCCAGGGCGGCCGCCTGCAGGCGCAGGCGTTCAATCAGATCCTCCATTTCCCGGCGCAGGGCCTGCTCGAAAACCCTGCGGGCCAGGGCCTGTTCCTCGGCTGTCCAACCGGCCAGTTCGGTTTCCATCTCTTCGCTGTTCATCCGCCTTCGGGGAAGCTATCGACTGATTCGGCGCAACGCGAGCGGAGCAGCGGCTGGGCGACGAACCGTCACCAAGCGTCGCTGTTCGGGCAGGCGGTACCAGGGGATCTCCGGATGCTCGTGGTGTTCCCAGTGGTAGCCGAAGTGGAAGCAGGCCAGCAACGACAGGGGTGCCGGCCAGTTCAGGCTGGCGGCGCGATGGCGATCGCCGCTGCGACCGCGGCTCTGCCGGTGGGGCAGGTAGGTGCCGATCAGGAACAGCTGCAGGCTGCTGAGCAACAGCGGCAGGGTCCAGAACAGCAGCAGGCGCTCCAGGGGATGGGCACTGAGAGGTGCAAGCAACGCCAGGCAGAGCAGCCAGCCCCCCAGCAGTCCCCCCATCTGGCACGGGGTGAGGTAGGTGCCCATGAAGGTGGCGAACCAGGCCACAGCGCCGCGCGGGCGGCCATCGTGGTGATCGGGATCGCCGGGACGGGCCGGCACACGGTGATGGGCCTGGTGGTGGCGCCGGCACATCTCCCACGGCAGCCCGGCATAGAGCCCGAGGGCCAGGCGACCGATGCGGTCGTTCCAGCGCGGCGCGCCGGGCAGCAGCGATCCGTGCATGGCGTCGTGGGCGGTGATGAACAGCCCCGTCTGCAGGAACGACCGCAGCAGGATCGCCGGCACCAGCAGGTTCGACGACAGCCAGGAGGCTTCGCGGGGCACCAGCAACAGCCCGACAAGGCTGGCCATCCACGCTGCGATCAGGGCCACGGCAAACCCCAGCCCCCCAAGGGAGGACCGGGATGGGTGCCGGAACTCCGGCTGCCGCAGCGGCTCGCTCAACGGGCGAACTGGAGCAGATCGGCGGCGGAGGCCAGCAGATCGATCGCCACGAAATAGATCTTGCCTTGGGGATCGAGCAGGAAGCGCCAGGCCACATTCATGCCCACGCCAGCCCCGAACCAAGGGGTTTGTACCTTGCCGGTTACCTTGATCTGGGTGAAGCCCCCGTCGGAGGGCTCGCTCACGCCGCGGTCGGGGAGAAGCTTCAGGTTTTGGCAGTCTTCCCGGAAGAAGCGCAGCACGGCGTCGCGGCCCACGATCGGACGCTGGAACGGCGGCTGCAGCGCCCCGTCGGGCAGGAACAGCTCGATCAGCGTGTCGAAGTCGTTGGCGTTGAGCAGCTCCATGTAGCTGCTCACCGTGGGGTTGTCGATGCCTTCGATCACCACACGGGCCCGCTCTTCCGGCGCGGTGGGGGCGACAACAGGCTCGCTCACCCGCTCCCCGGCGTCGACCTTCTCGGCGTCGTAGCCCATGTCCACCACGAAGTTGCGCAACACCGTGATCTGCTGCCCCTTGTCGATGGTTTTCAAGGAGGTGAGAACCGCCGCGGCGTTGGCGGACAATTGGTAGCCCTCCGGAATCGGGGCCACAATGCCCTGCTCCATCCACACCCCGAGCTCATACCAGAAGCCCAGTTTGATATTCACCGACCAGGAGGCATACCAGCGGCCAATTTCCGTATTGGCGTGATTAGCAAGATCCACCATCACCTGGCTCTGTTCCGCGAAGCTCATCGCCCGGATGCGATTGAGCACCGGCTCGGCAAACTGCATCCGCGCGGCGCCAGGGGCCGCAATCGTGATGGTTTTGCCCATCTCCAGATAGGCAAACCAGATCAGCGCCAGTTGATCTTCGGCGCTCAGCAGGTTGTAACGGGCCGTGAGGGCGGGCACCACATCCGCAGAACGGGTCTCCGGAAAGATCCGCGTTGCTCTATCGAGGGTAAACATCGCGCGCAGGCAGGGGAGTGCACAGATAAACCTAAGCCATCCACCCCGGATTCTCCGGTCGGGTATCCGCCTGCCGCCGACTGCCGCAGGCGGCGCTGCCCTTGCACTTGCAGGCTTGGGCAGAAACTTTCCAGGTCTGCAGTCGCTGCCGCCTGCGGTCAGAGAGGATGGCCCCAGCGACAGCAGCCCGGTGTCCGACTCCCTCACCTTTCAGATCACAGTCAGCCTCGATGGTGCGGCGCACACCTTCCCCTGCCGGGACGATCAGACCGTGCTCTCTGCCGCCGAGGCCGCCGGGGTGCCCCTGCCCAGCTCCTGCACCGCCGGGGTGTGCACCACCTGCGCCGCCCTGCTGCGCAGCGGCACGGTGCACCAACCCGATGCGATGGGGGTGAATCCCGAGCTGCGGCAGAAGGGCTACGCCCTGCTCTGCGTCTCCTATCCCCGCAGCGACCTCGATGTGCTGGCCGGTCAGGAGGACGCCCTCTACGAGGCCCAGTTCGGCCAGTACCAGAAATGAGCGACCCGCCAGCCCCCCGGCTCGCCCCCCTGGAGCTGTGGCTGCAGCCCCGGCCCGGCGCCCTGCTGCCCCAGCTGCGTGCCGCCTTCGCGGCAGCCGGCATCGAGCCCCTGCGCTGGGCGATCACGGCGGTGGATCCGCAGCGCGGCCTGCGGCTGGAGGGGGTGCAGCTCCTGGAGCCCCGGTGAGCGCGCCGCCCCTCCCCACCCTGTTGCTGCTCCCCACCGGGGTGGGCTGCGCGATCGGCGGTTATGCCGGCGACGGCCTGCCGGCCGCCCGGCTGCTGGCGGCCGCCAGCGGCTGCCTGATCACCCATCCCAACGCCCTCAACGCCGCGGCCCTCTACTGGAGCGATCCGCGTCTCCACTACGTGGAGGGCTGGAGCCTCAATCGCTTCGCGGCGGGGGATGTCGCCCTGGCCCCGGTGCGACGCCAGCGGGTGGGTCTGCTGCTGGATGCGGCCATCGAGCCGGAGCTGCGCCTGCGCCATCTCCAGGTGGCGGAGGCCTGCCGCGCCAGCCTGGGCCTGACCATCGGTCCGGTGCTCGACACCGACGCCCCCTTGGGGGTGAGCCTGCGGACGGGGCCGAGCGGCGCCAGCTGGGGGTCGCTGGAGCGCCCCGATGCCCTGTTGCGGGCCGGCGAGCGCCTGCGGCAGGGGGGCGCCACCGCCATCGCCGTGGTGGCCCGCTTCCCCGATGAAGCCGGCAGCGAAGCCCTGGCCGCCTACCGGGCCGGGACCGGCGTGGATGGGCTCGCCGGGGCGGAGGCGGTGATCAGCCACCTGCTGGTGCGCCACCTGGGCATCCCCTGCGCCCATGCCCCCGCCCTGGCGCCGCTGGAGCCGGAGCCGAGCCTGGATCCCCGCGCCGCCGCCGAGGAGCTGGGCCACACCTTCCTGCCCTGCGTGCTGGTGGGGCTGAGCCGCGCTCCCGACCTGCGCCCCGAGCCGGCCGCCGACACCGGCCTGCTGCACGGAGCGGATCTGGGGGCCGTCGTGGCTCCGGCGGGGGCGCTGGGGGGCGAGGCGGTGCTGGCCTGCGCCGAGCGGGGGGTGCCGCTGATCGCCGTGGCGGGCAACCCCTGCCTGCTGGCGGTGGACGGGGCGGCCCTGGGGCTCGAAACCCTGACGGTGGCCAGCTACGCGGAGGCGGCGGGGTTGGTGCTGGCCCTGCGGGAGGGGATCGACCCGGCGGCGCTGGCCCGGCCCCTGGCGCCCCTGGAGGACTGCTTGGATCGCGGGTAGCGTCGTTGCACCTCCTTCGCGCCGCCATGGGCCTTCCGGCACCCCTGGGATCAACCCCTGGCCTGTCCCTGCTGGCGCTGGCGGCATCCCCCTGGCTGGCGTTGGCCCCGCTGCCCGCGCTTGCCCAGCAGGCTGCCCCGTCGGGCCTCGGCGGCGAGGAGGGGCCGGTGCCGATCTGGCAGCCGGAGGGTGCACCGCCCGAGGCCAGGCCCGCCCCCCTCACCCTGCCGGGGCCCGCCGGAGCCGGCTCGCCGCGCCTGCGGTCGCCCGCCAGCGGACGGATTCCCATCACGCCGGCCCCGGGAGCGCCCGGGCCGGAGGCCGGTCCAGCGCCCGAGGCGGCTCCCCCACCAGCGGCGGCGATGCCTCCGCCCGGCAGGCGGCCCGCCCTGATGCTGCGCCCGGGCATGCGGCCGATGATGCCCCCCGGTTCTCCCCAAGCCATGCCCCCCGGCGGACCCGGGATGGCGCCCGGAATGCCGCCGGGGCCGAATGCCGGCCTGCCGCCCCTGCCGCCGCTGCCCCCCGTGCGCCCGGGCGCCCCATCCCGGCCGCCCGCTGCCGCTGCCAGATCGGCCGCCTCACCCTGGCCGTGGCTGGTGGCCGTCGCCGCCCTCGGGGGTGGCGCCGGCCTGGTGCTGGTGGAGCGCCGCCGCCGGACCAGCCTCGCCTCGGCGCCGCCGGAGCCCCCGTCGGGGGAGCCGCCATCGGGGGAGCCGCCGTCCGGTGGGACGCCCCGGGGCTAGCGCAGGCAGGCCATCGGATGGCGCGGGGACACCCCCAGAGCCTTGGCCACCCCGGGATGGCACACCGCCCCGTTCACGGTGTTGAGGCCGGAGAGCAGCTCGGGCCGGTCGGTGACCGCCTCGCTCAGCCCGCGGCCCGCCATCGCCAGGATGTAGGGCAGCGTCACGCTCACCAGGGCCTCGGTGGAGGTGTAGGGCACCGCCCCGGGCATGTTGCCCACCGCGTAGTGCTGCACCCCGTGGATGGTCACCACCGGATCGGTGTGGGTGGTCTCCCGGCTGGTGGCGATGCAACCGCCCTGGTCGATCGCTACGTCGATGATCACCGAGCCCGGCTGCATGCGCTTCACCAGCTCCTCCGACACCAGGGTGGGGGCGCGGCCGCCGGGGAGCAGCACCGCGCCGATCAGCAGGTCGGCGTCAGGCACCAGCCGCTCGATCAAGGTGTTGTTGCTCACGAGGGTCACCATCCGGCCCTGGCGGGACGGCTCCAGCTCGCGCAGCTTCACCGGGGAGCGGTCGAGCAGAAACACCTCCGCGTCCATGCCGGCGGCGATGCGGGCTGCGTTCCAGCCGACGCTGCCCGCCCCCAGCACCACCACCCGCGCCGGCCGCACGCCGGTGCAGCCGCCGATCAGCACCCCCCGCCCGCCGTGGGGCCTCTCCAGCAGGTGGGCACCCACCTGGGCCGCCAGCCGTCCGGCGATCTCGCTCATCGGCGCCAGCAGGGGCAGGCTGCCGTCCTCCAGCTGCACCGTTTCGTAGGCCACCGCCGTGGTGCCCGCCTCCAGCAGCGCCTCCCCCACCTCCGGATAGGCCGCCAGATGCAGATACGTGAACAGCACCAGGTCGGGACGCAGGAAATCGAATTCCTCCGGCTGCGGCTCCTTCACCTTCACCACCAGGTGGGCCGCCCAGGCCTCCTCGCGGCTCACCAGGCGGGCGCCGGCCGCACGGTAGTGGTCGTCGAGGATGCCGGCCCCCTGACCCGCACCCGCCTGCACCCGCACCTCCATGCCGTGGCCCACCAGCTCCCGCACCCCGTCGGGGGTGAGGGCGACCCGCTGCTCATCGCGCTTGATTTCGGTGGGCACCCCGATGCTGGCCAGCGGGGAGCCGAGGGGAGCCGCCAGGCCGGTGCTTGCCATGGGCCGGGAAATCCGCGGAAACCGATCGGAGGACCCTAAGCCCGGCCCGCTCCCTGGCTGACCCCGGGCTGCGCCGCCGGTTCAGAGGATTCCCTCCCCCGCCGCCGCCGCGATCGGCATCCTCCAGCCACTGCCGAAGGCCCTTCCGCTCACTTTCAGGGCCGGAGCTGCCTGCCGTCGCTTGAACTCGGCGCGCTGCAGCAGCTGTGCCACCCGCTTCACCACGGCCGCTTCGGCCCCCTCGGCCACCAGTTGCTCCGGATGGGCCAGGTCTTCGACCAAGCGCTTGAGGATCGGATCGAGTTCGGCGTAGTCGGGTAGCGAATCGCTGTCCCGCTGGTCGGGCCGCAGCTCGGCGCTGGGGGGCTTGTGGCGGATCGCCGCGCCGATCAGCTCCCCGTCGGCCGGCAGGCCGAAGCTGGCGCGGGCCGCCGCTGCCGCGGGGCTGTCGAGCCAGTCGCACAGGCTGAACACGGTGCTCTTGTAGAGGTCGCCGATCACCGCCAGCCCGCCGTTCATATCGCCGTAGAGGGTGCAATAGCCCACCGCCAGCTCCGATTTGTTGCCGGTGGAGAGCAATAGCCGGCCCTGCTGGTTGGCCACCGCCATCAGCAGGGTGCCGCGGATGCGCGACTGCAGGTTCTCCGCCGTCAGGCCTTCGGGCGCTTGGCCCAGGGCGGGGGTGAGGGCTGCGTCGAAGCCCTCCATCAGAGGGGTGATCGGCAGCACCCGGTGCGCCACGCCCAGGCGTTCCGCCAGGGCGGTGGCATCCCGCAGGGATCCTTCGGAGCTGTAGGGGGAGGGCATCAGCAGGGCCTCCACCTGCTCGGCCCCGAGGGCCGCGGTGGCGATCACCGCCACCAGGGCCGAATCGATGCCGCCGCTGAGGCCGAGCAGGGCGCTGCGGAAGCCGCACTTGCGGGCGTAATCGCCCACCCCGAGCACCAGGGCGCGCAGCAGCTGCTCCGGTGCCGGCGGCGGCACCAACGGGGCACCCGCGGCAGCGGCACCCTCGCCGGCTCCGGCGTCAGGCACCTCCCAAAGGGCGAGGGCCTCCGCCGAGCTGGCCAGCTGCAGAGCCAGGTTGCCGCTGGCGTCGACGCAGAAGCTGGCGCCGTCGAACACCAGCTCATCGTTGCCGCCCACCTGGTTCACGTACACCACCGGCGCGCTGAGGCGGGCTGCAGCCCGGGCGGCCAGGCGATGGCGCAGCTCCAGCTTGCCCTGGCCGAACGGCGAGGCCGAGAGGTTGAGCAGCAGGTCGATCCGGTGCTCCAGCAGGGCCGCGATCGGATCGACCCCCGCCAGCCGGTGGCCCTGCAGCTCCTCCTCCACCCAGAGGTCCTCGCAGATGGTCAGCCCCAGGCGCCAGAGCCGGCCCCCCCGCTTCAGCTCCAGCACCGCCGCGCTGTCGCCGGGGCGGAAGTAGCGCCGCTCATCGAAGACGTCGTAGCTGGGCAGCAGTCGCTTGCGGGCCACCACCTGCCAGCGGCCCCCCTCCACCAGGGCCAGGGCGTTGTGCAGGTGGGGCTGGTCGGCGCCAGCCAGAGGCTCCGCCAGGCCCACCAGCAGGGCCATCCCCTCGGGCAGGGCGGCCGCCAGGCCGTCCAGGGCGATCGCCTGCCGCTCCAGAAGGGCGGGGCGCAGCAGCAGATCCCGCGGCGGATAGCCCCAGAGCGAGAGCTCCGGGGTGAGCACGAGATCGGCGCCGGCGGCGGCGGCCTCGCGGCAGGCCGCGAGGATGCGGCGGGCGTTGCCGTCCAGATCCCCCACCAGGGCATCAAGCTGGGCCAGGGCGAGGCGCATCGGGAAGGGCTCAGGGCGGCGGCAGGCCGTAGAGATTGTGCTGCAGCACCACCGGCCAGAGCTCCGCGGGCAGTTCGCTGGCGGCCGGCCCTTCGGCCTGCGCGAATCCAGTGCGCAGCGTGGAGCTGGCGCTGGCGGGGATCTCCAGGGGCAACAGCTCCAGCCGGGCGCCGCGCCGCTCCAGCTCCTGGAGATCGGCCGCCGCCACGGGCCAGCCCCGCCGCGGGGCCACCGCCAGCCGACAGCCCGGCAACCAGACGTCCGCCTGGCGCCAGCGGGGGATCTGGGCCAGCAGGTCGCTGCCCACCACGAACACGGGCTCCGTCTCCGGCCAGCGCTGCCGCGCCCGCGCCAGGGTCTCCAGGGTCCAGGGGCTGCTCAGATCCGGCACCACCTGGAGGCGGGGATCACCGATCGCTTCCACCAGCGCCTGCAGCAGGGCGGTGCGGGCCACCAGCGGTGCGCCGTGGCGTTTGAGCGGGTTGTCGCTGGCCCAGGTGGCCACGCGGGGGAAGAGGCCGACCAGCCCCTCCAGCAGGGCGCGGTGGCCGCGGGTGGGGGGATCGGCGCTGGTGCCGAACAGAGCGATGGTGGGACGGGGTTCGCTCATCGGTGGCGGGCGCCCCTCAAGGAAGCAGTTCCGCCCGGGGGGGGGTGCCTCTCTCCTTCGCGTCGGCGGTGTCCGCCCGGGTTCCGAGCCAACGGCGCGTTTCGGGGTCTTGCCGCGCCAGGCGGCGCAGCAACGCGCCGGGGCGACCGGCGGCGGCGGTGGAGCGCAGCAACTCGGCGGCCGCCAGGCGGCCGGTTCGGCGGGTGGTGACCACCGCCAGGGCGGCCTGGGCGAGGGCCACCGAAGCGGCGGGGGCCAGGCTCAGCCCGCCGCTGAGGGGCGCCGCCAGGACCAGCAGCTGGCGCAGCCCGCCGAACAGCACCTGCAAGCCCAGCTGGGCGCCGCCGAGCAGGGCGTTGTGCCCGGAGAGCCGGCCGATCAGGCGGCGGGCGCCGGAGCGGGTCATCGGCAGGCCGTAGAGCTGACAGAGCTGGAGCACCAGCGCGCTGTCGCAGGCCAGCCCACCCGCCAGATCGAGCAGCGGCAGGGGGTTGGTGGCCACGCCGGTGGCCTTCGCCGCCGCGAAGCGGCCGATCAGCGCCTGGGCGTGGCGACGGCCATGCCGCAGCCGGCCGCGATGCAGGGCCTGGCTGAAGCGATCCGCGGCCTGGAGGGCGCTCAGGGCCAGCAGCAGTTCGCCGTGGGTGGTGAGGAGTGCCAGCAGGGCCTGGCGCAGGGGTTCCACCCGCGGGGGGGCGGCTTCGCTGCGCACCCGGCCCCCCTCCACCAGCCGCGCCAGCCGCGGCGCCGCCGCCACCGGGATCGGCGCCAGGCCGCGGGCGCCGGGGGGCAGGCGCCGTTTCAGGCTCGCCAGCAGATCCGGCAGCTCCGCCTCCGGCCAGCGGTCGCTGCGGTTGAGCACGAGCAGCAGGGGCTTGCCGGCGGCCAGCAGGGTGTCGAGGGCGTCGAGCTCGACGCGGCTCAGGTCGGCGTCGAGCACCAGCACCACCACATCGGCACCGATCGCCACCCGCCGGGCCAGCCGCTCCCGGGCCAGGGCCGCGATCTCATCGATCCCCGGCGTGTCCACCAGATCCACCCCCGCCAAGGAGCCGAGAGGCCCGCAGTCGTCCCAGGGGCAGCTCTGCTGGCGGCGGGTGCAGCCATGGGCCACGTCGGTGGCGAAGTGCTCCTGCCCGAGCAGGGCGTTGAGCAGGCTCGACTTGCCCACCCCCACCCGACCGAACACCACCACCCGTGCCCGCCGCCGGGCGAGTCGCTCCAGCTGGCGATCGAGCCCCGCCAGCTCGGGCCCCAGCAGGTCCCGCTCCCGGGGGGTGAGCACCAGCTCGCCCCGCCAGCGGCGGAGCAGTTGGCGGCAGCGCTCCGGCGTGGAGGGGGCGGCGCCGGGGGATGCGGTCCGACTCATGTCGTGGTGTCCGCGCCGCCGGTCTGCCGTCGCCGCCAGCCCGCCAGCACCGCCAGCACCGCCTCGGGGCCGATCACCCCCACGAAGCCGCCGAATTCATCGACGACGACGCGCACACCGGAGCCGTTGCGGCGAAAGCTGGTGAGCAGCCGGTCGGCGCGGATCATCTCCGGCACGAACTCCACCGTCATCGCCAGGCTGGCCACCGGACTCTGGCCCTCCCCCTGCAGCAGGGCGGTGAGCAGGCTCTCCCGGCTCGCCACCCCCAGCACCTCGTCCACCTCCTCCCCCAGCACCACCCACCACGGTTCGTGGTGGTGCAGCAGCAGGGGCCGCTGCTGCTCGAGCGGGGCCTGGCCGGAGAGGGTGGGGGCCGCCACGCGCGGCACCATCAGGTCGCGGGCGGTGAGGTCGTTGAGCTGGAACACCTTGGCGATCATCGCCGCCTCATCGGCCTCGATCTGGCCCTTCTGGGAGCCCAGCCGCGCCAGCTGGCGAATCTCGTTTTCATCGGTGCTGATCTCGTTCTCCGCCGTGATCGCCGGCAGGATCTTCTCCAGCAGGAGCACCACCGGCAGCATCAGACGGGTGAACACACCCAGAGACGGAGCGCTGGCCAGGGCGACCGGCAGGGCCATGCGACTGCCGATCGCCTTCGGCAGGATCTCCCCCAACAGGATCACCAGCAGCGTCAGCCCCACCGAGAAGAGGGGAAGGGCGGGGCCGCGCAGGCCGTGGGTGGCGAAGACGCTGGCGGCGTAGCCGCCCACCATCAGACTGCCGAAGATGTTGAAGACATTGTTGGCGATCACCAGCACCGCCAGGGTGCGCCCGAGCTTCTGGCGGAGCAGCTCCAGCCGCCGAGCCCCCTTCACCGGCCGCTCCTGCCGCGCCAGCTCGTGCACCTTCACCGGACTGACGGTGAGCAGCGCCGCCTCCACGCCGGAACACAGGAAGGAGCCGACCAGCATCAGCGCGACGGCCGACACCAGCAGGAGCACATCGCTCAAGGCCCGACCCTCCGATCTGCGGCGGGGGCGGGGCGGGCGTTGAGACGGGGCGGCGGGGCGCTGCGGCCGATGGGGGACCTGCCTGCGGAGTTCTCCTGTATTTAATCGGGTGTGCCATCCTCCCGCTGCGGGGTGTGCCGAACCATGACGACGAAAGCGACCAGCAGCACGATCGAGGCGGCGGTGTTCGCCGACCGTCGCGACCGCTTCCTGCACCGTCTGGGGGGCGTGGCGGCGGTGATCCCGGCGGCACCGCTGGTCACCCACCACGCGGACGTGGAGCACGCCTTTCGCCAGAACAGCGACTTCTGGTATCTCACCGGTTTCGATGAGCCGGGGGCGGTGGCCCTGTTCCTCCCCCACTGCCCGGACAACCCGTACGTGCTGTTCGTCCAGCCCCGCGATCCCGCCGCAGAGGTGTGGAATGGCTTCCGCTGGGGGGTGGAGGGGGCGGTGGAGCGCTTCGGCGCCCACCTGGCCCATCCGATCAGCGAGCTGGCGCAGCGCCTGGGCGGCTATCTGGAGGGGGCGGAGGCGATCGCGTTCCGGGTGGGCCGCCATCCGCAGCTGGAGCCGCTGGTGCTGGAGGCCTGGGCGCGCCAGCTCGACCGGGCGCCCCGCAGTGGCCAGGCTGCCCTCGGCCTGGTGCCCCCCTGCCCGATGCTGCACGAGCTGCGGCTGCGCAAGAGCCCCGAGGAGATCGGCCGGATGCGCGAAGCCTGCCGCATCTCCGCCGAGGCCCATGAGCTGGCCCGCCAGGTGGCCCGCCCCGGCCTGCGCGAGCGGCAGGTGCAGGCGGTGATCGAGCAGCACTTCCTGGAGCAGGGGGCGCGGGGCCCGGCCTACGGCTCGATCGTCGCCGGGGGCGACAACGCCTGCGTGCTGCATTACACCGCCAACGATGCGCCGCTGCGGGATGGCGACCTGCTGCTGATCGACGCGGGCTGCAGCCTGGCCGATTACTACAACGGTGACATCACCCGCACCTTCCCGATCAACGGCCGCTTCCGCGGCGAGCAGCGGGCTCTTTATGAGCTGGTGCTGGCGGCCCAGGAGGCGGCCGTCGCCGCCGTCGCCCCGGGCGTCACCGCCGATCGGGTGCATGAAACGGCGGTGCGGGTGCTGGTGGAGGGTCTGCGGGAGCTGGGGCTGCTGGCCGGCGAGGTGGAGGGTCTGATCGAGCAGGGCGCCTACCGCCATTTGTACATGCACCGCACCGGCCACTGGCTGGGCCTTGATGTGCACGACGTGGGCGCCTATCGGCTTGGGGAGCACCCGGTGGAGCTGGAGAGCGGCATGGTGCTGACCGTGGAGCCGGGCCTGTATGTGAGCGACCGGCTGGCGGTGCCGGAGGGCCAGCCGGCGATCGAGGAGCGCTGGAAGGGAATCGGCATCCGCATCGAAGACGACGTGGCGGTGAGCGAGCACGGCCACGAGGTGCTCACCGCCGCCGCCCTCAAGGCTCCGGCGGCGATGGAGCGCTGAGGGGAGCGACGCAACGCCCGTGCGCGGCGCGCCCAGCGCTCAACGGAAAACAGCAACAGTGACGCCATCCGACAAAACCCGGACAAGCCACACCCGGGCCCCCAGATTGCAGTCCGTGCCGATGCAATCCCGGACCATGGCCAGACCCAAGACCGCCTGCAGGCTCTGGCTCGCCCTGGGGGTGGTGGTCCTCTGGAGTCCGGCCCTGCAGGCCCAGCCCGCGACCCGCAGCACGGTGAACACCCGGTCGTTGGGAGCGCTGGAGCTGGTGAACGGCTACCCCACGGCCGCCAGCGCCGAGAAGCTGTACGACGCCCTCGATCTGCAGCGGGCCAGCCAGGCCTATCTCTGGGCCCTGCCGGCGGTGGGCTTCAAGGCCCTCTACGACGCCCAGGCGAAAACCATGAGGGTGCGCAACGGCGACGTGCTGCTCTACCGCACGCTCAAGGACAAGGCGGGGATGCTCACCCCCAACATCACCACCCTCTATGCCTTCAGCTTCTGGGATCTGGCCGCCCAGGGGCCGCTGGTGGTGGAGGTGCCGGCCGGGCTCACCGCCGGCGGTGTGCTGGACATCTGGCAGCAGCCGATCACCGACATGGGCCAGACGGGGCCCGACAAGGGCGCCGGCGGCAAGTATCTGATCCTTCCACCGGGCGGGCCGGAGCTGGTGGCCCCCGGCTACCGGATCTTCCGCTCCCCCAGCAACCAGATCTGGTTCGGCACCCGGGGCCTGGCGCCCGACAAGGCCGTGGCCGAAGCCACCGTGCGCCAGCACCGCCTCTACGGCTGGAACCAGCGGGCCAACCCCCCGGCCTCCCGCTACGAGGAGGTGGGGGGCCGCGCCTGGCAGTCGGCCCAGCCCGCTGATCTCAGCTACTGGCGCCTGCTCAGCGATCTTTATGCCAACGAGCCGGTGGCGCCGCGTGATCGGATGATGTTCGGCCTGCTGGCGCCGCTGGGCATCACCCCCGGCCAGCCCTTCCAGCCCGATGCCCGCCAGGCGCGGATCCTGGGCGAAGGTGCCCAGCTGGGCGATCTGATGGCCCGCACCATCGCCTACGACAAGCGCACCCCCGGCGCCACGGTGTATCCGGGCAAGCATTGGGAATATGCGGTGCTGTTTGATCTGGATCAGGAATCACCCGATCACAAGCGTGTGCAGTTCGATGAACGCAGCTCGTGGTTCTACGAGGCGATCGGCATGTCGGTGGGGATGCAGGGCCGGGTGCTGGGCTTCGGCCAGGTGTACCTGGAGGCGTCGAAAGACGCCCGCGGCCAGTGGCTTGACGGCGGCCGCACCTACCGCATGCGGGTGCCGGCCGGGGCACCGGTGCAGCAGTTCTGGTCGATCACCCTCTACGACAACCTCAGCCGCGGCCCGCTGCTCACCGGCCAGGGCGCCGCCGACCTCAGCTCCCGCAATCCCGATCTGATCCGCAACGCCGACGGCTCGGTGGATGTCACCTTCGCTCCGCAGAAGCCAGCGGGCGCCAGCAACTGGATCCAGACGATCCCAGGTCAAGGCTGGTTCGCCTACTTCCGCTTCTACGGCCCCACCGAGCCCTACTTCAGCAAGACGTGGCAGCTCAATGACATTGAGTTGATCCAGCCCTGAGGGACTGGGTTCCCCAGTTGAGGTGGTTTTGGGTGTCCCGTCTACATCGGCGTCCGGGCCAACCTGGGGACAGAGCGCGGCGCCGAGTTCGATCGGCAGGGCGTCTGGTCCGTTCCAGGGGGCATTGAGAGGCCGGGGGAGTTTCGCCTTGGTCGCCGTGGATATCGGCACGTAGCAGCTACAGCCGAGGTCCCGCAGCCGAGACCCGCACCCCCATGTGGCCACCAATCCCGCTGCGAGGAGATTGGCTCACACGCTCAGGAGCAGGATCTAATGCACCTGGGGCACACCGACCCGGATTGCGCCTGGGATGGGAAGGCGAACCAGAGGCGAGCTTGTTGTAAAGATCTGATTCAACCCTGGGGCAAGGCCCAGCCAGTCATTGCCTTCACTCTGGGGGCTGCATCGCAGGCCCCGCCCTGCCAGTTCTTCCTCGCCAACACGATGCACAATCAGAACATCATCGGGATCAAGGGGGAGAGCTGCCGCAAGAAGACAGGCCCTCCGCTGCGGGCCCGCACACCTGATACGGGAGAGTTCGCTTCGGTGAGCAAGCCCGGAGAGCCGATAGCGGTATCAGTGACTACCGCATGAATGCCAGGCGACACCGGTGCTGGCACTATCATATCAGAGCGACACCTTGCTTCAATGAACAGTCAACAGGATGAATTGGCCTGGTTAAATCATCGCCTAGATCACAAACTTGATGCATGGAGAAGGTTGCACCGACTACATGGAGCGATAGCGATCTGCAGCCTTGGTGTAGTGATTTTTTTAGTGTCACTATATTTGTCTAGCAGAGCTGTCCCCAAATCACTTGTGAGTCATATTTTAGCCGACACCAATGGAAGGCCGATTGCCACTCTAGCCTCGTACATGACCACAGCAGTACTAATCTATTGCTCCGTCAGGTCATTGAGCTTTCACTGCCTTTGGAGCCAGGGACTAGACCTAAAAAACGAAATCTACTTCTCTTGCCGGGGGGACGATATAAAAGACGAAAAACTCAACGACTTTCACAATAGGATTGGGGAACTGCTTAAGAAGGAAACTGGTTTTCCTGGCGCCTGCACGATAGGTCGCGGGAAGACATGATCAACAAGGCAGAGCAGAGTACAGCCTGCGCGCAATAGTTGTAGCCTCTAGGCAGCAAGCTCGAAGCAAGAAGGATGAGAGCCGAAAATCAATAATCCCAGAGAAGATTGACACCGTAGGCACGTGCAATCCACAAATCGTCAGAACTGCAAAGAAACAAAGTAAATCCCCTGCAAGGATCAACGGCGGTTCATCCTGCTATGAAGAACGGACACCAAGATTCCTAGATTCAGAACTCCCAGCAAGGATGCAACATAGCTTATCGACCTGGTCGAAATAGCCGTGTCGCTTTTGTCGACTGGCTCGCCAGAGATAATTGCTTTAAAAGTATCATAAAAAGTGTCGTGCGCTGTGGACATGCACTCTTCGTTCTTGCATGGCCTACTGGCGACAGATCGATTAGCGTGAGGCCGCTGAGTCAAAAGATAAGGGTTCTTTTCCAGGTGATGCGCGCCCCAAAAAGCAAGAACAAGAACCGTGATAGACAGGAGAAAGTTAAGCGTAGACTTGAGGACAAACACGATGTACCAGCGGAAGGGCCAAATCAGTGGCGCCAGCAAAGGCCTGGTCTTGAAATCATAGCGTACAGAAATCTGGCGATGCAGATCGCGCAGCTCCTGTTGGCACAGTTCAGCCTCTTCATATTCACCATACTCATCTAAGGTTTTCGAGAGCTTACTGAGGATTTGAGCTTCTGCATTGAGGATGAAGTCCTTGCGTCGCTGCTTGTGCAACCAGGTGCTCATCGCAGCCAGGTTGTCTCTGATATCTGCAAGTCGCTCCTTCAAGTTCAAGTGATATTCCACGCCAGGGAACTGGCATTCTGCGATCACTTCAAATGCATGTTTCAACAGGAGGGCTTCAACCGAAACGGTGGGAGTTCTACCTCCAAGCAGCTCCAGTGCCTGGGTGGCTAGCACTGCACCTCTGAGAGCCTCAGTAGCGGTGTTGCACTCTTTGATGGATACGTTGGCACGATCAATGAGGCGCTCGGCAATGTGCAGCAGGCGCCCGGGTGAACTGTGGCCCTCCTCAAGATCATGCTTCAGAGCGCTGTCGCTGATGTCCGGAGGCCAGAAATAGCCAGGAGCCAGACCGTGATGCTTCTGGCGCATCCTAGCATTCCAAACATGCGGAGTTGAGGTGTTCCAATCACGATCGAGACCGAGCTCCTTCCAGAGGGTATAGAGTCCGGATGCAGGCTTATAGGCAATCTGCTGCCTTTGGCTGAGGGGATGGCCGGTGGCGGCCATTTCTTTGTCACGTAATTGGGCCAACCAGCTGTTTCGTAGATCCACCAACACGCCTGCCTGATGCTGATGCCCTACAGTGAGAAAGCGACGCAGGGGAGGGGCTTGCAGGCGCAGGGCGGGAAGAACATCGGAACGTCGGCGCAGGTCGCTCATGGCCGGTGCGGTCTGGTCTGGATAGCTGAGAAACCAGTCTTCAAGAGAGAGCGCAAAGCTTGGAGCCTGTATTCCCGACTCGACTCGTGCGCTGGCCTTTGTGTTTAGGCGGCCATTTGTACCAAGAAGGTTTTCGGCCTCTCTCCAAAAGGCGATGGCACAGACGCGAAAGCCATGTCGATAGGCCATGTAAGCCAATAACCAGCGATAGCCCTCCTCTTCATCCAATACCGTGGCAAGAGCCTGGCGAGCGGGGACACTGTCCTTGATGCGATAGGTACGTCGTTTAGTCAGCCTATCTACCTCTTCGGCCCAAAAGATGTTATCGAGCACATGCTGGCGCAGCCCGTAGCCATCAAAGAGGGGGGTGCCGCGTGGTTCGAACAGACTGCTGATGCCATGCACCGCCTCAAAGTTCAGCCAGCGCTGCAACTCCTGAGAAGGTAAGCCTGATGTCCGTGCCATGGGGCGTCCTGATGGCACCAACACATGCCAGCGCAGCTCGGGAAAGGCCAGCACGAGCATGGCGATCAGAGTGGGCCACCCAAATGCCATGAGGGGATTCATGCGCAATGGATTGATCTCGTCCACCAGCACGGTGAGGATACGGCCACCATCGAGGGCTTTCACGAGGAAGGCTGCTGCGCGATCAAATTGCTCGCCTGCGCGAAGACCATGGGGAATGGCCACCCATTCAGCAAGGCTGCCATCACCAGATTCGTCCCAAAGATTCCTATCTCGAAGCTGCTGCTTGACAGGGGTGAACAGCTCAGGATCGGTGTGGGCCTGGCGAAGGATGGCGTAGCGCGGCATGGCGAGCGAGCGGGAACAGATGGGTAGGCTCACACCTCAGAGTTGCTTAATCAGAGCCTTCGATGTTGTGGAGGCTTCTTGATTAGCTGCATCCAGAAAGGCTTGCAATGCCCTACGCAAACGCACCAAATGCACGGCGGCGAAGGAGAATTGATCTTTCGGTTGGTTGAGCAGAACCTTTAAGGAAAATACAGTGAAGCCTAGATGGCGATAAGCCTCCCGAACTCCTTGGCTGAATCGCTCCTTTCTGTGGACCGTGGCCATCAGCCCGAAATGTTCACAGAGATCAAGACAGTGCTGCAGTGTTTCACGCCTTGCAGGCGCATTATCCCCAGCCCGTCTCGGAAGAGCTTCAAGCAGATAGCTGGCTGCGAGAACGGCGGGGAGCGATTCCCGAGTGTGCTCGAGCTGCTGCTGGATACCTTGAGCTCCTGTGGCGAGCGCCCAAGCATTGTGTAGTAGTTTAAGGCCGTCACGGAATGAATTCCCCTCGCCACCGCTAGAGCGCCCCTCTAGCTTATAAAGCTTGTCCTTGAGTTTGCGGAAATCCTCAGTCCAGGGCTGCGGCATGGATCGACTGAAAGGTAGAGGCGGCCGGCTACCTAGCTGCATCAAGCGAGCTTTGTCAACCTCAGCTAGCCTCTCATAGGTTGCCCAGCGATGCGGCAATTCCGCCATAGTGATGTCCCGTCCGTAGTGGCACCATATGTTCCAGCGCCAGAGCCTGGGATTGGAGTTGCTGATCGAAAGAAGAGAGCGGTTGTGACGGACGGGTAGAAACAAGATGCAGATCTCCTCCTCATCTGGATTATGATTTAGCGCACTGACATGAGAAATGATCGGGCTGGCGCGACTGTTATTCCAGATCAGATTCTTACATGGACTAGGCCACCAATCATGGCGATCCGATTCCTGTTCCAGGATTAACCATTTGTTGTGGGAAGATTCCATCAGCATTGATCCAGGAAGAAGCAGCTCAGCCCCCATTTCGAGGTCTGCCAACCGAGCCCAGCAGCCCTCTCACAAGCGAGAACTTGTTGCGTGCGGTGAGCAAGGCTGAACTCACCAAGCCAAATTCGATAAAGGGCAAGTGCTCACCCAGCAACTTGCTCTTGCGACCACGGCCGGAAGTACGAATGATCATGGGTGCCAAATCATACAGAGCATCAAGTTGTTTTTGATAATCTTCATTCTGATCATCCTTATCCTGGTCTTCACTCGTTGCTGCTTCTTTCCACTCGACTCCTTGTTGCGATTTAAGGATGTCCATGGCACCTTCATGAATCAGAATGACATCCGCCTTTATGTCTTTGTTGAGCAGAAAGGAAGTTTGCAAACTTCTTTTCTTTTTTGAGGTGATTAAGGAGAGTTGGGATTTTGATGGATTGGAGGTCGCGTTAGTCTCGCCACTCAGGGGCGAATCCTGCGGTAGAGAAAAAACGATTCCTTCATCATTAAGCAAGCTTGATATTTCATCT
This sequence comes from Cyanobium sp., assembly GCA_044351065.1. Lineage (GTDB taxonomy): Bacteria > Cyanobacteriota > Cyanobacteriia > PCC-6307 > Cyanobiaceae > Cyanobium. Next base: position 21,653 of record JBILGK010000034.1, read on the forward strand.
TTGTCTCCACGGCTATCAGTCAGGCTTTTTTCCAGGCGTTCCTTGTGGACCAGGTTATAGTGTCCAACAGCATCATCTGCTCCGTCATGACGAAAGCGAAAGATTGGAAATACTCCTGCTTTTTGATGCTCCAGTAGATCTTCGGCAAAGCGATAGGCCGGCCGATCTTCGCCGCCTTCCACTAAGCTCCATGCCAAACGCTCGTCCACCACGACAACATTGGCAAGACATGCTTCCAAAAGGGAATATATGAAGAAACAAAAATTAAATCTATTTTTTGGCGGCTGGCTGAGTAGGCGGAACAAATCAGGAGATATCGACCCTGAAAGCTTTTGATAAAAGCGTGTTGAATCCTCCAGGGAAGTTGCTTTTTCAACTCTATAAGCCTCTGGAAAACAGTTGCCATGATTATCGAACAACAACGCTTTTTTATCATCGAATTTAGAGCCAAGCTCGGCTTGCCAATAGCCTTCTTCCAACTGCTTATCGTCCTTATTGTCAGCCTGCTGGTCTGAGGCTTTGTAGACATCATCTACACTCTTAGTGGTATATCCCACCTCACCTCTGGAGTATGACTTCACCATCACCCGAACCAAGGGATCATCCTTGCTGAAGAATTCATCCACATGCTTCCATGCATTTTGCACCTGATCTTTGTTGCGTTCGAGTCCAATCCAAAGATGCCAACGTGCATTGTCCGTAGGGCCACCTGTAGATTCTGATTTCTTCGGAGGTCGTTTCCAGGCCAAGAGCCAAGCTCGATAGGCCTCAAGAATTCTTTCATCTTCATTGGTGACGTTTAAAAAGATGCTGGTGTAGTAGGTCTTACTAGTTAGTATTTCGACGCGGGATAAATTAAAATCATTGCGGGGTAGATTCAAATCATTTTCGTCGTTAGAGTTAATCACCACAAGGCGGTAGGGGAGTTGATCGCGTATCTCATTTATTTCTGATGCTCGATCCATATTAAGCCACTCTCGATCAATGATTACAATAAATGGAGGTTGATTTATAAAATCTTTCAGCTCATTGGACCAGATTACAAGTCTTGATCCGTCCGAATTGCGTGGGCTTTCCTTGTCCGTGAGACAACCAAGAAGGACAGGCATATTTAATATCAGATTATAAGTCAGCGAAGAGGAATTCCCGTACTTAAGTGAGTTTGATTGGTTGGATGTCCAAAGATTGAAATAATTCTTCTTCCTTGGATCCTGAAAGGAGACGTGGCCATCTCTTTCGCCTGGATAGTTTTTTTCGGTAGATTTGCAGAGTAATTGCGCGCAGGCTTGCATCTCCATCATGCCAAGGTCTTCGGTCTCCGGCTCGCTGTTATCTTTTACGAAACTCTTTTCAAGTTTGTTCTGGAGAACAACCCAGGGCTGCTTTGCATCCTCTGATGATAACTGATTTTTATCCTCTGATATCAAACTATAGTTATCGTAGATCTGGATCAAATAATGAGGCTTTTCTTTTGGCGACTCAGAAGATGGCGATCCAGCTATCGCAAGCCGGATCGTTAGTTTGTATGGATCTACCGCGTTCTGGCTTTGCTGATTTCGTGTACCATACTTTGCACTATTCCGGATGATATTTTCTAGCAAGGAGTAAAAAGCATGAGCAGCCACCATGCCACCAGGCAGACCAACCATCACATCAAGCTTATCAATGGTATGACTTTCGTCGCCATTGGCGTTGGAGTATCTATCATATGTCCATTTGACTTCTATGGGTGCATGTTCGTATTCACGAATGGATGGCTGGTTGACCACAGTGGAAGTAGGTTTCCATTCGGCCTTAAACGATAAGAACTTCGTTTCTTGCTTGCTGCTATCTTGAGCTTCGATTTCAACTCTGAACTCCATGTTGCGAAGGCGTATGCCCACATCTGCAACAATGTTATCGAGGTAGGCCGTTTGAATTAAGAACCCTCTTAATAAGTCCGCCACAAACCAAACCGGTTCGGGTTGATCTTTGGTGTCATCAATTGCTCGGGCGATAAAATCAAATCTACCCTGCAGATACTCATGAAAAAGGCGAGTATTTTCCATCAATAGATCGCCCGTTCCAATCTTGTCACGAACTTCAGCCAGTATCCTGGTTCCGCCTCTCCATAACTCTTGTGGACGATAATAACCTTGCAGGCATAACTGGAACAGATTATTCTCTGCAACGAGAAAGTTGCGATAGACTTCATCAAGAGATCGTTTTAAATTCCTTGTCAAAATATCTCCTGCCAGGCAATGCCTAAACTCTGGATTACTAATGACATGGCTTCCGGTTATATGAGAAAAGTTTCGGGCGAAAACAGCGGCGCGGGCTGCCTTCTTGGCTGCCTCGTATGCGGCCAGACTTGACTGCATGTTGTTGGCAGCCGTATTGGCAATGCGGCCAAAAGTGCGCAATGCTGGAAGGAAAGGTAAATCTTCGGTCGATGAGAATAGAAAAAATATGGCGTTCTTTCCAACACTTCCTGAATATCGAGACAGCAAACAATAGGAGAAATGCTTTTCGCCCCCTGCACTTGAATATTTCTTGTCGAATCTCTGTGCGGTCTTCTTGAGAGTCTCTTTTGTCGCTTCATCATTATTGTCACTTTTATTTGGTATAAGAGGAAGCTCTTCCTTGCTAATAGCTTCCTTGTTAATAGCTTCCTTGAGATGGTTGTTTAGTTGAATGCGATAGCGTACTTGCAAGCGTGTGCTATTTTTCGTTTGATTCGGGGTTTTTCCATAAAAGCTATTGTTCGATGCAGTATTCATGGCTTCGTTCTTGTCAATATACCAGTTTGGTGCTTCGCCGATATCCTTAATTTCAAGGCGATGGATGTCAGAATTAAAAAAATTACCTGGGACCACCCTGTCGTCTTCGGGCTTCTTGTCTAGGTATTGAGAGTGATTTCTCCCACAAATCAATGATTGAAAATCTGTTGTTTTCGGCAATGTGAATCCAGACAGAATAAGATCACTTTCTATTCCTTTTGACCAGCCGACCTGGACACACATCATTCTATAGAAGGCTTGCATTCTTTGCGTCATTTCATCGTATAGATCCTTGGTAACAGACTCTTTTGTGCAATAAATATCGGCAATCTGGGAGACAGCCGCCAAAAAGCCAGATGCAGTCTTGTGAAGGTTGAACTCGAGTTCTTCTGAAGTTGACTTGCTAGTATCTATCTCTACTTTCTTTGTCTGGCTGGGCTCGGTCGTCCGTAGGATCACGTTTTTCCATAGCATTATTTTTCGCTTTGGAATCTCAGTGATTTCACCGAGAATTTCAAGTTCCTTGTTTGGACAGAACTCGGATACACTTAAGAATGTGGCTACGAGATCACTCTGTCGTGCGAGTATTAATAACTCTTCAAGAGGATCCGTGGGAGGATCGCTGGTGCTATCACATGTATTACTGGCGTAATCAGAAAAGGTTAATAGGGCATAGCCTTTTGGTTTTAGCCTTTGCTTGAGGTGCTTGATGAAACTTTTATTGGCCTGCAGACCAGGATCGCAAATCCCGTTGATCATTCCTTTTGTTAGGGTATTAGGCTTTGCTTTTTCTCTTAGATCTTTTCTTAGTTCTTTTTTATCTTTATTGAGGTGAGGTCCATTGAAAACAATATAGTCAAACTTCTTCTCAGGTATTGATTTTGGCCAAACATTGTCATCGTCTGACTTTTCAAGCTGTATTTCGATGGATTCATCGGACAGATTTGTTATTGTGCCTTTAATTTTAATTATCTTTCCGTTTATTGCAACTTTCGTTGCTTCTTCCCACTCGACTTTCCCCGTTTCTTCATCTTTGAAGTATTCATTGATATTTCTAAAGGCGCAGTCGATGGCAGCCCCACTGTTGTCAGTTAGGGTAATGCTTCTGATGTCGGAGGGCATCAATTTGAGCCAGTGAATTGCAGTTATGCCACTCCCTGTACCCACATCTAGTAAATCCAGGCCACTGCAAGTGGGAGTTACACCTTCTTTTCGATAAGACTTCTTTAATTTTCCTCTTAATTCTTCAAGATACGGATTTGACCAAAGCTCGTCTGAGCGTCGAGCGTAAAAAGGAGGGAAGACGTTGTTATCGTTATGCTCAAAGGGTTTGCCGCACAGTGTGTACTTAAGTTCAGGATGCTCTGTCATGATGCATGGTTCCGAGATTCATCACTGGTGTCGAGTTCTTGCTCCATGGGTGTTGAGAGGAACACCTATATTTGAAGCTAACATGGTTTGCCCTATGAAAAAGTGTATGCCCGGCTCCAAGAGGCGGGCTAGCAATATTTGCAAAAATTAACATGGCCAGGTCTGGAGTTGGCAGGGCTGAAGTATGCGTCGGCTGGACAAGCTAGGCTAGATCAATCGGCAGGAGCGAAACGATGTATCTGGCCATGACCCAGCAAGATTTTGAAGATGTCATCGATGAAGCACCACGAATCGTGGCGACACGTCTCGGTCTTTCAGTTGATCAGGAACAAGCTCAACTTCTTGGACAGACAGATTAGAGAAACAGACCCCTTAGCAGCGGGCCTTCTTGAGAAGTTTATCGAAGCCTACAAAGAATGGTGGACCGCCTCCTGTGAGGCGACTCATCGACAAAAGAGGGCAGATGCGCTCGGCTCTACTTAGCTATTTGAATTCTCAGCACCCTACGCCTGGTGATCGCCCAGCGAACCCTGAGAGCCCTGGACGAATTCAAACGGGGCCTTCTGACCAAGCCTGGAAGAGCAGCATCTCCCGGGTGAGTGAGCCACCACAGAGGGATGCAGGTATTGGGCTGTCGTGATGAGGACATTCTTGCCACTCTTCAGCATGGCTCAGGCCCGAAGTGGAGCACGGAAACAGACGACTGGCTTGGTCATGGAATTTATTTTTGGGAGGATCCATCCTGGGTCGAATTGTGGTATGTCGAACGCTGGCTGGCACGCACCGACACAAGGCCGGGCTCGATTCTTGCGGCAAAGATAGATACGGAGCTTCTGCTTGATCTCGGCAATCGCAATGATTCCAAGACTTTCCAGGAAGAGGCGCATTTGGCAATGCTGTCCATTCAAAGGCGTGGCCGGCCTCCACAGAATGATCCGGAGCGTCTTGGCTTCGCCCTTGATTGCGCAGTTGCAAACTCGGTCCAGGTGGCCCTGCAGGGTTCAGGCAAGTATGGGCTGAGAATGCCATTCTTTCTTGGACCATCCATAACGAAAGATGGCAACTTATATGCCAACCAGCACCTACAGATCTGTCTCTGGAATGCCGAGATCCTTCAGGATGCACGTCAACTCCCCTCACAGCCTGATCGTTTGAGCCTTGCGGACTTTGTCTGAACCGGTTGCGCGAGCACGACTGGCAGGACAGCTTCACCCCCAGCCAGAACAACCTGCTGCCGGGCTTCTATGAGGCCGACGGCTTGGTGCGGTTGCACGGGACGCACCGGGGCGTGCTGTTGGTGGAGTTCCTCAACCATTCCCATGCTGCGGCCCTCGTGCCAGGGCTGCCATCAAGGAGCCTGATGTCAATGCAGATTATCCCTACAGATCAGCCATGGCGCTCTCCCAGCTTTGAAAGCTGGCATTGCCTTCCTGCACCTGCTCTCACTCTCCGCATCGAACAGCTCATCGAGCAGCTAACACAGCGCCTTGGTGCGGGCGTATTCACGGGGATCGGCAACCCATTGCCGGCCTGGCCCTCTCCGCTCCATTCAGGCAACCTGAGCCCAGCTCTTTGCCCGTGATGCCCCGCCGCCGCTGCCGCCAGGGCTGGAGACTACCGAGCAAGGTCTGCTGGCGGTGGTGCCGCTGGGGCCGTTGTTCGAGGGGGAAGCTGAGCCATGGCCGGCATCACGATCATCGGTAGAGACGAATAGGGCTGCCAGCAGCGACCCTCACCCCAGCACCGGCTCCACCCGCTCCAGCAGCTCTGCAAGGGGGCCGGCCTGACGCTGCAGCTGGTAGTCCTTCCCCAGCCACACCGGCAGTTGCAAGGTTTCCTCGGCCGGGCCGTAGCCCAGGGCGGCGCAACCGCCAAAGCTCTTGGTGCCGGGGTCGAGCAGGTTGCTGACCAGGAACAGGGCTCCGATCTGGATCATGCGGCGGGGGGCATCGCCGTTCGATGCACCGAGTGCATCGATCTTCCCTGGCGCCGATGGAGCGCATGCGATGTTTTCGCTCTCCGGCTATAGAACAGCGCGGACGGGTGCATCCCCTCTCGCGTTGATGGGGTCATGGTGATGGATCACGAGACGTCGCTCGCCATTGCTGAGGATCAGATGCCCCGATTCCCTGACGACGCGATAGCCCAGCTTTTCGAACACCCTGACGGCCTCCTTCTGACTGATCCCGGGCAATCGGGGCATCAGAGCGCAAGTTCCAGCGTTTCCACGTGCTTCACTCCAGCCTCTTCCGCTTCCACCTCCAGCCAGAGGGTGATGGCTTCGCGGATATTGGCGAGGGCTTCCTCGCGGCTGTCGCCCTGGGAGTGGCAGCCGGGGAGGTCAAGGCAGCTCACCGACCAGCCCTCATCGCTCTGCAGCAAGCGGATCCTGTACGACACCCTGAACTCCTGCACTTGTCAGGACGCTAGCTGCCCCAAGAAGCCAACCCCGTTCCACTGCCGCTGAACATGCCCCGCCGCCCCCCCAAGACCGACCCCGAGATCAAGGCCCACCAGGAGTGGCTGGGCTTTCTGCAGCCGCGCGGCCTGGTGGTGGCGCCGGCGGCACTGTGGGAGGCGCTGCAGCCCCTCACCCCTGTGGATGACGACGACAGGTCGGGTGAGGGGCTGGGGATGATCTGGCCCTGGGCTTCCGCCAGCTGGATGACCTGCTCGTGGGGCTGCTCAGCTGGGATGCGCAGGCCATCGAACGGGATGCGGGGCTGCTGCAGACCTGGACGCGGGAGCTGCCGGAGCTGGGCGAAACGCTGGGTCCCACGGCCCTGGTGTCGGGCTGCCAAGGTGATGGCAAACCCCAGCTGTTGATCAAGGAGCTCGTTGGCTCCCGGTGGGGAGCCACTGGAGCTGGACCGTCGCCAGCAGAACGATGGCGGCTGGCGGGCCTCCCCCCAGGAGCGCTTCGAGCGGAGGTGGCGGCTTTGCCGGATCTCTGCCTTTCGGCAGTGGCGAAATCGGCCGCCGCACGACGAAGGTGACCTCGCCTGCACCTTCACGCCGCGCATGCTCCCCTGGCTGCTGGCCGCCGTCACCCTGGCGGCAGTTGTGCTCACAGCTCCTTTGCTGGGGCGACATCTGTTCGAGGTGTTCGATGAGAGGCCCCAAGCGGCCTGGGATCGCTGGCTGAATCCCATCGAGGACGTTCTGCTGCGCTGGATCGGGGATGCCGGTCGCAGTGCCGAATCCGCCGTCGGGTACCTGGCGCCGCTGCTGATCAGCAACGCGCTGTTCGCCCTGCCGGCTCTGGCCCTGCTGCTGTTGCAGCCGCGCTGGCTCAACCCCCTGGGGTTCGGGGGGCTGCGCTGGGATCTGGCGCTGCACACCACGTTCTCCTTTCTCACCAACACCGACCAGCAGCATCTGATCCCCGAGCAGGCCCTGGGCAACCTGGCCCAGCTGGGGGCGCTGCAGTTCCTGATGTTCGTCTCTGCGGGCACTGGGCTGGCGGTGGGCTTTGCCGTGATCCGCGGGTTCAGCGGCCGGCCGATCGGCAACTTCCTTCGGGATCTGCTGCGCTCCCTCACCCGGGTGCTGATCCCTGGCTCGCTGCTGCTGGCTCTGTTTCTGCTGGTCTGCGGCGTGCCGATGACCCTGGCTCCGCCCCTGGAGATCACCACCCTCGATGGCGGCAGGCAGTGGCTTCCCCGCGGTCCGATCGCCCTGTTCGAGGCGATCAAGCAGTTGGGCGAGAACGGCGGCGGCTTCGTGGGCGCCAACTCGGCACATCCTTATGAGAACCCCACCCTGCTCACCAATCTGGTCAGCACCTGGGCGATGTTGATCATCCCGGCGGCCACCATCGACGCCTTCGGGCGGTTCGTGGGGTACCGGCGCCAGAGCACCCTGCTGCTGGGGCTGGTGTTTGGCCTTCTGCTGATCGGCTCCGCCATCGCGATGGCGGCGGAACAGGTGGGCAATCCCCAGCTCTCCAGCTTCATCAGCGGCGGCAATCTGCAGGGCAAGGAGCTGCGCTTCGGGGCGGCGCTCAGCGGCCTGTGGGCCGTGGTCACCACCGGCACGATGACCGGCGCGGTGAACGGCTCGCTCGATGCCGCCATGCCGCTGACGCTGCTCACCGCCCTGTTCAACCTGTTTCTGCAGGTGGTGTTTGGCGGGCAGGGAACCGGCATCGCTTATCTGCTGGTGTTCGTGCTGCTGGCGGTGTTTCTCACGGGCCTGATGGTGGGCCGCACACCGGAATTCCTGGGCCGCAAGGTGGAGAAACCCCAGGTGGTGTGGGCCAGCCTGATCCTGCTGATCCACCCGATCTTCGTGCTGATCCCGGCGGCGCTCACCCTGGCGGGCGGGCAGGCGCTGGCGGGCATCAGCAATCCCGGCCCCCACGGCATCAACCAGGTGGTGTACGAATACGCCTCCGCGGCCGCCAACAACGGCAGCGGCCTGGCCGGCCTGGCGAACACCAGCCCCTGGTGGAACCTCACCACCAGCCTGAGCCTGCTGGGCGGCCGTTACCTGCCGATCGCGGCGCTGCTGGCCCTGGCCGATGGCTTCCGCCGCAAGCCGGCCCTCGAACCCAGCCCCGGCACCCTGCGAACCGACACCGGCCTGTTCACAGGCGTTGCAGCAGTGGTGCTGGTGATCCTCGGTGCCCTCACCTTCTTCCCGGTGCTGGCCCTCGGGCCGATCGCCGAGGCCCTCTCCCTGGCGTCCTGAGCGGAAACGATGACGACAACGATGCGTGTTCCCTTCCCCCGCATGCCGCGGGGGCCGCGTCAGGAGCGGCGCTACACCGAGCGGCCGCGCCAGCAGGGCCTGGTGCGGCGGGCGATGGTGGAGTCGCTGCGCAAGCTCGACCCGCGGCTGGCGGTCTCCAATCCGGTGATGTTCGTGGTGTGGTGCGGCACCGTGCTCTGCCTGCTGCTGACTCTCGATCCCCGCCTGCTGGATGCCCGGGCCGCCGCCGGGGAGCGGGGCTTCAACGGACTGATCAGCCTCACCCTGGTGGCCACGCTGCAGTTCGCCAACTTCGCCGAGGCCCTGGCGGAGGGGCGGGGCAAGGCCCAGGCCGATGCGCTGCGCCGCACCCAGGCCCGCACCCAGGCCCGCCGCCAAAAACCCGATGGGGCGATCGAGCTGGTGGATTCCTCGGATCTGCGCCGCGGCGATCTTGTGCTGGTGCAGGGCGGCGATGTGATCCCCGCCGATGGCGAGGTGGTCGCCGGTGTGGCCTCGGTGGATGAATCGGCGATCACCGGCGAATCGGCTCCGGTGCTCAAGGAGGCCGGCTCCGATGTGGCGGGCTCGGTGACCGGCGGCACCCGCATCCTGTCCGATCAGCTCACCCTGCGGATCAGCGCCGACCCGGGCAAGGGCTTCATCGACCGCATGATCGCCCTGGTGGAGGGAGCCGAACGCAGCAAGACACCGAATGAGATTGCCCTCACGGTGCTGCTGGCGGTCCTCACCCAGGTGTTCCTGATTGCGGTGGCCACCCTCTCGCCGGTGGCGGGCTACCTGCGGCAGGCCCCCTCGGTGGTGACCCTGGTGGCCCTGCTGGTGGCCCTGATTCCCACCACCATCGGCGGCCTGCTCAGCGCCATCGGTATCGCCGGCATGGACCGGGTGGCCCAGTTCAACGTGATCGCCACCTCCGGCCGGGCGGTGGAGGCCTGCGGTGATGTGAACACCCTCATCCTCGACAAGACCGGCACGATCACCCTCGGCAACCGCTTGGCGGAGGAGTTTCTGCCCGTGGGCGACCACAGCAGCTCGGAGCTGGCGGAGGTGGCTCTGGGGGCGAGTTGTTTCGACCAGACCCCGGAGGGGCGCTCGATCGTGCGGTTGGCGGAAAAATTCGGCGCCGTTTTGCCCTTCGATCCAGCGCAGGCCAGCGGCATCGACTTCTCGGCCCGCACCCGCATGAGCGGATCCGATACGGCCGAGAGCATCGAGTTCCGCAAGGGGGCGGTGGATGCCGTCAAAGGCTTCGTGCGCTCCCGTGGCGGCACGGTCCCCAGCGAACTCGACGGCTGCTTCGAACAGGTGTCGCGGCTGGGGGGCACCCCCCTGGCGGTCTGCCGCGGCGGCGAGGTGTTCGGCGTGATCTACCTCAAGGACATCATCAAGCCCGGCATCCGCGAGCGCTTCGAGCAGCTGCGCCGCATGGGCTCCGCACCGTGATGCTCACCGGCGACAACCCGATCACCGCTGGCGTGATCGCCCGCGAGGCCGGGGTGGATGACTTCATCGCCGAGGCCACGCCAGAGGACAAGATCGCCGTGATTCAGCAGGAGCAGCGCCTGGGGAAGCTGGTGGCGATGACCGGCGATGGCTCCAACGACGCGCCGGCCCTGGCCCAGGCCAATGTGGGGGTGGCGATGAACTCCGGCACCCAGGCCGCCAAGGAGGCAGCCAACATGGTGGATCTCGACAGCGATCCGACCAAGCTGATCGACATCGTGACGATCGGCAAGCAGCTGCTGATCACCCGTGGCGCGCTCACCACCTTCTCGATCGCCAATGACATCGCCAAGTACTTCGCCATCCTGCCGGCGTTGTTTGCCGGCGCTGGCCTGGAGGCCCTCAATGTGATGCAGCTGGCCTCACCCCAGTCGGCGATTCTCTCGGCGATGGTGTTCAACGCCCTGATCATTCCGGCCCTGGTGCCGCTGGCGCTCAAGGGCGTCCAGTTCCGGCCCCTGAGCGCCGAGCAGCTGCTGCGCCGCAATCTCCTGGTATTCGGCGGTGGCGGTGTTGTCGCGCCATTTGTGGGGATCAAGGTGATCGATCTGGTCCTTGGCGCTCTCCGCCTCCTCTGATCCGCTGATCTGACTTCTGCCATCTGCTTCACGATCCCCGTTCTGAGCAATCCCATGGCCACCGTTCTGCGCCTCCGCTTCTGGCTGCCCCTGCTGCTCGCGGGCGGCACCATCACCCTCGCCCCCCTGTTCCGCGGCGCTCAACCGCCGCTGCAGAGCCATGCCCTCGCCCTGCTGCTCAGCGGCACCCTGGCCCTCGGGGGCTACCTGTTCGCCGTGATCGCCCAACCGGAGAAGTTCTGATGACGTTCACCGCCCAATTGCTCAGAGGGATACGCGCCACCCTGGTGCTCTGGACGCTGACGGTGGTGGTGATCACCCTGCCGCTGCTCGGACTGGCCCGCCTGGTGGCGCCCGATGCCGCCGGCGGCAGCCTGATCCGCCGCGATGGTCAGGTGGTGGGCTCGCGCCTGATCGGCCAGAACTTCCGCTCCGATCGCTACCTGCAGGGCCGCCCCGCCGGCACCCCCAACCTGGCCGCAAGCAATCCAGCGCTGAAAGATCGGGTGGCTGCCGCCACCGGCGCGTGGCAGCAGCAGGGGATCAGCCGGCCGGCCGCCGACCTGCTCCTGGATTCCGGTTCCGGCGTCGATCCCCACATCAGCCTGGAGGCGGCACGCCAGCAGCTGCCCCGCCTGGCCGGCGAACGCCAGCTGCCCGTGGCTCGGCTCGAGGCGCTGCTGCGCCGTAGCCAGGAGGGTCCGATTGGCTTGCAGGCGATCGAGCCGGTGCTGAACGTGCTGACCTTCAACCTTGCACTCGATCAGCTCAGCGGGTCAGCCCCGACCCGGCGACCGTCGGCGACCAGCCGGCCATGATCCGCTCCACGCACCGGCGCGGCCGCCACAAGGTGTTCATCGGCATGGCGCCGGGGGTGGGCAAGACCTGCCGCATGCTCCAGGAAGGCAGGGAGGCGCTGCGGGAAGGGACCGATGTGGTGATCGGCCTGCTCGAAACCCACGGCCGCCAGGAGACCGCCCGCCAGGCGGAAGGTCTGGAGCAGATCCCGCGCAAGCGCATCCGGTACCAGGAGGTCGGCCTGGAGGAGATGGATGTGGCGGCGGTGCTGGCCCGCCATCCGCAACTGGTGCTCGTCGATGAACTGGCCCACACGAATGTGCCCGGCAGCCAGCGAGAGAAACGCTGGCAGGACGTGGAGATGCTGCTGCTCTCAGGCCTGGACGTGTATTCCACCCTGAACATTCAGCACCTGGAGAGCCTCAACGACCTGGTGGCTGAACTCACCGGCGTGGTGGTGCGCGAGCGCATCCCCAACCGCGTGCTGGAGCTGGCCGATGAGGTGGTCCTGGTCGATGTGACCCCCGAAACGTTGCAGGAGCGGCTCAGGGAGGGGAAGGTCTACGGGCCCGAAAAGGTGGGCCAGGCGCTGACCCACTTCTTTCAGCGGCGCCATCTGGTGGCCCTGCGGGAGCTGTCGTTGCGGGAGGTCGCCGATCGGGTCGAGAACGACATCCTTCCTGCCCTCACCCCCTTGCGAGAGCGGGTGATGGTCTGCCTGGCCAACTATCACTCCAGCAAGCGCCTGCTGCGCCGCGCCGCCCGCCTGGCCGCCGCCATGGATGCCCCCCTGCTGGCGCTGACGGTGCAGGATCCGAATCGCTTCCTCAGCCGCGCCGAATCCCTCATCCAGGAGGAATGTCGCCAGCTCTGTGAGGACGTCGGCGGCTCGTTTGTGCGTGAGGAGAGCGCCGAGATCCTGCCGACGATCGCCCGGGTGGCCCAGGAGCGGCGCATCACCCAGATCGTGCTGGGCCAGACGATGCGCTCCCGCCTCAAGGCTCTGTTCCGCCGGCCGTTGTCGGAGCGGTTGCAGCACCAGCTCCGCGGCCAGAGCATCGACCTGCATCTGATCTCCGAGGGCTTGCCGACGCAGGCTCAGGACGACATCGGCGCGTGAGGCTCTTCCGGCCACCGATCGTTCTGGTGTGGGCGATCTGGCTGCTGATCCTGCTGCTGGAGCTGGCCACACCTCCGGCCGTCGTGCTCGGCATTCTCTATGTCGTGCCGCTGCTGCTCGGGGCCTCGCAGCGCAGCCCTGCCCAGGCCTGGCGCTTTCTGCTGATCTGCTGCGCCTCCACGCTGCTCAACCTGCTGGTGCCGTTGCCGGTGCATCAGAATCTCGCCTCTGTGCTGATCGACCGCTTGCTGGTCTGCCTGAGCCTGGTGGTCACCACCGGCCTGCTGGTGCGCAACCGGGAGCTGGAGCAGCAGAGCATCGCCATGGAGGTGGAGCTGGCGCAGGCGCAGCTGCGCGGCGATGTGATTGCCACCCTCGCCCATGACATCAAGACTCCGGTGCTGGGCACCCTGGCCTCCCTGTCCCTGCTGGAGCGCGGCGGCGTGGTGGAAGCCATTCGCAGCAGCCAGCAACGCTGCCTGCGCCTGATCGACGACCTGCTGCAGGTGTTCCGGGCCGAGCAGGAGGGCCTGCAGTTGCAACGGCAGCCCTGCAATCTGTTGGCGATTGCCCGGGAGGCCCTGGGTACCGTCGAGCCGATCGCCGCTCCTCGGCAGATCGCGCTGGTACTGCGGCAGCAGGGTTCTGGCGGGATGGATCTGCTGGCCGACCCCTCGCTGCTGCAGCGCCTGATCGAGAACCTGCTGCTCAATGCCGTGTACCACAGCCTGCGCGGCCAGCGGGTCTGGCTGCAACTCAGCCAGCGGGAGGGTGCCTGCTGGATCGACGTGCGCGATGGCGGCCAGGGATTCCCGCCGGAGCAACTGCCGCAGCTGTTTCAACGGTTTGCCCCGCGGGGCCCCGGGGCGCCTGGAGCAGGGCTGGGCCTCTATCTCTGCCGCCTGATCACGGAGGCCCACGGCGGCTGCATCCACGCCAGCAACATCAGCGGCGGGGGTGCCAGGGTCGAGGTGCGCTTGCCGCTGCCGTAGCGATCGCGATGGATTTGCTGCTGATCGAGGACGACCAGGCGTACCAGCTGGCGATGGCCAGCCATCTGTGTCAGCCGACAGCGAGAAAGTCACCAGATCCGACACGAAAAGTTCCCCACCCGGATCGAGAGATGGACGCAATCGCCGGTGCCGATGTCAGCCGACCAGCTGAGCTGTTGACGGCGTCGGAG
>JBILGK010000064.1:0-11890 GCA_044351065.1 Cyanobium sp.
CTCCGACGCCGTCAACAGCTCAGCTGGTCGGCTGACATCGGCACCGGCGATTGCGTCCATCTCTCGATCCGGGTGGGGAACTTTTCGTGTCGGATCTGGTGACTTTCTCGCTGTCGGCTGACACCGTTCGTAGCTCTGATATATTTGTCAGCTTGTTTAAAACCAAGACCGGCGCATTTACCGAAGAGGAATTTGATGTGGCCCATCGACAGTTTAAGGCTTGTGGAAAGCCATTGATATATACTTATTTTATGCAGGCAGATGTTTCTAATCACAGGAGAATGCGTGAGCCCCTTGTCTCGCTCTGGAACTTTCAGGACAAACTCGACGAGCTTGGCCACTATTGCAGTGAATACAAGAGCATTGAGGATCTCCAGTTAAGATTCAGAAATCAACTCGATCAACTTATTCTCGATGATAAGCTATAAAGCCGGCTATTTCGATGATTTCTTAATTGAATACAATGCTGATGGGGCACGAGCATCAGAGCGTAAACATAGAGAAATATCTTATATTGGCACATTATAAGATCAGTCTTGATTAGGTGGCAAGCTCTGCGGGCGTCCCGCCAGGCTAGGCTAATACGCATGTACCAGCAGCAATGCTATGGCCATGAACCGCATCCAGTTCCAGGCTGGAATGTCATTGTCGCAGTTTCTGGAGTTCTACGGCACCGAGGAGCAATGCCACGCAGCCCTCGAAGTCGCGCGCTGGCCCGATGGATTCCGGTGTCCACGATGCGGAGCCGAGGACCATGGATGCGTGAATGGACGCCGGCATAGACGCTATCAGTGCCGAAGCTCTCGTCATCAGACAACTGTAACTGCGGGAACAATCATGGAAGCGACCAAGCCGCCGCTCACCAAGTGGTTCCAGGCCTTTTATCTGATAGGGGACGCAAAAACAGGTATATCGTCACTCTCGCTGAAAAGAAAGTTGGGCGTCAACTACCGGACTGCTTGGCTAGTGCACAACAAGATTATGCAGGCAATGAGTGAGAGAGAGGAGGCGTACGTGCTGCGTGGGAGAGTTCAGATAGATGATGCGTACCTTGGCGGAGAACTCAATGGTGGCAAGGCTGGTCGAGGTTCCGAGAACAAGGTACCGATCGTCGCCGCAGTGTCCCTTGACGATGCTGGACATCCCATCCACGCGAAGCTGGCCAAGGTTGAAACCTTCTCCTTTGCAGCAATCGCTGATTGGGCACAGGAAGCCTTGGTAAAGGGGTGTGAGGTGATTTCCGATGGGCTGACCTGCTTTCGTGCTGTTGCAGAGGTGGGCTGCACTCACCAGGCTGTGATCGTTAATGGACGCCATCCTAAGGATCTATCAGAATTCCGGTGGATCAATACCGTGATCAGCAACTCATAAACCAGCTTAAGCGGTACTTTCCATGCCCTACACCTTGAGAAGTATAGTGATCGCCACCCGCGGGCATTCTGTTATAGCTTCAATCGTCGCTTTAACCTTGAGTGCATGACCGATCGGATTGTCCATGCCGTCTGCAATTGCACTGCGAGGCCGGAGCGCCTCCCGAGGGAAGCGGAGCTTGCTACCTAACCAAGAGATCAATTTCTCTGGATTCAGCCCCGATGGCCGCCTGCTCGCCAGGGGTTCTGATTATGGAACGGTGCGGCTGTGGGACGCGAAGAGCCGAGCGGCGCTGGGCCCACCTCTGAAGGGCCATGAGGGTGGAGTCAGGTCGGTGGCCTTCAGCCCCGATGGACGCCAGCTCGCCAGCGGCTCTCATGATCGAACCATTCGCCGCTGGATCGCCTCCCCCCAGGATTGGTTCCGCCTGGCCTGCGCCCGCCTGGCCCACCACCCGCTGCTGCGGGATCCCGCCAGCGTGTCCACCGATCAGGAGGTGATCGCCGCCGGCAAGCGGGTGGCCCGGGCCTGCCGGGCCGCCAGCCGCAGCGCTTTACAGGCCCAGAGCCAGAGCCCCGGCCAGGCCTTCGCCGGTCTGCTGGCCTGGGCGAAGGGATTGCTGGGTGGTTAAAGCTGCCGATCAGGCGGGCTGATCGCTGCGCTTCCTCCATCTTGCCGGCTGCCACTGTCAGGGAGTGCGCCACGACAAGGCCCCGGTCAACATCCGCTCGGCCATGGCCTGGGCGACGCGGGCCTTCTCTCCAGCAGATCCGCGCTCTGCTCTGACCCCGTTGGCCCGCGCTACCGATGGCCCAACCTCTCTTCGTGAGCTTTGAGTTCAGGGTCGGTCTTGGGCGGGCAACGGGGCATGGGTCACGGAAATGGGCGCAAGGCCGCAGGGCTGAGTTGCCTTATCTGAAAGGGGTAACCACTGCTGGGACTGAAATGAGGCGCCATCGGCCGAGTGGAAGGGCCTATCTCACTTGTCCTATTCGCGCTGCTGCGGTTGGCCTAACACCCACTGCTGCCACGGCTCGCGCAGGCGCCAGCTGCGGATTCGCTGCCCCGGGCGGGCGGGCTCCAGCAGCCCCTGCTCCTGCCATTGGTGCAGCCAGTCCTGGGCGGTGGTCGAGGACACCGCAAACCACTCCTCCAGATCGGTGGGCCGGAACTGATCGGCCAGCTCCTGGCCAGCCGCCACCCTTGCCCGCAGGCGGGTGAGCAGCTGCTGGCTGCGGCGATCCAGGCCCTCCCATGGGTGGGGCTCCGGCGGCACCTGAAGGGCCTGCAGGGCCTGGGCCCGCGTTGCCAGATCGCTGGCGGCCCGTTGCAGCACCGCCGCGAAAAAATTCAGCCAGGGGCTGTGGTCAGGGTCGTGGCGCCCTTCGTAGAAATCCACGGGGCAGCCGAGTTGCAGGGCCGCGTAGTACGCCTCCCGGTCGGCGGCGAACCACTCCTCAAAGCTCAGAAAGCCGCGGAAGGCATAGCCGCTGCGCCACAGCGACGCCGTCGCCAGCAGGCGACCGCAGCGGCCGTTGCCATCGGCGAAGGGATGGATCGAGATGAAGCGATGGCTGAGCAAGGCGGCGCGGATCAGAGGCGGCATGGGCCCGCTGGCTTCCCACCACTCGCACAGCTGCCGCATCAGAGGGGCCACATCCTCAGGTCGCGGTGGGGCGTAGTCGATGCGGCGGGAGAGGGTGTCCACCACCGGCACCTCGTGATCGCGAAAGGGCGTTCGCTGCCGTCGACGGCCCCGTCCACGCACGATCACCACCGCATGCAGCTCCTGGATCCAGGCATCGCTGAGCGGCCCACTGCCCTGGGCCCACTCCTCCACCCGGTCCAGCGCCCGCCAGTAGTTGCGCACCTCCTGCTCCGCCTTGCTGCCCTCCCGATCGGCTGCGGCAACGGCCTGGCGCACGCCCTCGTCGTCGAGGGGATTGCCCTCGATCCGTGTGCTGCTGCGCGTGCTGCGCTGATAGGCCGCATGGCGCAGGCGCAGGCTCCCATCGGGCGGAAGGGGCAGGAGATCCACCCTGGCCTTGGCTTCCGCCACGGCGCAGAGGGTGCTTACCAGCGGATCGCTGTAGGTGAAACGCGGAATCCAGATCGCCGGTGCGCTTCTCGCCATCCCTATCCACTGATCGGCCACAGATACACCAGCCCCGCCGGCTCCAGCCGGTGAGTTACCACCCGATAGCTGGCTTCGATGCGCTTCGGCTCGCTGCTGAGCTCGGCCTCGATCGTCTCCATCCGCCGCTGCCAGTGTTTCTGGTCGGAGGCCAACTGGCGTCGCTCCCGTTCGCTCATGCTGGCGGGGTCCAGCGCCGGAATCAACAAATCCTCGGCCAGACCCGTGATCAGTGGGGTCGCCTCGGCCTGGGCCGCCTTGCGGTCGAGCTTCGCGATCTCGCGGCTGCGCTGGCGAAGGGTGGCGTTGATGCGCTGGCGTTGGTTGCGCAGCACCGTTTTGAGGGTCTCGGCCTCCAGCCGGCCTCTCTCCTGTAGCAGCTCGGTGGCAGCCTCCCGAGCCCGCTCAGCCTCCTGCTGCAGCTCGGGCAACAGGGCCGACACATCGGCATCGGCGCCGCTCTGCAGGTGGCCGGTGTCCAGCGAAGGCAAGTGACCAGCAGCCGCTTCCTTGAGGGCCTCCTGCAACAACGTCCAGATCACCTGCCGTTGCTCGGCCCCCACCGGCTGGAGGGCCTCTTGGCGGTTGGCGCCGGGATGCCAATCAGCCATCACCGTGATCAGTTCGTCATGCAGCCGTGCCGCCCCCTCGCCAAACAGCGACAGGCGGCCCAACACAATCAGCCGCGGCTGCGGATCACGGCAGGGCACCACGCAGGCGCGCTTCAGCTCGTGATGCACGAAACCCTGGGCCAGAAAGCGGCTCAGCAGCCGTTGCACCAGCCGGTGCTCCAGGTGTAAGTGCACCGCTTCGGCACTGAGGCGCCCCGGATCGGAGAAGATCAGCGGCCGCACTGGGTTGTCGCGCCGCCAATCGCTCAGGACCGCCTTCGCCGGCTTGGTGCCCCGCAGGCTGTCGAGGGTGGTGTCCCAACTGCTGTCGCGGGTCTGGCTCACCAGCGCTTCAGGATCGGCCAAGCGCCAGCAGGGTTGGCCGCGTTCATCGGTGTGGGGCTCCAGGCCGCTCACCCCCAGCAGCTCCAACGACACGTTCAGCGCCTGGCGGAAGGGATCGTGCTCAAAAGCCAGCCAACGCTCCGATTTGGCCAGCAGACAGCGCAGCCTGTCCTGCTGTTCCTCCAATTGACGGTGGCGGGTGGCCTCCAACTCCTCGCGACTGCGCATCAGCAGGGCGCCGCGATCGCTGGCAGCGGAATCCATTCCCTGCAGGCGCTGCTGCACCATCTCCACCTGTTCCAGATCGATGCCCCCCTCCAGGGCCTCCTCCACCTGCTGCTGCACCAGCGGCGAGAGGGACCCCAGCTCCTTGCGGATCACCTCGGTCTTCTCGATCAGCACCTCCATCACCCGGTCCTCCGGGCGGTCCTCCAGCAGGAAGTAGTGACACCACACCTGGGGCGCCTGCTGAAGCTTGCGGTCGATGCGGCCGTTTCGCTGCTCCAGCTTGCTCGGGTTCCAGGGGATGTCGAAGTGGATCAGGTGCTTGCAGTGGTTCTGCAGGTTCACGCCCTCCCGCGCGGCATCTGTGGCGATCAGGATCCGCAGCGGGTCCTGGTCGGGGTCGGCGTTGAAGCGGGCCTTGAGCCGCTCGCGGTTCTCCTCGCCCATGCCGCCGCTGAAGCTCGCCACCCGCCGATCGAACTCGTCCTCACCCAACAGCTCCAGCAGCTGGCGCTCCAGATAGCGCTTCGTGTCGACGTAGTCGGTGAAGATCAGCAGCCTCGTGGGGTTCCACTGCAGATCAGCTGAGCCAGCTCCCCCTTCGCCCAGAGCCGGACAGAGGTGCTGCTTCAGCCAGTCGGCCAGCTTCTCGATGCGGGGATCGGGGCGATGACGGTGGGCTCCGGCGATCTCGGCCATGCGATCCAGGAGTTGCTGATCGCTCTGATCGGCCGCCAGGGTCTGGCGCAGGGCGGAGTGGGTCTGCGCCTCCTCCAGATCCAGCACTTCCTCATCAGCCAGTTCGGCCAGTTCGCTGTCAGCGCTGACGCCCCCTTCCAACATCTCCAGCCGGCTTTGGCGCTCGCTCTGCTGCTTGGCCGCCAGGCTGCGCTGGTGCACCGCCAGGGTGCGGGCAAAGGCGTCCACCGAACTGAGCAATCGCTTCTGCAGGTTGGTGATCACCAGGCGGTCGGTGGTCAGCTGGCGCTTGCTCGCCCCTGCGGCCAGCAGCCGGGCCTCCCGCTGCTTGCGGTAGCGCTGCAACAGGCGCGAGAGCTCCAGCTCCGGCGTGTCCGGCGGCAGTGAACCCCTGGGGATGCGCAGAGGCTCGACGATCCGCTCCGGAAAGGCCTCGTTGAGGGCGATGCGCAGGTCGTCCTTCAGGCGGCGAACCAGCACCGTCTCCAGATCCGCCGGCTCAAAGGGCACCCCCCGCGTGAAGCGAGCCGGATCGAGCAGCTCCAGCAAGGCCGTGAAGCTGTTGCTGTGGCCGTTGTGGGGCGTGGCGCTCAGAAACAATCGGTGCTCGAAGCGTGGTGCCAAGTCCCGCAGGCTGCGGGTGAGGCCCGAATCGATCGCGTAGCGCAGGCTGTTGCTGGCGGGTGCTGCGTTGTGGGCTTCATCGAGGATCAGCAGGCTCTGCAGCGGCGCTTGGTCTTCAACGCCCTGGCCCTGATCCAGCCAGCTGATCAGTGGTGTGGCGTAGTCGGGATTGCGCAGCAGGGCGTGGGAGATCAGGAAGCGGCTGCCGGTGCTCCAGGGGTTGGTGCCGTAGCCCCGCTCCTGCCGCACCTTGGCGACATAGGCCCGGTCCATCACCGTGAAGGCCAGGCCGAAACGGCTGGCCATCTCCTCCTGCCACTGGCGAAGAACCGAGGGCGGACAGCTGATCACCACCCGGCGGATGCGCTGGCGCAGCAACATCTCCCGCAGGATCAGGCCGGCTTCAATGGTCTTGCCCAAGCCCACGTCATCGGCGATGAACAGGCCAACGCGGGGCATCTGCAGGGCCTTGCGCAATGGTTCGAGCTGGTAGGCCTTCACATCGATCCCGGCTCGATAGGGGGCCTGGAACAGCTCGGCGTCGGTGGCGGTGACGCAGTTCCAGCGCAGGGTGTTGAGGTAAGCGGAGAACTGGCGCGGCTGATCGAAACCCCGTTGTGTCACCGCCTCCCAGCTGCTCTCCGCCAGCGGCTCGAAATCCACCTCACTGCCCAGGAAGACGGTGAGGCGCTGGCCGATGGCATCGTCCTCCATGCAGGCCAGGGTCACGACCCGGTCGCCCCCCGCCGGCACCTTGCGGTGCATCGGCGGTTGCACGTCCTCCACCAGGTAGCGGCGGGTGCGGCAGCGCACGACCGCACCGGGCCGTAGCCGTGGTTCAGAGCGGGCGGAAGCGGCTGTCATGGCCAACAGTTTCCTGTACGGGGCAACGGAAAGCGAGAACAGCGGGGATTGCTCCCCCTTCCTCCTGAGAACTATGCGCCTACTGCATAGTTTTCAGGTCAGACCCCCCGCGCCCCCGGCGGCAGCAACGGAATCTCGATCACCGCCCCCTGCTCCACCGGGTAGCCCTCCATCTCCAGGTGGATGTCGCTGCAGACCAGGGTGAGCGGCGGCTCGATGTCCTGGGCCTCCAGGAACACCAGCACCAGCTCTGGCCCGTCCTCCCCTGGTTCCGGATGCCGCTTGACCTCCTGCCGGAAGCTCAGGGCGGTGTACTTCTTGAGGTCCGGCCGGGCGGAGAGCACGTTGGTGCGCAGGTAGCCGCAGGCCCGCGAAGCGGTAGCGGCGATTGCCGTACTCCGTCTGGTTCACGAAGAGCACGTAGGGCTCATCGCCATCGGGGCCGGGCAGGTCGTTCTGGGTGGTGATCGTGATGCCGGGCATGGCTCAGCCCTCCGGCTGCAGGTTGTTCAGCCTCTCAGCCGCGGCCGTCGCCTCAAACAACGGCCCCAGCGGCACCACCGCCAGCAGGCCCTGCTCAGTGCGCTCCAACCCAGGCGGCAGCGGCTGCTCCGGCCCGTAGAGGGTCGGCGGTGGCGTGCAGTCGCCCAGGGGCAACGGGTCCTGGCGGTAGCGGGGGCGGGGCATCACGGGCAAAGAGCTGGGCTCAGCCTGCCTGAATGGAGCGGAGAGGGCCAGGGCGGAAGGCTATTTTCGCCCCTCGCCAGCTCCGTGGCAGGGCTGCTGGAGTGGGTGGAGCCGGTGGTGGGGTGAGGGCTACCCCGCCACGCCAGAGTCAGAGCAGCAATCACCCGCCGATGAGCACGAGCGCCACCGCCGTCATCTCCACGCCCGAGCCCTACGTCTACCGCCTCAAGGCGGTGGCCAAGGTCGTCGATGGCGACACGGTGGATCTGGATCTCGACCTCGGCTTCTCGATCACCCTCCGCCAGCGGGTGCGGCTCTACGGCATCGATGCCCCGGAGCTGCGAAGCAAGGACCCCGCCGAGAAGGCCAAGGGCCTCGAAAGCCAGGCGTTCGTGGCCCAGTGGTTCGAGCAGCCAGGCCCGGTGCTGGTGCGCACCAGCAAGGAGGAGAAGTACGGCCGGATGCTGGCCGACTGCTACCGCGAGGGGGCCCCGAGCCTCTGCACCGAGCTGCTGGAGCGGGGTCTTGCGGTGCCTTACCTGCCCTGAGCCTCTGGGCGGTTGACAACCCTGGAAACCTCTGGTGTCCCCGCCGGAGAAACCCATGGCCACCGCCAATCACCCCGAGATCGCCCGCACCCAAGCGCTGTGCTGGCTCCTCGATGAGCTGCTCGATGCGGAGGACGACCTGCTGGCTTTGGTGGCCAGGCCCGGAGCGGTGGCGGGCTGGCGGCGGGAGCGGTTGGGGGAGTTCTGCCAGCGGGTGGGGGAAAGGCTTTGGTGATATAGAGGGGGCGATAGTGATGTTTATTGCGAATCTAGCCTGCTGCGCAAGGAGGCTGGGATATTCTCTGCGCCCTCAAACTCTTTCCGATTCGGCCATTTTGTTTCATCGTTCCATTTTGCCCCCCTGAAGTTTGCTCCGGCCAACAGGGCTCCACAGTTTGTTGATCTGGCTAGTGGGCTGATGCTAAACACAGCACCCCGGAGGTCTGCACCTTCGAGATTAACTCCCTTGAAGGCTGCATTGACAAGGTATGCATCTCTAAGATCTGCGCCAGAAAGGTCCGCCGACGGGTTTCGCCCATCTTGTTCGTCAAGGATGCGCTTAGTAAGATTGACCCCAGTGGAAATATCTTGCTTGGTATCATAGCTGCTGAGGTTGCATCCGGCCAGATTCGCACCTCTGAGCTTGCATTTTGCAAGTTTCGCCCCGGTTAGAATTGCCCCACGTAGATCAACTCCTTCAAGGCTAGCCTCCTCAAGGTCAGCCCCCGATAGGTCGATTTCCAGCGCAGAGAGGACCCCCGTCTCGCTCAGACAGCGGATAACCAAGCCCTTCCGTTCACTGTCATCCTTTAACTGTCTAAGCGCTGTAAGGGTCCGAGTGCGTACGATTCTGCGAACCCCTTCTCTAGTGGCACTAGAAATGGAGAAGATATCTCTCTCTATCACTAACCACGCGATCTGATCAATATATGTGCAGAGAATTCTCTCCGCCTCTTGGCCTTTGTCCCTGTCCTTTTGCCACTGCTGCAGCCAAAGTCCAAAAACTGAAAGAAGAATAGGGGCTCCGAGAAGGTTTAGCCAGTCCCATATCGTTTTGTCTTTGAGACCCGATCCGTTTGGCGATCCTGTCGTAATAGCCAAGACGAAACCCACCGACAAGATAATGAGCAGAGAGTGTCGTCGAGCGAAGCGGAAGAGGGTTTTCAGCATTGACCGTAGGGCTTCTGTTGTGCTAAGGAGGCTTTACGCGGTGATACAAGTCAAATAACGAGAGCGGTGAATGCAATTGTGCTGGTTAATTGGAGCAAGGCCAGGTGGCTCACATTCTACGAATATAGCATTGGCCGACTTCTTTGCGCAATGCTTCGATGTGTTTTGGGCGCCTATCCATTGAGCAGGGCTCCTGCGAATTGCGTTGCCTGCCTGTTTGCCCCGTTTCTCATGCTTACCTGCTCTCAGCGAGCCACGTAAGACGTTTGGGTGGCACAATTCACGATTGATAGCCTGTGGGAAAGTGAGACTTGTTGAGGGGGACTTGAGACCCCGCAGCGGGGCCTCAGGGTGTCACCCGGCGCAAGGGCTGACGCGAGTGCGGCGTTGCCGCACCCTTGCCCTCGGGTGATCATTCTCCCCTCGCCGCCGCGGGGCTGGGTTTTATTGGGTCACCCCGGCTGAGGCTGCTCTCCCGCGAGCTGCGGTGGCGAGGGGTCCCGGTCGCCCATCACGCTCGCCTCTCATTCCCTTGGGCTCATGGCGTTCTCCAGGGCCTCTCCTGAGGCTCTCTTCCCGCGAGCTGCGGTGGCAAAAGGTCCCAGTTGACCATCACGCTCCCCTCCTATTCCCAGGGCTCCTGGCCTTCCCTTCCTGCCCCATTAGCACCCCTGCCAATCTCATCGGCTCTGGCGTTTTTCCGTAGTTCCACGGATGCGGCTAGTACCCCTGTTCTTCTATTCTTAGGAAGTGGTCAGAAGCCCTGCCCCACAGCCGCTCTGATCGCTTCCCTTCCGCCTTTTCCTTCCCTCAATCTGCCATGGGATTGCTCCTTCCGGGTGCCGCAGATGCGGCCCCCTCGCCGCCGCTTTGCCTGCTCCCCTCTGTGCGCTCCCACTGCCGCGCCCTGGTGGTGGTGGCCGGCGGTGGTCGTGATCTCGATTGGTCGCCCCTGATGGTCGCCGCCGCCCTCAGCTCCGCTGCCGCTGGCCGCCTCGTGCAGCTGGTACTCCACGGCGGTGCCCGTGGTGCCGATCGCGCCATCGATGCCGCTGCCCATCGCCTCGGCTGGCCCGTGCAAGCCATGCCCGCCCAGTGGGCCCGCTATGGCCTCGCTGCCGGGCCGGTGCGCAATGGCCAGATGCTCCGCCGCGCCAGCGAGGAGGCCACCGCCCATTCCCGCACCGCCCCCACCGGCGTGCTCGTGATCGCCTTCCCCGGCCGCTCCGGCACCGCCTCCCTCCTCGATCAAGCCCACCGCCTCCAGCGCCGCAATCCCCTCCCCATCGAAATCCTCAATCTGGGCCCGCTGATGGGGGCAGAGCCCCCTGTGGTGTGGGGGTGATTCCTCTCGCCAGCCGCCCCTTTCCTCTGGCCCCAGGCCGCTGGCTCCTTTCCGCTGGCCACCGGGGCCGCTCTCCACTTCTCACGCCCATGTCTGTTTCCTTTCCTATCACCGCCCCGCCACAAGAAACCCCGCGAGGTCCTTCCCTCTGGGAGCTCGGCGCCGAGCTCCAGGCGGAAACCCGCTGGATCGCCCAGCTCGCTGAGCGCCTCCATACCGGCGATGAGGGCGAACACGCCCTCGCCGTCGCGGACCTGGAGGAATGCCTCGCCGCTGAGGAATCGCGCCGTGAGGCCCTCCAACGCAAGGCCGATGCCGTCTGCTGGGTGATCGAACGCCTCCGCGGCGACGCCGACTACCACCAGGCCCAGGCCAAGCGATTCACCGCCCTCGCCCGCAGCGAAAGCAGCCGCGCCGATTCCCTCGAATCCTCCCTCCTCTCGGTGCTCACCCGCCTGACGCCGGGCGCCACCAGCTTCCGCCTGCTCGATCACAAGCTCACCAGCCGCACTGCTGATTCCGTCGTCATCGACAACCCCGACGCCATCCCCGCCGATCTGGTGACCGTCTCCAGCACCACCACACCGGATAAGGCCTCCATCAAGGAGCGCATCAAGACGGCCATCGCCACCGCCATCAAGGGCCTCCCCAAGCAGGAAGCCGCCGAGCTGACCCTCTCGCTGGCCTCCTCCACCGTCCCCGGCGCCCGCCTCCTCAAACGCCGCCACTGGTCCATCCACTGAGGGGGGGCCAGGGGCCCCTTTGCGGTGGGGGTGCTGCCTTCCTTGGGGCGCCCCTCGGGCTGGGATCTCTGGCTCGTCCTTCCTTTTCTTGCACTTCTTGCAGTTTCTGCATTCCTCGCCATGTCCATCACTTCCACAGCTCCCGGCCGCTTCAGCGGCAACGAGCACAACGGCAACGGCAACGGCCACAGCCACAGCCCCAATGGCCACCGCGCCACAGCTCCCGCTCCCGCCGCCCGGCCAGCCGCCCTGCCCGGCAACGGCCGCGGCGTGATCCAGGCCATCCGCGATCTCGACGCCGCCGAGCGCCAACACACAACCCCACCCCAAAGCCCCATCGGGGCCTTCTCGGCGGAGCAGCTCGCGGCCCTCGCCGCTCCCCTCGATCGCTCGCGCATCGCCTCCCGCAAGCTCGGCGGCAGCCGCGTTTCCTACCTCCCGGGTTGGGTGCTGATCGAGGAGGCCAACCGCATCTTTGGCTTTGACGGCTGGCAGCGCCAGACCCTCTTCTGCCGCTGCGCCGC
>JBILGK010000065.1:0-11879 GCA_044351065.1 Cyanobium sp.
CCGGATCGTGTTCCTCGGGCTGGTGCTCTACCTGGGCTGGATCCTGGTGGTGGTGCAGCCGGACCTGGCGCGGCGGCTGATGTTGCCCCAGACCCCCAATTTCCAGCAGCGTCATGCCTTGCATCGGGAGCAGGTGCAGAAGGTGCTGCAGGCGGCGGTGGCGGCCCCCGGCTTTGGCCTCCACGCCCTGGTGGTGGCCGAATGGGATGGGGCGGGCAGCCTCAAGCTGCTGGCGGTGCAGGGCCGCACCCCCCAGCTGCCGCTGGAGCCCGGCGATGAAACGTTGCTGGGGGTGGCGATGGCCCAGGTGATGGGTCATGTCGCCCTGGGCCTCTGCGAGAGCGAGCGACCGAGCGCCCTGGCGATCGATCCGACACAACTGCCGGCGGGGAGCACGGTGATGGTCTGTCCGATCGGCTGCGCGCTCTCGAGCGCGGGGCAGGGGGTGCTGCTGGCGATTCATGCGCCGGTGGGAGGTCAGGCCCCGGTGGGGGCCCAGGCCCTGGCGAGGGGATCGCAGGCGGCCATGGCGACGGTGGGGCAGGAGGAGCCGCAGCTGCGGCGCAAGCGGGAGCAGCTGATGGTGCTCGCCCGCAGGCTTGCGGGGGTGATGCAGTGAGGACCGCTCCAATGACGAAAACCGCGTGGGGGTGGTTCAGTGACATTTTCTTGGCCTGGCCGGATGCCTTACCTACCCCGTTTAAGACTGGGTGAGGAAGGCGAGGGGAATGAGAGTGGCTGCACCATTCGATTATTCTCACAATCGACTGAGAAAGGCGAGCTGTGAATCATTCCACTTGGCGCTCGGGGGATCAGGACCGAAGGACAAGAGCACGACCGACCGTGAACATCTATTGCTCTCATCCATTGGCAGTTTAGGTTGAAAGCCCTGAAGAGACCTGAAACAATGAAGGCCACAAGCATTGGCTAAGTTGCGGGCTACTACGCGCAGCCCATCTCACTTTAGATTTGATTAATTGCGGCCCACACACAAACCCCGTAGGCAGCAAGGAATATAGACGGTACAAGCACAAGAAGCCATCGAGTCGACAAAGTACGCTCTATTGGGCCAAGCTGCAGGTCACCATCTTTGCGACCGGACTGGCTGGTAGCAGGCAATTTCATTTTTCGGACGTGATATCCAGGAAAGGTACTTTTTCCAATATGCCATTTAAGCAGTTCTCCCAACTGCTGGTCAAGCATCTTATGAAATTTCACTTGACGCGATCCTTGGTATATCCACAATAACGAAAGAAGAGCGCCAATTGCAGAAAAATGGAAGCGAGTACCATGCTCCGTCAGGCTTGGATAAAAATGCGGCACATACAGCAAGCAAGATTGCGCTTGTCTGGAGAAAACTTTGAAGGCGCTGTTGGCCAATGGTCTCGGCATACCTAAACCACTCGTCAAACCTGTTTATTGCATCTTTCAATTCGGCAGAGGTGAGTCTGAAGTACGGCTCTGGCTGGGAATCCTCACCGATTGGGCCGGGAGCCTCTTCTGTCTTATTTGTTTCCGATGTTGTCCTGTCGGTTTTTAAGGCCTCTGCTTTACCTCGTTCATGTCTCTCTTCCATTTAGGGCTGATGCGACATTGTGGAAGAGCTTAAAGCTGTGCCGCTGTTTTCGCTACCTCACCACACAAAGGTGACCCCCGCCAGGCAGCTCTCCCCTACGCCTGAAAAATCCGCCGCAGCTCCGCCGGGCTCACCACCCCATGGGCGACACACCAGCTGATGGCCTGGGCCCGGTCGCGTACGCCGAGGCGTTGGTAGGTGTGGCTGAGGTAGCGGCGCACCGTGTTGTGGGCCAGGCCGTGGCGTTCGGCGATCTCCAGGCTGTTGTAGCCGCGGCAGGCATCGCGCAGCAGGCGCCCCTCCAGGGCCTTCAGGTCATGGACGCAGCGCACCCGACCAGCACCAGCCGGTTCCAGCAGCCGCTGGCGGAAGAGGGGATCGAGGTACGTGCCGCCGCTGGCGATCACGTCCATGGCGGTGTAGATGCGGCCCTGGCCGATGGAGCCCAGGGTGGATAGGCCATCGACGCCAGCCTCCTGCAGGCGTTGCAACCGCTGGCGATCGCTGTGGTCCGCCAGCACCGCCAGCACCCGGCGCCGCTCCGGTGGGATGGGCTGCAGCAGGGTCAGGGCCTGCTCCAGCTCGCCATCGGGCAGGTCGTCGCAGAGCAGGAAGAAGAGGGGATCCGCCTCGGGATCCAGGCAGCCGGGTGGATCGGAGCCGATCGGCAGGATCTGCTGCGGAATCGGCCGCCAGGCCCCACAGGGGCCTGCAAGGGGGTCGCTGGTGGGGTCGGCGCTCTCGGGCGCGGGGCTGGTCTTGCCCCCGTTCAGCAGGCCCCGCAGGTCCGCCAGGGAGGAGGCGCGGTGCATCACCCCCGGATAGCTCCACACCATCGCGCCGGCAAAGAGGTGGTTGCCGCTGACGAGCACCAGCCGCCAGTGCTCCAACGCTTCCGCCAGCTCCTCCAGCCACTGGCGCGCCTGCTGCCGCTCCAGATCCACCATCACGACGGTCCTCCCACCGACTAACGGTTCCACTGGATTAGCAATAGGTGGGCTACCCCCTCGGCAGGGCGACTGTCAGAAAGCGCCAACAAAGAAGCCGCGGTCGATTCCTGCGGGGATTCTTACCGGGTGCTTGCTGGCCACACCGCTGATGACCTCTGGCGGGGAGGGCGGAGTTGGGTGCTGGGGCCGTTCGTTGGGGGCTCTCAGATGTGGAAGTCTCCTGGAAGATTCCGCTAGGCCAGCGCTGGGATCGTCCCATTCGCCTCTCCGTGGGAACACGGAGATCCGTGGGCTGATCAGACCTCACAAACTGTCCATCCACTGCTGTGGCTCAACCCCATGCACTCCCATGCAATCGCTCGTCAACAGCTGTGAATTGATGCCGTGCTGGGGGGCTGCGTAGCACCGGGGTACTGAGCTTCCCCACCGCGATGGTTTCTGCCCTCCGCTCTCTCTGGTTTCAATCCCCGCGGCTGCCGCTGCGCCTTGGCGTCGATCCCCTCCATGCCCACCTCCTGCCGCCCCTGGGCCGCGGCCCGGTGGTGGAGCAACGCCTGGCGTTCTCGAGCGCCGCCGGCTGGGTGCGGGAACTCAAGGGCGGCCTCCTCGATGCCGTCTTGCTGCCCATGGCCGGGATGGTGGGGCCCAGCGAGCCGCCGGAACCGCCAGCCCTGGCGGCCGTGGCCGCCTTGAACCCTTCGCTCGGCGATCCGGAGGTGGTGGCGATCGCGGTGGCCAGCAGCTCGCTGCCGTTCCTCGTCGCCGAGCACCATCTGGTCCCCCATGCCTCTGCGGCCGGGAGCTCGGGCACGCTGCCACAGGTGGCGGTGTTGCTGCCGCCGGCACGCCACCAGCCGCTGCTCCATTCCGACCTGATCCGCCAGGCCCTGTTGCCCCTGCGCTGCTGCAGTGACCTCAGCCCGACCGCCTGGATCGAGCTGTTGCAGCGGGAGCGGCTGCTCCTCCCTGCTCCCCTCTCCCTGCTTGCCCACTCCCCCTGGCGGGAGGCAGGCTTTGCGGCCTTGCCGCCGGCCGATCCGCTCTGGGAGGTGTTGTGGTTGCTGGTGGCTCAGGAGCGCCAGGGGGCTGATTGGGTGGCGGCGTTGGTGGCGGGGGTGAGGGAGAGGGTGTTGGTGGGACTGGGGAGTTGATGGAGAGGGGGGGGATCGAGGCCCCTCGGCGTGGCGGCCGGTTTCCCGCCTGCGGAGTGCCCCTTGCCGTACTGACGGGCCTGGCCAGCGGGTCTATCTATGGATCAGAGGCCAGGACCCGGACCAAGCGAGCCCAGAGTCCGGCAACCGGCCAAAGGGCCCTCCGCACGGGGGGCCCTTCTTCTTGGGAGTTGTGGCTCGTCACTAGGCAGGGTGACCGGGTGCGTCAGAGAAATGTTTCCAGGTGGGTCTAGCGTGAATCCTGTCCCCAGGGGAAGCACCATGACTCCTCCTTCCGTCAGGCCTTGTCCTGCCAAGAAGTCAACAGAGCCGGAGGTATCAACAGCGGTTGGAGCGATCAGCCTCACAGATGAAGAGCTTGCGCAGGTTGTTGGTGGCATCGCAATTATTGGCACTCTGGTGATAGCGACAAGGCCAAGGTGATGGTTGATCGTGTAGCTCGTCAGATGAAGCCTCTGCCGGCCGGGAGCACCGGCCGGCAGAGGCCGCAGCCTCAGATCACCGACCCCGTGGCGCCAGGGGTGCCTTGCAGCTTGCGGGCCACCTTGTGCGCCTGAGCGAGAGGCATGTAGCGGAGCTTCTGCACCGGCTGGCCGCGGCGGCCCACGGGGATCGTGACGCGCACATGCGGATGCACCTTGATCTCATCGGGCCAGAGGTGCAGCACCACGGCACGGATCTCGCAGCGGAGGGAGGAGCAGATCGCCATCGGGAGTGGGGCGAAGGACACCGACCCCAAGCCCGGTGCCGCCGGGATGGGCTGTGCGGGCCGGGTGCTCTGGAGGGGCCTCAGGAGCAGCATCAAGCGCTCAGGGGGCTTGCGGCCGGAGACGTGCCCAGGGGCTGAGCGTCTGCAGCAAGCCACTCCGCCAGCTTGGTCCAGCGGCGGCGGCCCAGGTGATTTTTGACCGCCATCGCCAGGGCCTTCTTCTGGCCCACCAGCACCACCAGGCGTTTGCCGCGGGTGATGCCGGTGTAGAGCAGGTTCCGTTGCAGCATCGTGTAGTGCTGCGTGAGCAGGGGGATCACCACCGCCGGGTATTCGCTGCCCTGACTTTTGTGGATCGTGCAGGCGTAGGCGGGTACGAGGGTGTCGAGTTCGCCCCAGCCGTAGGTCACGGCTCGGCCGTCAAAGAGCACCGTCAGTTCGCTGTTGTCGGCATCGATGGAATCGACGGTGCCCAGATCACCGTTGAACACCTCCTTCTCGTAGTCGTTGGCGATCTGCATCACCTTGTCGGCCGGAGCAAAGCGCCAGCCGAAACGCTCCACCTGCTCGGTGGGGTCAGGGTTGAGCCGCTGCTGCAGGGCCACGTTCAGCGCTCGGGAGCCGCAGCCGCCGCGGGCCATGGGGGTGAGCACCTGCACCTGCTGGATTGGATCGAAGCCAAAGCGAGCCGGGATCCGCTCGGCCACCAGCTTGAGGATCAGACCCACCGCCTGCTCGGGGGAGTCTGCGGCGACATAGAAGAAATCGCAGCGCTCCGGATCCGCAGGCGGGCGCAGGTCGGGCAGCTGGCCCTGGTTGATGGCGTGGGCGGTGGTGATGATGCGGCTGGCGGCCGCCTGGCGGAACACTTCCGTCAGCCGCGCCACCGGCAGCAGGCCGCTGCTGATCGCATCGGCGAGCACCTGCCCCGGACCGACCGATGGCAACTGATCCACGTCCCCCACCAGCAGTAGCGCCGCGGTGGGGGGCAGGGCGGCGAGGAGGGAGGCCATCAGGGGCACATCCACCATCGAGGTTTCATCCACCACCAGCAGGTCGCACTCCAGCGGCAGCTCCGGCCCACGGCGGAAGCCGTAGGCCGCCGGATCGAACTCCAGCAGGCGGTGGATCGTTTTCGCCTCCAGGCCCGTCGTCTCGGCCATCCGCTTGGCGGCACGGCCGGTGGGGGCGCAGAGCTGGATGCGCAGCTTCTTGGCGGCCAGGATCTGCAGGATGGCGTTGATCAACGTCGTCTTGCCCACGCCGGGACCACCGGTGATCACCAGCACCTTGCTGGCGAGCGCCAGCTCCACCGCCGCCTTCTGGCTGGCGGCCAGCTCCAGGCCGAGGCGCTGCTCCACCCAGCCGATGGCTTTGGCGGCAGCGATCTCACCCCAGGGAGTGGAGCCGTCCGAGAGGTCCCGCAGCGCCGCCGCGATGCGTCGCTCGTCGCGGTGGAGGTTGGCGAGGAACACCGCCGGCTGAGAGCCAGCGGCTGGAGGCGAGGCGTTGTCATCAGCACGGACACCAGCCAGGAGGGAGTCCGCCATCACGTTGCCTTCCGCCAGCTCCAGCTCCAGGGCGCTCTGGATCAGGGTTGGATCGAGGGGCTGACGTTGCCCTTCCCCATCCGCCACGGCCAGCAGTTCTGCCGCCATCTTGAGCAGTTCGGCGGTGGGCAGGCCGCAGTGTCCCTCGCCGCTGGCCTCCAGCAGGGCGTAGTTCAGGCCGGCTCGCAGGCGGATCATCGCGTCAGGCGCGATGCCAAGCCGTGCGGCGATCGCATCAGCGGTGCGGAAGCCGATGCCGCGGATGTCGCGGGCCAGGCGGTAGGGGTTCTCCGCCATCACCTGCACGGCGTCGTTGCCATACGTCTTGAAGATCCGAACCGCCCGTGCGGTGCCGACGCCATGGCTGTGGAGGAACACCATGATTTCGCGCACCACCTTCTGATCCGCCCAGGCCCGGGCGATGCGAGCGGCCCGCACCTTGCCGATTCCCGGCACCTCCCGCAGACGCTCTGGTGATTCCTCGATCACCGCGAACACCTCCTCCCCGAAGGCGTCGATCAACTTGCTGGCATAGATCGGGCCGATGCCGCGGATCATCCCGGAGCCCAGGTACTTCGCCATCCCCTCCGCGCTGGTGGGGGGAGAGGTGCGCAGGAAGGCGGCCTTGAACTGCAGGCCATGCTCTCGATCGCTCACCCACTCCCCGGAGACGGTGATCCATTCGCCGGGGTTGATCTCAGCCGCATGACCCACCACCGTGACCAGCTCTCGGTGGCCGCGGGCCTTGATCCGCAGCACGCAGAAGCCATTGGCGGGGCTGTGAAAGGTGACCCGCTCGATCAACCCCGCCAGCACCTCACGGGTGGGCTCCGTTGTGGAGGAAGGGCCTCGGGATTCAGCGGGAGCGGCCATCCATCCGCCGGATGATCCCTAGGCCCGCATTGCTGCACCTGCCGGCGGCTTGATTCATGGCAGGGGCTGGCATTGAGGGGACGCAACCGAATGCTACCGGAGTGATGCCTGGCTCCGTTCCGCACAGAGCCCCAAAGGCGATCGCGATCCTTACGGAGCATCAGGCTTCTCCACTTGGCAAGCATCACGCTATGGATACAGTGGGTTCATCCGCATCCAGAACCATGCTCACCGGCGCCGATCTGCTCACCAAGATCAAGGAACTCGGCGATGTCTCAAAATCTGATCTGGTGCGGGCTTGCGGCTACGTGAGCGGCAAGAAGGATGGTGGTGAGCGGCTGAACTTCACGGCTTTCTATGAAGCGCTGCTGGAGGCCAAGGGCGTCAGCCTGGGTGCCGGCGGCGGCAAGGGCAGCGGCAGAGGTCGCCCGGGCCGGCAGCTCAGCTATGCCACCAAGGTGCAGTTCAACGGCAACCTGATGGTGGGCAAGGCCTACACCGCCCTGCTTGGGCTGAAGCCCGGCGATGAGTTCGAGATCAAGCTGGGGCGGAAGCAGGTGCGGCTGGTGCCGGTGGGGGGTGAAGAGGGGGAGGAGTGATCATGGCCCGCGTAAGGCGTTGTCGCCGGGCATTCCCTACGCGCTCAGTTCCCTTTGAAAAACGTGAGCACCAGGCTGCTGATCACACCAACGAGGAAGCCAAAGAAGCCGCTGATCTGATCGGGTGACAGGTGGCGGCTGAGCAGGGTGCCGGAGAGGACGGTGGTGGGGTGCTTCTGGCTGAGGCCGCTGCGGATCTGATCGGTTTCGCCCACCACTTCCACCGCCAGCTGGTTCTGCTCGCTGCGCAGGCTGGTAAGCACGGCGATGCCCGGCGGTTCGATCTGCAGGAACTGATCGGCCCGCAGGTTGAGGGGTTCCATGCGGCCCAGGTGGAGGGTGCCGGAACGGAGGGTGGAGAAGGTGAGCGGTGATTGATCGAACAGGCTCTGCCGCTCGGTGGTGAACCGCACCTCCTGGACGGGCAGATTGCGCTCGAACACCACCGGTCGATCAGGCACGGACCGCTGCAGACGCAGGCGCGTGGCACCAGCCAGAGGTAGACGGAACTGGGCCTCCGGTGCGGAGAGGCGCCGCGCCGGCCGGCCGGGCTCCTGGTACAGCGCCTGCAGAGCCGACCCGCTGCCATCGGCAGGTCCGGCGGGGGGGATGATCGTGAGTTCGGCAGCTGCCTGATCGGCTGCGGAGGCGGAGGCGGCAGCGCGTGGGGGGATCAGATCGAGCACGAGCTGGTCCTTGCCTTCCAGTTGCAGGTTCTCCACCCGTGTGCCCGGCGCCAGGACAAGCCGCAGCTCCAGCGGCTCGGTTGCGGGGGCGGTCAGGGAGAGGTCACGGCCACCATCGAGGAGCAGGCGCTGGCCGCGGAAGGGAAGCAGCAAGGGTTCGCCTGCGCCCAGGCCTTTGATGCTCAGGCTTCTCAGGGAAACGGCCAGAAATCCCTGAGCTGGGCCACTGGCCTGCTCGGGCGGGGGCTGCAAAACAAAACCCAGGGCACTGGCGCGCAGCGCACCCTCCAGCGGTTGGCGTTGCGGAGCGATCGCCACACCCCAGGCCAGGCCACACAGGCCCAGGCCCAGAACAGCGCGGGGATCGGGACGCACCTGGGGCCAGCGCAGCCGCGATCGCCACCGTCCATGGTCCATCAGCGCGTCAACCAGCGGGGGTCGTGGCGCAGGGTCACGTTCAGCGGGGTGCCACCGCCCTCAGAGGAGCGGGCGACGAGGCGATAGGTGCCGGCCGGATCGTTGCGGCCATCCCAGCGGCAAAGGAGCTCCGTCTCTAACCGGGTGGGACCCGAGCATTCCTTCACCAACCGGCTGCCCGGGCCAAGGATGCGCACATTCGCCACCGGCAGAGCGCCGTTGCTGGCGATCACCAGGCTGTAAACGCCGGCGGGGGTGAACTTCACCGGCAACCACTGATCCGCATCCCCCGGCTGGCGCAGCAGGGCCGTGGCGCGCAGTTGGCTGGCGCCGATCTGCTCCCGCTGAATCAAGCCCGCTCCCCACTCAAAAGCTCGCCAGCCCTGGCGGGGGCTGCCCAGCCGCAGGGGGGTCATCTGGTAGTCGCCACCGAGGGCCTGCACCGTCACCGCCGGGGAGTCCAGGCCAGCGGGCACCTGCAAGCGAAACACCTCCCCCCGCTCCGCCCCCCGCTCGCTCCGGGGAAGCCCGATGGTGTAGCTGGCCAATCGCAAGCCCACCGCCGCGATCGGCCGGATGCCGCGGATCCCTTCGCAGCGATCCATCTGCTCCCGGAACTGATAGGCCGTGCTGCGGGGATCCTCCCGGCTGGGGCAGGGGGGAGCGGCGGATGCCGGAGCCGCTGCGCAGAGGGCCAACAGCAGACCAGTGGCGCTGAGACCGCTGGCGGCATGGGCAAAGCAACGCTGTGGATTGATCACGGCATTCAGAAGGAACCCCATCACTTCATTTTCTCGGCGAGGGCCTTCACGGGAAACGCCCAGGTCAGGGCGATCGGACGGTTTTTCGATAGCTCGGGGGAGTCGTTCACCACCCCCACCACCTGCTGGGAGGAGCTGAGCACCGGTGAACCGGAAGCGCCGGATGCCAGTCCGCCTTCGAGGAGCAGGGCCTTTTCGTCGCTCTTCAGCAACGGGTGGCGCACCACGCTCCAGGGGCCGGGCTGTGTGGGATGACCCACGATCATCAGCACCCCTTGGGCGGGGGTTTTGGCCAGCGGCAATGGCTGCACATCTGGCGGCAGGCCCCGCACCTCCAGCAGGATCGGTTCATCACCACTCTCCGGGAACGGAGTGCTCGGGTTGAGCACCACCTCCAGCCGCGGCCGTTCCAGCCCCGGCGGCAGAGGGCCGGTGAACAGCTCCGCCTCCACCTTGGTGGCCACGGTGTTGCCATCGAGTTCACGCACCACATGCAGCGCAGTGGCAATCCAGGCCCGATCGCCTTGGCGCTTCACCACAAAGCCCGTACCCACGCTAGTGCCTGCATTCTTCCCGCTCGAAAACGTGAGCACGAGGCGCACCACTGCACGCTTCACGGGGGTGGTGGGATCGTTACTGGGGAGGTAGCTCACGTCCGCAGCTCCCAGCACCATGGTGGCTCCGCTGCGGATGCCCTCCTGGCGATTCAGTTCCTCCATGTTATTCAACGAGCGTTGCAGGCTCTCCTGAAACGCTGGATTGCTGGCCGCCAGGGGGCGGAGGATCGCTATCGATTCCTCATAGGCATAGCGGGCGATCTCGGGTTGGCCTAATTGGACTTGGATAAGTGCCAGGTTGTTCAGGGAATGGGCCAGATCGCCCTGGTAAGCCGGGTTGGTCTTCGCCAGCTCGCGATAGACCTTCACCGCTTCTTCCGTGGGGGCAAGCGCCTCCTGGCGGCGGCCCAGTTCGCTGTAACGCACGCCCAGGTTGCTCAGGGCCATGGCCAAATCGCCCTGGTACGCCGCGTTGGTCTTCGCCAGATCGCGGCGGATCTTCAACGATTCTTCTGTGGGAGCCAGTGCTTCCTGGCGGCGACCCAGTTCGCTCAAGAACTTGCCAAGGTTGTTCAAGGCCTTGGCCAGATCGCCCTGGTACGCAGGGTTGGTCTTCGCTAGCTCGCGAAAGATCTTTACCGCCTCCTCTGTGGGGGGTAGTGCTTCCTGGCGGCGACCCAGTTCGCTGTAGCGCACGCCCAGGTTGCTCAAGGCCATGGCCATATCGCCCTGGTACGCCGCGTTGGTCTTCGCTAGCTCGCGATAGATCTTCACCGCTTCTTCCGTGGGGGCAAGCGCCTCCTGGCGGCGACCCAGTTCGCTGTAGCGCACGCCCAGGCTGCTCAAGGCCATGGCCAGATCGCCCAGGTACGCAGGGTTGGTCTTCGCCAGCTCGCGGAGGATCCTTACCGCTTCTTCCGTGGGGGCAAGCGCCTCCTGGCGGCGACCCAGTTCGCTGTGGTTCACGCCCAGGTTGTTCAAGGCCGTGGCCAGATCGCCCTGGTACGCAGGGTTGGTCTTCGCCAGCTCGCGGCGGATCTTTACCGCTTCTTCCGTGAGGGCAAGCGCCTCCTGGCGGCGACCCAGTTCGCTCAAGAACTTGCCAAGGTTGTTCAAGGCCTTGGCCAGATCGCCCTGGTACGCCGGGTTGGTCTTCGCCAGCTCGCGGCGGATCCTTACCGCTTCTTCCGTGGGGGCAAGCGCCTCCTGGCGGCGACCCAGTTCGCTGTAGCGCACGCCCAGGTTGTTCAAGGCCGTGGCCAGATCGCCCTGGTACGCCGGGTTGGTCTTCGCTAGCTCGCGATAGATCTTCACCGCCTCCTCTGTGGGGGGTAGTGCTTCCTGGGGGCGCCCCAGTTCGCTCAAGAACTTGCCGAGGTTGATTAGGGCCATGGCCTGGCCACCCTGGTATGCCGGGTTGGTCTTCGCCAGCTCGCGGCGGATCCTTACCGCTTCTTCCGTGGGGGCAAGCGCCTCCTGGCGGCGACCCAGTTCGCTGTAGCGCACGCCCAGGTTGTTCAAGGCCGTGGCCAGATCGCCCTGGTACGACGGATTGGTCTTCGCTAGCTCGCGAAAGATCTTTACCGCCTCCTCTGTGGGGGGTAGTGCTTCCTGGGGGCGCCCCAGTTCGCTCAAGAACGTGCCGAGGTTGATTAGGGCCATGGCCTGGCCACCCTGGTATGCCGGGTTGGTCTTCGCCAGTTCGCGATAGATCTTTGCCGCTTCTTCCGTGGGGGCCAGCGCCTCCTGAGGGCGGCCCAGCTCACCCAAAGACTTGCCCAGAGTTGTCAGAGATCCGGCAAGTGCACCCAAGTAGGCCTGGTTGGTCTTCGCTAGCTCGCGGCGGATCTTCACCGCTTCTTCAGTGGTGGCTAGTGCCTCCTGACGACGGCCGATATTGCCATACCAAATGCCCAGGTTGTGGAGGGGAAATGCAAGATCGCCAAAGAACGCCGGGTTGGTCTTCGCCAGTTCGCGATAGATCTTTGCCGCTTCTTCCGTAGGGGCCAGCGCCTCCTGAGGGCGGCCC
>JBILGK010000057.1:0-14839 GCA_044351065.1 Cyanobium sp.
CACCGAGAGGGTGTGCTTCATGCCTGGGGGCCCTTTGCGGGGGAGTTCAGGGGGGGTCGGTCCAAAGGTACGTGTCCGTCCCTTCATGCGTCGTCCGGATCCAGGGTCTCCAGCCAGCTGAGCAGCAGATCGTTGAAGGCGCTGGCCGCTTCGTCGTGGACGCAGTGACCAGCCTGCTCCAGCACCGCCAGGGGGAGGTCGTCCCGCAGGCGGTGGACCTGGTGGGCCACCGCCAGGGGCACAAGTCGGTCGCATCGGCCCCAGATCAGCAGGAGCGGCCGACGCAGGCGCGCCAGAAGCGCCGGTGCCGTGGCGCCATGGGGGCGGAGGGCCATGGCGATGCTCATCGCCCGCAAGGCGCGCACGGCGCCGGGTCGCTGCGCTGGCCGGGCGATCACCCGGCGCAGCTCCCTGTCCCCGATCACCGGTTGGTGATATGCCGATTGGATGCCCCAGTCGAGCAGCGGCGTGCGGGCCAGCAAGGGCACCAGGAGCTCCAGGGGCAACAGACGGCAGAGCGTCGTGATCAGCCAGCGGCGCAGGCGGCGCCACCAGGGCCGGCGCCGCGGCGGCCGAGTGGAACCTCGGGCTTTCTGGGCCAGCAGGGCCGGGTCGGGCAGTGGTGCCGCCACCACGGCCCGCACCCAGCGGGGGAAGAAAACGCCGCAGCTCAACGCCACCAGCCCGCCGAGGGAGTGGCCCACCAGCACCGCCGGTCCCTGCACCACCTGTTCGAGAAAGGCCTGCAGCTGGCGGGCCCAGAGGCGGTTGTCGAGGCGCAGCGCCGGTTGGCTGGAGGCGCCGAAGCCGATCAGGTCGAGCCCGTAGACGCACCAGCCGGCGGCGGCTAATGCGCTGGCATTGCGGCGCCAGTGGCCGCTGCCGGTGCCGAAACCATGGAGCAGCACCAAGGGCGGATGGTGGGCCTCGCCGAGCACCCGCCAGTGACAGCCATGCCCGCGCCACTGCCAGCGGCCATGTTCCCCCCACTCGCTGCCCTCGGCGGGTGCCCCGGCAGGCTGGAGGGTGTCCGATGGCAGCAAAGGAGGCAAGCGGAACGGTGTCAGGGGAGCAACTTCACTATTGCGAGGGGGCCGTGCGGCTGTGCACCGGCAGCGGCTTCTTCCGGCCGGATTCCCGCCCCTCCAGGGATTTCGGCGTCCTGCTTGTGCGGGTTCTCGCCGCGGCTGGCACGGTGCGGGTGCTCGATGGATTGGCCGGCTGCGGGATCCGCGCCCTGCGCTACGCCCGGGAGGGTGGGGCTGTCGCGGTGTGGGCCAATGACGCCGACCCCGACCGTCTGCCCCTGCTGAGAGCCAACCTCGCCACCGCTCCCTCCTCGGTGCGCTGCCGACTCGGCGCGGAGACTCTGCAGCGGCTTCTGGCCGGCTGTCTGGGCAGGGAGGAACGCTTCGAACTGGTGGATCTGGATGCCTTCGGTTCACCGACCGCCCTGCTCCCTCTGGCCCTGGAGGCGGTGGCCTTCGGAGGAGTTCTGTATCTGGCCAGCACCGACGGCCGCTCCCCCACCGGTCATGACCGACCGGCGGCGGTGCGCAGGCTCGGAGCTGCCGCGCGAGCCCATCCCGCCAGCTGGGAACTTGCTCTGCGCCTCCAGCTCGGCACCCTCGCCCGGGCAGCCTGGGCCCTTGGCCGCGGCCTGGAACCCATCCTGAGCTTCAGCGAGGGGCGCACCTTCCGCACTGCCGTGCGGGTGCGACGCCAGCCCGCCCCGGGCGAGGAGCGCCACCTGGGACTGCTCGCCCACTGCCATGGCTGCGGAGACCAGCAGGAGCTGAGCCTGTTGCGCCTGGGGCGCTGGGCGCCCTGCAGCTGTAGGGGGGACGCTTCACCCCTGTCCGTCAGCGGGCCGCTCTGGCTGGGGCCGCTTCAGGACCCAGCCACGCTGGCGGCCATGCTTGGCGAGGCCGAAAGATCACCCCTCACCCTGTCCTTGCCGGGGCGGCGCTTGCTGGAGCGCTTGCTGGCGGATCCGGGGGAGCCGGCCCGCTGCTGGCCCACCGCCCTGATCGGCCGGCGTCTTCGGCAGGGGCCTCCCTCCCTGGAACGATTGGTGGCGCAGTTGCGGCAGGCCGGCTGGTACGCCGGAGCCAGCGGGGTGATGACAGGGCAGCTGCGCAGTGACGCCCCCTGGCCACTGATTGTTGCAACCGCAGGGGCCGGAGACGGTTTCGACCCTGCTAGACAAGGGCCCATTCCCGACTGCCCCCCGCGCGTCCATGGCCTCTGAAATCTTCGGAACCGCCGCTCTGTTTTGGGTGTTGATCCCGGTGGGACTGGCGGGGGGCGCCTTGCTGTTGAAGCTTCTCAAGGACTGAGCGGCGGCGTTTCGCGCCCGGATCGGCTGCGCCCTTAGGCTCGCCCGGTTCCGGATCTCTCTTCCATGCAGGTTCTGGTCGTCGGCGCCACGGGGACCCTCGGACGTCAGATCGCCCGCCGTGCCCTTGATGCCGGCCATGAGGTTCGTTGCATGGTGCGATCCCCGCGCAAGGCCGCTTTCCTACAGGAGTGGGGCTGCGAACTGACCCGGGGGGATCTGCTCGAACCCAGCAGTCTTGATTACGCCCTCGAGGGCCAGGACGCTGTGATCGACGCCGCCACCGCAAGAGCCGGGGATTCGGTGAGCTGTTACGACATCGACTGGACCGGCAAGCAGAACCTGTTTTCCGCCTGTGGCCGGGCCGGGGTGCAAAGGTTCATTTTCATCTCCTTGCTCGATGCCGCTCGCCATCGCGGGGTGCCGCTGATGGACATCAAGGCCTGCACCGAGGATTGGCTGCAAGCTTCGGACCTCGATTACACGATCCTGCGCTGTGCCGGCTTCATGCAGGGCTTGATCAGCCAGTTCGCGATTCCGGTGCTGGAGAGCCAGACCGTCTGGGTCAGCGGAACGGCCACACCGATCGCCTACATGAACACCCAGGACATCGCCCGTTTCGCCGCGGCGGCCCTGGAGCGTCCCCAGACCGTGCGTCGCGCCTTTCCTGTGGTGGGTCTCAAGGCCTGGACTACCGGAGAGATCACCCAGCTCTGCGAGCGCTTCAGTGGCAAGGAAGCCCGGCTCGTACGCGTGCCGCCCGCACTGATGAAGCTCATGCAGGGCATCACGAGCTTCTTCGCCGCTAGCCTCAACGTGGCTGAGCGCCTGGCCTTCGCCGAGGTGGTGAGTGCTGGGGTGGCCTTCGAGGCTCCGATGCAGGAGAGCTATGAAGCCTTCGGGCTTGATCCTGGCGAAACAACCGGCCTGGAGGCTTACCTCAAGGAGTACTACGACACCATTCTCAAGCGTCTTCGGGAGATGGAGGCCGACCTCGACAAGGATGCGAAGAAGAAACTGCCTTTTTGAAGGGCCAGACCTGGCGCATGGATGCGTACGTGTGTACCATTTTACAAGTTTTGGTTCCCGGCCATGGCCATTGCCCAGATCAAAAACCTGCAGCGCCGTCTGGTCAACCTCGAACAGGAGGCGGCCACTGAGCTGAGCCGCGCCTGTGGCCACGACCTCTGGGGCACACTTGGATTCGATGCCCTCGACAGCCTCGAGGATCCCGATCGCCGGGCCAGAGCCAACTACTACTACGGCCAGCTGCAGACAGCCCGGGAGCTCATGGAAGCTCTCGCCTGAGGCCTCCTGCCCGCTCCCCCAGCCGCACCCTCTCCAGCCTTGCCGCCTCTCCCGCCGTCACATCCCGCCAACGTCCCGGGCTGAGGCCGTCAAGGCTGAGTGGCGCACCCCCATCCATGAGGTCGATCGCCGTACGCACCAACCTCAGCGTGGGGAGGCCCACCGCGGCCGTCATGCGGCGCACCTGTCGGTTGCGGCCCTCCCGGAGGTCCAGCTGCAGCCAAGCCGTTGGCACCGTCAGACGATGGCGGATCGGTGGCTGTCGCTCCGGCAAGTCTGGCGCTGCGACCGAGCGCACCCTGGCCGGCAGGGTCTGCCGCCCTTGGATGTTCACGCCCTGGCGCAACCGCTGCAGGGCCGCCTCGGTGGGTTTGCCCTCCACCTGCACCATGT
This sequence comes from Cyanobium sp., assembly GCA_044351065.1. GTDB lineage: Bacteria > Cyanobacteriota > Cyanobacteriia > PCC-6307 > Cyanobiaceae > Cyanobium. Next base: position 4,040 of record JBILGK010000057.1, read on the forward strand.
AGTGGCGCCAATGTCCGCGGCGTGGGTCGATGAGCCTCTGCTGAAGGAGCCCATCGTCGGTGAGCAGCAACAGCCCTTCACTGTCGCCGTCCAGGCGACCAACCGGATAGACACCGGGGCGTTGGATCCAGGAGGCCAGGCAGTCCCAGCGACTTCCAGGCTCCGGGGTGAACTGGCTGAGCACCCCATAGGGTTTGTGGAACAGCAGACAAGCCACCCGGGGGAAGGGAAGAGAATCTCAGTCGCTCTGCCGAATGCGCCAGAGGTTGACCACGCCGATCGAGATCAGGAGGAGCCCCAGGTCCAGCGAGAGCGGCGGCAGGATCATCCGAAGGGCAGCAGACGACCGCCGACCCTAACGCGGCAGTACCGGCAAAGCGACCCCGCCCGCTCGATTGGCCCGTAGAGTGGAGAGCGAATGTATTCGTCCACGCTTGCCCGCATGATTGAAACGTCCGGTGTGATCGAGAAGGAACAGGGAAACGGTTTCTATCTGGTCACCCTCGAGCAGCCGGCCGGACATCAGTGCCTCTGCCGGGCGGCGGGCAAGCTGACCAAGTTCCGCATCAAGCTGTTGGCTGGCGACAAGGTGCTGGTGGAGATCAGCCCCTACGACCTTTCCCGCGGCCGCATCACGTACAGGGAACGCAACGCCGGGGCCACCGGTCCCCGCCCCGGCGGCAACCGGCCAGGCGGGCCGCGACGTCGTTGACGAGAGCGCGGCTCAGCTTCGGGCTGCCAGCAAGCTTTCCATCGCGTTGCGGAATTCGCTGCGCTGTTTGACTCCCCGCCAGCTATCGCGCAGCTCCTTGTCCAGGAACAACTGCACGGTCGGGGTGCCGGTAACCCCGGCCTGTTCGGCAATGGCAGGTTCGGCCTCGATGTCGATCTCGACCCCTTGGGCGCGACCTCCCAGTTCCTCCAATACCCGCTTGAGCTGAGGCTTGAGCACATGGCAGGGTCCGCAGCTCGGAGAGGTGTAGACCACCAGCAGCGGCCTGCGGCACTCGTGGTAGAGCTTGCGCAGGGCGTAGCTGCCCTTCTGCCAGAGGGCATCGGGCTCAAAATTGGCCTCGTCGCTTTCGGCGGTGCGCTTCACCTCGCCCACCGTGGCAGGTTCGATCGGGTCGTGGCTGACGGTCACCGCCAGGCCGTGGTGGCTGAGCCAGCGTTCGGCGGCCAAGGCTGCCTGGCAGCCGCTGCCGGCGGCGGTGATTCCCTGGCGCCACTCGGCGTCGGCCACATCACCTGCGGCAAAGACGCCGTCCAGGGAGGTTTCCGGCCGCCCGGGCCTGGTGATCAGGTACCCCTTGTCATCGAGAGCCAGCTGACCCCGCACCAGGCGGGTGTTGGGCGTGTGACCAATCGCATAGAAGAGCCCTTTGATCGCCAGCTCTTCCGTCGCGCCGCCGCGGTTGTCCAGCAACTGGATGGTCTCCAACCAGTCGGCGCCGTCCATGGCAGTCACCTGGCGGTTCCAGTGGACCGTGATCGCTGGGTTGGTCAGCACCCGGTCGGCCATCGCCGCACTGGCGCGCAGTTTTTCGCCGCGCACGATCAAATGCACCCGGCTGCCGTATTTGGTGAGGTAGACCGCCTCCTCGCAGGCGGAGTCACCGCCTCCCACCACCGCGAGATCAGCGTTGCGGAACTGGGGGGTGGCGCCGTCGCAGATGGCGCAGGCGCTGATGCCATGGCTCCAGAACCGCTCCTCCTCGGGCAGATGGAGTCGGTTCGCGCTGGCGCCGGTGGCCAGGATCACGGCGTGGGCCTCGATCGTTTGGGCCTCGGCGGTCAGGCGGAATGGACGCTGGCTCAGATCGATCGATTCGGCGTCCGCCTCCAGCAGGCGCGTGCCCCAGCGCAGTGCCTGCGCCTTGCAACGGTCCATCAGATCAGGACCCAGGATGCCGTCAGGGAAGCCCGGGAAGTTCTCCACGTGGGTTGTGGTCATCAGCTGACCCCCGGGAATGCCGCCGTCTTGAAAGCCGGTGATCAGGAGGGGCCGCAGGTTGGCCCGGGCTGCATAGATGGCGGCGGTGAAGCCCGCCGGCCCCGAGCCCACGATCACGAGATTCTCGATGGCGTCGGGAGGCGCGGATGCCAATTGCGCGCCGGAATGGCGCGAGCTGGGAGGTACCTCAGCCATGGCTCTAAGGCGGAATGACTATGAGATGAGCCTAGGGGATTGGCGGTGGCTCCGTGGGGGCCTTGTCGCTTGGAGAGGGCGGGCTATGTGAAGCCCCGTGAACATTCAACCTCTGAGCTCAGCGGGAAGGCAGGGCGCTATAGATTTTGTTCAGATTTCCAGGAGTCCGTCGGTTTCCGGTCGCCTCGTTGGATCAAGGGAGCGGGGCACCATCAGCAGATTGGCCTGGAGGATCTCCGGATGGTCCTCAAGACAGAGCAACCATTCTCGGAATTCTTCGCTGAGGGCAAAGCTTTCTTCGTAGAGCTCGCGGCTGTCGAGGACGGCTCGTCGGGCCAGTGCCCAGCAGACGGCCACCTCAAGGCGGCGGTGCAGGAAGGGGGGGAGGCCTTCGCAAGGCTCGATGCCATCAGAACCGGGAGGAAGATCCTCGCCAGGTCGGCGGTGCCATTCTTTCGTCAACGTCCATCCCCCGGATGGCCTCAGATTGGCCGGTGACGCCCCATCCGATGGTGTTGGTTGACACAACGTCGCACACGCAGGGCTGCAATCGAGTAATATCTATCCCGCAAGGTGGAATTTTGCACCTCTCGGGCTCTCTGGATTTGTTTTGCTGGCTCAAGTGGTCCGCCCCGGGAAGTCAGGCAGCTGGGGACCACGCAGGCGGATCAACGGTCCAGCCAGATCAGAGTGGGCCTCCAATCTCCTTGCGGCTCGTGGATCGATCGAAGCGGCTGAGGACACCTGGGGGTGGGCTTGGCTGGGAGATCTCAGCCAGTAGGGGGCACTCATCGACCATGTGCGGGCGTACTGCATCAGCAGCGGATCAGCCGGGGCATAGATGTAGGAAGGGTGGCGTGGAAGCGGCTCCAGCTCGCCCCGTTCCCCGTCCATCCGGACAGCGCGGGTGATCGCCTGAACGAACCGACTGCGCGTCACAACTGTGGTGAGGTAGGCCACCACGCGGATGCGGGGCGCGTCGAACCCCTCCGCGCACATGTCGATGCTCACAAGCCAGTCGGCCGCTCCCCGTCGGAAATCCGCCAGCTGGTCAGCTGCCGCGGAATCTTGGGAATGCACCAAGAGCACCCGCTCGCCCTGCTCTTCCAGCAGGCGCGTGATCGAGCGAGCATGGGCGATGTCGCGGGCGACCACCAGTCCGCCAGAGCCCGGATGCTCGTGGCGTAAGCGCTCCAGCCGCCGTTGAGCCTTCTGGAGCAGCTGCAGAGCGATGCCTCCCGCATCCCCGGGGCGTATGGCGCGCCTCAGGTTGCGGGCTCGCCAGGTTTCCCGGAGCTCGGCGGAGAGAGGCGAGCTTTCCCCGCCGCGGACCCCTTCGTCGCCCCAGCGATATCCGTGCTCGACCGTGCCGTCCTGGAAACGGAACTCCAGAGGCCGCACGTCCCCTGCAGCGATCAGTGCTCGCGGCTCCACGCAGAGGTCGGGCACGATCCGCTCGCAGCTCACCCCTCCCTCCATCACCCGCAGGCGCCGGGCGGCGCAGAAGGCCAGGTTGTCGGCTCGGAAAGGAGTGCCCGAGAGTCCAAGCCTCAGCCTGGCACTGCCGCTGAGCGTGGAGAAGGCATGCCCCCAGGCGCTCGCCTCCGGCTCCTCTGGATCGATGCCCAGGTGGTGAACCTCATCAGCGATCGCCAGCCAGGCTTTCCCCGCCAGAGCGGCGCCCAGTTCCTGCTCCAACTGAATCCGGTGGCGGGCGGCGCTCTGGTAGCTCAACAACAGTCCCGCCGCCGCCCCCGGCGCCTGACGGGGATCCCAGTCCATCAACTCCAGGTCGAGCCGCTGGGCCGCCGCCTGCCATTGGCGTGCGATCGAGCTGCGATGGCAGAAGACGATGAAGCGCTCCAGTCGCCCTTCCCGCTGCAACTGGGCAAAGCCGAGCAGGGCACCGAGGGTCTTGCCCGCCCCCGGTCCGGCATGCAACAACACGTCCTCCCCCAGGGGCCCCGCCCGCACCAGCCGGGCTCGCAGCAACTGGATGAGCTGGCGCTGCCACTGCCGCGGTTGAAGGCGGGCAGAGTCCTGGTCCCCGATGCGGCGGGAGGGCACTGCGAGGTCGAAGGAGGGGGCCGGCATCGGGCGATTGTCCACCAACTTCACGGGGGATGCAAAGTTAGGTATGGATTCCGATGGGTACTGCCCCGACAGTCCCTACCTTCCGGCCATCAGCCTTTCGGCCCTCACCATGGCCATCGCCCGCGAGCCGGTTCCAGACCCCCGCTGCCACCTGGAGCGCTGCTGGGGCGAGGAGTGCGACATCGACCCGATGATCCTGCGCATGCGCCTGCTTCGGCACCTTGGCTCGCTGCCCCAGGCTCGTTGCCTGGAGCAGGAACTGTTGCCTCTGTTCTGACGATTCAGCCCATCGCTTCAGCGTGGTTCACCAGCAGGTGCTCCACCTGGCGCAGATCCTGCAGGGCGCCCTCCCGGGCCTGCTCGAAATCGCCGCCGCTGTCCTCCAGCAGCTCCATTGCCAGCCGATCGAGCAGGTCTTCGCGCTCCCGTTGCAGCCAACCCAGCACCTCCTGCTCGATCAGCCAACGCACTCCCCGTCCGCTCTGGGGGTTCCGACCCGCCTCGGCCAGGGTGCCCTGCACGAGCTCCTTGACGAACAGCCGCTGCACCTCATGGCTGCGCAGGAAGCTCTCCATGGCATTGATCGCGCCGTCCACCACGGTGCGCTCCACCTCGGCCGGGGTCTCGGCGAGCTTGAACTCCCAGTCGAGATGGCGACGCTGCCAGCCGTGCTGGTGCAGGTGGGGCATCACGCTCTGGCTGAAGCTGTCCACGGAGATTTCGTAGATGCGCTCTGCCAGCCGTTCGCACCATTGGGAACCATGGGCATCGAGATTGCGGCGCACATCCTCCACGGCAACGGCATGGCCGCCGTGGTGGCTGTGGCAGACGCCATCGGGACATTCGAGGGCGGAGAGGGCCATCGGGGGGATCGCAGCACAGGAACCCAAGCCCTAGCCAGTGGTGTGCAGGCAGGCCTCCGGCCTTCCGAAAATCTGCGCATTCCCCCGCTGGCCACCCCTCCAGGGCGGGGAGGACTGACTCGCTCCTGTGGGGGAGTCCGCACATTGGCGGTTCAAGCCTTGTCGGCGCCTCGCCGCACTGCCTATGGAGGGGATGGAGCATCCCTTGCTGAGGAGAAACCGTTGCCGACATTGCTGATTCCCCGTGAGTGGGCTCCAGGCGAACGACGGGTGGCCGCAACCCCTGAGACCGTGCGCCGCCTGCTGGCCCGCGGATTCACCGTCCAGGTGGAGCGGGAGGCAGGCCGCGAGGCTGGATTTCCGGATGGCGAGTACGCCGAGTCTGGAGCGGAGCTTGTGGAGAGCGGCGCCTGGGATCGCGTCGACGGCGTCCTCTGCGTCCAGTCACCGGCTGCGGCGGATCTCTGCCAACTGCGGGAAGGAGCCCTGTTGGCGGGCTTGCTGGCCCCCTATGGGGCCACCGATCTCATGGAGATCCTTCGCGATCGCCGCACCTCCGCCATCGCCCTCGAACTGCTGCCGCGCCTCAGCCGCGCCCAGCCGATGGATGTGCTCTCCTCCCAGGCCAACATCGCTGGCTACAAGGCGGTCCTCCTGGCAGCCACCGCCCTGGATCGCTACGTGCCCATGCTGATGACGGCTGCGGGCACGATCCAGCCGGCCCGGGTGCTGATCCTCGGGGCCGGAGTGGCAGGGCTGCAGGCGCTCGCCACGGCCCGGCGCCTCGGCGGCGTGGTCTATGTCTCTGATGTGAGGGAGGCCGCCCGTGAGCAGGTGGAGTCGCTGGGTGGTCGTTTCATCGATCCCCCCGCCCAGGAGGAGCGCCCCGGCGAAGTGGGGGGCTACGCCCGTCAGGCAAGCGAGGCCTTCCTCGCCGCCCAACGCCTCCAGCTGAGCGAGCAGTTGGCTTTGGCCGACATGGTGATCTGCACGGCCCTGGTGCCGGGCCGACCCGCCCCGCGTCTCATCGACGAAGCAATGCTCAACGGCATGCGTTCCGGCGCGGTGGTGGTCGACCTGGCGGTGGGTCAGGGGGGTCACGGGGGGAACTGCTACGGAACCATCCCCGGAGAGACTGTGATTCGCCGCGGGGTCCAGCTGATCGGAGCCGATGCCCTCCCCAGCAGCGTTCCCAACCACGCCAGTGCCCTCTACGCCCGCAACCTGGCGGCCCTGATCGAGCATCTGCACGACCCGGAGCATCCCAGTGGCCTCCGCCTCGACCCGGAGGATCCGATTCTCGATGGCTGCCTGCTCAGTCATTCCGGCCAGTGCCGCCGGGAGGACGTGGTGCGTCCTCCCACCCGAGCCGCCAACGCCATTGCCCCCACCGCCACCCCCGCTCCCTCCGCTGCATGAGCTCCCTCTCCCAGGCCCTGTGGGTGCTGCTGTTAGGCAGCCTCCTGGGTCTTGAACTGATCGGCAAGGTACCTCCCACCCTGCACACCCCCCTGATGTCCGGCGCCAACGCGATCAGCGGCATCACGGTGCTTGCCTCCCTCACCCTGATCCAGAAGGCCGGAGACAACCAGGCGCTGCTTGTGATTGCGGCTCTTTCGCTGGGCTTCGCCCTCTACAACGTCATCGGCGGCTTCCTGGTCACCGATCGCATGCTCGCCATGTTCCGCCGCCGCTGAAGCCACCATGTCCTTCCCCCTCTCCCTCCCCGCCGGCCTGCTTGCTGGCGATGCCATCCCCCAGTTGATCGACCTGGCGGCGGTCCTGCTGCTGGCCCTTGGCATCAAGGGCTTGTCAAAGGTGCGTTCGGCTCGCGCAGCCAATGGCCTGGCAGCCCTCGCCATGGGTCTGGCAGTGCTCGGACTGCTGCTTCAGATCCGCCCCGATCCCCAGGCCTGGCTCTGGATCGCCCTGGGCACGGCCGTCGGCGGTCTGGCGGGCCTGATCACCGCCCAGCGGGTGCCGATGACGGCCATGCCCGAAACCGTGGCCCTGTTCAACGGCTGCGGTGGCATGGCGTCGTTGCTGGTCGCCGTGGGGGTGGCCCTGTTTGATGCCAACTCCGCTGACTGGGTGGGTCTGGTCTCGATCGCCATTTCCGTCTTTGTGGGGGCGATCACCTTCAGCGGTTCGATTGTGGCGATGGCCAAGCTGCAGGGTTGGCTCGACACCCCGGCCTGGACCCAAAGCCCCCTGCGCCATGCCGTCAACATCTCCCTGGCGGTGGGCGCGCTGGTTGGCTCGGTGCTGCTTCTTTCCGATCCGGCGGGGCTGGCCCTGTGGCTGCTGGTCGCCAGTTCCAGCCTGCTCGGGGTGGGTGTCACCCTCTCGATCGGCGGTGCCGACATGCCGGTCGTGATCTCCCTGCTCAACTCCTATTCCGGGGTGGCGGCAGCGGCGGCCGGCTTTGTGGTGGGCAGTCAGCTGCTGATCGTGGCCGGGGCGATGGTGGGGGCTGCCGGCCTGATCCTCACCCAGGTGATGTGCAAGGCCATGAATCGCTCCCTGGTTTCGGTTCTGTTTGGAGGCGCCCTCGGAGCCTCCGCTGGCGGGTGGAGCACCGGGGCCGCGGGCGCCGCGGCCGACTACAGCCGCATCACCAGCTGCAGCGCCGAGGAGTGCGCCATGGCCCTGGAGGTGGCCGAACGGGTGGTTTTTGTCCCCGGCTATGGCCTGGCGGTGGCCCAAGCCCAGCACGCTCTTCGGGAACTCGCCAAGCTTCTCGAGGCCCATGGGGTGGAAGTGAGCTATGCCATTCATCCGGTGGCGGGCCGCATGCCCGGTCACATGAACGTGTTGCTGGCGGAGGCGGATGTGCCTTATGAGCAGCTTGTCGAGATGGAGAGCATCAATCCCGAGTTTCCCCGCACCGATGTGGTGATCGTGCTCGGAGCCAACGATGTGGTGAATCCCCAGGCCAAGACCGATCCGACCAGCCCTCTCTTCGGCATGCCTGTGCTTGAAGTGGATCAGGCCCGCCAAGTGTTCGTGGTCAAGCGCAGCTTGGGGGCCGGCTACGCCGGCATCGCCAACGCTCTGTTCGAGCTTCCCCAGACGGCGATGGTGTTCGGCGACGCCAAGGCAGTACTCAATGGCCTGCTCGCGGAACTGCGGGAAATGGGAGTTGGGAAAGCTTCCACAAAAGCCACCGCTCGCCAGCCGGTGGCCGCCTGAGGAGGATGGGCTGGTGCCCCTGGCCGCCAGCGAGCCCTCCCTTCCCGCCTGCCTGGGACTGCCACCGTTTCGGGCAAGACACCCCTGGTGGGGGCCGGATCTGCAGACCCTCTGCGACAGCCTTCGTCCGCTGCCCCTTCCTCCCGATCGCTCCGCCCCGGTGATCTGTGAGATCGGGGCGGGTGATCGGCTTCTGGCGCAGTTGGATCGGCCCGGCTCGCCCCGCCCCCTGGGCCTGGTTCTTGTGGTGCCTGGACTGGGGGGCTGCGCGGACGGAGCTGGGCCACGTCGCCTGGCTCTTGCGCTCCAGCGCGCTGGCTTCGCCACCCTGCGGCTCAACCTGCGCGGGGCGGGGCGAGGGCGGGATCTGGCGGGCGGCAGCTACGCCGCCCGCTGCGATCGCGACCTGCTGCCAGCCCTCGAGAAGGCCCAGGAAATCGCGGGCACCCTTGCGGGCGAGATCGCGGCTGGAGCGCCCCCTCTGCCGTTGGTCGCCGTTGGAATCTCCCTGGGGGGAACCATCCTGCTCAACGCCTGCCGGGCCTGGCGCGATGCCGGGCTGACGGCCCTGGTCTGCCTGTCCAGTCCGCTCGACCTGCCGAGCTGCATCACGGCCTTTGAGCGTCCTCGCAATGCGATCTACCAGCGCTGGTTGGTGCGGCGGCTCCGCCAGCAGACCCTGGTGGATTGCCGCGCGCTGAGCGAGGGGGAGAGACGGCGGCTGCTTGGCTCCGACCGTCCCCGCACGATCCGCAGTTTCGACGCCTGCATCACCGCCCCCCGCTGGGGGTATGCCTCGGTGGACCACTACTACGCTGCCGCCAGTCCCTTCCCGGTGCTGCGGGAGTGGGCCCGGGTCCCTGGTGAGCCCCCCCGGGGGCCCACCACCCTCCTCCTCCACGCCGACGACGACCCCTGGGTGCCTGCCGGTCCCACCCTGGAGCTTGCACAGCTGTTGCGCACCAGGTCAGAAGGAGGTCCCTCCCCGCCGGATCTGGAGGTGCTGGTCACCCGTGGTGGCGGCCACTGCGGCTTCCACGGGGCAGGCGATGATCCGCTGGCATGCTGGTCCGATCGCTTGACGGCGGCCTGGCTGATGCGGCAACTGGCGCCGCGCTGAGGCCCTAGGGACTCGGGCTGGCGAAGGGGGAGTGGCCGAGGATCCAGGCCTCGATCGGGCTCCCTGCCAGCAGGTGCTCGCGCACGATCCGCTCGATCCGCTCGGCCGTGACCCCCCCGTAGATCACACCCTCCGGCCAGATCCAAAGCACCGGCCCGCCGTGGCAGACCCTCAGGCAGTCCGCCTTGCTGCGCAGCACCACGCCTTGCGGGCGGGCCGGATCCTCCAGCCCCAGGTCCCTTACCAATTCCTTGAGCCGCTTCCAGCTGGCCGCCCCCACCGCCGGATCTCCACACAGGGCTTTGGTGGGGGTGGCGCAGAGGAGCAGGTGGTGCTGCACACGCACGGCGAGGGGATTCATGCCGGCAGCAGAGGCGCCGCGGGGGCGGAGAGCTCGATGACCTGGCGACGAGCCCAGGCATCTACAGCCAGAACATCCTCAAGGCTGGGGTCGGGGCGCAGATCCGGGCCGTGGCGCTCACAGGTCTGCTCAATCAGGCGTGGGATGGAGAGGAAGGGGATGCGCTCCTCCAGGAACAGGGCGACCGCTTGCTCGTTGGCGGCGTTGAGGACGGCGGGCATCGTGCCGCCGGTGCGGCCTGCGGCGTAGGCCAGGCCCATGCAGGGGTAGCGGCTGGCATCCGGGGGCCGGAAGCTGAGGGTGCCGACCGCGGCCAGATCGAGGCGTGGCCAAGGGGTCTCGATCCGCTCCGGCCAGCTGAGACAGCACAGGATCGGCAGTTTCATGTCAGGCCAGCCCAACTGGGCCAGTACCGAGGAGTCGGCCAGCTCCACCAGGGAGTGGATGATGCTCTGCGGGTGGATCAGGATCTCGATGTGGTCGTAGTCGAGACCAAACAGGTAGTGGGCCTCGATCACCTCCAGCCCCTTGTTCATCAAGGTGGCCGAGTCCACTGTGATCTTTCGGCCCATCGTCCAATTCGGATGGCTGGTGGCGTCGGCCACGGTGGCTTTGCCCAGGTCGCCAGGGTCCCAGTCGCGGAACGCTCCGCCGGAGGCGGTGAGCTGGATGCGCCGCAGGCCGGGGGTCGGCCGTCCTGTGGACAGGCGGGCCAGCTCCGGCCAGGGGGTTCCTTGCAGGCACTGGAAGATGGCGGAATGCTCGGAGTCAGCCGGCAGCAGGCGTGAACCACTGCGCTCCAGTTCCGGCAGCACCACAGGTCCTGCCGCGATCAGGGTCTCCTTGTTGGCAAGGGCCAGATCCTTGCCGGCCCGGATCGCGGCCAGGGTGGGCAGGAGCCCGGCACAACCCACGATGCCCGTCACCACCAAGTCGGCGCCGGGCCAGGCGGCAGCCGCACAGATCCCTTCCGTACCGCCGAGAAACTCGGGCAGGGGATCGGGTCGGAGGGGAGGTTCAA
>JBILGK010000049.1:0-20191 GCA_044351065.1 Cyanobium sp.
AGCGCCTCCAGACGCTGCCGCAGCTCGCCCAGGCGGTCCGCATCCACCAGGGCCACCACTTCGGGTCGATGGCGCAGGATCTGCGTCAGCAGCAGATCGAGGTTGTTGCCGGCGGTGAGGGCCGCCACCCGGAAGCGATCGGGGAATTGCTCGGCGATCTCCAGGGTCTGGGTGCCGATCGAACCGGTGGAGCCCAGCACGCTGAGTACCTTGACCGTCACTGTCCATTGCGCCGCTGGGGGATCAGTCTCCCATCGATGCCCCCACCCGAGGACCAGCTCCGATCAATGCCGTTCCCCGGGGGAAGCGAGCACGGGGCAGCGTCCAGGCATTCCTTCTCCCTGCTGCCGGCGCACTGAGCTGGGGATCGGTCGCCAGAGGTGTGAGAACCCGGTGCTGGGCCTGGTTCGGCTGGGCGGTGACCCTTCTGGGATTGCCGCCAGCCCACGGCAACCGCTGGATCGATGGCCGTCACCCCTTCTTCGGGGAGGTCGGGCCCCTGCTGGGCGAGTTGATGATGCCGCGGCTGCCGGGTTGGCTCCCTCCCGCCCTCGGACGCCAGGAGCTGGCCGTAGGCTTTGATGAGGTCCTCACCGCAGCCGCAAGCCCGCAAACCTCGCGGTTCGCCTGGCCGATTGTCGGGGGGAAGCGGATTCTGCGCTTCGTGGCGGTTCCGAAGTTTGCGGTGCTCCTGTGGCAGTCGTTGGCCACCACCCGTTGTTGTTCCGCCAGCTCCTGGCCCCCTGATCTCTCCGCCCCTCCCATGCTCTGGTTGCGACGTTGGAACTTCATCGAAAGGACCCGGCTGGAGCGCGAGCTCTGGGACGCCTTCGAGGGGGGTGAAAATCTGGATCTCCTGCTGGAGCGTTGCCGCGGCGAGGTGGAGGCCGGTGCCGTCGGCGCCGCCTTCCGCCTGGAGGTCTGGCAGACCACGCTCACGCGGATTCGTCGCCTTGAAATCCTGATGAAAGATCGGCCTCGCCCCCGGGACTGACCCGCACGCCTGCGTCTGTCAAAACCATCTTCGCAGCGCCGGCAGCGTCAGCGCCACCGCCACGCTCACGGCCAGCCCCAGGGCTGCCCGAGCGACGTCGACCCCGAGCAGGCCTGCCACTTCCGCCGCCGAACGCTCCTGGCTGCGCACCTGCAGGGCCAGCTCCCTCCCTGCCAGAAGGCCGAGGAACACCCAGGTGGTGCTCAGCGGTTGTGGGCTGACCGCGGAGAAGCCGGCGAGGATCAGGCCGTACAGGGCGGTGATCAGCGTTGCCGAGCGTGGGTCGTCAACGTGGCTCTTGCTCAGCAGCAGCCGCTGGAGCGGGCCTCCCTCCGTGGCCAGCAGCAGGCAGACCCCAGCGCAGAGGGCCGCCAGGGAGAGCGCCATCTCCAGGGGCTCCAGCCGGCGTGGCAGATAGACGTAGACGTTGGCCAGATCCTGGATCAGCCATTGGCCCCAGAGCCAACCGCTGGCCAGCCACTGCAGGAGCAGCCAACGGGAATGGGGGGTCGCGTCGGGCCGCTCCAGCAGCCAGGCCACCCCGCCGTACACCACAGCGCCGCTGAGCAGCGCCGTGCCGTAGCCCAGCAGGGACTGGCGGAGCAGGGTCGGCAGGCTCCCCGGGGCGAAGGCGGTGAGGACGAGGAAGGAGGTGCTCACCGGCGCGCCCGCTCGGGTGAGAGCCAGCACTGCCAAGGGCGGCAGAAGATCAGCCCAGTGGAACCGCTCCGGAAGGGGGATGTGGGTGAGCCGTCCCCAGGCGGGCTCGCCGCCGCCGCGGCTCCAGCCCAGCAGCAGAACTCCGCAGAGCACGGCGCTGAGATAGAGGGCTTGCAGGGGGCGTGAGATGCGGCCGCGGCTGGCCGCCAGGAAGGTGCCGAGGGTTTGCAGGGCATCGTTGCCGATCACCGCTGTGCCCGCCAGCAGGAAGCCCGCAGCCTGCAGGGGGGTGAGGACCATCGGATCCAGGGAGGCCGCGGGAGGCGCTCAGCCGGGAGGGGCTTGGCTGCCCCCCGGATCGAGCGTGACGGTGATCGGTCGGGAGAGGGTGCCGCCGCTGGCGGTGGTGACGCCGACCCCCCCCTTGTCGAAGAGATCCACCCCCTCAGCCAGAATCTCAGCCCGCAGCCGGTCTGCGGTGGCAAAGTCTCGTTCTTGCTTGGCTTCGAGACGCTGTCGCAACCGCTGTCGCAAACGTTGCTCCAGTTCGCTCTCGCTCGCGTCTCTGTTCGGCTCCGCTGCGGCCGTGGCACCGGTGCTCAGGCCCAGTACCCCGGCCAGTTCCACCAGCAGCTTCCAACGGTCCGCCAGGCTCCGGTCGGTCTGATCTGGCGCTTCGCCGCTGCGCAGGCGGTTGGCGAGAGAGCGCAGGGGCCGAGCCAGCTCGAACAGTTCCGCAAGGGCGGCGGCGGTGTTGAGATCCTCGTCCATGGCCGTGATGAAGCGCTCCCGGGTCGCTGCCAGCTCGGTGGAGTCCGCTGGCGGCGGGCTCACCACTCGGGTCTGGACCTCCTCCGCGGAATCCCAGCCCAGGCGTTCGTCGCCGCCCACTGCCAGCGCCCCCCGGAGCCCTGCCCAACCGGCCGCCGCCGCCTCCAGACCAGCGGCGGTGAAGTCGAGCGGTTTGCGGTAGTGGGCCTGCAGCACGAACAGCCGCAGGGTCATCGGGTCGACGCCGCTTTCGAGCAGCGCGCGAATGGTGGTGAAATTGCCGAGGGATTTCGACATTTTCTCGCCGCCCACGTTGACCATGCCGTTGTGCAGCCAGTAGCGGGCCAACGGCTGACCGGTGGCCGTCTCCGACTGGGCGATCTCGTTCTCGTGGTGGGGAAAGATCAGGTCTGCTCCGCCCAGGTGGATGTCGATGCTCTCGCCGAGTTCCTCGCGAACCATCGCGGAGCATTCGATGTGCCAGCCCGGCCGGCCCGGACCCCAGGGGGAGGGGAAGGAGGGTTCGCCGGGGCGGGCACCTTTCCAGAGGGCGAAGTCAAACGGATGGCGCTTGCGGTTCTCCTCTTCCTCGCGGGTGCGGCCGCTTGCCCCGCCCTGCTGCTCCTCAAGGGAGCGGCCACTGAGCTTGCCGTAGTCGGCCTTGCTCATCACGGAAAAGTACACGTCGCCATCGGCCGAATAGGCGGCGCCGCGGCGCTCCAGCTCGGCGATCAGTTCCCGGATGCCCTCCAGGCAGCGGGTGGCCCGTGGCATGCGGTCGGGGCGCATCACCCCCAGGGCGTCCATGTCGCGGAAGTAGGCGGCGATGTTGCGCTCGCTCACGCTTTCCATCGAGCTGCCCTCCGCCGCCGCCTGGCGGAGGATCTTGTCGTCGACGTCAGTGAAGTTCTGGACGTAGGTGACGGTGAAGCCACGCCAGCTGAGGTAGCGGCGCAGCACATCCCAGGCGATGTAGCTGCGGGCATGGCCGAGATGGCAGAGGTCGTAGACCGTGACGCCGCAGCAGTAGATGCTGACCCGACCCGGCTGGCGCGGGACGAACTCCTCAAGGGTGCGGGTGAGGGTGTTGGTGAGCCGCAAGGTCACGTCGGAGGTCTGTCGCCGAAGAAAGGACGGAACGGCAGCACGCTAGGGCCTGAGCCCGCCGGCACCAGCTCAGAAGGGGAAGCCGAGTAGGCGGAACAGGGAACCGGCGTTCACCAACGGCGCGATCGGTTCGACCGCCGAACGCAGGCTGTCATTGGCCTTCGCCCAGCCGTGGCGATCGACCACCACCACATCCCCCTGCTGGAGCGGCGGGTTGGCCTGGGATCCCATCGGGGCAGTGGGGTTGTAGCCGACGGTGCTCTGGCGGATGGTGCCGTTGGGCTCAAGCCGCAGCAGACGCACTTTGCCGGCATCCGCCCGGCGGGTGATGCCGCCGGCCGAAAGCAGGGCCTGTGAGAGGGGGCTGTTGGCCTTGATCGATTGGGCGCCGGGTCTCTCCACCTCCCCGACCACATTCACGCTGATGGTGTCGGGCGCGAAGGTGGAGGAGGCCACCTTGAGCAGCTCGGTTTCGCTGAGATTCTCCGCGCGGGGGATCAGCACGCTGTCGCCGTCATAGAGAAGCGGGTTGACGGAGGGGCCGCCGGTTTCCAGCACCTGGAGGAAGTCGAACTGGTAAGTGCGCACCGGGGAACCGGGGGCGCCGCTGGGGCGCTGGATCGTGACCCGGCGCAGGTCGCCGTGGGCGGTGATGCCACCGGCCTTTTGCACCGCATCCACAAGGGTGGGCCAGCCGGAGGTCTGAATGGTGGTGGTGGTGTTGGAGCTGGCTGTCGTGCCGCTGCTGGTGAGCTGATTGGTGCCACCCTGACCGATGCTGTATAGACCAGGCCGCTGCACTTCACCGCTGATCGATACCCGCACCGGGCGGGCCTGCATCAAGTCGAGGTAGACGATCGGGCGACGCAGGATGGTGGCATAGCCGCGGCTGATGCGCGCGCGTGCCTCATCCATCGTCAGTCCCCAGACCGGCATCGATCCGAGGCGGGGCAGGTTGAGGGTGCCGTCGCTCATCACCTCGGAGGTGGTTTCGTAGCCCTCCATCCGGAAGACGCTCATCCGCAGCCGGTCGCCCGGGCCAAGCCGGTAGCGCACCGGAGCCGCACTCTCAGCTGCCGCGCTGCCTGGCGGCTCAGAGCGAGGCCTCAGGCTCTGGGCCGGGGAAGGATGGGTTGCGGCGAGCACCAGTGCCGCCAGGCCGCCAACCTTGGAATACGCCCGGAAGCGGGCGAGGGCCGGGCGGGGCCTGGGGGTCGGCATCGAACGGCTTGTACAGAAGTTTCATGAGGCTATGGGATGGATGCGGCGGCTGCAGTGGCGCTCGGCCAGCTAGACGCCCGGGCCCCTCATCAGCTCCAGGGCGCGCTGCCGTCCTCCCTCCGCCAGGCGCCGTCGCTCGCTCGGATCGCTGATCAGCCGCTCGATCCCGGCCAGCCAGCTGGAGGGGTTGTCATCGAGGAGCAGGCCATCGAGACCGTCCCGAACAACACCGCGGTAGGGCGCCCGGTCGGAGTAGAGCCCTGCCGCCCCGCAACGGGCGGCGTCGATCAACTTCACCGGGGCTCGGGCGGCGTTGAAGGGGGAGGCCAGCAGCGGGGTGAGCAGGATGTCGACCCGACCGGATCCCGTCTCCGCCAGGTAGTTGGGCCAGCGCATGGGATGCAGGATGCGCAGCCGGGGCAGATGGCGAAAGCGCCGGTTGAGTTCGTGGTCGCCGAACAGCTCCACGTGGGTATGGGCCTGCCGTTGCTGCAGTTCCTCCAGCAACGGCAGCAGCCAGAGAAATTCCGCCTCGTGGACGCTGGTTCCCAGGTAAGCCAGCTGCAGCCGCGGCAGCGGGGCCAGCAGGTCGGGATGGGGACGCAGGGGGAGGCGTTCCGCTCCGAGGGGCGCGTACTTGTCGGCGAGAGCCTCGCTGGTCACCCAGAGGCGATCCACGAGCCCCGGCAGGCGACGGTGCAGCCGGGTGATCCGCTGCCAGAGGCTCTGCCGGTAACCGCGCGGAAGACCAGCCAGGGCGGCTGGATCGAGCAGATCGTCATCCATCAGAAAGGCCACTTCCGTGCCGCCGCGCCGCATCCGCTCGATGGCGCCCAGCCACGGCCGGGGGAGATAGCGCACGAGCACCAGCAGGCCACAGCCCTGCAGTTCCTGGAGGCTTGCCGGGTCGGGAGCCCGGGCCGTATCCACCTCCAGGATCTGAGCCCCGAGAGTTTCGAGCGGACCGCGCAGAAAATGGTCGATGGTGGATCCGGCGCCTTGGTGGAGCAGGGCGACCCGCTGGCCGGAGGCACGGATCAGCAGTCCGGGCAGTTTCGGCAGAGTCCTTGACACTGGCGCTTTAGGACCCTAAGGGATGAGGATCGTTTCATCACGGCCAACCTCCCGTACCGCTGGGTGTATCAACCCCCCTCTCCCCTGCTAGAAGGCGAACTGGAGGCCCAGCGCTGCTTTGGGACTGAGCAATTCTGCGCCTATTTCCTCTCGCCTCGTCAGTTCCAGACGGTGGCTGCCTGGGTAGGCACTGTCCGGGCGATGACCTATCGGCGCATCTCCCCCCACGGGCCCAGCGACGTGGACCTGGACGGTCGCGACGCCCACTACTGGCATCTGCTGGTCTGGGACCGGCAGCGCAACGCCCTGGCCGGTTGCCTGCGCATGGCCCTCTCCCGCTGGCACGCCGAGGGTTGGGACGGACGCCGCTCCTACCTGGAGCACTGCTATCCCGGCCTGGACGCCAGCCTGCTCCAGAAGGGTCTTGCCTACGCCGAGATTGGCCGCACTTTTGTGGCTCCCCCCTACCAGCGCACCAGCCTGGTGCTGATGGTGTTGTTGCAGGGGATGGTCAGCATTCCCTTGGCCACAGACCATCAGCATCTGTTGGGGATGGTTTCCTACAACCACTTCGCCCACGGCGATGCGCTCAACCGCCGCTTTCTGGATTCGCTGCTGGCCCCCCCCTACCGTGATCCCCTGGGGGTTCCCCAACCGCGCCATCCGCTGCCGCGGCAGCACGGCCCCTCGGACCCGCTGCCCTCCTCCCACTTCGGGGAACTGGAGCGAAGCCTGGAGGTGCACTACCAGGAACCCTTCCGCGTACCGGTGTTGATGCGCTGCTACGCCCAATTCGGCAACGCGAAGGTGGCGGGTCTTTCTCTGGCGCGGGATTTCAACCAGATCACCGAAATTTTGATGCACTGCCAATTGGAGGGCTTGACCAGCCGCCAGCGCCGCCGGCTTGTGGTGGGAGATCTGCGGCAGGTCTGGGCGGAGAGAGCGGAGATGCCCCCCTCCCCCGGGTCTGAGATTCAGGCGGATTGATGCAGGCGTTGTTCCTGCCGGCCGTAATACTCGCGGATGTGGAGGCTCAGCGCCTCACGATTGGGGAAATGGCGGGGGTCGATCGGGTCTCCCTGTTTGCAGAGGATGGTGGCCTGGGGGCCGACCAGCCTGGAGAGAATCAGGGCCAGCGGACGGTAGAACAATTGCCGCTCGGAGGGATGGAAGCCGCGATAGTGGCTCACCCAGGGCACGATCAGGGCGTCGCTGCCAGAAGCCAGCAGGTGGAGACTGCCGGAGACCCGCTCGCTGATCGGCGTAACCAGGGAGCCGCTGGGGAAGAGAAAGAGTCTGCCGCGTTGCTCAAGGACACGCCGCAGACGGCGCAATCCGTCCAACCGGGAGCCGGGGCAGAGATGGTTCAGATGGGTGTGGCCATAGTTGGTGGCACTGAGGCGAAACAAAGGCAGGATGTGGCGCAGATGGCGGGCCGCGGTGGTCATGCTGCATTCGCAGAAATACCCCTGAACCAGCAGCACGTCGAGCGGATGGCCATGGTTGGCGATATGGATCTGGGGCCGTCCGTGGTTGGGACGGCGCCTCTCCATCAGCACCCGCACCCCCATGGCGGAAAGCCCGAGGCGGGAAGCCTGCTCGAGAAGGCGTCGGGCGGTGGCGCGCGCCCCCACCGCGATCGCCAGCAATTGCAGGTGGTAGAGGGCCATGCCGCGGGCAAAGGTCAGCGCCCGTCCAACAATCTGGAGCGAAGAGGGCCTGGGCTCGGGAGCGTGGATGGCCAGCGCGGGATGAATGCGGAAGCTGTCCGCAAAGGGGAAGTGGCCGTCGAAGTTTCCATTGATCTGAGTGGTCTGGATCAAATGGGTGTAGAAACGGCGGAACAGACTGCGATCGGAACCTTGGGGATCGACCCAAAAGCGATGGAGCGGCTGCTGATCCGTGAGGCCTGGCAGGTTGTAAAAGGTGCGCCCGAGCACCTTGGTGGGTCTGGCGTGATAAAGAGCCTGAAGGCCAACCGTGCTGTTGATCGTCACCACCGCCCGCGCCTGTTTGAGGAGAGGACCTAGGGGGCCATCGTGGAAATAAAGGACGCGATCGGCGATGCCGTGCGATCGCGCCAGGTGCTTGATCAGACGACCGTAATGGTTGTAGCCCCGGTCGCGGGGGTGATGTTTGAAGGCCAGCAGGTCTTCCCTTCGGCCATGAGCGGCAAAGGAGGCGATCATCTCTTCGATGAAGGGTTCCATGCCCGCGTAGTGGGAACCAAGGCTGATCTGAGAATCGCTGGAGACCTGCAGGGGCACGAGGATGAAGGGCTTCCCGCATCGGAGGCGATGCAGCACGGGCCGCTCCGTGACCTGGTACAGGTGCTTCCTGGCCAGTCCGCAGAGCTGGGCGAGCAGGTAGGAGGGACGGGGCTGTAATTTGTGCGGCCCGGCGATGATCGGGTAATCGGTGAGGGAATGCTGGATGAAGGTGGGAGTTTTCCACCACTTGCGCCAGCGGATGCCCGCTTCCCGTTGGGCCTGAGGGATCTCTTCCACCTCCGGCAGGGACTGGTAAAACTCCGCCGGTTGGTTCAGGCCTGAGCGGGCGTTGACCCGTTCCCGCTCCAGGCTGACGTAGTTGGGGCGCACATAGCCGAGCTCGAATACCCAGGCATCGAGTTTGGCTTCACTGGGCCGCTGAACGTTGAATTCGCGCACCAGATCAATAGCGATCCGGTGCGGATCGATGAAGTCGCCATACATGAAGAGATGGCGGATTCCCTTGTTTTGAATCTCTTGGAGCAAAAAAGATCGAAATTCGCTCATCGGTCCCTCGTAAGGGAGGCGCTGATGGGCGGGGAAACCGAATTCGTGCAGGGGGAAAGCAACCTTCCACACCGGTACGCCGCGCTCTTCGAAATGGGCTGCCAGGCGTGCAAAGAATGTGCCGAGGGGCCCCATCAGCAGGAGCACGGGGCCCTCGATGGAGACCGTCGGAGACAAATCAGCACAAAATAAGGAATGCCACACTAGCCCCGCCTGCCCGGCAAACCGTCCATGCGGAACCGTTCGCGGATCTGGCCCCAGCGGCGGAACAGGCGCTGCCAGAGACGCAGCGATCCTCCTGATTCCATTCGCCAGGTCTCGAGTTCCGTGATGGCCTCCTCACCCTCGATGAAATAGCCACTGCGGCGGCTCACATAGCGCGGATAGGCGATCAGACAGCCCCAGACCAGTTCGTCCAGCAGCAGGTTCCGGTTTCGCCGGGGACTGGCGAGTCGGTCGTGGCTGAGACCCCATCCGGCGTAAAAGGGCAATCCCCAGGTGTGCACCTCCCGGCCGCGCAGCAGCGCCTCGAAGCCGGCGAGGGAGGTGAGGACGTGCACCGCGTCCACTGCGGCGTACAGAGGATCGAGAGCCGCCTCCACCAAAACCTCATCACACAAGTTGCGCAGATCGATCGCCTCCCCCCGCTCCACCCGCAGGCCCGCCACCACATCGGGGTGGGGCTTGTACACAAGCCAGGCGTCCGGCTCGGCAGCCCGAACCGCCTCGAGCAGCGCTCGGTTGCTGCGCACCTCCCCAGCTCCGTAGCGGATGGAGGCGTCGCTCTCCACCTGTCCCGGCACCAGCACCACCCGCCGGGCGTTGGTGGGTCTCTGCCAAGCTGGTGCCGCAAGGTTGTACTTGGTGATCGCGGCCCCCACCAGACGACGACGCAAAGCCGCGCCCCGCTGCCGCTCGGACTCCGTGAAGCCATGGTGCGCCAGCAGCACCTCCAGTTCGGAGGGGCCGCCCGCGTCGTAGTAGATGCCGCGGCAATCCACCACCCAGGAGACCGGCTGGATCAGGTTGGCCCCAAGGCCAACCGAGCGCAAAAAACCGTCTTCGATGCGCAGCAGGGGCGGAGGCTCCGGCTGGCCTTGGCGGCGGGCCACCCCCTCCCCCGGATTGCGGCCCCAGATCGCATTCGCCTGTGCCCAGCGGCTGGGCTGGGCACCGCGGCGGCGAAAACGCACCGTGCTGCCCGCGAGGAAGCGCCGCAGGATCGGCTGCTTCCACGGCTTGAATCCGAAGGCCTCGATGCGCTCCGGCAGTTCGCGGCGCCTGCGTTGCTGCAATCCCAACAGCCCCATCAGACGCTCAGGGCTGCAGGGTTCCCCACGGTTGGGGTCGAGATAGGTGGGATAGGCGATCAGGGCGGCGTGGATCAGTCGCTGCAGGTCGCTGCCGCCGCGGCGACGCTCTGGGGCAGGCAGCCAATCCCGGGTCAGTCCCCAGCCCGCGTAGAAGGGCATGCCGAAACAATGCACCGGTCGCTCCCACAGCAGCGCTTCGAAGCCAAGCTGGGAGGTCACCACATACACCGCTGCAGCGCCCTGCAGCAGAGCTGCGGGATGCCCGCCGTCGGCGCAGAGCACCAAGCGGGGGTCGTTCCACTGGTCGGGGTCGAAGTGTCCGCGGCGGCGCCCCCGCACCACCTCCGGGTGCAGCTTCAGCACGATCTTCTGGTGGGGATGGTTCGCCAGGGCGGCCTGGAGCATGGTCTGGAAGCGGGCGGCGTCGGCAAGCCCGCCGCTGATCGAGAGGTCACCCGCGGTCTGGTCCACCACCAACACGTAGGAGGCCGCCGAGGGCGCGGGCGATTCCCGCCCACCGGTGTATTTGCTCAGGCGCTCCTGACACCACAGCTGGCGCAGCGCATCGCTCCGGGCACGGGCGTTGGCCTCCAGTGGCGCCGCAATCAGCGCTTCCAGACGACTCGGCCCGCGGGCGTCGTAATAAATGCCCTGGTCATCCAGCACCAGGGAAAGGGGGGGGCCGTCAGCACCAAGTCCAAGGGAGCGAAGGAAGCCGTCCTCGCAGCGCCACAGGGGTACGTTGCGGCGCTCGGCCAGGCGGGCAGCGCGCCGGGCTGAGGGCTTGTTTCCCCATCCGAGCACCGCATCGAGGGGGGCCCGGCGACAGGCGCTTGCCCCCAGCCGCAGCCGCGCCGGTCGCAAGAGCGCCTCCAGGGTCGGGATCCGGTCCATCCCCGCTGTGGGGACGCCCAGAGCGGGCTGGCCGCGCAGCAGGGGGTGGGGGGCGGGTGGAGGGCTCAGGGGTGGGGGGAGGCTTGCGGGCTGGCCACTTTGGATCGCCATGCCCCCCGTTCCGTGCTGCGATCACACCAGTTTCCCCGGCGAAGGGAATGACCGCCACTCCCCAGCAGGCGCCATCCCCGGTCCGGGCAGTGCGGGTGGTCCGCTCCCGCCGGATCTCCTTGGTGCTTCCGGACTCCGGCGCCACCCCGCTGCGGCTGGCCACCTACCTGGCCCTGCCGGACCGTGCGCTGCTTTCCCTGCTTGCCCGCGACCGGGTGGAGCGGCGGGAACCCGGTCGCTACCTTTATCGCTCCCGGCCGGTTCGGCTGCTGGGCTTTGAACTGGTTCCCACCCTTCAGCTGCGCTCCTGCTGGCGCGAGTCCGAGCTGGAAATCGTCTGCGAAGACTGCCAGATCCTCGGGCTCGGACCTTGGGAGAGGGCACTGAGCTTTGCCATGACGGCGACATTGCGACCGGGTCCGCTGGGCCTGGAAGGGGAGTTGGAGGTGACGCTGCTCACGTCCCCATCCCTGCCGGGGTGGGGACGGGCCTTGACGGGCCGTGGGTTGGACAAGGTGGTTGATCGGATCGAGCGCCGCGTTCAGGGTGGACTGCGCAAGGACCTGCTCACCTGGCTGTTGGACGCTGCAGTCTCAGGTTAAGGTGCAGTCACTTTTTTTGAAGCAGTGCCCTCCCTGACGGCTGAACGCAGGCGCGGCGGCTCCCTCGGTCGCCGAGATGGTATCCACGGACTCAGTGGCTGGCGAATCCAGTGGAGGGTCGTCGATGCCCTGGTCTACCGCGAGCTGCGCACGCGCGTCAGCGAAGTGAAGGGTGGCTTTCTGGGGGTGCTGCTCCAGCCCCTCGGATTGCTGCTCATCTGGCTCTCCTTCCTTAGCGCGCTCAACCTTCATCGCGGCGGCAGCCTTAACATTGTATTGTTTCTCACATCTGGAATCATTCTATTTAGTATTTTTGGCCATATAACCACCCGCAGCATCCACGCGATGGAGGCCAATGAGGCGCTTCTTTTTTATCGTCCTGTCAAGCCGATAGACACTGTAATTGCCCGCACACTCTGCGAGACCGGGCTCTATACGTCATGTTACTTTGTTATCCTTATTGCCACCTGGACTTTTCTGGGTGAGGTAATGATGGCTGATCTGGGTATGTTTCTGTTTTCTTTGCTGCTCGCAGCAGCGCTCGGATTCTCAACGGGTCTGATCGTCATGGTTGCAAGCCATGTGGTGCCTGCTTTTGCCCAGGTCGCCGCTTGGATCCCACGCATCCTCTGGTTCCTTTCGGGGGTGCCTTTTCGTTATTGGATGTTTCCGGCTTGGTCCAAGCCTTTTTTCGTTTGGAATCCTTTGATGCATTGTATCGAACTGAACCGCCGCTCATTGAGTGATGATTACTTTACCCCTGATGCCAACCTTCAATATGCGATCGTTTGGGTTGTTGTACAGACTACTATCGCTTTGTGGGTTTATTCAAATAACGAGCGCCGTTTGCTGACCCTCTGATGATCCGCGTCCGCAACCTCACGAAGAGCTTTACCTACCAAGGAAAGCGAAGCATCGTGTTCAAAGATCTAAACTTCACCATCGATACAGGTGAATCCGTGGCCATCCTCGGTGCCAATGGAGCCGGGAAAAGCACCTTGTTGCGTTTGCTCGGCGGCATTGACCTCCCGGACAGCGGCACGATCGAGAGCGATGCCTCGATCTCGTGGCCCGTTGGTTTGGTGGGAGGTTTTCAGGGCAGTCTCACAGGTCGTGAGAACGTTACGTTTGTGAGTCGGATCTATGCGAAGAAGGCTGATATTCAGGAAAAAGTTCGCTATGTTGAGGAATTTGCCGAATTGGGCGTTTATTTTGACCGCCCCTTTAAAACCTATTCCAGCGGCATGCGATCCCGCGTCACGTTTGGCCTTTCAATGGCGTTTAATTTTGATGTTTATTTGATTGATGAAATTACGGCGGCTGGTGACCAGCGCTTTCGAGAGAAGAGCAAGCGAATCTTGCTGGATCGTAGAAAGCAATCTGATTTCCTGATGGTGGATCACAACTTGTGGGGTCTGAAGCTCCATTGCGATCGTGCTTTTATCCTCGAAGATGGTGCAATAGAGGAGTTTGATAATCTTGACGAGGCCGTCGCGATTCATACCGAACGTTTGCTGTCCGGTACCCAACAGCCTGATCGCGAGGGGGTCACCGACAATCCAGCCATCTGATTGATTCACCGCCTGCCTCCCCCCCACGCACCTCCTCACGGTCATGTACGACATCGATAACGGCAATCCACTCAAGCGATTCTTCGCCCGCCCTCAAGAGGAGGAACAGGTTCCCGATGATGCCGTCCTTACGGATGGCAAGGTGGTACCTATCAAGCCGCCGCGTCAGCGCCTCAGCCCCCTTCGCCGTTTCTCCGTTGCCCAGTTGCTGCTGGTTCCGGTGCTGGCTTCGGCAATGTACTTTTATGTCCTGGCTCGAGATCGGTATGTCACGCGTTCCGATTTCGTGATCCGTAAGGCCGAGGATGCAGCCAACGCCGAGGCAAGCAGCCTGGGTTCTCTGCTGGGACGCTCGAATCAGCTTTCCCTTGAGGATGCCCGCTTTTTGAAGACCTACCTTCAATCGCCCCAGGTACTCAACGATCTCAGCCGCACCTACGACCTCGACAGGGCCTATGCCAGAGATCGTCGCGATCCCTTTGCCGGCATCAAGCCCAGCCAGAGTCCAGAGAAACGACTCTCCTTCTTCAAGAAGCAGGTTGCCGTAACCCTGGATGAACTATCTGGGGCGATTGTATTGCGTACGGTGGGTCTGAATCCAAAGTCCTCCTACGATCTCAATCGCTTCATGCTTGCTAAAAGCGAGCAATTTGTAAATCGTTTGAATCAGGATATCAGCCTCAAGCAGCTCCTTTTTGCCGAGGCTGAGCTTCAGAGGGCACGCATTAATCTCGATCGAGCCAAAAATCGCCTGATCAATTATCAGAATGCCAATTCTGTTGTTATTGACATAAAGGGTGAGGCGGAACTTGCCAGTGTTACCATCAGTAAGCTGCAGGAACGCTTGGTTGACAGAAAAGTTGAGCTGGCTACCCTGCGGAGACAATATAAAGATCCGCGCGAGCCTGAAGTGTTGGCCATTGCGGATGAAGCTCGCGAACTCGAGCAGCAGATTGCCAAGGAGAGGCGCGCCCTGGTCTCCAGCAAAGGGCGTAATCTCAATCGTAAAGCGGCTGATGTGGTGAAGCTGGAGTCGGACGTGAACTTTGCGACAGATACCTACAAGCTGGCACTCACCTCTGTGGAGAAAGCACGGGTGGAGAGCAAGCGCCAACAAAAATTCATGGCTCTCCTCTCTGCACCTCAGATGCCTGAAGATCCCCAGGGTGGATGGCGCACGAAAGGATTTTTCACAATTCTGGCCAGTTGCGCTGTACTCTTCAGTCTCACCAAGTTTGTTCTCGGGATGCAGGCGAGCCATCGGCAGTGACCCCACCGCTGTGAATTTCTTTTACCGCTGGTTAGGTATCAGGCTGCGACGCGACTGGGAGCTGCCTGATCCGTATCGTCTGCAGGTTCGGTTGAGATTGGTTCCTCGCCCAGGGTGGTATATGCTGTCGATTCGCTATCGCGGTGAGCAGAGCCGCTGCTACGGTCTCTTCCGCGCTTCTCAGGGACGGGTTCTCATCCACGAGCGTTTGCGGCGCCGTTTGGTGCGCATCTCGGCTGGGTCGCGAGAGGTGCGTTTTGAGTTGCAGGGTCTCAACGGCCATGCCAAATTGACAGTGCTGCGCCTCGTGCCCCAGCCTCCCTGGCGAGTTCGGAGGTTATTGCATCGAAAATTGCTTCGGCTCCATCCCGGATACGAACCCACCATTCCCCCCCCCCGCTCCCTGGCGAAGCTGTGGAGCGATTACAACCGTTTGCTGTCCCGGGGCAACCGGGAGCTGGTCGGGTACGACGAGTGGATTGAGCGCCGGGAACGCCCTGCTCTGGAGCAGCACGGGGAGGTTGCCGCAAAGTGGTCGCCAGAGGCCTCTCCTTCTCCACCCCATCTGCGCTTTCTCCCCGGGATCTGGGGGGATGCGCCAGTGGGCGCTGATGCCTCCCTCACCCTCAGAAGCCTGGAACGACAGCTCGACGGCCCCTTCGAACGTCTGGCACCGGAGCTGGCCGCCGAGATCGACGCCCCCGATGCTTGGCTGGTGCTGCTTCAGTCCGGCGACCAGTTGGCCCACCATGCCTTTCGCCGCTGTTGTGCAGCACTGCTCGCTCACCCCGAGGCTCTCGTGCTCTACGCGGATGAGGATCGTCTCAGCCGGACAGGACGTCGCCACAGTCCCCAGTTCAAACCGGCATGGAACCCCGATCTGCTCTACGGAGATCCGCATTACTCGCATTGCTGGTTGATTCGCTCTGATTTGGCCCAGCGCGTCGCGCATGATCTTGACGCGGCCGGAGAATCGTTGAGTCTCTACGCGCTCGTCCTTGAGGCTACCGCTGCCGCGAGCCCGCACCAGATCGTGCATCTTCCCGAGGTTCTGTACCACCGTGCGGATCGCCCCGGCGAAGTTCGTGGCGACGCGGAGAGCGCGGCCACCCTCGAGCGCTTTCTGGCCCGTCGCGGCCATCCCGTACCCGTCACCCCCCGAGCGGGTGGGGGACATTGCCTGCATTGGCCTCTGCCGGATCCGCCCCCGCTCGTCAGCATCATCATCCCTACCCGCGATCGGGCCGACCTCCTGCGTTGTTGTCTTGATTCCCTCCAGGCCACCGCCGCAGGCAATCCGCCGACTGAGTTGCTGGTGATCGACAACGACAGCAGCGATCCCGCCAGCCTTGCGTACCTTGAGGAGCTGGAGAGGCAGCCCGGTCTGCGGCTGCTCCGACACCCCGGGCCCTTCAACTACGCGGCCTTCAACAACGAGGCCGCCAACCTGGCAAGGGGCGAAGTGTTGGTCTTTCTGAACAACGACATTGAAGCCCTCCAGCCGGGCTGGCTGAAATCGATGGTGGTGGAATGCCTCCGGCCCGGGATCGGCGCCGTGGGGGCAAGGCTGCTGTTTGAGGATGGCAGCATCCAGCACGCCGGCGTGTTGCTTGGCATCGGGGGCGTCGCGGGCCATGCCCACAAGTATGAGCATGGCGAGGCTGAGGGATATCAGCTGCGCCTACGGCTCACCCACCAGGTCAGCGCCGTGACGGCCGCTGCTTTGGTGCTTCGCCAAAGCGTTTTTCAGGACGTGGGCGGGTTCGATGCCAACTGTTTTGCTGTGAACTATAACGATGTTGATCTTTGTCTGCGTTTGATGGCGCGTGGCTACCGCAACCTCTACTGTCCGGATGCTGTGCTGATCCACCATGAATCACGTTCCCGGGGAGCTCCCTCCAGTCCTGAGGCTCTCGCTCAATGGCAGCGTGAGTACGAGGCCATGCAACAGCGTTGGGGGCCGCTTCTGAATGCTGATCCCCACTACAGCCCACATCTCTCGCTGGTGGAGGAAAATTTTTCACTGGCTATGCGTAGAAATGTTGTTCTGGCGAGGCCTGGCGGAGTGCCAGCCATTTCGATGAAAGATCTGCCATGAAGGATCTGCCATGAAGGATGCCTTGATTCACACGCCATTGATCGATCGCCCTGATTTCAACGACTTGCTGGCGAGGGGCAGATTTGGAGCCTGGAGTGAGCAGGCTCGGGATATCAGCCAGCTTGGCTATTGCACACTGGAGATCAGTGATCCTGCTTATGCCAGTGATTGTCAAGAAGTAATCACTGGCATTCAGCCTAAGCTGGCTGCGGACTTGGCAGATTGGGAGGCTTGCCGTGCGGGTTCCTCCAGGCTCCAGGATGGCTGGAAGGATCTCGCGTCGATTCGGCGACTGGCCCTGCATCCCAAGATCCTCGACCTGCTTCGCAGTCTCTATGGGCGCGAGCCCTTTGCCTTTCAGACGCTCAACTTTGCTACCGGCAGCGAGCAAAGCATCCATAGCGATGCCGTTCACTTTCATTCGCAGCCCCACGGCTTCATGTGCGGCGTATGGATTGCCCTGGCGGATGTCGATGCCGACAGTGGGCCGCTCGTCTACTACCCCGGCAGTCATCGTCTTCCCTACCGCAGTGCCGCCAGCCTGGGCCTCACCCCCGACCAGGTGGCCGCCGAACCCCACCCCCAGCGCTTCTTTGAGCCTGCTTGGCAGGCGGATGTGGATCGGCTTGGCCTGGAATCCACGCTCTATCTACCGCCGCGCGGGCAGCTCCTGGTCTGGCACGCCAACCTTCTTCACGGTGGATCACCGGTGCTGAATCGACAGGCGCGCCGCTGGAGCCAGGTGGTGCACTACTACTTCGCAGACTGCCTTTACACCACACCGTTACGGAGCTTTCTGCCGGAGCAAGGCGGCCCCTGTTTCCGCAACCCCTTGAATGTCGCGACCGGTCGTCAGATCTGGACACCCGCCGCATGGTCCAGGCTGGATTTGATCCATACGCCATCCCCTCAGGCGGCCCAGCCCGCAGCCCCGCGTCGACGGATATCGGCTCCGCGCTGGTTCAAGGCAGCTGGCCTGCGTCATCGGCAGCCACTCACGAAACTCAAGGGCAACCTCGAGGTGATCACCCCCTCGTTCATCACCGGCTGGGTCTATCACCCGGAGGTGACGCTCAGCGAGGTGAGGCTGGTCTGCGGCTCTCAACTCCTCGCGATGTCTCCGGTCAAAGGCCATCGCCCCGACGTGGCTGCCGCCTTGGGGAGAGAAGGAAGCTTCGGCTTTCAGCTGGAAATCTCCGAGGCGTTACCTGTCTGCACCGCCGACGACAGCCTGCAAGTGTGGGCTCTGCCAGGGGATTGTTCTTCTCGTCATCAGTTGACCCTGAATGGCGTTTCTGTGGCCGAAACGGAGGCGCGACTCCGCGCCGCACTGGCCCCGGAACTGAGGGGATACCGCGGTCACTTTGATGGTTTGAGTCCTGATGGCAGCGAGCTCAGGGGCTGGTGTTACTCCCGCAGCCATGCGACGGTCAACGTGTGGCTCCACTGCCCTGGCCTGCCTCCCCGAGCCGTGGCTTGTTCCCGCCCACGTCCTGGCATGGCGCAGCAGGGGCATGTCGAGAACTGTGGGTTCAGCCTGTCGCTTTCGGAGTGGCCGGAGGCGGCCGGGCGAGAGGTTTGGGCCACATTCGATCAAGCCGGACAGCTTCGCCTGCCCCCCCTGTTCACCCTGGTTCTGCCCGACCCATCGCCACGGGCGCAGAATTGCGACCCTGCCGCTGTGGAGTCACCCTCAGCCTGAGAGTCGGGGCTGTGCGGATGCATGGTCCTGCGATCCCGATGCTCCTGGCCAACCATCCCATCAAGTTGGGGCCACGATCCAGCCGCTCAAGTCCAGCCGCAGGGTTCACGGTGGACTTGACCTCCATCCCCCTCTTCCAGCAATCTCAACAGATCTCCGCGCAGGATGATGATGCCCAGGCCGGGATGGTTCAGGTTTCGCCGGACTCCGCGGGAGGAAGCCGCCACCCAGCTGCAGGGATCGCTGGAGCTGATCACCCCGACCCTCTTGTCCGGCTGGGTCTTTCATCCCCGCGACCCGGTCTGCGAGGTGCGACTGATGGGCGGCAACCAGCTGATCGCCTCCTCGTTCATTGATGGGGAGCGACCTGATGTCTGCGCCCACCTGGGTCAGAGTGGAAACTTTGGTTTTCAGCTCGCGCTGCCCGAGTCAGGCCAAGAGCCCCCTGCGGGTCAACCACTGGTTTTGTTGGCATTGAATGCCGATGGGTCCTGTCGTTACCCGCTTCGTCAGCTTGGCTCCAGTGCCGCGGAGACCGAAGACCGTCTGCGGGCTGTCCTGTCGCCGATGATGCGTGGTCTGCGCGGTCACTTCGACGGGATCAGCCCCGATGGACGGGAGCTGCAGGGATGGTGTTACGGGCCCCTGGGCGGTGTCGCCACCGTATGGCTCCATGCCGAGGGGGGGCTCCCCCCCCGTGCCCTCCGCTGTTCGGCACATCGACCCGGCATGGAAGCCCAGGGACATGTCGATCATTGCGGCTTTGTGCTTCCCCTGCGCGACTGGCCTGAGGCAGCCGGCCGCTCGGTTTGGGCCAGCTTTGATCCTGCGGGTGAAGTCCGTCTTCCCCAGCCCGCGCCCTTGCGCTTGCCCCCGATTGAAACTTCGCTTGCCACCACTCTCACTCCCCAGTCGATCGCCTCGGAGACGGTGATGCCAGCCGAAATCGCCCCCCCACCCACGGCGGAGATGCCGACGGAATTCCAAGCCCATTGGCAGGCCTTGGAGGATTTCCGCGAGCTGATCGACCGCCTCGAACTCCAGGTGCAGCAGGGGGAACAGGCGGCTTACTCGGAATCGCTCCCTGCTTCACCAGGAAAAAATTCTCTCGTCAGAAGCCGCTCGGCTCGCTTCAGGCTGTGGCGATAACCCTCCAGCAGGGCCATGACTTGAATCGGCGGTGGCGGAAGGCTTCCGGCTGGAATTCCCTTGAGGGCAGCCATGCGACGCAGTAGACCGGCTGCGCGCTGAAGCTGCGCCCGCTGTGCATCCGCCAGCTGTCGACCATGCTGGCTTTGCAGGAAATAATGCTCCAATTCCTCCTCTGTCTGGTGGAGAGAGCCCAGCAGGCGTTCGGTTCGTTCGCGAGCTTGGTCGAGATCGATCCGGTCGCGCTGCAGGCATTCCTGCAGAGACCCCAGTTCCTGTTCCAGGCTACTTTGACGCTTGGCCATCAACGCCTGCTCCCGCTCGCTGCGGTATTCGATCTCGGCCTGCAGCCCCTGCATCCTTTCCAATTCCTGCTTCGTTTCCTGCAGTTCTCGCACGCTTTGCGCAAGCCGGCTTTGGCAGTCACCGAGCTGATTGCTCTGGCGGGCGAGCAGCCCTTCTTGTGTAGAGAAATCATTGCGCAGGTGCTCCAGTGTGAGCCGCCCCGCGCTTCGTTCTTGCTCGCTATCCGCCAGCTCCCTTCTCACCCCCTGCAGCTCCCGCCCAAGACGGTCTAGCTCGGCAATGTTTTGCCGTTCGGTGAGGAAGAGCTGCTCCATTTCGTTGTGGAGCTCCGCGATCTCGTTCTGCACAGTTTCCCGTTCCTGCTCCTGCTGCTGAAGGTTTCTGCGCAGGTCGTCGGCCTGGCGTTCACTGGCCTCAAGAGCTTGTTGCCTCTGTCGGGCCTTTTCCTCTTCGGCGGCCAGTCGGCCGCTGACCTCCTGGAGTTCCCGGCCACAGGTCTGGAGCTCGGCGCGCAGTTCGGCCTCCCGCTGCTCCAGCAGCTGGGAGCTGTTGCGTTGATCCTCGAACTCCC
>JBILGK010000011.1:0-103098 GCA_044351065.1 Cyanobium sp.
GCTGATGCGGCGGGCGCTGGCGATCGATGAGGCCAGCTACGGCAGCGAGCATCCCAACGTGGCCATTCGGCTCAACAACCTGGCGCAGCTGCTGAAGGCCACCAACCGCCTGGCGGAGGCGGAGCCGCTGATGCGGCGGGCGCTGGCGATCGATGAGGCCAGCTACGGCAGCGAGCATCCCAACGTGGCCATTCGGCTCAACAACCTGGCGCAGCTGCTGAAGGCCACCAACCGCCTGGCGGAGGCGGAGCCACTGATGCGGCGGAATCTAGAGATCCTGATCGCCTTTTCGCAGCAGGGCTTTCAACATCCCAACCTTGAGGCGGGTCTCTCCAGTTACATATCTCTCCTTCAGGATCTCGGACTCACCGACTCCGAGATTCAGGCCAGGCTTCAGGCTCTCCTTCCTTCACCCTGAGCCCGCCAGCCCTGATCCTCCGCCAACGCATCCACCAGCAAGCACGGCGACTGTTCACTCCTCCCCATCCTCACCCCCCACCAGCACCAGCCGCAACTGCTTGCGGCCGGGCTTGATCTCGAACTCATCGCCGGACTGGAGGCCGAGCATGGCGGCGAAGTTTATTGCTGCTGACGTACCGGCAGGAGCACATCAATCAGATTGGGAGACATCGCCGAGTTCCATGACCTTGGCAAGCAGAACAGACCGTTCTGTCATCCTGCAGGATGGAGCCACTGCCTTGTCTTCCCCATGGTGCATCACGTCGTCCTGTTCCGTTTCCGCACGGATCTGGCTGCGGGGGCCGTGGAGACGATCTTTCAGGAACTGCGGGGCTTGCGGCAGAGAATCCCGGGGATCACCGGCTTCCAGGGAGGCATGTACAACTCTCCGGAGGGATTGGCCAAGGGTTTCACGCATGGCTTCACGATGACCTTTGTCGATGCCGCCGCCCGCGACGCCTACCTGCCCCATCCCCTGCACCAGGCTGTGGTGGATCGCCTGTTGCCCATGCTGGATGGCGGAATCGACGCCGTGGTGGCCTTTGATTTCATCGACGGGGTGATGGCTTCAGGTTCTTGAGCAGCGGCCGTTCAGCACCTAAGGGCGGCACAGGGCCTGGGGTTGGTGTCTCCCGCTCAGGCCCACAGGGTGGCCCGCAAGCTGCAGGGATCCCCAGAAGCTCTCGCCAGAGCTGCGCAATGCCCTGGAAGACAGCTTCCCTCTGGCAGTCATTGGAGCAGAAAGACCAGATCACCGCGGATCACCAGAGCTGACCGGTCCTGCGTGACCTGGATGATGTGCCGCTGCTCCGGGAGAGCTTCGTGACCGGGATGCCGAGCATCTTGGCCGCTTCCTGGTCGCTGAAGGAATCGCGTTCGCGCCGCTGCCTTGATCCAGATTGTGGTGAGGAGGTTGGTGTCTTCATCTTCAACGGAAAGCGAGTAAGGAATCGCGCATCTTCTGCAGCCGCTCCATCACCCTTGGATCACCGCCCAGATCGGGGTGGTGTTCCTTGGCCAGGCGCCGGAAGGCCTCCTTGATGTCGTCGGCCGTTGCGGTTGATGGCTCCAGGCCGAACACATGCCAGGGTCGGAAGTTCTCCAGTACATCGATGCCATTGATGCAGGTCGCCCCACTGCGGTTGCGCTCCGCTTGCGGCACGCCCACCCATTCGCGATAGAGCTTCTGCCAGTCTGCTTTGGTCTTGAGATCGAAGCTGCGGCCGGCCATCGCCAGGTTGAACTCATTCGACTTCCGCAGTTCGGTGGCGTTCTTGCAACCGAACACCCGGCAAACCTCGGCGCTCGATGTCCGGGCTGGACTACGCGCTGTCACGACGGGGCAGTCCTTGGGTGCACTGGCCTCTGGAAATAGCTCAGAGCGCCGGCTCCTTGTGGCCTGAGCCTGGCGAACCGAGCGTGCGATCACAGACGGCAACAGGGGGAGAGCCTGGCCTCGCCCCATGAACCCCCTGCTCACCGGCCAGCTCGGCTCTCGCCCTGTTCTTCCCCTCCGGGATGCAGACCGCCGTCGCGAGCAACCAGCCGGCTCTGGCGCCTGGCCGGCGAGGGGAGTTCCGGCGAGCCGCTCCATTCCCGCCTCGGCCTGCGTCGAGCACTTCGATCCGGAGCTGGCCAGCTTCCGCACGATCGAGGCCCAGATCGCCGCGGCCCGCTGGAGCGGCGCCACCATTGACGGGACAGTCCACTTCTCCAATACAAAAACTCTACTTTTGCTTTACAAAAAACCGCCCCAGCGGGGCACAGCCTGAGACACCCTGGCTCAAGCTGAGACGGAATCGCCGCTGCCGCCACTCCCCAGATCGCCTGCCAGAACTGGATTTCTGAGTGCTGGAGCGGACGGTCGAGAAAGCCGGTGACTGGATTTGAACCTGCGACCTACTGATTACGAATCAGTTGCTCTACCGCTGAGCTACACCGGCAACAACGCGAAGCTAGCATCCGGCTTCTTGGAGCCAACGCTCAGCCGCGAATGGGAACCGAGCCCCTCGACCCGGAGCTGAAGGCGAAGCTGCTGCAGGAGATGCGCACCCCCTGGCGCAGCCTGCGCCGGGCGTTGTGGGTGGCCCTGCTGGCCTCCGCCGGGTTGGGACTGGCCACCATGGCGATGCGCGCCGCCGCTGGCGATGGGGTGCCCTCAACTGATTGGTTGATCCAGGTCGGAGCCCTGTTGCTCTGCGGCTCCCTGCTCTGGTTCGACCGCAACCGCAGCAGCGACACCTGAGGCCAGCGGCTCCGCCCCCGCCAGCGGCTCAGGCAGCAGCAAAGACAGGCCCGGGCTGAGGCGACACTGCGCCAGGGCGGCTGGTTCGAGGGGCGCGGTGGCGGCGATCTGCTCCGGGCTGCGGCTCAGCAGCCAGAGCGCCTGCAGGCCCTGCTGCCATTGCCACAGCATCAGGGCGAGCAGCGGCGCGCTCAGCAGCAGATCCACCAGGCGCGGCGCCTCCGGCAGCGGCGCCACGGCACTGGCCAGGGCTGAGCTGGCATCCAACCACCAGAGCAGCACCAGCAGCAGGGCGGCGCCCACGGCCAGGCCGATGCGCAGCAACGGGCTGGCCTGCAGGGCGCTGAGCCGGCGCTGCAGCTCGCGCCGGCCATTCGCCGGAGTTCGCACCAGCAGAAGCGACCAGACGTCCGCCGGCCGGCGCCAGAGCAGAACGGCGGGCGCCAGGGCGCCGATCGCCCAGGCGAGCAGGCGCTCCAGAGCGGGAAACGGACCGGGATCACTGCCCGCCAGGAGCAGCAGCACGAGCAGGGCCTCCAGCGGCAGCAGGCTCAGCCCGAGCAGCTGGAGCCAGAGCAGGGGCTCGCTGGCGGCTCGGGTCTGGCTCACGGGGTTGGGGCGGGGGACGGGAGGGGATCAGCCGCTGAGGGTGCGGCGCTGGGTGACGAGCTTGTACGCCTCGATGCGGTCGCCCTCCTGCCAGGAGTTGAAGCGATCGCAGCCGATGCCGCATTCGAAGCCCGTGGCCACCTCCTTCACGTCGTCCTTGCCGCGGCGGAGGGAGTCGAGGTCGCCCTCGTACACCTTCTCCTTGCCGCGATGCACGCGCACCTTGCCATTGCGCTGCAGCTTGCCGTTGGTGACATAGCAGCCGGCAACCGCGTTCCGGCCGATGGTGAACACCGCCCGCACCTCCGCCTCGCCCAGGGGCTCCTCCACCAGCTCTGGCTCCAGCAGGCCTTCCATGGCCAGCTGGATGTCCTCCAGCAGCTTGTAGATCACGTCGTAGTCGCGCACATCCACGCCGGTGGCATCGGCCGCCCGCTTGGCGCCAGGCGCCATCGAGGTGTTGAAGCCCACGATCACCGCGCCGGAGGCCGCCGCCAGATCGACGTCGGTCTCGGTGATCTCGCCCGGTGCTGAAAGCAGCACCCGCACCTGCACCTCCTCCTGGGGCAGCTGCTCCAGCGCTCCGAGGATGGCCTCCACGCTGCCCTGCACGTCGGCCTTGAGGATGAGGTTGAGTTCCTTGAGCTCTCCCTCGCTCGCCTGGCCGGACATCGAAGCCAGCGACACCCGCCGCGACGCCATCTGCTGGGCCAGACGGGTGGCGCGGGCCTCGCTGGCCCGGTCGCCCACCACGGCCCGGGCTGCCCGTTCGTCCGGGTAGACCTCGAACTCGTCCCCGGCGGTGGGCACCTCGCTGAAGCCCAGGGCCTCCACCGCCGCCGAAGGGCCGGCGGTCTTGACCCGCTTGCCGGTGTCGTCCACCATGGCGCGCACCTTGCCGAGCACCGGGCCCGCGGCCAGCACGTCGCCGGTGCACAGGGTGCCGTTCTGGATCAGCAGGGTGGCCACCGGACCCTTGGCCTTGTCGAGGTGAGCCTCGATCACCGTGCCCCGCGCCATCCGGTCGGGGTTGGCCTGCAGGTCTTCCACATCGGAGACCAGCAGGATCATCTCCAGCAGCTGGTCGATGTTCTCCCCCTTGATGGCACTCACCGGCACCATCACCGTGTTGCCTCCCCAATCTTCCGCCACCAGATCGTGGCCGGAGAGCTCCTGTTTCACCCGGTCGGGGGAGGCGCCCTCCTTGTCGATCTTGTTGATCGCCACCACGATCGGCACCTCGGCGGCGCGGGCGTGGCTGATCGCCTCCAGGGTCTGGGGGCGTACGCCGTCATCGGCCGCCACCACCAGCACCGCCACGTCGGTCACCTTGGTGCCGCGGGCCCGCATGGCGGTGAAGGCCTCGTGGCCCGGGGTGTCGAGGAAGGTGATCCTCGCGTGGCCGCCGCCGTGGGGTACCTCCACCTGGTAGGCGCCGATGTGCTGCGTGATGCCGCCGGCTTCGCCAGCCGCCACGCGCGTCTTGCGGATGGCATCGAGCAGACTCGTCTTGCCATGGTCGACATGGCCCATCACGGTGACCACCGGCGGGCGGCGGATCAGGTGCGCCAGGTCGCTCGCCTCGATCATCTCCACGGTCTTGGCGGCCGCCGCCTGGACGTCGTCCTCCAGCACCGGAACGCCGAACTCGTCGGAGACGGTCTCGATCGTGGGCAGGTCGAGGGTCTGGGTGACGGTGGCGATGATGCCTTTGAAGAAGAGGCTCTTGATGATCTCGGAGCTCTCCACTCCGAGACGGTCGGCCAGCTCCTGCACCGTGAGGTTGCCCTCCGGCACCACCAGCATCTCCGGCCGCTGGGCCTTCAGTTCGCGGGCGGCCCGCAGCTCCATCGCGCGGCGGCGCTGGCGCTGACGGGTGGTTTCTTTCTTGCGCTTGCGCACGGCCACCGTGGGCTTGGCGGCGGCACCCGCGGCGCCTTTTGGCTTGACGGGACGGGCCAGGCTGGCCTGCAGCACGATCGCTTCCTGCTCGCCGGCGTAGCCGCCGGTCTCCGCCGTGAGCGCATCGTCGTTCTCGCCGATGATGTGCACCTTCTGCCGCTGTTTTTGCGGCGTGCGGCTGCGCAGGGCCTCCAGCTTGGCGCTGTCATCCCAGTCGGGGCGACGCGCCTTGGCCGGGGCTCCGGCGGTCGGATGGGGGGGGCGGAAGCCGGGGCGGCGCGGGGCGCTCGGCCCGGCGGTGGGACGCACCAGTTCCGGGACCGTGCTTCCTGTTTTTTCCGGCGGCGCTGCCGTTTCCCCGACTCGCCTCGGCGGAGGGGCGGCAGGGCGGCCGGTGGGCTTTTGCAGCTCCATCAACTCGCCCGGCGCCATCGGCTTGCGCATGCCGGGGGGGAGCCCCGGCCGGCCCGGGGCCGCAGGGCGGCCGGCCGAGGGGGTGCCGGGCCCGGCGGTGTCGCGCCGGATCGGCTTGCCCACCAGTTCGAGCGGGGGCGTGCCCGGTCGGCCCGTGCCCGGCCGCGTCGGGGAGGCCGGGCGGTTTCCCTGCGGTCCGGGTCGCTGGGGGCGGGCCGAGGGAGGGGCGGGCCTGCCGCCGCCGGCTCCGGCCGGCTGGGGACGACCGACGACCTGGGGCCGACCTGCAGGGCTGCCGACGCCGCCGGGGCGGGTGCCAGGGCTGCCAGCGCCGGGGCGGGCGGAGGGGGGAGCCCCGCCTGGCCGGTTTGGCGTACCGGGGCGCTGGGGCGCTGGCGTGCGAGCAGGGGGCTGGGCTGCGCGCCCGGCCGGTGTCGGTGCTGAGGCGGGAGCTGCAGGCCGAGCCGGCGCCGGCCGCGCCGGAGGCGTGCTTTCCGGCGGCCGGGCGGGTGCCGGCGCTGGCTTGCTCACGATCTGAGGTGGTGCCGCCGGCCGCGGCGCGGGGCGACCTGCGCTGGGGGCGGCCCCAGGGCGTGGCGGAGGTGTGGCTTGGGCTCGGGCGGGGGGAGTGCCGGCGGCGGCGGGGGCTGCCGGCCGGCTGGCGGGAGGTGGGGTCGCGCCGGGCCGAGCTGGGGCAGCGGGGCGCCCCGGTGCGGCGACCGGGCGCGGCGTTGCCGCAGTGGCAGGGCGTGGCGTCGCCGCGGTGGCTGGACGCGGCGTTGCCGCGGTGGGAGCGGGGGCCGGGGCCTTCGGCGGGGCCGGGCGGGCTGGGGGCGCCGGCGCGGGCGTGGCGGTGCCCGCGTCGGATGGCGAGGCCGGGACCGGGGCTGGGGCCGGGGCCGGGCGCTGCGGCGGAGCGGCCACAGCGCCGGAGGGGGACTTGAGCAACAGCGGCTCGGAGGCGGCCTTCTTCACCGACAGGATCGCCTTGCTGGGGGCGGTGGGAGTGGGCGGGGTGGGGCGGCCGGCAGCCATCGGCCCACCATTGCCCCGGCCGATCAGCGTTCGGATGCGCTGGGCTTCGTCGTCGCTGATCGAGCTGCTGTGGCTGCGCGCGGCGATCTTCAGCTTCTCGGCGGCGTCGAGCACGTCCTTGTTGTCCAGGCCCAGGTCCCGGGACAGCTCATAAATTCGGACTTTGCCGCTGCTGGTCATTCAGGTCTCCGTGGGATCGGGGCCCGGTGGGCCACCGTTCGTGGCCAGGTCGGCCACCGGTCGGGCAGAAACGCCCGCACCGTTGGGGTTGATCGAGTGGGGGCTCGATCTCCCGCCGAGCCGCAGACACGCTGCGGCCATCGTTCATCTTGCCTCAGAGCCTGCGGAGCCGCCCACCTCAAGACGAACCGCCAGGGTGCTGAGGAGCGAATCCGGCACCGGACAGCGCAGCGCCCGCTGCAGGCGCCGCCTTCGCCGCGCCTCCTCCAGGCAGTCGCCGGTGGGGCAGAGGTAGGCGGAGCGGCCCATGCCCCGGTCGAGGGCGAGGCCCCCCTCCGCCAGCCGAATCACCCGCCAGAGGCCGCGGCGGTCCTCCAGACGACGGCAGGCCACGCAGCGCCGCAGCACCAGCCGCTGCCCCTCCGAACTCATCCTTCCTCCTCCTCGGGCCCGGCCACCGCAGCCAGCTCCACCTCCGGTTCCGGCTCCACCGCCGGCTCCACCTCGTCGTCGCCATAGGCGTCCGACCCGTAGTCCTCCTCGTCCTCTGGCAGGGGGTAGAGCTCCCGCAGCCGGGCATCCTCCTCGGCCCGGGCGGCCTGCTCCGCCTCCAGCCGCGCCTCGGCCTCCGCCTGCAGGGCCTCCTCCTCGCGGCGCTGGGTGACCAGCTGGGCCACCACCTCGTCCTCGGAGGTCTGGTCGTACTCCTGGGCGTTCTTGATGTCGATCTTCCAGCCGGTGAGCCGCGCCGCCAGACGCACGTTCTGACCCTCGCGGCCGATCGCCAGGCTCAATTGATCGTGGGGCACCAGCACGTGGGCGTGATGCCCCTCCGGATCCACAAGACGCACCATCTCCACCCGAGCCGGGCTGAGCGAGTTGGCGATGTACTGGCCCGGATCAGGCGACCAGCGGATCACATCGATCTTCTCGCCACGCAGCTCGTTCACCACCTGTTGGATGCGGGAGCCTCGGGCGCCGATGCAGGCGCCCACCGGATCCACCTCCCGTTCCACGCTGTCCACGGCCACCTTCGTCCGCGGTCCGACCGAACGGGATGGAGGGTTGGCCTCCCGGGCCACCGCCACGATCCGCACCGAACCCTCCTGAATCTCGGGCACCTCGTTCTCGAACAGGTACACCACCAGTCCCGCGTTGGCCCGGCTGACAAACAGCTGCGGTCCGCGCCGCGGCACCTCGCTCACCTCCTTGAGGAACACCTTGAAGGTGGCGTTGGCGCGGTAGTTGTCGTTGGGCAGCTGGTCCCGCCGCGGCAGCTCCGCCTCCACCTCCGGTCGCCCGAGGCCGCTGCTGACGGCCATGATCACGCTCTGCCGCTCGAAGCGGATCACCCGGGCTGTGAGCACCGGGTCTTCGAGATCGGCGAATTCCTCCTGGATCATCCGCCGCTGCTGATCGCGCAGCTTCTGGGCCAACACCTGCTTGGTGGTGGCGGCGGCCATGCGACCGAAGTCGTCCTTCTCCGGGGTGACGTCCAGCACCACCGTGTCGCCGATCTGGGCGTCCTCGGCCACCTGCCGCACCTCGTCGATGGCGATCTGATGGTCTTCGCTTTCCACCTCCTCCACGATGATCTTGCTGGCCAGCACGCGATAGCCCTCCTCCTCCAGATCCAGGGCTACGTCGAAGTTGCTGAAGTACTCCTCATCGAACGGGTCTTCACTGATGCCCAGGTAGAGGGTGCGGCGGTAGCGCTCGTAGCCCTTGAGCAGGGCCTCGCGCAGAGCGGACTCAACCACCTGGGGAGCGAGCTTCTTCTCCTCGCTGATGTCCTCGATCAGGTTGTTCAGGCCGGGCAGCAGTACGAGCGCCATGGGGGAGATTCGGTTGTGGGGATTCGGTTGTGGGGGGGATGCGGGGCGGCGGTGGCTCAGGGATCGCCGTCGGGGTTGGTCAGTCGCACCTGCAGCACCGCCTCGCGGGGGATGCGCACGGTGCGGCCCCGCAGGTTGAGCAGGACAGCCTGATCGTCCCGGCCGAGCAGCAGCCCGATCTGGCTGGACGGGCCGCCGCTGGTCTCCCGGCGCAGCACCTCCACAGGAAAACCGCGGAAGCTGGTGAAGTCGCGGTCACTGTGCAGGTCCTCGCCGATGCCGGGGCTGCTGACCTCAAGCACATAAGCGCCCTCGAGCAAACCAGCCACCTCCAGCGCCTCCCCCAGCGGAGTGCTCAGAGCCGCGCATTCGTCGAGGCTGACGTCGCTTCCGTCGGTCCGTTGCACCAACACCCGCACCGTCATCGGGATGCGGTGGGTGAGCACCTCCACGCCCCGCACCTCAAGGCCGGCGACAGTCGCCGCTCGGGCGGCGTGGCGTTCGATCTCGCAGGTGAGGGGATGAGGCAAGGCAGGGGACCGGATCGGCGGGACCGCCCGTTCCGGGGCTGCACATCAGGACTGGCTCCGGCCCGGCGGGCTTGCGATCACCCTAGGGGATTGCCCCCCGCCGTCTCCCCGCTTCCCCCCTGCCCCGGGCCGCTGAGGTCGAGGACCGGGGCCTCGGCGTAGTAGTCGTTGGCCGTGACCGTGCCGCGCAGCCCGGATCTTGATTCAGGCACTGCCGGCACTGTTCCGGGCTGCGCAGGTATTGGCAGACCCGGGCCCAGAGCTTGGCGCGGCTGCCGGGCGCCCCCATCGAGAAGTGGACGAGATCGTTGCCCCCGGCCATCCCCTGGATCTCGACCTGGCAGAGGCTGCATCGCTGGCGGGTGCCGGGGGGGATGGCGGGCATGGCGGTCGCGGCGCGGCGAGGCAAACTTAAGTCCGCTCCTCTGGGATGGAGCAAATCGTTCTGGGGGAGCCACCGCTCATGCGGATTCTTCAGCTCAGCGACCCCCACCTCCTGGCCGATCCAGCGGGGCTCTGCCGGGGGCGGCCGTCCCTGACCCTGCTGCGGCACGGCCTCACCTCTGCCCTGGCCCAGCTGGCCCGGGAGGGCATCGAGCCGGATCGGCTGCTGATCAGCGGCGATCTCTGCCACGACGAAACCTGGTCTGGCTACGCGCGGTTGCGGGATCTGCTCGCCGACGACCCCGCCCTGCCGAGCGCGGCGCTTCTCCCCGGCAATCACGAGCATCTGCCGCGCCTGCGGGCGGCCCTGGGCCGCCATGCCGCCCTGGCACCTGACCGGCTCACCCTGGGGACGGGGGTCGGTTCCTGGCGCCTGCTGCTGCTCGACAGCCATTGTCCCGGTCGGGTGGGCGGCCGGCTCGGGGCGACCCAGCTGGCCTGGCTGGACCGGGAGCTGCTCCAGGCGAGTGGCGAAGGATCCTGGGCGCTCCTCGCGGTGCATCACCCGCCTGGTCCGATCGGGGACGCCCTGCTCGACACCATCGCCCTCGAGGACGGCGACGCCCTGCTGGCCCTGTTGGCGGAGCGACCCGCGGCGCGGGGACTGGTGTTCGGCCACATCCACCAGCATTGGCAGGGCTGGCTGCCGGGCCCCGCCGGGAGGCCGCTGCTGGGCTGCCCCTCCACCCTTTGCCCCTTCCCCGCTGTCCAGCCCTGCCCGCTGGGCCGCCCCAACGACCCCGGCGGCCGTCTGCTCGAGCTGGCGGCGACGGGTGAAATCCGTCACCGCCTGCTGCGTTGGGATCTGCCTGAGGTGATTAGCGTTTCCCCCCTGCCTTCCGCGATCCCGCCCTGACAGCCGTCGTGAACCGTTTCGTCCGCCGCTGGCTCGTCTCCCTGCGGGCCCTCCTGCTGCCCCTGGTCCTCCTGAGCGCCTTGCTGCTCAGACCCTTTCCCGCCCGCGCCTCGCTTGCGGCGGAACCGACGTCTCCGGCTTCCGCTTCCGCGGCAACCCCTCTCTCGCCAACCCCCCTCTCGCCAACCCACAGTTTTGTCGCCGAAGCCGTTCGTCGCGTCGGCCCGGCGGTGGTGCGCATCGACACCGAACGCACCACCGCCAGTACCTCCTTCGATCCCACGATCCTTGATCCGCTGCTGCGCGACCTGTTTGGCGACCCCTCCGGCTCCCTGCGCGAGCGCGGACAGGGATCGGGGGTGGTCATCGATGCCGGCCGCGGGCTCGTGTTGACCAATGCCCACGTTGTCGAGTCCGTTGACTCCGTCTTCGTCACCCTGGCGGATGGCCGTCAGCTTGACGGCGCGGTGGTGGGCGCCGACCCGGTCACCGACCTGGCGGTGGTGCGCATGGCCAGCCGCCCCGGCGTGCCTTCGGCCCCTCTTGGTGATTCCGAGGCCCTGGAAGTGGGCGACTGGGCCATCGCCCTGGGCAGCCCCTACGGCCTGCAGCGCACCGTCACCCTCGGCATCGTCAGCGGCCTCCACCGCGACATCAACAGCCTCGGTTTCGCGGACAAGCGTCTCGACCTGATCCAGACCGACGCGGCCATCAACCCCGGCAATTCGGGCGGCCCGCTGATCAATGCCGAGGGGGAGGTGATCGGCATCAACACCCTCGTGCGCTCGGGCCCCGGCGCCGGCCTCGGTTTTGCCATCCCGGTGAACCTCGCCAAGCGCGTGGCCGCCCAGCTCGCCGATGGCGGCCAGGTGGTGCATCCCTACCTCGGCCTGCAGCTGGTCCCCCTCACCGCCCGCGTCGCCCGCGACAACAATCGCGATCCCGACGCCCTGCTCCAGCTGCCCGAGCGGGACGGGGCGCTGGTGCAGCGTGTGATCCCCGAGAGTCCCGCCGAGAAGGCGGGGCTTCGCCGCGGCGACCTGGTGGTGCGCATCGCCCAGCAGACGGTCGCCACCCCCTCGGCGCTCCTGCAGCAGGTGGAGAAGTCGGAGGTGGGTCAGCTCCTCCCCCTCACCGTGGTGCGAGGCCAGCGAGAGCTGGAGCTCTCGATCCGCCCCGAGGCTCTGCCCCGGGCCGGCTGAGGGAGCTCTCGCGCGGGTTTTGCTACGGTCCGGTCCAATTTCTTCGGCGTTCGGGCGCAATGTCGGATCTGCAGAACCGGATGAAGCAGGCGGTCGCCGAGGCCGCGGTCGAACAGATCCGCGACGGCATGGTGCTGGGCTTGGGTTCCGGATCCACCGCCGCCCTGATGATCCAGGCCCTGGGCGAGCGGCTGCGCAGCGGCGCCCTGCGGGACATCACCGGGGTGGCCACCT
This sequence comes from Cyanobium sp., assembly GCA_044351065.1. Lineage (GTDB taxonomy): Bacteria > Cyanobacteriota > Cyanobacteriia > PCC-6307 > Cyanobiaceae > Cyanobium. The sequence continues at coordinate 11,946 of JBILGK010000011.1, forward strand.
CATTCCAGGGGGAGGTGCTCGCTGCGGAGCTGGGCATCCCGCTCAAGAGTCTCAACGCGATCGAGCGCATCGACCTCGCGATCGACGGGGCCGATGAGGTGGATCCCTCCTTCCAGCTGATCAAGGGGGGCGGAGCCTGCCATGTTCAGGAGAAGTTGGTGGCCCATCGGGCGGATCGTTTTGTCGTGGTCGTCGATGCCAGCAAGCTGGTGCAGCGCCTCAACCTGGGTTTCCTGCTGCCGGTGGAGGTTCTCCCCGGTGCCTGGCGTCAGGTGAAGGCCGATCTCGCCTCCCTGGGCGGCGCCGCTGCCCTGCGCATGGCCGTGCGCAAGGCGGGCCCGGTGGTGACCGATCAGGGAAACCTGGTGCTGGATGTGCAATTCGCAGACGGCATCGCCGATCCCGCCTCCCTGGAGAAGGCGATCAACAACCTCCCCGGCGTGCTGGAGAACGGCCTGTTCGTCGATCTCACCGACCAGGTTCTGGTGGGCGAGATCGTCGAGGACCAACCGCGGGTGCGGGATCTGGTCCGCGCCTGACACCTCCTCGGCACCGACCGTACTTCAGGATTCCGGGGCCTCCTGCCGCCTCCGCACCGACTCGGCGTGGCTGTGCAGTCCTTCGCTCTCCGCCAGGGTGATCACCGCCGCAGCGGTGGCGTCGAGGGCGGCGCGATTGAACTGGATCAGGCTGGTGTGGCGCAGGAAGGTTTCGACGCTGAGTGCGCCGGCGAAGCGGGCGGTGCCGGAGGTGGGCAACGTGTGGTTCGGGCCCGCCAGGTAGTCGCCCACCGCCTCCGGCGTCCAGGGACCCAGGAAGATCGCGCCGGCGTGGCGGATCCGCTCCGCCAGCGCTTCGGGCTCCTCCACCAGCAGCTCCAGATGCTCCGGGGCGAAGATGTCGCTGAGCTCCGCCGCCTGCTCCAGATCGGGGACCACCACGATCAGGCCCCAGGCGTTGAGGGCGGCTCGGGTGATCGCGGCGCGGGGATGGTCGCGCAGCTGGGCTTCGATCGCCGCCGGCACCGCCGCCGCCAGCGCTTCGCTGGTGGTGATCAGGATGGCGGCGGCGAGGGGGTCGTGTTCGGCCTGGGCCATCAGATCGGCCGCGACCTGCTCGGCGCGACCGCCTGCGTCGGCGATCACCAACACTTCGCTCGGTCCGGCCAGGGAGTCGATGCCCACCCGGCCGTACACAGCCTTTTTGGCCAGGGTCACCCAGAGGTTGCCGGGCCCGCTGATCACATCCACCTTCGGGATCGACTCGGTGCCCCAGGCCAGGGCGGCGATCGCCTGGGCGCCGCCGATGCGGTACACCTCGCGCACCCCCGCCCGGTGGGCTGCGGCCAGCACGATCGGGCTGGGTTCGCCGCCGGGCCCGGGGGGGGTGACCATCACCCGTCGCTCCACCCCGGCCACGGCGGCCGGCACCGCGTTCATCAGCACGGTGCTGGGATAGGCGGCCCGGCCTCCGGGCACGTAGAGCCCGGCCCGCTCCACCGGCCGCCAGCGGCGGCCAAGGCGTTCGCCATGGGGGCCGTCCAGGGCCAGATCGGCCGGCTTCTGCGCTTGGTGGAATGCCAGGATCCGCCGATGGGCCAGGTCGAGGGCCTCCTGCAGGGCCACTGGGGTGTGCCGCCAGGCCTCCGCGAGCCGCTCCGCGGGGATCCTCAGCGGATCGGGCCGGAATCCGTCAAAACGCTCGCTCAGCTCCAGGAGCGCCGCATCGCCACCGCTGCGCACCAACGCAAGGATCTCCGCCACCTTCGCCTCCTCTTCGGGGAGACGGCCGCCTCCGGTGCGATCGGCGATGGCCGCGAGCCGCAACCGCGCCGCCTCCGCATCCCGCAGACACAGGATCGAAAGGGCGGTGGTCTCTTCGGGGGCGGTGCTGGGGCGGGAGGCGACCAAGGCGGTCCGGCGGCAGAGGGCGCTGGCATGACGCTAGGTCTCCGGCCGTCGGTGGGGGCCTCGCCGACTTGGTAGGCTCTTGGTTTGCTCAAGTTCGTGCCCGCATCCTGTGGCCAATAACAAGTCTTCGAAGAAGCGCATCGAGATCGCCGAGCGCAACCGCCTGCGCAACCGCTCGTACAAGTCGTCGGTGCGAACGCTGATGAAGCGCTGCCTCAGCGCCTGTGCCGCCTGCGGCCCCTCCGCCGATGGCGAAGCCCGCGAGGCAGTGCAGAAGAGCGTGAGCGCCGCGTTCAGCAAGATCGACAAGGCCGTCAAGGTGGGGGTACTGCACCGCAACACGGGCGCCAACCAGAAGTCTCGCCTCAGCGTGGCGGTGCGCCGGGCCCTGGAGCCCGAGGCTGCTCCGGCCCCCACCGCTTCCCCCACCCTCAACGACGGGAGCTCCTCTGCCTCCCCTCTCGAGGCGATTTCCTGATCGCTCCGGCCACAATGGGGGCCTGAACTGACCCTCCGGTCGCCGCCGATGAGCGCCAGCCCCTCCCTCTCCCCCGCCACTGCGGCCCCGCTGGTGGATTCCCACTGCCACATCGTCTTCCGCAACTTCGAGGATGACCTGGAGGCGGTGGTGTCCCGTTGGCGTGAGGCCGGGGTCACAGCCCTGGTCCACGCCTGTGTGGAACCGTCCGAGATTCCGGCGATCCGGGCCCTGGCCGACCGCCTGCCCGAACTCCGCTATTCCGTGGGCGTCCATCCGCTTGATAGCCAGCACTGGCGGGACGACACCGTGGCAGTGCTTCGGGCCGCCGCGGTGTCGGATTCACGCGTGGTGGCGATCGGCGAGCTCGGGCTTGATCTTTTCCGCCAGAAGAACCTCGCGCAGCAGCTGGCGGTGCTGGGCCCCCAGCTCGATCTGGCGGTCGAGCTCGACCTGCCGGTGATCATCCACTGCCGCGACGCCGCTGCCCCGATGCTGGATGAGCTTCGCCGCCGCCGCGGGGATGGTCGCTGCCCCCGCGGAGTGATGCACTGCTGGGGCGGCACGCCCGAGGAGATGGAGGGGTTTCTCGACCTTGGTCTGTTCATCAGTTTCAGCGGTACGGTCACCTTTGCCAAGGCGGAGGCCACCCACGCCTGCGCCCGCCAGGTGCCCGCCGACCGCTACCTCGTGGAGACCGATTGCCCTTTTCTGGCGCCCGTTCCCCGGCGCGGGCAGCGCAACGAACCCGCCTTTGTGACGGCGGTGGCGGCCCGGGTCGCCGAGCTGCGGGGCGAGAGCCTGGTCCAGGTCGCCACCGCCAGCACTGCCAATGCAGCCCGCCTGTTCGCCTTGTCCGGTCTGTGTGTATAGTGGCTTATTGGCCTGGAAGCGGAAGCGCTCCCTTTGTCGATCCAGTCACCGATGACTCCCCCGGTCGCCACGTTCATCGCGGCGGCGTCCCCACCGGCTGAATCACCCGCGCTCGCCCTGCTGCGAGAGCCATAGGCGCACAGCCCGATCCCCCTGCCATCTCTATGGAGGGGTGGATCGCGGTTGATGCGCCTCTTGTCGTCGCCCGCATCGATCCCCGCGGGGCCCTTCCGCTCCGGCCCCGGCCCTCCAGCCCATCCCCATCCCCCGTCCCGCAGTTCCCCCGCATGAGCAGCGCGATCCAGGTCGCCAAGACCGTCACTTACCTGCCCGATCTGGTGGAGGTGCAGCGGGCCAGCTTCAAGTGGTTCCTCGAGAAGGGGCTGATCGAGGAACTCGACAGCTTCTCGCCGATCACGGACTACACCGGCAAGCTCGAGCTCCATTTCATCGGTAGTGAATACCGCCTCAAGCGTCCCCGCCACGACGTCGAGGAGGCGAAGCGCCGCGACGCTACCTTCGCTTCCCAGATGTACGTCACCTGTCGTCTCATCAACAAGGAAACCGGAGAGATCAAGGAGCAGGAGGTTTTCATCGGTGAGCTGCCGTTGATGACCGAGCGCGGCACGTTCATCATCAATGGTGCCGAGCGCGTAATCGTCAATCAGATTGTGCGCAGTCCCGGGGTGTATTTCAAAGATGAGCAAGACAAGAACGGTCGCAAGACCTTCAACGCCAGCCTGATCCCCAACCGCGGCGCCTGGCTTAAATTCGAGACGGATAAAAACGATCTGTTGCATGTGCGGGTCGACAAAACCCGCAAGATCAACGCCCATGTCTTGATGCGCGCCATCGGTCTTTCCGACAACGATGTGCTCGACAAGCTGAGGCATCCGGAGTATTACCAGAAGTCGATCGAGGCCGCCAACGACGAGGGCATCGCCTCCGAAGACCAAGCCCTGCTTGAGCTTTACAAGAAGCTGCGGCCCGGTGAGCCCCCCTCGGTCAGCGGTGGTCAGCAGCTGCTGCACAGTCGCTTTTTTGATCCGAAGCGCTATGACCTTGGCCGGGTCGGCCGCTACAAGATCAATAAAAAGCTGCGTCTCACCATCCCCGACGCCACCCGCACCCTCACGCCCGAGGATGTGCTCTCGACGATCGATTACCTGATCAATCTCGAGCTTGATGTCGGTGGTGCCACCCTCGACGACATCGATCACCTCGGCAACCGCCGCGTGCGCTCCGTGGGCGAACTCCTGCAGAACCAGGTTCGCGTCGGCCTGAACCGGTTGGAGCGGATCATCAAAGAGCGCATGACTGTCGGCGAGACCGATTCGCTCACCCCGGCCCAGCTGGTCAACCCCAAGCCGCTGGTGGCGGCGATCAAGGAATTCTTCGGCTCAAGCCAGCTGAGCCAGTTCATGGATCAGACCAATCCGCTGGCCGAGCTCACCCACAAGCGCCGCATCAGCGCCCTGGGTCCGGGCGGTCTTACCCGGGAGCGCGCCGGCTTCGCCGTCCGCGACATCCACCCCTCCCACTATGGCCGAATCTGCCCGATCGAGACCCCGGAAGGACCCAACGCCGGCTTGATCGGCTCCCTCGCCACCCACGCCCGCGTCAATGAATACGGCTTCATCGAGACGCCGTTCTGGAAGGTGGAAAACGGTGTGGTGATCAAGCAGGGGGCTCCGATCTACCTCTCCGCCGACCTTGAGGACGAGTGTCGCGTCGCCCCCGGCGATGTTGCCACCGATTCCGAGGGTCGCATCACGGCCGATCTGGTCCCCGTCCGCTATCGGCAGGATTTCGAAACCGTGCCGCCCAGCCAGGTGGACTACGTGCAGCTGTCGCCGGTGCAGGTGATCTCCGTGGCCACCTCGCTGATCCCCTTCCTTGAGCACGACGACGCCAACCGCGCCCTGATGGGTTCGAACATGCAGCGCCAGGCCGTGCCCCTGCTCCGCCCCGAGCGCCCCCTGGTGGGCACCGGGCTGGAGACCCAGGTGGCGCGTGATTCCGGCATGGTGCCGATCACCCGCGTCAATGGCACGGTCACCTTTGTCGATGCCACCCTGATCGTGATCCGCGATGAACAGGGTCAGGAGCATGTGCACCAGCTGCAGAAGTATCAGCGCTCCAACCAGGACACCTGCCTCAACCAGCGTCCGATCGTTCGCCAGGGCGACACGGTGATCGCGGGCCAGGTGCTGGCCAACGGCTCGGCTTGCGAGGGGGGTGAGATCGCCCTGGGCCAGAACGTCCTGATCGCCTACATGCCTTGGGAGGGCTACAACTATGAGGATGCGATCCTGGTGAGCGATCGCTTGGTGCAGGACGATCTCTATACCTCAGTTCATATCGAGAAGTATGAAATCGAGGCCCGGCAAACCAAGCTTGGTCCGGAGGAGATCACCCGTGAGATCCCCAACGTCGCCGAGGAGAGCCTCGGCAACCTCGATGAGATGGGCATCATCCGCATCGGGGCCTATGTGGAGAGCGGAGACATCCTGGTGGGTAAGGTGACGCCCAAGGGCGAATCCGACCAGCCCCCGGAGGAAAAGCTTCTCCGAGCCATCTTCGGAGAGAAGGCGCGCGACGTGCGCGACAACTCCCTGCGGGTGCCCAGCACGGAACGCGGCCGTGTCGTGGACGTGCGCATCTACACCCGCGAGCAGGGGGATGAGCTGCCGCCGGGCGCCAACATGGTGGTTCGCGTCTACGTGGCCCAGCGTCGCAAGATCCAGGTGGGCGACAAGATGGCCGGCCGCCATGGCAACAAGGGCATCATCAGCCGCATCCTGCCGCGGGAGGACATGCCTTACCTGCCCGACGGCACCCCGATCGACATCGTGCTCAACCCGCTGGGAGTACCAAGCCGCATGAACGTCGGCCAGGTGTTCGAGTGCTTGATGGGCTGGGCCGCTTCCCACCTCAACGCCCGGGTCAAGGTGGTTCCGTTCGATGAGATGCACGGCGACGAGACCTCCAAGAACACTGTCACCGCCTATCTCGAGGAGGCTGCCAAGCAGCCTGGCAAGGACTGGGTGTACAACCCGGACCATCCCGGCAAGATCACCCTGATCGACGGCCGCACCGGCGAGCCCTTTGACCAGCCCGTCACGGTGGGCTATGCCCACATCCTCAAGCTGGTGCACCTGGTGGATGACAAGATCCACGCCCGCTCCACCGGCCCCTACTCCCTCGTCACCCAGCAGCCCCTGGGCGGCAAGGCCCAGCAGGGTGGTCAGCGCCTCGGCGAGATGGAGGTGTGGGCCCTGGAGGCCTATGGCGCGGCCTACACCTTGCAGGAGTTGCTCACCGTCAAATCTGACGACATGCAGGGTCGCAATGAAGCGCTCAACGCGATCGTCAAAGGCAAGCCGATCCCCCGCCCGGGCACGCCGGAGTCGTTCAAGGTTCTGATGCGCGAGCTGCAGTCCCTCGGTCTCGACATCGCGGTCTACACCGATGCGGGCGAGGAGGTGGATCTGATGCAGGACGTCAATCCCCGCCGCAGCACCCCCAGTCGGCCCACCTACGAATCCCTCGGCGTCGCGGATTACGACGACGATTGATCGCCAGTGGCGGAGCCTTTCCCTCGGCTCCGCTCCCCCCCGTTCCTCCTCTTCCCGCGCGTCCGGTCCCCATGTCCAACAGCAACCTCCGAACCGAGAACCACTTCGATTACGTCAAGATCACCCTCGCTTCCCCGGATCGGATCATGCAGTGGGGGCAGCGCACCCTGCCCAACGGCCAGGTGGTGGGTGAGGTCACCAAGCCGGAGACGATCAACTACCGCACCCTCAAGCCCGAAATGGACGGGCTGTTCTGCGAGAAGATCTTCGGTCCCTCTAAAGACTGGGAATGCCATTGCGGCAAATACAAGCGTGTTCGTCACCGCGGCATCGTCTGCGAGCGCTGTGGCGTTGAGGTCACCGAGAGCCGCGTGCGCCGTCATCGCATGGGTTTCATCAAACTGGCGGCGCCGGTTTCCCATGTCTGGTACCTGAAGGGGATTCCCAGTTACGTGGCGATCCTGCTCGACATGCCGCTGCGCGACGTCGAGCAGATTGTTTATTTCAACTGCTATGTGGTTCTCGATCCAGGTGATCACAAGGATCTCACCTACAAACAGTTGCTCACCGAGGATGAGTGGCTGGAAATCGAGGATGAAATCTTTGCTGAGGATTCCGAGATTGAGAATGAGCCTGTAGTCGGCATCGGTGCCGAAGCCCTCAAGCGCCTGCTTGAAGATCTGAATCTTGCCGAGATCGCAGAACAGCTGCGCGAGGAGATCAGCGCCAGCAAAGGCCAGAAGCGTGCCAAGTTGATCAAGCGCTTGCGGGTGATCGATAACTTCATCGCCACCAGCGCGCGCCCGGAATGGATGGTGCTGGACGTGATCCCGGTCATCCCGCCCGACCTGCGGCCGATGGTGCAACTCGATGGCGGTCGCTTCGCCACCAGCGACCTCAACGACCTGTACCGCCGCGTGATCAACCGCAACAATCGCCTGGCGCGGTTGCAGGAAATCCTCGCCCCCGAGATCATCGTCCGCAATGAGAAGCGGATGCTGCAGGAGGCCGTCGATGCCCTGATCGATAACGGCCGCCGCGGTCGCACGGTGGTGGGTGCCAACAACCGTCCGCTGAAATCCCTCAGCGACATCATCGAGGGCAAGCAGGGGCGCTTCCGCCAAAACCTGCTGGGCAAACGGGTGGATTACTCCGGCCGTTCCGTGATCGTCGTCGGTCCGAAGCTGAAGATGCACCAGTGCGGTCTGCCCAAGGAGATGGCGATTGAGCTGTTCCAGCCATTCGTGATTCACCGGTTGATCCGCCAGAACATTGTCAACAACATCAAGGCCGCCAAGAAGCTGATCCAGCGCGCTGACGACGAGGTGATGCAGGTGCTGCAGGAGGTGATCGAGGGCCACCCGATCCTGCTCAACCGGGCCCCCACCCTGCACCGGCTCGGCATTCAGGCGTTCGAACCCAAGCTCGTCGATGGCCGCGCCATCCAGTTGCACCCCCTGGTCTGCCCCGCCTTCAACGCCGACTTCGACGGCGACCAGATGGCCGTGCATGTGCCCCTGGCGATCGAGGCGCAGACCGAGGCCCGCATGCTGATGCTCGCCAGCAACAACATTCTCTCCCCCGCCACCGGCGAGCCGATCATCACCCCTTCCCAGGACATGGTGCTCGGGGCCTATTACCTCACCGCCGAGCAGCCCGGCTCCACCCGTCCCGCCTTCCCGGTCCGTTCCAGCGACGACCGCTCCCGCCTGTTCGCCTCCCTTGACGATGTGCTCTCCGCGTTCGAGGAGAAGTACCTCAAGCTCCACGACTGGATCTGGGTGCGCTTTGCGGGTGAGATCGACAGTGAGGATGAGGACCGCGAACCCCAGAGCGTCGACACCCTCACCGACGGCACCCGCATCGAGCAGTGGAAGTATCGCCGCGATCGTTTCGATGAGGACGGCGCCCTGATCAGCCGCTACTTGCTCACCACCGTGGGCCGCGTCGTGATCAACCAGGTGATCATCGACGCCGTGACCACCGCATGACCCCGGCCGCCTGATTCCGAGGCCCGCTTCCCCCCCCTTCTTCCCCCGTCATCCCGACCGCGCGCGTCATGACCGCCTCTCCCGCCAAGAAGTCCAGCAAGAAGTCCGCATCCCGTCAGGCTGCGGCCCCTGCCGCCGGAGCGCTGGTTCCGGCAACCGCCGGACCTCTCAGTCGTCAGGCTCCCACCTTCCGCAATCGGGTGATCGACAAGAAAGCCCTGCGCAATCTGGTGGCCTGGGCCTTCAAGCACCACGGCACCGCCGCCACGGCAGCGATGGCCGATGAGCTCAAAAACCTCGGCTTCCACTACGCCACCCAGGCCGCCGTCTCGATTTCCGTCGATGACCTGCGCATCCCGGGCGACAAGGCCGCCCTGCTGGAGGAGGCCGAACAGCAGATCACCGAGACCGAGGAGCGTTATCGGCTGGGCGAAATCACCGAGGTGGAGCGCCACACCAAGGTGATCGACACCTGGACCGAAACCAACGAGCGCCTCGTCGCGGCGGTCCGTCGCAATTTCAACGAGAACGATCCGCTCAACTCGGTGTGGATGATGGCCAACTCCGGCGCCCGGGGAAACATGTCCCAGGTGCGGCAGCTGGTGGGGATGCGGGGTCTGATGGCCAATCCCCAGGGCGAGATCATCGACCTGCCGATTCGCACCAACTTCCGCGAGGGTCTGACGGTCACCGAATATGTGATCTCCTCCTATGGGGCCCGCAAGGGTCTGGTCGACACCGCCCTGCGCACCGCCGACTCCGGCTATCTCACCCGCCGTCTGGTGGACGTGGCCCAGGACGTGATCGTGCGCGAGGAGGACTGCGGCACCTTGCGGGGCATTCCGATCGAGGCGGAGGATGCGGGTCGGTTCGGCAAGAAGCTGATCGGCCGCCTGGCTGCCGAGCCGGTGCTGGATGCCTCTGGTGCGGTGCTGGTGGAGCGCGATGGCGAGATCGACGAGCAGGTTTCCGCCGCGATTGAGGCCGCCGGGGTGCGCATAGTGGTGGTGCGCTCTCCCCTCACCTGCGAGGCCTCCCGATCGGTCTGCCGCAAATGCTATGGCTGGGCTCTGGCCCACAACCAACTGGTCGATCTGGGTGAATCGGTGGGCATCATCGCCGCCCAGTCGATCGGGGAGCCGGGCACCCAGCTCACCATGCGCACCTTCCACACCGGCGGGGTGTCCACGGCCGAGACCGGAGTGGTGCGCTCTTTGGTGGAGGGTGTGGTGGAGTTCGGCGCCAAGGCGCGCGTGCGTCCGCACCGCACCCCGCATGGGGTGGAAGCCCAGTTGGCGGAGACCGATTTCAGTTTGGAGGTGAAGCCGAGCGGCAAGGGCAAGCTGCAGAAGCTCAGCATCACCTCCGGCTCGATTCTTTTCGTCGACGACGGCGCCAGCGTGCCATCCGACACGATCCTGGCTCAGATCTCCTCCGGCGCCCAGGTGAAGAAGAGCGTTGAGAAGGCCACCAAGGACGTGATCTGCGACCTGGCCGGCCAGGTGCGTTTTGAGGAGGTGATCCAACCGCGGGAGGTCACCGACCGCCAGGGCAACATCACCCACAAGGCCCAGCGTCTCGGGCGCCTCTGGGTGTTCAGTGGCGATGTCTACAACCTCCCTCCCAATGCCCAGCCCGTGGTGGAGGGCACCAAGGCGGTCACCACCGGCGAGGTGCTGGCGGAGAGCCGATTGGTGAGCGAGTACGGCGGCGCGGTGCGCCTGCGCGATTCCGCCGGCGATTCCCGGGAGGTGCAGATCGTCACCGCCAGCCTCACGCTCAAGGATTGCAAGCTGGTCTGCGAATCCACCCACTCCGGTGAGATCTGGCATCTGGAGGGCAAGGACGACATCCGCTACCTGCTCAAGACCCAACCGGGCAGCAAGATTGGCAACGGGGAGGTGATCGCCGAGCTCGCCGACGACCGCTTCCGCACCCAGACGGGCGGCATCGTGCGCTTCTCCCCCGGTCTGTCGATCAAGAAGGCCCGCTCGGCCAAGCACGGCTATGAGGTGAGCAAGGGGGGCACGTTGCTGTGGATTCCCCAGGAAACCCACGAAATCAACAAAGACATCTCCCTGTTGATGATCGAGGACGGCCAGTGGATCGAAGCCGGTACCGAGGTGGTGAAGGACATCTTCAGCCAGACCGCGGGCATCGTCACGGTCACCCAGAAGAACGACATCCTGCGGGAGATCATTGTGCGCTCCGGTGAGCTGCACCTGGTCAGCGACAGCAAGGTGCTCGCCCGTTATGGCGGTGAGGGCCTGATGGTCAATCCCGGTGAGGAGATCGCCCCGGGTCTCACCGCCACGGGCATGCACCTCGTCGAGGCGGTGGACACGCCGGAGGGTGGTGCCCTGCTGCTGCGGCCGGTGGAGGAGTACACCATCCCGGATGAGGCCCACCTGCCCGAACTGGCGGCCATCAAACAGAGCGGTGGTCCATCCCTGGCCCTCAAGGCCATCCAGAGGCTCACTTACAAAGATGGGGAACTGATCAAGAGCGTCGACGGGGTGGAGCTGCTGCGCACCCAGCTGATCCTCGAGACGATCGACACCACACCCCAGATGACCGTCGACGTGGAGTCGGTCGCTGACAAGCGCTCCAAGGCCACCGACCGGCTGCAGCTGGTGATTCTCGAAACCCTGCTGGTGCGGCGCGACACCCTCTCTGACGCCAGCCACGGCTCCACCCACACCGAGCTGGCGGTGCAGGACGGCGACAGCGTCAAGCGCAGCGACGTGGTGGCCACCACCCAGATCCTCTGCAAGGAGGACGGCGTGGTGCAGCTGCCCGAACCCACCAGCGGCGAGCCGATCCGCCGTCTGATCGTCGAGCGCTCCACCGACACCCGCAGCATCGACCTGGGTTCCGCCCAGCCCGAGGTGAGCGTGGGGCAGCGGATCGTCGACGGCGACCCCCTGGCGCCGGGCGTGGCCGCCCCCTGTTGCGGCGAGGTGGAGGCGATCGATGGCAGCAAGCTGCGCATCCGCCTCGGCCGGCCTTACATGGTCTCGCCCGACTCGGTGCTGCATGTGCGCGATGGCGAACTGGTGCAGCGGGGAGACGGCCTGGCCCTGTTGGTGTTCGAACGGCAGAAGACCGGCGACATCGTGCAGGGTCTGCCCCGCATCGAGGAGTTGCTGGAAGCCCGGCGGCCCCGCGAATCGGCTGTGCTCTGTCGCAAGGGCGGCGCGGTGCAGATCAAGCAGGGGGAGGACGACGACTCCCTCACCGTCACGGTGATCGAGGCCGACGAGAGCGTCAGCGAGTACCCGATCCTGCTCGGTCGCAACGTCATGGTCAGCGATGGTCAGCAGGTGACCGCCGGCGAGCTGCTCACCGACGGGCCGATCAATCCGCATGAGCTGCTCGAGTGCTACTTCGACGATCTGCGCAGCCGCAAACCCACCCTCGAGGCGGCCCAGGAGGCGATCTCCAAACTGCAGTTCACCATGGTGCAGGAGGTGCAGAACGTTTATCGCTCCCAGGGCGTCTCGATCGACGACAAGCACATCGAAGTGATCGTCCGCCAGATGACGAGCAAGGTGCGCATCGAAGACGCCGGCGACACCACCCTGTTGCCCGGTGAGCTGATCGAGCTGCGACAGGTGGAGCAGGTGAATTCGGCCATGGCCATCACCGGTGGCGCCCCTGCCGAGTTCACGCCGGTGCTGCTGGGCATCACCAAGGCCTCCTTGAACACCGACAGCTTCATCTCGGCGGCCTCCTTCCAGGAGACCACCCGGGTGCTCACCGAGGCGGCCATCGAGGGCAAGAGCGACTGGCTGCGCGGTCTCAAGGAGAACGTGATCATCGGTCGCCTGATCCCCGCCGGCACCGGTTTCGGGGGCTTTGAGGAGGAGCTGCGGGCTGAGGCCGGCCCCCATCCCGACATCCTGGAGGAGGAGGCGGCGGGCTTCCGTCGCATGCAGAATCTTCGCCCCGATTACACGGTGGATGAGCTGCCTGCCCCGGTCGTGAGTTCCGCGGCGGTGCTGGACGACCCTTCCGATGAAGATCTGGAGGCGACCCGCAGCCGCCACGGCATTGAGGCCAGCAGCAGCACCTTCGCCGCCTTCGCCCGGCCCAACCTGGAGGATCTCGAGGAAGATCTGATCCCCGACCCCGACGCCCTCGAGGGTCTGCAGGAGGAGGGTCTGCTCAGCGATGACTGAAGCCCCTCCCCGCTCCCCCGCCGCCCCGGGAGCCACCGGCCTCCGCACCGCGCTGGGCACCCCCATCCCCCAGCGCCGCCTGCCCCGCTGGGGCTTTCATGAGCACAACGAGCTCCTGCACGGCCGCATCGCCATGCTCGGCTTCATCGCCCTGCTGGCGGTGGAATGGAAGCTCGGCCACGGCCTCTTGATCTGGCTGTGATCCCCGCCAGCCCTCCGCCGGGCCTGGCCTCCGCCGGGCCGCTGCTGGGGCTGGGGCGGGCGGAGCTGGAGGCCTGGGCCCTCGCCCAGGGCCAGCCGGCCTTTCGGGGCCGCCAGCTGCAGGAATGGATCTACGAGCGGGGGGTGCGGGAGCCCGAGGCGATCACGGTGCTGCCGAAGCTCTGGCGCCAGCAGTTGGAGCCCGCTCTGATTGGCCGCCTGCCCCTGCGCCACCGCAGCGACGCCGCGGATGGCACCGTGAAGCTCCTGCTGGGCACCGTCGATGGCCTCAGCCTCGAAACCGTCGGCATCCCGGCGGGCGATCGCCTCACTGTGTGCGTGAGCAGCCAGGTGGGCTGCCCGATGGCCTGCCGCTTCTGCGCCACCGGCAAGGGGGGATTGCAGCGCTCCCTGGCGGTGCATGAGATCGTCGATCAGGTGCTCAGCGTGCGGGAGGCGATGGGGCGCCGCCCCAGCCACGTGGTGTTCATGGGCATGGGGGAACCGATGCTGAACATCGATGCCGTGCTGGCAGCGATCGATTGCCTCTGCGGCGAGCTGGGCATGGCCCAGCGGCAGATCACCGTGAGCACCGTGGGGGTGCGGGGGGCTCTGGCGGAGTTGGCGGAGCGGGCGCGGCAGCGGCTGGGGCGGGCCCAGTTCACCCTGGCGGTGAGCCTGCATGCCCCCGACCAGCGCCTGCGCGAGGAGCTGATTCCCACGGCCCGCGCCTACCCGATCGAGACCCTGCTGGAGGACTGCCGCCGCTATGTGGCGGACACCGGCCGGCGGGTGAGCTTCGAATACATCCTGCTCGGCGGGGTGAATGACCAGCCCCGCCAGGCCGAGTGCCTGGCCCGCTTGCTGCGCGGCTTCCAGAGCCATGTGAATCTGATCGCCTACAACCCCATCGCCGAGGAGGATTTCCGTCGCCCCAGCCCGGAGGCGGTGGAGGCCTTCCGCCGCGCCCTGCGGGCGCGGCACATCGCGGTGAGCGTGCGGGCCAGTCGCGGTCTTGATGCCGATGCGGCCTGCGGGCAGTTGCGTCGGCGGCTGGAGGGTGAGGCAGGCGGCGTAATCCTCAGGTCGGATCCCGGGACGGATCGAACGCCTCCCGCACCCCCTCCCCTCCCCAGGGGGTGAGTCGGGTCATCAGCACGAACGCGGGGAGGGAGGCGACTGCCGAAAGCAGGAAGAAGCGGCTCCAGCCCACCCCCTCCGCCACGAAGCCCGCCGGGCCGGAGAGCACGGAGCGGCTGAGGGCGTAGACGCCAGAGAGCAGGGCGTACTGGGTGGCGGAGAAGCGGGGGTTGCAGAGGCTCATCAGCAGGGCCACGAAGGCCGCTCCCACCATCCCGCCCCCCAGGTTCTCCAGGCCCACCGCCGCCAGCAGGCCGGCCATCCCCCCGCCGAAGCGGGCCAAGACCGCGTAGCTGAGGTTGCCCAACGCTCCGACGATGGCGAACAGCCACAGCGACCGGTTCATCCCCAGGCGGCCGAAGAGCAGTCCCCCCAGAACGGTGCCGACGATGGTGGCGGCGATGCCCCAGCCCGCCAGCACCGAACCCACCACCTCCGGGCTGAAGCCCTGCTGGAGCAGGAAGGGAACCGCCATCACCCCGAGCAGTCCATCGGGCCAGCGGTAGAGGAGCACCAGCGCCAGCACCATCACCGCCCGGGGGCCGCCAGTGCGGCGCAGGAATTCCCGCGCCGGGCCCACCACCGCCTGGCGCAGGCTGGTGATCCGGTGGGCGATCGGGGGCAACTGCGGGGCGGTGAGGGTGAACGGCACCACGGCCAGCATCAGTGCGGCGGCGGCGCCGAAAGCCACCGGCCAGCCGGTGCGTCCGGCCAGGATGAAGCCGCCTGCGCCGATCGCCAGCATCGCGGCGCGGTAGCCGAGGTTGGTGGCGGCGGCTCCTGCGCCCCGCTCCCGCTCCGGCAGCAGATCCGTTCGGTAGGCGTCGATGACGATGTCCTGGGTGGCGCTGACCACCGCCAGGAGCACGGCCATCAGGCCGATCGCCAGCAGGCTGGCCTGGCTGCGGTCGGGACGCAGCAGGGCCATGGACCCGATCACCGCCACCAGCGTGATCTGCAGGAGCAGCAGCCAGCCGCGGCGGCGGTCCGGCCAAGGGATCGGCCAGCGGTCCAGCAGCGGCGCCCACACCATTTTGAGCGTGTAGGGAAGCTCGGCGTAGGCGAGCAGCCCGATCAGGCCCAGGGGGATCCCGCTGGTGGTGAGCCAGCCCTGCAACAGCTTGGTGCCCACCATGTAGGGGCTGCCGCTGGCCACCCCGAGCGCCGCCACCGCCATCAGCCGGCGCCAGGTCGACACGGACGAAAACGTGGCGCCAGCAGGCGGCGCCACGGGGGGGAGGCGGGAGGCCATCAGCCACGGGCGGGTCCTGGCAACCCTACGTTGGGTCAGAAGGCCGGGCCGAGTGCTGGTTTTTATCCGGTGCCGACTTCTCAGGTGCGGAGATCGGCGCTCCCTTCCCTGGCGGGAGGCTCCCCCCCGGCTGAGTGATTTGCGGCTCCACTGAGCCCTGTTGGCCTCGGGTCGTCCCTCGTCTTGGCGGTGCTGGCAGGAGCCATGATGCAGGGGTCACAGGGAAATCACCATGAACTTTTTTCGAAGCACTCTGTTGCCCGCCACGATCGTGCTGTTGTTCGGCCTGGCCCTGATCGCGGTCAGCGCTCGCATCTGGCTACCCGGCGACATGGCCGCGCCGGCGGCAGGAGGTTAGATTCTTTATCATCATCCTCCCTGCTGAATCCCGTGAGCACCTTTAATTTAGCCACGAATCGCAATCCCAGTTCAGCATAAGTTCTAGCGAGCGGATCTCTTCGGCGAATGCGGAGTGCAGGAAAGTCCGCTCTCTGTCTTGCATTGGCTGAGAATACGCTAGGGAGTGAGCGCGGATTGGCGATGTGTCTGCAAGGGGGTCAATCCCGAGGAAAGAGCAGATGGCATGAAGGCATTCCCTGGGCTGATGCAATAAGAATTCGCTTTTTGTGATATGGATGTTTGATTCTGGGAAATAGGAGCGGAGTCTTGCTATTTGTTGTGTGTAAAATCCACGATCTACATAAGAGTAGACGCGATGTTGTTTGCCATCGCTGCTTGCGCAACGGCTGCGTTCGCCGATCAGTGCTTCGTAAAAGGAAAGATTCTCGGCGTTGCGCTGTAGCTCCATATTCCAATGTGAGTATGCCCGATCGATTGGATTGCGAAGTAAGAGAATTATTTTCATAGACGGGTTGTAGCGATAAATCCTTTCCGCCGCTGCTTGCCAGTACATATAGATCGGCGTTGACTCTCCCGACAGTGTCGTGCTACTTTTCCCGTTGAAATGGGAATGGTACCAGGCGTAGTCAGGCTGTGGATCGGTAAAAAAATTATCCGTATCGAAAAAATGAACTTCTTTTGTACTGGCAAGCTGAAGTTGATGGTGGCGGCGAAGATAAGCATCGAGAGCAGTTGTGCCCCCTTTCTGGGTGCCACAGATCAAAAAACTTACCCATGAGTTGTTTGAGTCCTGCACCATGTGTGCCCAGTAAAATTGATGAGAATCGAAGTTTAACAGTTTCTTTGCTTGCGCCCACTCTCTCCGGGGCAACAGCACAAGCCCGGGAACCCTCTCTGGAGCAGGACAGACTGATGCCCATGGATGGCAGGCGATTCGCCCCTCCCCAGCTGCATCGCTTCACTTCGGACCCTGCTCGCGGTATCCGCAATGCAGCGATTGCTGGGATCGCTGGCCCCCGTCAAGACGGCTGGATCGGTTCACAGGCGATCCGGTCACCCCATCGCCAACCGGTTCCACCATTCCTGCCCCCGGCAGCTGGATTGCCGGCCGATCCCGGACCATCGCCTGTCGAGCGGCTCGCCAACCCGTGCTTACCGGGGTGCCAGGTCTGGAGCTGCGGCGGCAGACGTTGGACTCCGGCTTCTGGCGCCGTCAAGGTTGGCCTGGCTGACCTTGGGGTTCGCCGCAGCCTTTTGCTCTGCACAGCTCCATGGCCTCCTCATGGGGCACCGCCCTGATCGATCCGCTAAGCCTGCACTCCGCGGCTTGGGAATGGCTTCCTCGTCAGTCTGGCGATGGGCTGTGCAGAAGAGAACGGCCCGGGATGGAGGGGGAGATGGAGAGGCCTCTCGGGAGCGATCCGCGTGAGGCGCCCTGCTCCAGGGCAACGCCGAAAAGATAATCAGGGCTTATGGTATTGTCGTCGTCATATTTGGGAAGCCAATATGCTGTCTGGCTGAAGTTGACGCGATGGGATTGCTGGTTAAAGTGTGTTGTGTGCCTACAAGCATGGCTAGCCATGAAGTCAAGAGTTTTTCTCCTCGCCGCCCTCTCCGCCTCTCTTGTGGGCGCGACGGCCGCCCAAGCGGCCACGGTCACAGTTGATTTCACGGGTCAAACCGGCATGAGCCCAACCCGCACCTTTACCAGCGGTGGTCTAACTCTTACTTTTGAGCCCTCTACAGACAGTCCTCAACCTGATATTGCCAGTTCTGGAGTTGGCCTCTGCCTCTACGCCAGCTCATCAGATGGAACAAACCGTTGCGGCGTCACTGGTTCCACTACCACACCGGCGAGCTACAACTTCATTAAGATGACAGCCAATACTTCTGCCTTGTTCACTGGCGGTACTATTGCTCAATTTATTAATCCTACCAATAGGGAGCCCATTAATATCTATTCTTCTCTTTCCGGGCCTTCTATTGGTACTATCAGCACCACTAGCGACACTGTGCCGCCTGTTGCCCCCTTCACATTGTCTACCCCAATTTTGTTGCAGCCCAATCAACCTATCTTTTTTGGAAGCGCGGGAATCAACACTTCCACGCGCATTGAAAATTTCACCTTCGAAGTTCCTTCGCCCTCTGCGATTCTTGGAGCGAGTGCTGCATTTGGCTGGTCCCGCCGCCTCAGAAAGAGAATTGCTGCCAAAGCTTCTGCAGAATAAGATTAATTCAGAAGCAATTTAGCTTTGCCGTGGCATGGAAGTCAAGACAGTTCTTTTCCGTCGTAACTTCCAGTCTTTTCAGGGTGGACATCTCAAGGTATTTGATTATATAAACCATGTCAATTCTTTGCCAGGATTTTGTGCTCGTCTGTATGTCAACGACGGCAGTGTCCCCCATGAAATTTGGACGTCCCATCCCAGTCTAGTTGACAGTTATGAGCCTGAGCAGGCTGATGCCCTGTTTCTTGCGGGTGATGACTGGCAGGCCTTGTCAGAGTATCCAGGAATTGAACTCCGTAAGTTAGTCATCAATCTGATACAAGGTTTTCGGCACTTCGTGCCGGGCAGTTTTCTGTTCAGCTATCTGTCGAGAAAGGCCGTGCGCATTTGTGTCAGCGAGGAGTTGACCACTGAGCTTCATTCAACCAATGAAGCTCAGGGGCCAGTATATGCAATCCCGAATTGCATTGACCACTCTTTGCTTCCCGACTCTTCACAGTCCGATCCGGCTAAAGTCTTGATTGTCGGAATAAAGCAGCCAGTTCTTGCCGCCCAGCTTGCCAATAGTTTGCTTTCGCGTCACATCAATGTCGAATGCGCTATCGATCCCTTGTCCAGGGCTGAATTCTTGGCAAAAATGAACGAATCTAGTATTATTGTTGCCCTTCCATTCGAAATGGAAGGGTTTTATTTGCCTGCTCTTGAGGCGATGGCAATGGGCAAGGCTTTAGTTTGCCCGGATTGCCTAGGAAATAGAAGTTTCTGTCATGACAAGATTAATTGTTTGATGCCATCCCGCCATCTTGAATCTATTGAGGCGACTGTTCTTCGCTTGCTCGCCAATCCTGCTCTGACTCGTCAACTGCAAGAACAGGCATTTATAGACAGCCAATCATACCGTATTGACAAAGAAAGAGAGCGTTTCACTCAAGTGCTCATGTCCTGTCAGGCTTAGACGTAAAGTGCAAGACGCTTTGATTACAGGATTGCATCGTTCTGGAACCACCCTGCTCTGTCATTTAATTAATAAGCTTCCGAATGCAGTTGCTCTCGACGAGCCGCTTAATGTTTCCTCTTATCGGGATGCTTCCGAGGAGGCCTTGGTTCAGGGTCTGAACTTATTCTTTGCTGAGCAAAGAAAGATGATACTTTCAACAGGTTTGGCAACGAGTAAATCTGCTGCGGGCAAAATCCCCACCAATCAACTCGCTGATGTGCTGTCTGATGGAACGCGCCAATCCGTCATTGATGGAAATCAACTCCATGTAGCCAATGTAAACACTTCAACATTCGATTTGTTTATCAAGCACCCAGCTTTTTTTTCAGTCATGCTCCCCTGTCTGGAGAAGCACTTTCGCTGTTATGCTAATATCCGCAATCCACTCGCTATTCTGTTGTCGTGGAATACGGCCAATTTCAATGTTACGAATGGCCGTGCCCCTGCTGCTGAAATGAAGAGCGCAGACTTGAGAAATCGACTCGATGCAGAACCGGATAGGCTAGAAAGACAACTCCTGCTTTTGGACTTCTTCTTTGGATGCTATGCTGCTTGCCGCTCTACTACAATTATTCGGTATGAAGATGTGATTGCTACGTCGGGTCGTATGGTGTCAGCGCTCAATCGCCAAGCCTGTTATTTGAATGTGCCCTTGTCGTCACGGAATAGGAAAGAAATCCATCCTTCATCCGATTTCTTGAGAATTGGCGAAAGACTTCTCAATAGCTCCAATTCCTGTTGGCTCTTCTATAGCCACGACGACGTCTGTAATCTGCTTAGCTCTGTCTCGGGTTAAATGAGTCCCTTGTGACGCTATTGGTATCCCCCGCCAAGTAGATCCGGGCTTTCTGGCATGCAGACCTTGAGGCTTTCGTGGATCTGCTACCCCAGGATCTCTCTGGCCAAAGGTCGGCCAGGTGGGGTCACATACGTCTTTACTCCCGGTGCCACAATTTTGTCTCATGCACTCTGTGCCTGGGGTTCAAGGCAAGTTTTCTTAGGCTGTTGCCTCGCTGGCTTGGCCTGGAGCTTCATAGCCAAACTTGCTTATCAGTAGTTGTTCGCGTCGATAGATTAGCTGGCTAGAACTTTCATCGTAGTATGCGGCTAGAGGGAAGAGGCGATCTGAGGAGTTCGTTCGATTAGAATGACGTATCTGCTCTTGCTCGCTATCGGATAGCCGGCGCAGCTTTGCAATGATATCGCACAGATCTTGGTTGAGGCTCTCTTGGCGGATGAAATGGTTTACATAACAATTCCGTCGGTCGAATGCGGGGAGGTCTTCTGCGCATTGGATGCTTTTCACCGCATTTGTTCGCTCGCTTGCGCCGCAGCAGAGCCGCAGATAGCGGTAGGTCATGAAACCGCAGATCTCAGCCAAGCCGCTGGCTGCGTAACCCTCGCCGAGTTGCGAGGCGTTGACTGGGTTGTGTACACGCTGCAGCCATTGCCGAAATGAAGCTAAGCAGCTTTTGTCTTGGTAAAGCTGACTCCACTGATGGGCGTCGATAGCCTCGATAGAAGTAGTTTGAATGTCGCTATGTTTGCGGAGGCGTTGTGCTGGTTGAGATTTGCTCTGTTCCGATGATTGGCTTGGCTCGATCGATGGGGGCTGTTGCTGCAGGCTGGGATTGCAAAGACGTTGGCGGAGGCCGCCCTTGCCTTCGGTTCCAAATGTCCAGAGTGACACGTACCAATCCCAGGGGTTGCGGATTGAGGAAACAATAAGCTTGCCACTTGCGATCTGCTCCTGAGAGGCGGGTCGATGTTTGCCAATTTCTTCATTGTCTGTGCCGGAGCCCAGGTACTTTGCCAGCACTCTGCCCGCATGGGTAGAGCCTGTCTTTTGCATCTGGAGAAGAATGATGTTGTCTGTTTCGTACATTTCGCCGTTGTTGCCAAGTGTGGTGGACGACTTTTGCTTGTCCCATTGTGCAGGGCGGTTTGCCTGTGCTGTGCTGTGCCAAGCCGTGCCGTGTTGGACTGGCTCTGGCCACCGTCCTGATTTTGATTCGTGTGACTGGGTAGGCAGGGTAAGTATAGACTTGATGTGGATGGAGTCAGTCTAAGCTTTGGCCGGCCGGTTGCCCTTGTCTCGCTGCGGGTCAATCGATCAGATCTGCGGCCGCTTGATGGGTCGATTGGCCTCGCCAAGAGCGCTGACGCTGCCTGCTCTATACTTCAAATTATTCCCATCATCTCAGATTCTGCCTGAGTTTCGCCGCCCGGGGTTGGCCCGTTGGCCAGCCTTTGGTCGTATGGCTCCGCCGCGTAGCTTGTTGGCATCTTTCCCTTGGTGCTGAGTGATTCTTGTGGGCGGGTTCCCTGCGGCCTTCTGGTGGCTTGACAGGTTGCCGCGGCTGATCAGCAAAGAAGAAGAGTTGAATTTCTTGCGGGGAAAGACCGGGCCGCTGTGCCGGTCATGGGTTGGAGGATGAGGCTGCCATGCTCGCTGGCTTCAGGTCGAGACGATCGGCGGGCATGGCAGCCAGGCAGTCGTTCTGATTGTGCGCTTTTTAGTGTCGGTTTCCGATCAGATGCTTTCTGTTCGTCTTGGCAATCGAGTTGTCGGATGGTTCAAGCGTGATCCATGCCCGCCTGGTTTGTGGTTGCAGTGCATGCTTGTGCAGCTCCTTCCCCCTTCTTTTGGCCGTGGCGGAGGTGCGGGGGGTGCAGGCTCTGACCATTGGCCTGCCGCCTGGCTCCTACTATCGCCGGATCTCTTCCCTCTCCGATGCCGGACGAGGTCCAGCCCTTCCCAGACCCGTTTCCAGAGGGAAGCCACGAGCTGGCGCTGGATCCCGATGTTCTGGCCCGTGAACTGGCCCTGGAACTGCTCGGGGATCCACTCGACGAGATCGAGGCCCTTGAGCCCGATCCAGTTGATGTGGCGGCCGAGTGCGATCTGGGACTCGAGTTGCTGCGGGGGGAGCAGCAGCAGCGCATGCAGGGTCTGCGCATCTTCTGCGAACACCGCGATCCGCGAGCGATCCCGCTGCTCCTGCCGCTGCTGGTGGCGCCCTGCCCGATCCTGCGCATGAGCGCCGTCTACGCCCTTGGCCGCAACCCCCATCCCCTGGCGGTGGAGCCGCTGCTCGCCCTGCTGGGCGTTGACGACAATGCCTACGTGCGCAAGGCGGTGGCCTGGAGCCTGGGCAATTACCCCGACGCCCCGATTCTCAACCCGCTGATGCGGGCCCTGCAGATGGATGTGTCGGCGGTGCGCCTCTGGGCAGCCGGCTCCTTGGCCGATGCCGGCGCCACCAGCCCCGCCAAGGCTGACCCTGCCGCGGCCCAGCTGCTGCTCACCCTGCGGATCGACAGCGAGCCCGCTGTGCGCAGCAACAGCGCCTGGGGACTGGGGCGCCTTTACCCCGATCTGGTCGAACCACGGCAGCAGGATGTGGTGGAGGCCCTGCTTCAGACGATGCTCCACGACGGCGACGCCACCGTGCGGGACGAAGCCCGGCTGGCCCTGGAGCAGCTGGAGCAGCCAGAGGTGCTGGAGCGGCTGCAGACCCTGGTGGACGAGGGGCTGATCAGCTGAGTCGGCCACCCGCTCCATCACCCGGAAATCCCAGCTACCATCACCGTACCGTTTCCTGTTTCAGGATGGCTCAGCGCACCATCCGCTTCCGCATCCATTCCGATGGGCGCGTTGATGAACAGGTTGAGGGCGTGATGGGAGCGGGCTGCGAACCGCTCACCGAGCGCATCGAACACCGCCTTGGCACGGTTCTGCAGCGGCGCAGCACCAGCGAAGCGTTCAGCTCTCTCCCTTCGGAGATTCTCCAAGGGCAACCCCTGCGCCAGCATCCCCCCGCGTGAGCGGGTTCTTACCCTTCGCACCGCCCTCCCCGCGATGTCGCACTTCAGCACCGTCAAAACCGAGCTCCGTGACCGCCAGGCTCTGGTTCAGGCCCTGAGCGATCTGGGTCACACCCCCGCGGAGGGTTCCCGCATGGTCCGTGGCTATCGCGGCCAGACCATCCAGGCCGACCTGGCGGTTCCCCAGGCCAGCGGCGCTGACATCGGCTTCCGATGGAATCGGAAGAGCGGCTGCTACGAACTCGTCACCGACCTCGACCTGTGGCGCCAGCCCGTTCCGGTGGAACGCTTCCTCGCCCAACTCAGCCAGCGCTACGCCCTCTGCACGATCCTGGCCGCCAGTGCTGAGGAGGGTTTTCAGGTCACCGAGCAGAGCGTGCATCGCGATGGCACGATCGAGTTGGTGGTCAGTCGCTGGGACAGCTGAACCCTCCGTGAGCGCTCCCGATCCCTCCCTCGCCTTTCGGGTCGATCCGCTCCAAGGGCAGGCGGTGACCGGCCAGGAACCCGTTTTGGGTGGCGCACTTCGACAGAAGGCGGTGTGGGTCGATGAGGCCGTTTGCATCGGCTGCCGCTACTGCGCCCACGTTGCCGCCAACACCTTCGTGGTGGAGTCGGAGTGGGGACGCTCCCGGGCCCTCCGCCAGGACGGCGACAGCACCGAGCGGATCCAGGAGGCGATCGATACCTGCCCCGTCGATTGCATCCATTGGGTCCCCTACGAGCAGCTCCCGGCCCTCGCGGAGCAGCTGCGTCAGCAGGAGATCCATCCCCTCGGCCTGCCCTCGCCAGCCCGCCCCCGGCGGACCCTGCCCCGCGCCGCCCACGGCGTTCCATGACCCGGGTCGTGCCGATCCCCACGCGGCGGTTCGGTCGGACGGGCCTGGCCATGCCGGTTTTCTCCCTCGGGGGCATGCGCTTCCAGCAGAGCTGGAGCGACGTTCCCGAACCGCAGATCCACGCCGATGGCCAGGCCAACCTCCGGGCGATCCTGGAAAGGGCGGTGGACGCCGGCCTCCACCACATCGAAACCGCCCATGGCTACGGCAGTTCGGAGCGCCAACTGGGCCTGCTCCTGCCCCAGGTGAGCGACCCGGCGCGAATCCTGCAGACGAAGGTGGCCCCGTCGCCCGATCCGGACGCCTTCGAGGCGGAACTGCACACCAGTTTCCAGCGTCTGGCGGTGGAGCGGGTCGACCTGCTGGCGATCCACGGCATCAACACCGCCGCGTTGCTGGAGCAGACGCTGCGGCCCGGGGGCTGCCTGGAGAGAGCCCGCTCCTGGCAGGCCTGCGGGCGGGTGGGATCGGTGGGTTTCTCCAGCCACGCCCCCCTGCCGCTGCTGCTGGAGGCGATCGAAAGCGATGCTTTCGACTACGTCAACCTCCACTGGTATCTCATCCGCCAGGACAACCAGCCGGCGATCGGGGCCGCCACCGCGCGGGACATGGGGGTGTTCTTGATCAGCCCCACCGACAAGGGCGGCCACTGGCACACCCCCTCGGCGCGACTGCGCGAGCTTTGCGCTCCCCTCGATCCGATCGTTTTCCACGATCTGTTCTGCCTCTCCGCCCCCGGCATCCACACCCTCAGCCTGGGAGCCGCGCGTCCCGCGGATTTCGATCTTCACCTGGACGCCGTGGCCCTGCTCCCCCAGGCGGAGGAGCTGCTGCCCCCGATCCTGGCGCGGTTGGAGGAGGCTCGCCGCGCCGCCCTCGGCGAGGAATGGCTGGCCAGCTGGCAGCAGGGCCTGCCGGATTGGCAGCATACGCCCGGGGAGATCAACCTGCCGGTGCTGCTCTGGCTCCACAACCTTCTGGAAGCCTGGGATCTGGAAGGCTTCGCCCGGGCCCGCTATCGCCTGCTGGGCAACGGCGGCCACTGGTTCCCGGGCCGGAATGCCGACGCCTTGGATGGGGCAGTGAGCGAAGCGGAGCTGCGCGCCGTGCTGACAACCAGCCCCTGGGCTGCGGTCATTCCAGATCGGCTGCGTCGCTTGCGGGCGAGACTCGGCGGAGAGGCGGTGCGCCGTCTTCAGAGCGAGTGACGCTGCCCAGCGGCGCCTTGAGGGCCACACCGACCGGGCGCGGGTAGGCCTCCGGGCAGGGAGCCAACGGCCGCAGCCGCACCGCGTGGCGCACCCCACGTCCGGCGGGCAGTTCGATCGCGTCCACGGTTTCCACCTCCGCCCGCAGCCGTTGGGCCGCTCGCTCCAGGGCGCTGCGATCGTCGGCGCCCCATTGGCCGCGGTACAGCACGGCCCGGCCGGTGGGGCGCAACAGCGGCACGAGGTATTCGGCCACCACCGGGGCACCGGCGACGGCCCGGGCGATCGCCCAATCGAAGCGGCCGCGGCATTCCGGGGTGCGGCCGCTTCGTTCCACCCGCTCCCAGCGCAGGCTCACCCGCTCGTCCAGCCCAAGGGCCGCAGCCATGGCCCGCACCGCCTCGATCTTGCGCCCCACCGAATCCACCAGGGTCAATTGCGCCGCGGGCAGGGCGATGGCCACCGCCAGTCCGGGGAAGCCGCCCCCGGTTCCGACATCGATCACCTCCACGGGATCCCCCGGGGCCGCGTCGAGCAGATCGCGCAGGGGCCAGAGGCTGTCGAAAACCTGACCGATCCAGTAGTCATCCCCCTGCACCAGCCGGGTGAGGTTGACGCGCTGATTCCAGTCCCGCAGCTGGTGGTTCAACGCCATCAGCTGGGCAAGCTGGTCCGGCTCGGGGGTCCAGCCGAGGGAGTGCCACAGGTCGGGGTGGGGAGGGGGGCCGCTGGGCCCGGGGCTGACGCCCATCCGTGGAACGAGACGGCGGTTCTCCCTAGGATCCCGCAATGGCCAGCCCCTGCCACAGTCACTACGAGCGCCTGGGGGTGGCCACCGATGCCAGCCTGCCGGAACTGCGTCAGGCCTTTCGCGTCCTCAGCAAGCGCTATCACCCGGACACCACCACTCTGCCCACCGCCGAGGCGGAGGAGGCTTTCCGTGCCCTGCGGCAGGCCTACAGCGTGTTGAGCGACCCCGAGGCCCGGGCGGCCTACGACCTCCGGCTCGTCCAGGCCGCGCCCCCGCGGCGGGCTGTGGCGGTCACGGCTCCACGCCCGGCCTCCGTGCGCCGCTCCCTTTCGGGGGGGGAATGGTTCGCCTTGCTGCTGCTCGCCCTGGCCATGGCGCTCAGCCTGCTGTTGGGCATCGGCCTGGCCTGGGCGCGGGGTACCGAGTTGATGCGTCAGCCGAGCTGGTGGGAGGAGCTTCCCTCCGCTCCGGCTCCCACCGCCGCAGCTCCGACCCCGGCGCCGGTCCTCTGACGCTCCCCTTGTTTTCGCCGTCCCGCCCCAGCCTGTCGATGGAGACCCTTCCCCCCCAACGCACCCCCCTTTACAACCACCCCCTGCCGGCGCTGGAGGAGTGGCTGCGCCAACTCGGCGCCCGGCCCGATGGTCCCCATGCCGAGAGCTGGGATCTGCACCGCCCCACCTGGAGCGCCCGCATCGTCTTCGGTGTGGAGGATCTCTCCGTGAGCTGGCATCAAGACGGTCGCCAGTCGGTGCGGCAGTTCTCCTATGGCCTGCCGCGCGTCGACGTGGAGGCGGCGATCCTGGCCGGACCCTGAAGTCGCGGGGAAGGCCTGCTTGATCCGGAAGGCCTAGTCGAGGGCCTCCTCGATCGCCCGCCAGCAGCGCTCCATCTGGTGGTCGTCCAGGCAGAGGGGCGGCAGCAGGTAGACCACATCCCCGAGGGGCCGCAGAAACACGCCCTGCTGCCGCACCCGCCGCTGCAGGGCGGCGCCGGCCGGGTGGAAGTAGCCGGGGGACTCCACCGCCAGGTTGAAAGCGGCGATGCTGCCGGTGAGGCGCGGTCGCAGCACCGCCGGATGGGCGGCCAAGCGCTCCAGGTGGGGTCGATGCCGCTCCGCCATCCCCGTGTGGCGCTCCGGTCGGGCCTCCAGCAGGTCGAGGCTGGCCAGGGCGGCGGCGCAGCCGAGGGGGTTGGCGGTGAAGCTGTGGCCGTGGAGGAAGGTGCGGGCCGGGTCGGGGTCTTGGAAGCCCTCAAACAACGCTTCGCTGGCCAGGGTCACCCCCATGGGCAGGAAACCGCCGGTGAGCCCCTTGGAAAGGGCCATCAGGTCGGGCCGCAGGCCGCAAGCTCCACTGGCGAACAGCGGGCCGGTGCGGCCGAAGCCCACCAGCACCTCATCGGCGATCAGCAGCGCCCCCGCCTCGCGCACCAGGGCCTCGACACCGCGCAAAAAGCAGGGGCGCACCATCGCCATGCCACCGGCCCCCTGCACGAGCGGCTCGAGGATCACCGCCGCGGTGGGGGTTTGCAGCAGCCTCGCCAGGGCCTCCAGCGCTGCGGCTTCCCGCGCTTCGACGCCCTCGTCCCCCCACCAGGTGGCGGGCCAGGGGGCGCGGGCCACTTCGAACAACAGCGGCTCGAAGGGGGCGCTGAACAGCGACCGCTCCCCCACCGCCATCGCCCCGAAGGTGTCTCCGTGGTAAGCACCCGCGAAGGCGATCACGCGCGGGCGGGGGCTGCCGCGGTTGTGCCACCACTGCCAGGCGATTTTCAGGGCCACCTCCACCGCGGTGGAGCCGTTGTCGGAGAAGAACAGGCGGCTCAGGCCGCTCAGGGCCGAAAGCCGCTCGGCCAGCCGCTCCGCCGGGGGATGGCGAAAGTCGGCGAAGATCACCTGCTCCAACGTTTGGGCTTGGGCGGCGATGGCCGCGGCGATGCTCGCTTCGCCGTGGCCGTGCAGGGTCACCCACCAACTGCTGATCCCATCGATCAGGCGGCTGCCGTCATCAAGGATCAGTTCGGCTCCTTCCCCGCGCACCGCCCGCAACGGCGGCTCGGCGGTCGCCGCCTGGGTGAAGGGATGCCAGAGGTGCGGATGCCATCCGGACGGAGTGTTCACCGGAAGAGTCTGACGGCGAGAACAACTGCCATGATGGGGCTGCGATAGGGGGAAGTGGGCCGGCTCCTGGCTCTGATGCCCCCCGCCAGCGGAGCCCTCCGATGGTCCCGAACTCTTCCCGTTCTCTCCCCGGCCGCTTTCTTTCGGCGCAGGATCTCTGCCGAAGCCGGCCGCACCGGGCCTGGAGCCCCCGGGAGGTGTTCGCCGAGGGCCAGTGGCAGACGATCCGCGCGACCCTGGAGCGCGAGGGCTGGAGCCAGATCCAGATCGAGCAGGTTCACAACCAGCTGCGCCAGGGTTGGCCGCTGGTCATGGCCAAGCGCAATGCGGCGGCGCTCACCGGTCACTGCCCCCTGGCGGCGCGGCGCGGCGGCTGATCGCCCGGATCCCGTCGCTGGAATCAGCGGCAGAACTTCCTCTCTTGACGTTCGGTTTCGGTGGCGAACGGGCCGCAGTTCACCCACCGCACCAGCGTCAGCTCGATGTCGGTGAACAGCACAAGAATGACGGCGCAGAGGCCGGCGACGGCTGCGGTGACGATCCAGTGACGCTGCGTCATGCTGTCAGGGTACGGGGCAGGGCACTGGTCAGCCACTGACGTTGCAGAGCCGCCGCGTCGAGTGGATCCAGGGGGGGCAGCTCGGCGAGCACCGGCACGCCGCCCAGCTGCTCAAGAGTGCGCGGGTTGTCGAGGTGGGGCGCGCCGTTGAGCACCAGCCCGAGCACCGCAATCCGTCGTCGGCGCAGGGCCTCCAGCGACAGCAAGGTGTGGTTGAGGGTGCCCAGGCCGCTGCGGGCCACCAACAGCACGGGCAGATTCCAGCAGGCGAGCTGCTCGATCTGCAGCCAGTCCCGCCGCAGCGGCACCAGCAGACCCCCGGCGGTTTCCACCACCAGGGGGCCGGGACAGGCGCTCTCCTCCGGCAGGGCCAGGCGCGCCGGGTCGATCGTGACCCCCATCCGCTCGGCCGCCCAGTGGGGCGAGACGGGGGCCGCGAGGCGGTAGGCCTCGGGCAGCAGCCGGTCGGGGGGCAGGTCGAGCAGGGCCCGCACCCGGCCGCTGTCGCCGCCCCCGTCGAGGCCGCTCTGCACCGGTTTCCAATAGCGGGCCCCAAGTCCCTGCACCACCAGAGCGGAGACCACCGTCTTGCCCACATCGGTGTCGGTGCCGCAGATCACCAGCCGCATCGGTTCGCTTGCGCGTTTTGGCGCACTGTGTCGCGTGGGTCGCTCTGGTGGTCGGCCGCGGGGCGCTGGGCCAGCAGCAGCAGCACCTCCCAGGTGAGGGTGGAATCGGCCTCCCAGTGACGCAGCAGCCGCCGCAGGGCGCCGGGGCCGAGGGGCTGGCTGCGGCTGGCCGCCGCGCCGAGGCGGCGCAGCGCCCGCAGATTCTCCAGGCCCCCTCCCCCCGACCGGCTGAAGCGTCGCAGTCTGGCCTCGTGCAGAACCAGTCCTTCGTTGCGGGCGGCGGCGAGCAGATCCCCGGCCCGGGGGAGTGGCAGGGCGCTGCAGGGAACCCCCGCCGCCTTTGCGGCCTGCTGCCATTGCGGAAAGCTGCCGGCGGTGGGCAGGGCCAGCGCAAGCCAGCCGCCGGGTCCCAAGTGGCGCCCCCAGGCACGCAGGGCCAGAGCGGGCTGCTCCAGCCACTGCAGGGCGAAGCTGGAGGCCAGCAGGGCGGCACCGTGCAGTTCGGGCGGCAGGCCGCGGTTGAGATCCCAGCAGTGCTGCCGGGGCATGGGGTTGCGGGCCAGGAGTTCGGGGCAGAGATCGAGCTGCAGGGGGCTCCGCTCCGCCACGGTGCCGCAGCGGGCGAGGAGGGCGCGGCTGAGCAAACCGCTGCCGGCTCCGAGATCGGCGCAGGGACCCGGGGGCAGGAGCAGGGGTTGGCACAGCCCGGCCAGCCGCCAGGCCACCGCCTGCTGCAGCCTTGCCTCGCGGTCGTACTCCGAGGCCTGCCGGCCGAACATCGCGCGCACCCGCAGGGTGAAATCGGCCTCCCCGGAGGCAGGCGCCGGGGAGGGCGCGGGTGCGGCGGGAGGAGAGGGCATCGGCCGGTCGCGGTGCTGGGGCCTCAGGTGGCCAGGCTCCGCTCCAGCCATTCGAGCACCAGCGGGATCAGGGGGGCCTGGAGCAGGGCATGGCCGGCCAGGGGAAAGCGGCAGACCTCAGCGCCGGGGAGGCGTTCGCGCAACAGGGATTGCGCCTGAGGCTCGACGATTCCATCGGCACCGGCCTCCACGAGCAGTACTGGAATGCCGTCGCGCCAACCTGAGGGCATTCCTTCGCAGGCGGCCAGACGGCCCAGATCGTCCCGCAGCCGCGCTCGCCCCACGGGCCCCACCGGCGCGTCGGCCAGGCCGGGGGGCATCAGGGCCAGGGGTTCGGGGGCGGCCACCCGCGCCAGGAACGCCGCCAGCATCGCCTGGGCGCGGCTGGCGGCGGTGGGCTCGTCGGGCCCGTCCGCCAGGGCCGCCGCCATCCCCGCCAGCCCTGTACGAACCCGCCGCCCGGCGCGGCCGGGCGGCACAAAGCGACCGAAGCTGGCGAGGAGCACCACCGCTTCGGCGGCGGCCAGCAGCTCCGCTGCGAGCAGATGCGGACCCAAGGAGTGGGCCAGCACCACCCGTCGGCCCTCCGTCCCCCAGGAGGGCATGAAAGTCTCGCCGCCGCCGTAGCCGCGTTCGCCGCAGCACCAGGTCCAGGGCCGCTCGGCCGTGGCCGCGCGCCAGGGCGTCCAGTGGCTGGCGGCACCGGCCCAGCCGTGCATCGCGATGAGTTGCAGGGGGGGGGAGGGCATGGGGGGGGCCGCGGGCCGGGTCGGTATTTTCGGGGGATCTGCGCCTTGGCCGATGCGCTCGAGATCCCTGCGAATCCTCGGAGCTCTGCTGGCCGTTGTGCTGCTGTTCGCGGCTCTGGATCTGGGCGCCACCAGACCGGAGCCGACGCTGAATCCAGCGCGGCGCGGCACCTTCATCCCCCAGGAAACGGCGCCGGCGGGGGCCGAGGTGGTGACCATCGGCTTCTATCCGGTGGCGGTCTACAACCTGGATCTGGCCAGCAACACCTTCTATGCCGACACCTATGTGTGGCTGCGCTGGAAGGGAAAGATCGATCCGACGGCCACGCTTGAATTCACGAACATGGTGGACGAGTGGGGCAAGCAACAGGAAGCGCTGCGGCCGGAGCCCATCGAACTGAAGGACGGCAGCAAGTATCAGTCGTTCAAGGTGGAGGGGCGTTTTGTACAGCCCTTCAGCCTGGCCGACTTTCCCCTGGATCGGCATGACCTGAAGCTGATGGTGGAAGACACGGTGCATCCGATCACGCAGATTGCCTATGTGGTTGATCGGCAGCATTCCGGTATTGCCAGTAATCTGATGATCCCGGGTTCGAAGCTGCGGGGCTGGCGGGCGAAGGAGTTCGCCCACGACTACGGCACCGACTTCGGCGAGGATCAGACCTCCTCCACCTCTTCCGTGGCGGTTTTCAGCATGGGCATCTATCGGCCCACCAGTTTTTTCCTGTGGAAACTGCTGTTACCTCTCTTTATCGTGGTGATGGCATCCCTGGCGGCTTTGCTGGTGCCGGCCGATGCGCTCGACGCCCGTTTGGCGATGCCGCTGGGCTCGCTGCTGTCGGCGATCTTTCTGCAAAAGAGCTACTCCGATACCCTGCCTGATCTGGGCTATCTGGTGTTCATGGACAAGATCTATCTGCTGGCCTATCCTCTGATCCTGATCGTGTTGGTGCGCGCGATCCTGGGCTATCTGCAGCTGAATCGACATGGCGAAGCCGTGCTGGATCTGGTGCGCCGCGATGATCGCCTCCTGCTGATGGTGCTCGGGGGTGTGTTGCTGCTCGGAACGCTGCTGATCACGCTGCTGCGCTGAGCCGTGCGGGCCGCGTAAGCTCCTTGCCAGCGCCTGTCTGCCCGTGAGCGAAGCCCCCCGTCCGCCGCTGCCGCCCTTCCGCACCGATACCGCCACCGAGAAGG
The DNA here is from genome assembly GCA_044351065.1 of Cyanobium sp. Classification (GTDB taxonomy): domain Bacteria; phylum Cyanobacteriota; class Cyanobacteriia; order PCC-6307; family Cyanobiaceae; genus Cyanobium. Next base: position 43,877 of record JBILGK010000011.1, read on the forward strand.
TGCGCCTGGCGGAGGACGCCTGGAACAGCCGCGATCCCGAACGTGTCGCCTTGGCCTACACACCGGAGAGCATCTGGCGGAACCGCGCTGAGTTTGTGGTGGGCCGGCCGGCGATTCAGGCGTTTCTGATCCGCAAGTGGTCCCGCGAGCTGGACTACCGCTTGATTAAAGAGCTCTGGGCCTGCCAGGCCAACCGTATCGCCGTGCGCTTTGCCTACGAATGGCATGATGATTCCGGCCAATGGTTCCGCTCCTATGGCAACGAGAACTGGGAGTTCGACGAGCAGGGCCTGATGCGCCGCCGCATTGCCAGCATCAACGATCTGCCCATTCGCGAAGCGGAGCGCAAATATTTCTGGCCGCTGGGCAGGCGGCCGGAGGATCATCCGGGCCTGTCTGATCTCGGGCTGTGAACAGAGCGGCGAGTTCCCCCGCTGGCCAGGGGTACACGCCGCGCATCGTTCTGGGCCCAGCGGCCGAATCTGGCGGTGCAGGGCCTGCCGGGCCTGACGGGGACCTGGCTGCTGTTGCAGAGCCAGGAGCAGATCTTCGCGTCCCTGCTGGCAACGGCCAGCGGTCGGGGGAACCGGCAGCTGGCATTTGGCGTGGCGACCCGCCTCCAAGGGGAGGCGCAGCGTTGGCTTGTGGTGGTACCGGGGGTGGGGATCGGGCTTTGGTTCTGGTGGCGCTGAAGAGCCCGGCAGGATTGGGGAGACTCCCCTGGCCGATCAAAGACCGCCGCGCTCCTTCTCCCTGTCGGCATCGGTCGGCTCCGCTCTCGGCGACGGGCCAATCTCGTCGCCCAGCGCCTGCAGCAGTCGGGCCAGTGTGCCGGCGGGCAGGTCGCGCCGCAGCACCAGGCGCAGCCTTGCGGTCCCCTCCGGCACGGTGGGTGGGCGGATCGCGATGGTGAGCAGGCCCGCGGCCTCCAGTTTTCGTTGCAGCGCCAGGGCACGATGGTTGTCGCCCACATGCAAAGGCAGGATCGGGCCGTCGCCCGGGGGCCTTGGCCAGCCGGCCGCCGCCAGGGCGTCGCGCCAGCGTTTGGCCCTCCGACGGAGCCGGGCCCCTGCTCCGGGGTCCTCCCGCATCAGGTTGAGGGCGGCCAGGGCGCCGGCGGCCAGCGGGGGAGCGAGGGCAGTGGTGTAGCGGAAGGCGCCGCTGCTTTGCAGCAGCCATTCCCCCACCGGCTCATCGGCGGCGAGGAAGGCGCCGCCGCTGCCGAAGGCTTTGCCGAAGGTGCCGCTCACCAGCGCCACCTCGGGCAGTCCGTGGGCCAGGCCGCGACCGCCGGGTCCGAGAACCCCCAGCGCGTGGGCTTCATCCACCAGCAAGGGCGCGTTGTGGCGGGCGCAGAGGGCGGCCAGATCGGCCAGCGCTGGGCTTGTTCCCTCCATGCTGTAGAGGCTTTCGCACAGCACCAGGAGCCGCCCGGTGGGCCGTTCGCGCCGGGCTGACGCCAGACGGCGCTCCAGGTCGGCCAGGTCGTTGTGGGCGAAGCGCCGCAACCGCGCACCGCACCCCTGCACCCCCGCCAGCAGGGAATGATGGATCAGCCGATCGGCGATCACCAGGCTGTGGCGATCCGCCAGGGCGGAGACGGCCGCCAGGTTTGCCTGGAAGCCACTGGGGAACAGCAGCACCCGCTCGCGCCCCAGCCAATTCGCCAGCGCTGCCTCCAGGGCCAGATGCACCGGCCGCGTGCCGCACACGAGCCGGGAGGCCCCGGCCCCCAAGCCGCTGGCCTCCAGCTCGGCGGTGGCGGCGCTTCGCACGGCGGGATGGTGGCTGAGGCCCAGGTAGTCGTTGCTGGCCAGATCCAGCAGGGGAGTGGGGGCCGACTGAGGCACCAGGAAGGCCTTTGCCTCCGCCTCGCTCGGACTGCTGTAAGCCCGCAGGGACCTGCGTCGCTCTTCCGGCATGGCCGCGAGGGTGTCCCCCAGCCCTTGGCGCCAGGGAACGGGATCGGGCCGGCTGGGAGGACCGCCGGCCGATTCAGAGCGGCGGATGCTCACACGGTGCCAGAGAACGGGCGGGCCAAATCGTCGCACCCGGCTCAGCCCCTCCTCGCCGCGGGGGGCAGGTTGGCAGAAGCCCGGGCGGAGTTCCGCAGAACTTTGGTCGTCTCGTCCGTCGGTTGCCTTCAGGCCCTGCCCCCCGTATGCTCGCTGGGTTTGAGGCGTTTTTCACCGCGATCTCAGGCTTCTTGTCTACTTTTCCTTCCTGCAAAAGCAATTCAATGAATACAAGATCAAGCCATCTTGACGTCGCCAAGGGAATTGCCATTATCGGTGTAGTTTACGGCCATGCGGTAGTATTGATGATGGTATATCCTTTCTATCGGGATGTGGCAGAAGCGCAAAGCAAGTTTATATTCGCATTTGTGATGCCGCTATTTTTTCTTGTTTCTGGGGCGTTTCAGCGCATCAGGTTGTCCTCCTCGTCTTTCAATGCTTCCACATATCTCAAGAAGATAACAACTTCTGTATTGTTGCCTTTTTATGCTTTGGGTCTCCTCTTTCTGGTCGCAAATGTAATTTTGGCGGAAAGGGTCAGCGCGCCCCCGGTTCCCGATATGTTCAGGGCTCTTTTGTTGGAGCAGTCGAATGGTAATGCCTTGCCTTCCGTGGTGCTGTGGTTCTTGTTTGTGCTCTTCCTGTTTCATCTGGCTAGCTTTTTCCTGCTGAGAGTTTTCCGCATAAGCGGAAGATATTTGCTGATTGCTGCCATTCTGCTTAGGATTTTCCACGGATTCTTCGGTGGCTGGGTGTTTTTTGGTGTGGACAAAATTACCGAGTTCTTCGTCTATTATGTGATTGGCTATGTCTTCTATAAAAGGGTTGTTGACAAGCCGATCTCGGGACCTTTTTCATTGCTTGCCCTGGCGGTTGTGTCAATTGTTGCATTTGCAATCCAGCAGCATGACCCCACGGGCGTTGCGGCTTCGTTGTTGAAGTCTGTGGGGGTGTCCGAATTGTGTTTGCCCTTGCTGACGATTGGGGTGTCTTATGTCATGGTATCTCAATTCAAGGACCACCCTGTGATCAAGTCCCTCGCATACTTTGGAGCTTACTCTATGCTTGTTTACGTTTTTCATATGCCAATCATGACAATATTCCGGATGATGGCGACCCGCCTTGGTGTGCCGCCTAGCTATCCCATGCTCTATTTTCTCTTTATCCCTGGCGTCCTGCTTCCGTTGCTTGTGGGGAAGCTGCTGGCGTACAACAAGCCCCTCTATGTAACCCTGCTGGGCCGCAATCCCTAAATGTCCAGATGGATGGCTCACTTGCACCCAACCGCAAGAATGAGAATTCTGTCAATAGTCAAGTTTTCCTCCAGCTGAGGCTTCGCGTGCGCTCATTCTGAGCCTGCTCTCTCTCTCTCTCTCTAGCGCAGCTACTGCCCCGAGGCCTGCACAACTGCAAGCCTGTTCATGATTTCGTCACTCCACATGCCGGCCGGCCAATCTCGCAATCCGCCGGGCCAGTCGACTGTTTGCCCGAACGATGATCGTCATGGCCCGTGATTCATGAAAGGTCCTTTGAAAGGACACCGCCTTGAAAGCCGGTTTGGCTCGCAACCCTTCGGCTTGGCTGAGTCCCTCCGAGCTCGCGACCAAGGTGCCTGCTGTGAGGGTGGCACTCGCCATGAATGCGATGCCCCGGGGTCTGGGCCTCGTCTGTTTTTGTCTCGTCTCGCTGCCGGGGCTGTGGAGCGGGGCTTGGATCCGGAGCACCACAGCGATTGGATCAAGGCCAGCTTCGGTTGGAATGGAATTCGTGGCAGGGCTTTGTGCGCGGCTCCGTTCTTCTGCCATTGAATCTCAAAGATGTAGTCATGAATTGGGTTGCCCGTTGGCAACTGTTGCCTATGGCGCATCGCTTTGCCCGAGCCGCTTTCGCCAGCGCCGATCCGACAGGCCCTGCTTGTCTGGATTGGGGGATCCCACCAACGACTGAGGCTCGTGATCATCTTCACCCCATCGGTGCTGTGCTGGATCGCCGCCGTTGTGTCTGGCATGGTTCAAGCCGCTCCCTTCCGAGAGCTTGATCCAGTCGGTGACCCGCTTGCCAGCGCTGGGCGAGGCAGGCTGCTGGGCGGGAGGTTGCTCCGCCTGCGTCAGCGCCTGCTCGGCTCCCCCATGGCCGGGGCCCCCGGGTCAGGGCGCTGATCGCCAGCCAGGCAAGCTCGATCCTGCGCTCGTGAGCCTGCTGTCGGCATCCTTTCGATACCTCCAGCCCTCCCCACCCCCTCTGCGGCAGCGCGAACCGGGCAGGCCGCCCTTTGCCCTTCGCTTCCTCTACGGCCAGGGTCAAGCACGCCCCGCCTAGGATTCCCCCATGACCTCCAGTACGAGCGGCCCCGCCGCGGTCCCCGCCCCTGCCGCCCGTTTGGTGCCGCCCCTGGAGAGCCTGTTCCCCTTTCCCCTCGATCCCTTCCAGCACGAGGCGATCGATGCCCTCCACCAGGGCCATTCCGTGGTGGTCAGCGCTCCCACCGGTTCCGGCAAGACCCTGGTGGGCGAGTACGCCATCCATCGAGCCTTGGCCCACGGTCGCAAAGTTTTCTACACCACACCCCTAAAAGCCCTCTCCAACCAGAAACTCCGCGATTTCCGCCAACAATTCGGCGACGCCAATGTGGGCTTGCTCACCGGCGATCTGAGCCTCAACCGCGAGGCACGGATCGTGGTGATGACCACCGAAATCTTCCGCAATATGCTCTACGCGGAGATCGACCACCCCGACGACGATCCCCTGGCCGATGTGGAGGCGGTGGTGCTCGACGAGTGCCACTACATGAATGACACCCAGCGCGGCACCGTCTGGGAGGAATCAATCATCCACTGCCCCTCCTCGATCCAGTTGGTGGCCCTCTCTGCCACGGTGGCCAACGCCGGGCAGCTCACCGACTGGATTGCGCGGGTGCACGGGCCCACGCAACTGGTGCACAGCGACTTTCGCCCCGTGCCCCTGGCTTTCAGCTTCTGCAGCGCCAAAGGACTGCACCCCTTGCTCAACGAAGAGGGCACGGGCCTGCACGCGAATGCCAAGGTCTGGCGGCCCCCCAAGGGCAATCGGCGCAAGGGCCCCAAGGTTCCCCGACCGCCCCAGCCGGAGCCGGCGCCGCTCCCCTTCGTGGTCGCCCAGCTGGCGGAGCGGGACATGCTGCCGGCCATCTATTTCATCTTCAGTCGCCGCGGCTGCGACCGGGGGGTGCGCGAGCTCGGCAACGCCTGCCTGGTCACACCCGAGGAGCAGGCCCGCATCCGCCGCCAGCTCGACGCCTTCGTGGCGACCACACCCGAAGCGGTGCGCGAAGGCGGACACGCCGAGGCCCTTCTGCGGGGCATCGCCTCCCATCACGCCGGCGTGTTGCCCGCCTGGAAGGAGCTGATCGAAGCCCTGTTTCAGCAAGGCTTGATCAAGGTGGTGTTCGCCACAGAAACCCTGGCGGCAGGCATCAACATGCCGGCGCGCACCACGGTGATCTCGGCCCTGTCCAAGCGCACCGAGCGGGGTCATCGGCCGCTGATGGGCAGTGAGTTTTTGCAAATGGCGGGTCGGGCTGGCCGGCGGGGTCTCGATTCCCAGGGCTATGTGGTCACCGCCCAGAGCCGTTTTGAGGGGGTGCGAGAGGCGGGCCAGCTGGCGCTGGCGCCCGCTGATCCGCTGGTGAGCCAGTTCACCCCCAGCTACGGCATGGTGCTGAATCTGCTGCAGCGCTACGACCTGGCCAAGGCAAAGGAGTTGGTGGAGCGCAGCTTCGGTCGCTATCTCGCCACCCTCGACCTGGCGGAGGACGAGGCCTGCATCGCCGAGCTGGTCGCCCAGCTGGCACAGCTCGAGGCCCTGGACGGGGCGGTGCCCTGGGAGGAGGTGGAGAACTACGAGAAGCAGCGCGGACGGCTTCGGGAGGAGCGACGATTGCTGCGCACCCTGCAGCAGCAGGCGGAGGAGACCCTGGCGCACGAGCTCACCCTGGCGCTTCAGTTCGCCAGCGAGGGCACGTTGGTGAGCCTCAAGGCCCCCCAGCTCAAGGGTCGGGTCACGCCGGCGGTGATCGTCACCAAGGTCAAGGGGTCTGGCCAGTTCCCCCTGCTTCTCTGCCTCACCGACGCCAACGTCTGGATCCTGGTGCCCTGCGGCGCGGTGGTGAGCCTGCACGCCGAACTCAGCTGCCTCCAGGTGCGGCAGCTGGAGTCCCCCGACCTGCATCACCCCGGTGAGCTGCGCCACGGCAACGGCAGCAGCGACGGCCTGGCCCTGGCGGTGGCCTCCCTGGCCCGCCGCCATGACATGCACACCCCTCGCTACGACCTGGCGGGGGAGGTGCAGGCCCAGGCTGGATTGGTGCAGCAACTGGAGGAGGAGCTGGAACGCCACCCCGCCCACGGACTCGGGGAACGGCGCCTGCTGGCCAAGCACCACCGCCGCCGCGGCGAGTTGCAGGCGGAGATCGAGGAGCGGCGGCGCCTGCTGCACTTCCGCTCCAACCGCCACTGGGACACCTTCCTCAAGTTGATCGAGATCCTGCGCTTCTTCGGTGCCCTTGCCGGTGCCGACGGCCTGGAGCCCACCGAGGTGGGCCGCACCGTGGCGGCCCTGCGGGGTGACAACGAGCTCTGGCTGGGGCTGGCGCTGATGAGCGGCCATCTCGACGAACTGGAGCCCGCCGACCTGGCGGCGGTGCTGGAGGCGATCTCCACCGAGGTGAACCGCCCGGACCTCTGGTGCGGTTGGCCGGCGCCCGCCGCCGCCGAGGAGGCCCTGCACGATCTGCGGGCCCTGAGACGGGAGCTGCAGCGGCAGCAGGAGCGGGCGCAGGTGGTGGTGCCTGTCTGGTGGGAGCCGGAGTTGACCGGCCTGGTGCACGCCTGGGCCAAAGGCGCCAGTTGGAGTGAGGTGATCGCTAACACCTCCCTTGATGAGGGTGATGTGGTGCGGGTGCTGCGGCGTACGGTCGATCTGCTGGCTCAGGTTCCCCATGCCGAGGTGATCAGCGAACGGTTGCGCAGCCATGCCCGCCAGGCGCTGCGTGCTATCAATCGCTTCCCGGTCTGCGAGATCGAGGACCTTCTGCCAGCCTCACCCGCCGTTTCGGAAGGCGAGCCCGGCTAGGGCTTCAGCACCAGAGCGCCGGGCTCGGGATGGTTGCGGCGGAAGCTCCGGTCTTGTGCGGCCCGGTGGCTCGTGCGGCGGAAGGAGCCCAGGTCGATGCCGAAGGCCTGCTGGAAGGCTCGGTTCGCTTCGGTGACGGGCAGCAGACCGCAGCGTTGCACCAGTTGCTCCAGGGGCGCTGCAGGGCGATGGGCGATCGCTTCGTACAGACGGTTGAGCCGCACCTGCTGCAGGGCCTGCCAGGGGGTGCGGCCATGGCAGTGGTCGAAGCAGAGGGCGAGGCAGCCCTCGCTCACCCCGAGGCTGCAGGCCACAACGGCGATGTGGATCGGCTCGCCGTAGTGGTGATCGAAGTAGTGGATGGCCTGGCTCACCAGGGCGCGCCGCTGGTCACGGCCCAGGTCCACAGGCCCGGGGCTCTGGCAGGAGCGAGGTCTGGGGGGAGGGCTGACCATGGTGGGGGGCTCGCCTGCACGGAAGGCCGGGACCCGGGGATCCCTTCCTCCCTTGCTAGCCCCTGCCTGAATGCGATGCCTTCGCGAACCGGCCCGATGGTGGGATCCTTCGCAAAGCTGAATGCTTCGTAAAGCGGCGCGGCAGGTACGGCATCCCGCCCCGGGGGCGGCTTAACTTACGGTTACATTGCTTATCGAACTGCAACATCAACCATGGCTGCTCCCGAATCCCGCTTCGGTTTCGTTGCCTTCGCTGAAACCTGGAACGGCCGTCTGGCCATGCTCGGTTTCGTCATCGGCCTCGCCACCGAACTGCTCACCGGCCAGGGCATCCTGTCCCAGATCGGTCTCGGCTGATCCGCCCACCTGCGTTTGGATGGCAAGGAGGCGTTTCGCCAGGCTTTCAGCGCTGCGCAACGCCCCTTCCACCCGGCCCAATCCCTCCCCCGCCACGTAATCGCCGCAGAATCCGATCTGGCTGTTCGGGCAAAGCGCCAAAGCCGGATCCAGGCCTGGTGGCTCTGGGAAGGCGGCTCCCCAGCGCATCAGTTGAGCGCTTCCGGCCATCATTGCCTCCGCCCCGGCCACCATTGTCTCCGCCAGTGATGCGGACCTGATCGAGCGAGCCAGCAGCCCTTGCAGGTTGCTTTTCATCCTCTCGATCACTTGGGTTTCTTCGCTCCCCGCCCGCTGGATTCCCTTCTCCTGAGCGATCGCCGATTCGGCGCCGAAAGCGTTCTTGCACTCCGACGCAAATTCGGCGCTTGAGTGAGCGACAACAGCGCAACGACCATCCATCAGCGGCTGGACCACCACGCGGCTCAGTCCCCACAGTGCTTGTGCCTCTTGATCGCACACCACCAACTGGAAGGGGAGCTTTTGCCAGGCTGGGCCGTGTTCTGGCGGAATCACCAGCAGAAGATTGCTGCGCGCCTGCCAGCGAGTGGCCGCAAGCGAGGTCACCGCTTCCTTGAGCTGCTCGTCACCCGCTTCCGCCGCCACCAGCCGCAGGGGCACCTCGGGCCAGCCGAGCAGGGTTGTGACGCGGGGATGGGCCATCAGGCTGCTGGCGAGCACCAGCCAGTCCACCTCCGCCAGCTCCTCCGCGTCGGCGTCGAACAGCCTCCAGCCACCGCCGGGTCGAATTTCCAGCCGCCGCACCCGGTGCCCCCAGTGCCGCTCCAGCGGCGCGACCTGCTCCGCCAGCTCCAGCAGCCCATGGGCGATCCGGTCCATGCCTCCGCAGCCCCGCCAGAGATCTCCGGCCAAAAGCGGGTCCCGGTCGGCCGGACCCAGCCTGCCCTCGCCGTCGATGGTGAGGCACGTCCCCGTCCAGGGCTCGATCCAGCCGCCGGCCCGCAGGGGCGTCAGCAGGGAGGGTGCCGGCGCTGTGCGGATGTTGAACAGGGGGGCGCCATGGTCGATCACCAGGCCGGCGTCTTGGCGGGAGCGGCGGGTGGCGGCCCGCCCGCCCGGGCCCCGGCCCGCTTCCCACAGTCCGATCCAGCCGGCCCAGCCCCCTCGCCGCAGAGCTGCCGCCAGGGCACAGCCGGCGACACCCGCCCCGATCACACCCAGCGACGGTGCTTCGCGCATGCTTTCAGCGGGGCCGCAGCACGAGCCAGATGATCAGCAGCAACCCCGTGCTGCTCACCACCGCGTAGACGGCATCCGCCTGGGGGAACCAGATCAAATCCCCAGCCTCCGCCAGATCACATCGAGATGGGCCTGGTGCAGATCGGTGGCGAAACACGCCTCCAGTTGTTCCGGCGAAAGCCTTCCCGTAACCTCCCCATCCCCTTCCAGATTGGCGCGGAAGTCGCCGCCGGCGGTGTTCCACGCGCCATGGGCATGGCGCTGCACCACCCGGTAGGCCTCCTCGCGGCTCATGCCGCTCTCCACCAAGGCCAGCAGCACCCGCTGGCTGAACACCACACCACCGTAGACGTGCAGATTGCGGGCCATGTTCCGGGGGTAGACCCCCAGGCCCTTCACCACCTCGCCCATTTCGCGCAGCATGAAGTGCAGGGTCACCGAGCAATCGGGCAGCATCATCCGCTCCACCGAGCTGTGGCTGATGTCTCGCTCATGCCAGAGAGCCATGTTCTCCAGGGCTGCGATCGTGTAGCCGCGCAGCACTCGGGCCAGGCCGGAGATGCGTTCGCTGCGGATGGGATTGCGCTTGTGCGGCATGGCTGAGCTGCCCTTCTGCCCCTTGGCAAAGTTCTCCTCCACCTCCAGCACATCGGTGCGCTGCAGGTTGCGGATCTCGGTGCTGAACCGCTCCAGCGAGGCCCCCACCAAGGCCAGCGTCTGCACGTATTCAGCGTGGCGGTCGCGGGAGATCACCTGGGTGCTGGCGGTGTCGGGCACCAGGCCCAGCTTTGCGCAGGCGATCGCCTCCACCTGCGGATCGGTGTTGGCGTAGGTGCCCATGGCACCGCTGATCTGGCCCACGCTCACCACGGTCTCCAGCCGTTCGAGCCGCTCCCGGTTGCGTTCGGTCTCCGCCAGCCAGCCGGCCAGCTTGAAGCCGAAGGTGATCGGCTCGCCGTGGATCGCGTGGGAGCGTCCGATCATCACGGTGTGTTTGTGCTGCCGGGCCAGGTCCCGCAGGGCCTCCGCCAGAGCCGCCAGCTCGCGGCGCAGCTCCTGCACCGAGGCGCGCAGCTGCAGGGCCAGGCCGGTGTCGAGCACGTCGGAGCTGGTCATGCCGACGTGGATGTAACGGCCCGCGTCGCCGACGTGCTCGTTGACATTGGTGAGGAACGCGATCACGTCGTGGCGCACCTCCGCCTCGATCTCCAGGATGCGCGGCACCTCGAAGCGGGCGCGCTCGCGGATCTGCTGCAACGCCTCGGCCGGCACCCGACCGAGTTCGGCGTTGGCCTCGCAGGCGGCAATCTCCACATCCAGCCAGCTCTGGAACTTGGCCTGCTCACTCCAGAGTCGGCCCATCTCCGGCAGGGTATAGCGCTCGATCAAGGACGGCCGCGATTCAGGATGGCCCCAACCTATCTATCGGGCCACCCCATCCAGAGCGTTCCCATCCAGAGCGTTGCCAGGGCGGAACTGGCGATTCATGCCGCTGCCGTGAGCTGCCGGTGGGCCACCTCCCAGTGAACCGCCGAGCCCCAGGTCTGTTGGCGCACCCAGCAGCGACCACCCCGACAGAGGATCAGCTGGAAGGGGGGGAGGTCGTCGGGTTGGTTGCGCAAGCGCACGAAACTGCCGGGTCGCAGGAGCTCGAGCACGTTGGCTGGAAGTTCGGGAACGAGGCTCCGCCGCAGGGCGGAGGTTTCGCCACCGGGCTCGCCGGGAGAAGGAAGAGAGGAGGAAAAGCCGGGGGGCGGCATGGAAGGCCGTCTCAGCGGTGTGGCCATTCTCTGGGGCCTGCGCCGAAATCGTGGGCAGCGATCCGGATTTATTCCGCTTTGGGTTGTGGTTGCATGACGAAAGCTTCTTCTGCCATGGCTCGCAAGCAGCGCCTTGATCTCGAACTGGTGCGTCGTTGCCTGGCGGTTAGTCGCCAGCAGGCACAGCAGCTGATCCGCGCCGGTCGAGTGCGCAGCGGCGTCACGGTGCTCGACAAGCCCGGTGCTGAGGTGTCGCCAGACCTGCCGCTGGCGGTGGAGTCGCCGCCCCGCTTCGTTTCGCGGGGGGGGGAAAAGCTGGTGGCGGCGCTGGAGACCCTGCCGATCCGGGTGGCGGAGCGGGTGTGTCTCGATGCCGGGATCTCCACGGGCGGCTTCACCGATTGCCTGCTGCAGCGTGGGGCGGCACGGGTGTATGGCATCGACGTCGGCTACGGCCAGACCGCCTGGAGCCTGCGCACCGATCCGAGGCTGGTGCTGCGGGAGCGCACCAACGTGCGCCATCTCATACAGGAGCAGCTCTATGGCCCGCAGGACACCCGGCCCGACCTGGCGGTCGCAGATCTCTCGTTCATCTCCCTGACGCGGGTGCTGCCGGCCCTGAGGGCGCTGCTGGAGCCAAACCCGGAGGGGATTCTGCTGGTCAAGCCACAGTTCGAGGTGGGGCGCTCTCGGGTGGGGAAGGGCGGAGTGGTGCGCGATCCCGAGGCCCACCGGGATGCGATCCGCACGGTGATCGCGGCTGCGGCGGAGCTGGACTGGCCGGCCAGTGGCCTGGTGGCCTCGCCGATCACCGGCCCGGCGGGCAACCACGAGTATCTGTTGTGGTTGGGGGGCTGCGGCGAGGCCCCCAAGCCGGAAGGCATTGCCGCGCTGGTGGCCGGCACCCTGGCCGGAAGCTGAGAAGCCCACCCGCCCGGGCCAGGTTCAGATGGCGTCCGAGTCGCGTTCGGCGGTGCGGATGCGGATCACCGAGTCAATGTCGCTGATGAAGATTTTGCCGTCGCCGATTTCGCCGGTCCGGGCGGCGTCCTGAATGGCGTTGATGACGGTTTCGACACGGTCGTCATCGACGACGATCTCCAGCTTCAGCTTCTGAAGGAATTCCACTGTGAATTCCGAGCCGCGGTAGCGCTCCACCTGGCCTTTCTGACGTCCGAAGCCGCGCACCTCGCTGACCGTCATGCCGACGATGCCGGCGTTAACCAGCGCGATCTTGACGTCCTCCAGCTTGAAGGGGCGGATGATGGCTTCGATCTTTTTCATGGAAGCGGGCAGGCGGTCTGACCAGAGGAGCAAGTCTCTCACTCGGTTGTCCCAGGAGGGACCGCACCATTACGCCCGAGCCGGACCCGTCGTGTGGTGGCCGTTGCTACGGCTGCGAGCTTGACCCCTTCAGCCTCCTGTACGGTCGAGTTTCCACCATCCCCGACTTGCGCCTCCGCGCCACCATGACCAGCGCCCCGGAAGCCACCCGCACCCCCCACTACGGCGAGCGGGCGATTGCCCAGTCCGAGCTGCTCTGCTTCGACAATCCCCGCCCGGGGCGGGCTTACGAAATCGCGATCGAACTGCCGGAGTTCACTTGCCTCTGTCCCTTCTCCGGCTATCCCGATTTCGCGGTGCTGCGGCTTCTTTATCAGCCAGGCCCGCGGGTGCTGGAGCTCAAGGCGCTGAAGCTCTACATCAACAGCTATCGCGACCGCACCATCTCCCATGAAGAGGTGGCGAACCGCATCCTCGATGACTGCCTCGCCGCCTGCGAGCCGGTGTGGATGCAGCTGGAGGCCGACTTCAACCCGCGGGGCAACGTGCACACCGTGGTGCGCGTCAGCCACGGTGTGCGTCAACCCTGCTGATCCTCCACGGCGGCGAGCAGGCCGGGCAGCTCTGTGGCGAATGCGGTGAGATTGCGGTTGCACAGGCCGCCGACATGCAGGCGGCCCGCCTGCGGTTCTGCCACCGCCCAGAGCTGGCGGGTGGCCACCAGGCTGAGGCCGCCCCCGAGCAGGGCGATGGCGAACCCGGCGTACACCAGCGGCACCCCAGGATCCCGTTTGAGCAGAATGCCGCTCGCGGGCAACACCGACAGCACGCGGACCGGGAGCCCGTTGACCTCGAGCGGCTCTCCGCCGGGCACGATCCGGCCAAGACTGGTGCCGTCCGGACCAAAGACCTCCACCGGACCCTGCTCGCTGGTGAGGCTGAGCAGCACCGGTTCGCTGCCGTCGGGGCGGGTGGGCAGGACCAGTCCCCAAACCTGTTCCCCCAGCTGCGGGAAGGCCTGCAACGGCAACGGCAGCACCGGGCTCCGGCCCAATTGCAGATTGATCGCCGCCAGGGCCCAGTCCGCCTGGTAAAGGGTCATGCCCCGGTAGCGCAGCGGGTGGTTGACGCTGATCTCCGCCTGGAGTTCCGGTGCCGCGGGCGGCCGGATCGTCAGGTTGGAGGTGAACTGTTCGGGCCGGCCGGCCGGATCCCGCTGGATGGCAAAGCGATCAAGGATCAGGGTCACCTGGGAGCGACCGCGGGAGTCGAGCAGCTCCAGATCGCGGCCGGGGGCCAGGAACTGCTCCAGCCGTTGGCCGGCCAGGGCACCCCAGGCCGACCCCACCATCAACACCACCAGGCCGGCATGGACAAGCAACGGGCCGACGCGACCCACAAGACCTCGCCGTGCTGCCAGGCGCCCCGGTTGGGGACGCACCTGCCAGCCGTCGCCCCGCAGTCGTTCCTCCAGGCGGCGGAGGGCGTTGTCAGGGTCGCTCAGCGGGCGTGTTTCCGCCACGCTCAACTTGCTGAGCTGGCGCGGGGAGCCGTAATCGATCCAGCGCAGCGAGGCCTGCAGCGCGGGCCATTGGCGGCGCCAGCTGCAGAGGATCAAGGAGAGGCCCAGCCAGGCGAGCAGGGCCAGGAACCAGCCGCTTGAATAGACGTGATCGAGTTGCAGCGCCAGCAGTCCGTCGCCGTGCACCAGCCCGAGCCAGGGGGCGGCGTCGTAGCGCTGGTGGTAGAAATCGCTGCTCTCCTTCTGGGGGATGGCGGTGCCGACGCCGCTGGCCAGCGCGATCAACAGCAGCAGGCCGATCGCCAGTCGCAGATCGGCGAATCCGGCGAGCAGGCGTTGCAGCGGTCGCCGGGCGGAGGGGGCCGCCGCGCTCATGGCAGCTGGGCCAACAGGGTGAGGGCGCCGGTGGTGAGCAGCACCACCCCGCTGACCGGGGGCACCCAGCTTCCCAGCTGACGCAGGCGCAGCAGGCTGGGAAGGGCGGCGGCGGCGGTACCCGCGAGCAAGAGGGGCAACACTTGCCCAGCCCCAAAGGCGGTGAGCAGCAGCATTCCCACCAGCGGCTTGCCGTTCTGGGCCATCCAGGCGAGCAAAACCGCCAGCACCGGTGTGGTGCAAGGGGTAGCGGCCAGGCCGAAGGCCAGACCCGCCGCCAGCGGTGCCAGGGGCGCGGGGACCCGCCGCCGCCACAGATCCGGATCGGGCCCGGCCGGCAGTCGCAACCGCAGCAGTCCCAACAGGTTGAGGCCCATCACCACCGCCAGCACCGCCACCATCAGGGGCACGACACCGGGAACGCTGCCGTAGAGACGGCCCATCCAGCCGCTCGCCAGGCCCAGCACCACCAGGGAGCCGACGATGCCGGCGGCGAAAGCGAGGCTGCGCGCCCAGGGAAGGTGCGGGCGTTCGGAAGGGGCCGCGCCGCTGAAGCCGGCCAGGTAGGCCAGGGTGACGGGCAGCAGAGAAAGGGAGCAGGGCCCCAGGCTGGTGAGCAGGCCACCGCTGAACACCAGAGCCAGGGTGAGCGGTCCGGGGTGAGCCAGGGAGCTTTGCAGGATGTGTTCGCTGCTGCGGGCCCAGTCGGCCAGCGGCAGCGCGAGGCTGATCATCGCCGGGTGGGTTCGGCCGAAACCTCAGCCTATCGGGGCGGCCGGGTCGCGCCGTCGGCGGCTGCGGACGGTTTCCAGACCTGAGCTCTCCAGGGAGCAGCGCACCAGCAGGCCGGCGGCGAAGAGGCTGCCGAGCAGGGAGTTGCCGCCGTAGCTGATCATCGGCAGGGGCAGGCCGGTGGTGGGCATGGCGCCGCTGGCGACGGCGATGTTGAGGATCGACTGTCCCACCAGCAGGGAGGTGGCACCGATCGCCACCAGCTTGTGTTGATTGCTGCGGCAGGCGAGCGCCACCCGCAGCCCGATGAAGGCGAAGATCACCAGGAAAAGCAGCAGCATCAGCGCGCCCACGTAGCCGAACTCCTCCGCGAACACCGCAAAGATGAAGTCGGTGCTCTGGATCGGCAGGTACTGGAGCTTCTGTGTGGAGAGGCCGAATCCCGAGCCGAACGGTCCGCCCGAGCCGATCGCCAGCAGGCTTTGCACAAGCTGATAGCCATCCCCCTGGGCGTCTTTCCAGGGGTTGAGGAAGGAGGTGACGCGGATGCGTTGGTATTCGTTGATCAGGATGCTGGCGCCCCCGAGCAGACCGCCGGCGCTGGCGGCCCCGAGCAGCAGGGGGAGCGGCAACCCGCCGGCCAGGGCCATCAGCCAGAGCAGCAGGCCCATCAACGCAGCGGTGCTGAGGTTGGGCTGCTTGAGGATCAGCAGGATCAGTGCTCCAAAGATCCCCAGCCAGAGCAGCTTCTGGTCGTTGCCGATGCGTTGCCAGTGGGAGAAGAGCACGGCCCCCTGCAGCACCACGAACGGTTTGACCAGCTCGGTGGGTTGCAGCTGGATCGGGCCGAGCACCAGCCAGCGGCTGGCGCCGTTCACGGTGCTGCCCACCACCAGGGTGGCGGCCACGAGCACGGCACCGATCAGCAGAGCCGGTGCGGCGATGTGCAGCCAGCGGCGCATGCTGGTGCGGATCGCCAGCCAGAAAAGGCCCCAGCTGGCAAGCATCCAGATCAACTGGCGTTTCAGGTAGTAGGCCGCGTCTCCCATCTCCCGTTCCGCAACCCACCAGCTGGCGGAGGTGAGCACCAGCAGGCCGATCACGGTCCAGAGAGCGGTGAGGCCCACCAGCAGCCGCCCCTCGGCGGGCCAGATCGACCAAGGCAGGGGCAGCAGCCCCGACGGGGAAATCACAGCGTCGGCCGCCCCGTCCAGGTCGGTGGAAGGGGGGCGCGATCGGTAGGTGGACAAGGGTCCGCGGCGGCGCTCGAGTGACCCATTGAGCCGTGGCCGACGGGGTTTTGTCGACCCCGCAAGCCAAAAAAAACGCCGGCCGCAGGTTGCGGGACAAAAAAAGCCCGGCCAGGGCCGGGCAGGAGGCAGGGACGGGTGAGTCAGTTGCCGCAGCTTTGCTGGCGCCGCCCCGTGACGAGTTCGACCTTGAGGATTTTGCCGCCCTGCTTCATGATTCGCTGCTGTTCGGCGAACCAGCTTTCGTAGGGAACCCACTTGGTGAAGTAGGTGTTTTGAAGCTCCCGCTGGGTGCGTACCTTTTCGGGGGAGGGAATGCAGGCCGTGATCTTGAACAGGCGCATGGGTGGATCCTCGGACGACGGAATCGGGCGGGAATCAGTTACCCAGGCCGGAGCAGATGTAGTCGAAGTAGACGGCCATTTCCCGACCGGCATCAGGGCCCACCAGAGAAGCTGTGGACTCCTTCATTGCCTGGATGGACTGCACGGTGGCCCCGATGGGAACTCCCAGGGAGTTATAGGTTTCCTTGAGGCCGTTCAGAACCCTTTCATCCAGAATCGAGGTGTCACCCGCCAGCATGGCGTAGGTGGCATAGCGGAGGTAATAGTCAAGGTCGCGGATGCAGGCGGCATAGCGACGGGTGGTGTACATGTTGCCGCCCGGACGGGTGATATCCGAGTAGAGCAGCGACTTGGCGACGGCTTCTTTGATGATGGCCGAGGCGTTGGCGCTGATGGTGGCGGCGGCACGGACGCGCAGCTCACCGCTGGCGAAGTACTGCTCGAGGCGTCCCATGGCGGAGCCGTCGAGGTAGAGGCCCTGGACGTCGGCCTGGTTGATGACGTTGGTGATGGCGTCTTGCATGGATCCTGAGATTCGGGAGCGGGGGGGAGAGCGAGCTTGGGCCTCAGGAGAGGGCGCCGACGACGTAGTCGAAGTAGAAGCCGGCTTCCTCGGCGTCGCCGCCGGTGAGGATGCTGCTGGCCACAGACTTCATTTCGCGCACAGCCTCCGCCATCGCTTCCAGGGGGGTGCCCAGGGCGCGGTACATCTCGCGGGCGCCGATGATGCCGATCTCTTCGATCGGGGTCACGTCACCGGCGACTACGCCGTAGGTGACCAAGCGCAGGTAGTAGTCCATGTCGCGCAGGCAGCTGGCGGTCATCTCTTCGCCGTAGGCGTTGCCGCCGGGGGAGATGACGTCGGGGCGCTTCTGGAAGAGGGCGCCTCCGGCCTGCTTGACGATGCGCTCGCGGCTTTCGGCCAAGACCTGGGCGATGCGCAGACGGCGCTGACCGCCGGCGACGAACGACTTGATCTGGTCGAGTTCGCCAGGGCTGAGGTAGCGGGCTTCGGCGTCCGCGTTGATGATCGAGTTGGAGACGATGCTCATGCAGTTCTGCCTCGAAACAAGCGGTCGCCGTTTCCGGTGACCGGTATCCGGTGGGTGAAGGGGTGGGTATCGGCGGGGCCGATCGCCGAATCATTCTGTGCCAGAGCCCCGCGCGCCTCCCCCCGGCGGTAACAGTTCTTCACGGCTTGTCGGGTGTGAAGATCCCAGTGCTGGCAAGGACTTTCACGGAAGTTGTTGATAGCCATGCCGCGCAGCAATTGTTCATCATCATTCGCCTGGCTTCGACCCGCAGCTTGCGCGCACTCGCGCTGCAATTGTTGTTGCGTTGTCAGGCGCCTGCCCCGGTTTGCCCCGCGACAGAAAACCCCCCGGATCGTCTCCGGGGGGTTGACGGGAGCCGGCTTCCGGGGGGCCGGCAGGGCGTGCCGGGCTCAGAGGGCTTCCCGTGGCGGCGGGGTCAGACCGGCGTTGCCCGCGTAAAGAGCCGCCGTGCGGTTGACCGTGGTCAGCGGGATACCGTCGGCGCTGTTCAGGCCCCGCAGGCAGGGCACGGTGTCCTGGCCGAAGGCTTCGGCATATTCCAGGCTGTTCAGAATCTGCTCCAGGGCGGCCTGTTGGCCGGAGCTGCCGCGGGTGCCGAGAAAGCGGCTCACCTCCTTGGGCTGGGCGGCGCGGCCGAGCAGTGCCAGGTACGCCGCCGAAGCCGCCCGCAGCGGCGCCATCCGGTTGAGGCGTTGCTGGAACAGATCGCTGCCGGCGATCTGGGCGACGAACTCCGCCACCGAGATCTGGCGGTCGCGCAGCTGGGATTCGGCATCCTTCAACCGCTCGGCCGCCAGGGGAACGCGATTGAGCAGCTGGCGATAGCTGGCCTCCACCACCTCCCGCAGCTGCTCTTCGCTCGGGTTGCTCAGGAGCCGCACGGGCCGACCGAGGCTGGCGCGGCGGGCGAAGCCCTGGGGCCTGCCGGGGCGCAGGGCCTTCTCCATGGCGGCGCCGGGGGCTTGGGCTGCAGCCGAAAGCACACCGCTGGCCACCGCCGCCCGCCAGTCGCCCGCCGGGATGGCGGGGGCGGAACTCGGCGCGCTGCCCGGACGGGGGGCGGCCGCGGGGGGCAAGCCAGGAGCGGGCGTGCGCTGGGGTACCCAGGTGCGGGCGGGGGCGGGCGGGAGGCGCAGACGGGTTCCGCCGGAGCTGAGGGATTCGGCGGTGGTGGGTTTTTCGCCGCCGGCGATCTTGGCGCTCCAGCTGCCGCGCACCACCGGACCGCGGCCGGGCAGGTTGCGGGGGGTGAGGCTGGCGGGGGTGCGCACCGCTTCGGGCGGCTTGACGTCCGGCCGTGCGAGGGGCTTGAGGTCGGGAGCGGCGCTGGGGTCGAAGGCGCGGCGCAGGGCCGGCACCTTGCGGGCGTTGCGGTCGGCGGGGGTGACGAAGCGCTCGTAGGGAACGGTGTCCTCGCCGAAGCTCTCGTTGTATTCGCGGCTGTCGATCATCCGGTCGACGATGCCGTAGAAGCCCTTGCGGGCGGCGGTGTCGAAGTAGGCGTCGATCTCCCAGCGGCCGAAGGTGGGGCGGCCCAGGATGCGGCGGTGCATCACCTCGATCGCCTTGCAGATGTAGAGGCCACTCCAATAGCGGCGCCGGAAGGCATTGGAGCGGGCGACCTGGCGCACGAATTCCCGCAGGCTGATGTCGCCGTTCTCCAGCTTGATCTCCTCGACCGTGTTGCGCTCGCCGGCGTAGCCGGTGGTGCCGAGGATCTGTACGTAGACGGCGCGGATCACCCCCTGGGTGGCGGACTCGGAGCCGCGCACACTGGGCTGGCCGCCGCGGCGGGGCACGGAATTGCCGCCGGTGGCGATCTGCTGCAGGCGCACCACCCGTGGGCCGACCCGGCGGGGGGAAGCCTTGCGGAACTGGTCGCTGTCCATCTGGCCGGGCTGGCTGAGCGCGTTGCTGACCAGGATTCGGCGCGCGTCGTAGCGGAAGGGCGCCGGCCGGGTGCTCACCGAGGCGGTGCCGGAGGGGAAGATCGCCCCGTAGTTGAGGGCGAGGGGATCGTTGCCGCCGCCGTAGGGATGCTGGTCGGGGAAGGGCTGGCGGTAGGAGGCGTACAGAGTGATGTACTGGGGAGATCCCTCGAAGGGAGCGCTGAAGCGGAACAGTTTGCGGTTGGATCCCCAGCCGGCGCTCTCCTGGGCCTCCTCGCCCAGATCGCGCAGATAGGGCACCGTCTCCTCCCCGAAGACGCGCGCGTACTCCATGCCGTTGACGATCGAATCGACCAGACCCGGCAGACCCTGTTGGCTGACGATGGCGAAGTAGCGGCGGAATTCCTCGATCGAGCTGATGCCACGGCCAAGGAAGTGCCGGAAGGCCAGTTCGACCACGCGACTGTTGGAGAAGCGGTTGTAGAACTGGCGGCGATATTCCTTGCTGCGCCCCAGGGCGCGGATGAATTCGCGGGCGGAGATCTGTCCTTGGCGGAACTGGGTGGCCTCGACCGGGCAGACCACCTGGGAGTAGCCCTTGACGATGTCGCGCTCGAACACCTGTCGATAGGCGGCGCGGATCACCTCGGCCTTCTCGCGGCCGGACAGGCCTGGCTTCATCACGAAGCGCTGGCGACCCTCGGCGGCGAGGGCATAGATCGCCGGCAGTTGCAGGCCCTGGTTCAAGGGGCTGCCCAGGCGGGCCCGGGTGGAGGGGGTGGGAACCTCCAACTCCTTGAGCAGAACGTTGAAGCCGTCGATCACCAGCTGGCGCGCCTCGGGCTGATCCTTGAGCAGATCGGCGGAGGCGGCGCGCATCTCCTGCAGGGCCACGTTGGTGGCGGCCAAGGAGCAGGCCTTTTCGAGAACGTCGCGGAGGCCGCGGGTGTTGACGGCCAGGATGCTGGGGTCGCCCGCCACCAGGGCGTAGCCCACGTAGCGCAGGAACCAGGCGAGGTCGCGCAGCGACTTCTTCATCCTCTCGGTGCCGTAGAGGCTCACCGCGATCGGGCTGAAGCCGCTGGGCAGGATCACCCGCACGTCGGCGTCGCCAGCGGATCCCTCCAGCAGGCGGGAGAGGACGTTGCCGCGCTTGGGAGCACCGGCGCCGGTGAAAGTTTGCACCGAGCGTTGGAAGGCGGCCTGGTCGGTGGCGAGGGGCACACCCTCGGCAACGGCGGTCGGAGCCGCCAGCGGGGCGTCGAGATAGGAGAGGGGGGTGCCGCCGACGAAGATGCGGTTGGCCGCCCGGGCCACGATCGCCTCCGCATTGGCGCTCAGCCGGCGGGCCGCCTCGATCCGCGCCTGGCCGCTCTGGAAGAAGGTGATCAGGCTGTCCAGCTCGCCGCCATCCGGGAAGCGATCCTGCTGCTCCGCCTGACGGACGCTGGAGAGCGGCAGGGTGTCGTACCGCTGAGGACTGACCCTGGTGCTGCCGCTGCTGGCGGTCACGGTCATGGATCGGGTGCGAGCCGGGCCTCGGCACGTTACGGCTGCCCCCAGGGTCCACCGGGAGGCCATGAACAAATGTTTGCAGCCCTGCTGGGGCCTGGCGGCAGAGTTCGGCGCGGGCGTGGGATGCTCCCGGAGGGCTACCGCCGCCCCCCTTGCCGTTCATGACCGCCCAGCCCGCCAGCGACGCCGCCACCCCGGCGGTGAGCGCCTTCTATGACCGTTTCCCCTACCCCGGCGACCCCCTCCAGGACGGTCCGCCGCCGGGATACAACTGGCGCTGGTGCGTCGACAGCGCAGTGGCGGCGGTGCGGGGCGTGCTGCCCCCCCCTCCGACAGAGGGATTCCGCTCCTGGCGGATCCTGGATGCGGGTTGCGGCACCGGCGTCAGCAGCGACTATCTCTGCCACCTCAACCCCGGCGCCACCGTGCTGGCGGTGGACATCAGCCCCGGGGCGCTGGCGGTGGCGCGGGAGCGTGCGCGGCGCTCCGGCGCCGCTGCCCGGGTGCGGGAGCTGCGGATCGAGCAGCGCAGCCTGCTGGATCTGGCGGGGGAAGGCCCGTTTGCCTACATCAATTCCGTGGGGGTGTTGCACCACCTTGACCGGCCGCTGGAGGGCCTGCGGGCCCTGGCAGAGCTGCTGGCTCCGGGGGGGCTCCTGCATCTGTTCCTGTATGCCCGGGGCGGCCGTTGGGAGATCCGCCGCAGCCAGCGGGCCCTGGGGTTGATGGGGGTGGGGACCGGCGGCGAGGGGCTGCGGTTGGGGAGGGAGCTGTTCCAGGTGCTGCCGGAGCAAAACCGGCTGCGACGCCACCATGAGGTGCGCTGGGCGCTGGACACCGCCGCCGACGCCAACTTCGCCGACATGTATCTCCACCCCCAGGAGACGAGCTACGACCTGGTGGGGTTGATGGCGCTGGTGGAGGCGAGCGGCCTGCACTTCGCCGGTTTTTCCAACCCGGAGGTGTGGGATCCGACCCGCCTGCTGTCGGGCGAGCTTCTGGAGCGGGCGTGCGCCCTGCCGCCGCGGCAGCGGTGGGAACTGGTGGAGGCCCTCG
Organism: Cyanobium sp.; assembly: GCA_044351065.1. Classification (GTDB taxonomy): domain Bacteria; phylum Cyanobacteriota; class Cyanobacteriia; order PCC-6307; family Cyanobiaceae; genus Cyanobium. The sequence continues at coordinate 65,834 of JBILGK010000011.1, forward strand.
ATCCGGACATCAGCCACTTCGAGTTTTTCCTGAGCCGGGGGCCTCTGGAGGCGGCGGACTGGCGCGAGGACAGGGTGCTGCTGGCAGCTGGCGGCGAGCGCAACCGCTGCCTTTGGGGCTGGCCGTCGACGTCGCTCCTAGGCCCCGATCTGTTGCCGCTGACGATCGAGGCGGGGGATCTGGCCCTGATGCAGGCGCTGGAGGCGGCCCCTTCCGGCACAGCGATCGGCGAGTTGTCCCTGACGATGGAGGCGGCCGAGCGGGCGGAGCGGGCGCGGCGCTTGATCGCCGTCCGGGTGCTCCAGCCCGTGCGCGCCGCGTGATAACCTCCACGCGCCCAGACGATCCGCGTCGCTTGCCGGCTGCCCTCACCCCCGTTCCGGACGACGCAACCCCTGCGGCGCCCAAAAGCGGTCGGATGGCGGATAACCCGGCCGACTCCCCCAGCCCCCCCAGCGGGGACAACGGCATGGAGGAGTATCGGCGCCTGCAGCGGAGGCTGCTCCAGGCCACCGCCTGGGTTTCGGCTGCTGCGGTGCCTGTCACCGCGTGGTTCCGGGACACTGCCACCGCCGCCAGCCTGCTGGTGGGTTGTCTGGCCGGGCTCCTCTATCTGACTCTTCTCGCCCGCAGTGTGTCCCGTCTCGGCGTGGACAGCAAGTCGGTGGGCAAGGTTCAGTTGCTCGTCCCCGTCGTCCTGGTGCTTGCGGCCGCCAGGATTCCCCAGCTGCAGTTGCTCCCGGCCTTGCTGGGTTTTCTGCTCTACAAGCCCGCCCTGATCCTGCAAGCCGTCTTTGACGGCTGACCCCGATCCCCCGAGGTCCCTCCCCCGATGCTCCCGATGCCCCTCGCCCTGCCCCTCGCCGAGCTCGAGGTGGGTCAACACCTTTACTGGCAGCTCGGCAACCTGCGCATTCATGGCCAGGTGTTTTTGAGCTCCTGGGTGGTGATCGCCGCCCTGCTCGCCGTGGTGGTGGTTGGCACGCGCCGCATGCAGCGCGATCCGAGCGGCGTGCAAAACCTGCTTGAGTTCCTCTGGGATTACCTCCGCGATCTGGCTCGCGAGCAGATCGGCGAAAAGGCCTATCGCGACTGGCTACCGTTCATCGGCACCCTGTTTCTGTTCATCTTTGTGAGCAACTGGGGCGGCGCCTTGATCCCCTGGAAGCTGATCCATCTGCCAAGTGGCGAACTCGGTGCGCCGACGGCCGACATCAACACCACGATCGCCCTGGCTCTGCTCGTTTCCCTGGCTTACTTCTATGCCGGCTTGAGCCGCAAAGGCTTCCGGTATTTCGAGTACTACGTGGAGCCGACGCCGATCATGCTTCCCTTCAAGATCGTCGAGGATTTCACTAAGCCTCTGTCCCTTTCCTTCCGTCTTTTTGGTAACATTCTTGCCGATGAACTCGTGGTGGCTGTGCTGGCGTTCCTTGTGCCTTTGATCGTGCCTCTGCCCGCCATGTTCCTCGGCCTGTTCACCAGTGCTATTCAAGCTCTGATCTTCGCCACCCTCGCCGCCTACTACATCGGCGAAGCGGTGCACGAAGAGCACCACTAAACAATTTGCAGCCGGCGGACTCGGGTCCCCGGTCTGGCAAACTCTCAGCGCGCAGGTCCGGCTTGATCCGGGCCCACCTCCCTGGAGGTGTCCCAGGCGCAGGCATCACACCCGGTTCGTTCAGCGCTTCACCGGCGCATCACTCCCCTACCCCCCATGGATTCGATCACTTCCGCCGCGTCCGTCGTCGCCGCTGGTCTCGCTGTCGGTCTCGGCGCCATCGGTCCTGGCATCGGCCAGGGCACCGCTGCCGGCGGCGCTGTCGAGGGCATCGCCCGTCAGCCCGAAGCCGAAGGCAAGATCCGCGGCACCCTGCTGCTTTCGCTGGCCTTCATGGAGGCTCTCACCATCTACGGCCTGGTGGTCGCTCTGGTGCTCCTGTTCGCCAACCCGTTCGCGGGCTGAGGAAGATCCGAGGGAGGGGAGTCTGGTGTCGCCCTTCGTCGGGCGTCTCGGCTCCCCAACTTCCCCGGACCCATTTCCAGACTGATCCAGCCCCGCGCATTCCCTCTTCGCCCACCCCCCCTCCAGCCCCATGACCAGCTGGCTACTGCTCGCCGAAGCAGGCGCGCCCGAGGGAGGTCTGTTTGACCTCGACGCCACCCTGCCGCTGATGGCGCTGCAGGTGGTGCTCCTCACCTTCCTCCTCAACGCCCTGTTCTTCCGTCCCGTCGGCAAGGCGGTGGAGGATCGTGAGGGCTACATCACGACCAGCCGCGCCGAGGCCAAGCAGAAGCTGGCGCAGGCTGAACGTCTTGAGGCTGATTTGCGCGAACAGCTCAAGGACGCCCGTCTGCAGGCACAGAAAGTTGTGGTGGAGGCGGAGCAGGAGTCCGACAAGCTCTACCGCGAGGCGATGGCTCTGGCCCAGGCCGAGTCCATCGCAAGCCGTGAGCAGGCCCGCCGGGAGATTGACTCCCAACGCACCGCCGCGATGGATCAGCTTCAGGGCGACGCCGCCAAGCTGGCCGATCAGATCGTCGACCGTCTCCTGGCTGCCTCATGACCTACCTCTTTCTTCCCCTGCTGGCCTCCCACACCGGTGGTTTCGGTCTCAATTTCAATCCCTTCGAGACCAACATCATCAATCTTGCGATCGTGATCGCGGGTTTGGTCTATTTCCTTCGCGGTTTTCTCGGCGGCATCCTGCAGCGTCGGCGTGCCGCCATTCTGGCCGATCTCAAGGATGCGGAAGAGCGCCTGGCGACCGCCAGCACTGCCCTGGCCGACGCCCAGAAGGAGTTGGCCGATTCCCAGTCGAGGGCAGAACGCATCCGTGCTGACGGCGTCAGCCGCGCCCAGGCCATCCGCCTGGAAAGCGAGAAGCGCACGGTCGAGGAGATGGCTCGCATCAAACAGGATTCCGTTTCCGATCTTCAGTCGGAAGCGGCCCGGGTGAGCGATCAGTTGCGCCGTGAAGCTGCTCGGCTCGCGATTGAAAAGGCCCTGTCCTCCCTGCCGGGTCGCCTCGACGGCAAGATTCAGTCCCGGCTCATCGACCAGTCCATCCAATCGTTGGGGAACGCCTGATGCCGCTGCTCAATACCATCACAACCCCCTACGCCGAAGCGTTCCTGCAGATCAGCGAGGCCGCTGGCGAGACCGCCCAGATGGTTGACCAGGCCCGCGAGCTCCTGTCCCTCTGGCGCCAATCTCCCGAGCTGAGAGAGGCCATGGCCTCCCCCGTGCTGGAGACGGACGGCAAGAAGTCTGCTCTCACCAGGCTTTTTGCGGAGCAGATTTCCCCCACCTTCTTGAATCTGCTCAAGCTCCTCGCGGATCGTGGCCGAATCGGCTATCTCGACGCGGTTCTCGAGCGCCTCCTGGAGCTCTATCGCGATCAGAACAGCATCGCCCTGGCCACGGTGACTTCAGCGGAACCCCTCAGCGCCGAGCAGCAGGCCAGCCTGATCGAAAAGGTGAAGGCGGTGGCCGGCACGGAGCAGGTGGAGATCGAACTGTTGGTCGATCCCGCCCTGATCGGCGGTTTTGTGCTGCGGGTCGGCTCCAAGGTGATCGACGCCAGTCTCTCCGGCCAGGTGCGTCGCCTCGGCCTGGCCCTGGCCAGAGCCTCCTGATCGCCAGCGGACTGCCCGGAACCCGGCAGGTCCTCCCCCCTCTCCTTCCTACCCCTGTTCTTTCCTCATCTCCCCACCGGGGAGTTCCCGCCATGGTTTCCATCCGTCCCGACGAGATCAGCGCCATCCTCAAGCAGCAGATCGCCGACTACGACAAGTCGGTTTCGGTCAGCAACGTGGGCACCGTGCTCCAGATCGGCGATGGCATCGCCCGTGTCTATGGCCTGGAGCAGGTGATGGCCGGTGAGTTGGTGCAGTTCGAGGACGGTACCGAAGGCATCGCCCTCAACCTGGAGGACGACAACGTGGGCGCGGTGCTGATGGGGGAAGGCCGCGGCATCCAGGAAGGGAGCACGGTGAAGGCCACCGGCAAGATCGCCGCCGTGCCGGTGGGTGACGCCATGCTCGGCCGGGTGGTGAACTCCCTGGGTCTGCCGATCGACGGCAAGGGGGAGATCGCCACCACCGAAACGCGTCTGATCGAATCGATGGCGCCAGGCATCATTCAGCGCAAGTCGGTGCATGAGCCGATGCAGACCGGCATCACCGCCATCGACGCGATGATCCCGATCGGCCGGGGCCAGCGGGAGCTGATCATCGGCGACCGCCAGACCGGCAAGACGGCGATCGCGATCGACACGATCATCAACCAGAAAGGTGAAGATGTCGTCTGCGTGTATGTGGCGGTGGGCCAGAAGGCCGCTTCCGTGGCCAACGTGGTGGAGGTGCTGCGGGAGCGCGGCGCCCTGGATTACACCGTGGTGGTAGCCGCCGGTGCCTCCGAGGCTGCTGCGATGCAGTACCTGGCCCCCTACACCGGTGCGGCGATTGCCGAGTCGTTCATGTACAAGGGCAAGGCCACTTTGATCGTCTACGACGACCTCACCAAGCAGGCCCAGGCCTACCGCCAGATGTCGCTGCTGCTGCGCCGCCCGCCCGGCCGTGAGGCCTACCCCGGCGACGTGTTCTATTGCCACAGCCGTCTTCTGGAGCGTGCCGCCAAGCTGTCCGACGCCATGGGCAAGGGTTCGATGACCGCCCTCCCGATCATCGAAACCCAGGCCGGCGACGTGAGCGCTTACATCCCCACCAACGTGATCTCGATCACCGATGGCCAGGTGTTCCTCAGTTCCGACCTCTTCAACTCCGGCCTGCGACCCGCCATCAACGTGGGCATCTCGGTGAGCCGCGTGGGCGGTGCCGCCCAAACCAAGGCGATCAAGAAGATCGCCGGCACCCTGAAGTTGGAGCTGGCCCAGTTCGATGAACTGGCGGCCTTCTCCCAATTCGCCTCCGATCTCGATGCCGCCACCCAGGCCCAGCTGGCCCGGGGCAAGCGGCTGCGCGAGCTGCTCAAGCAGCCCCAGTTCAGCCCGCTGAACCTGGCGGAACAGGTGGCCGTGGTGTATGCGGGTGTGAAGGGCCTGATCGATGACGTACCGGTGGATAAGGTCACAGAGTTCGCCCGCGAGCTGCGCGAGTACCTGAAGAGCAACAAGCCCGAGTTCATCAGCAAGGTGATGGGAGAGAAGCAGCTCGGCGATGAGGCTGAAGCGATGCTCAAGGACGCGATCAAGGAAGTGACCTCCACGATGTTGGCGGCGGCCTGAGGAACGGAGATGGCAAACCTCAAGGAGATCCGCGACCGGATCAGTTCGATCAAGAACACCCGCAAGATCACCGAGGCGATGCGTCTTGTGGCCGCCGCCAAAGTGCGGCGGGCCCAGGAGCAGGTGCTGCGCAGCCGGCCGTTCGCCGACCGTTTGGCGCGGGTGCTGCAGAACCTGCAGAGCCGCATGGGCTTTGAGGGTGCCGATGCCCCTCTGCTCGGCGCCCGCGACGTGAAAACAATCACGTTGCTGTCGGTGACGGGCGACCGGGGCCTTTGTGGCGGTTACAACGCCAACGTGATCAAGCGCACCGAGCAACGCTTCAAGGAGCTGCAGAGCCAGGGCTACACGGTGGATCTGGTGCTGATGGGTCGCAAGGCGATCACGTATTTCACCAATCGCAAGTACCCGATCCGCACCACGTTCACGGGCCTGGAGCAGGTGCCCACGGCGGCCGAGGCCAACCAGGTCGCCAACGAAGTGCTGGCCGAGTTCCTTTCGGGCAGCACCGACCGGGTCGAGATCATCTACACCAAGTTCATCAACCTGGTGAGCTCCCAGCCGGTGGTGCAAACCCTGCTGCCTCTGGATCCCCAGGGCATTGCGGTGCCGGGGGATGAGATTTTCCGCCTGATCACCAAGGATGGTCAGCTGGGAGTGGAGGTCAGCAAGCGCGAAAACGAGCAGCCCTCTTTGCCGTCCGATTTCGTGTTCGAGCAGAGCCCCGATCAGCTGCTCAACGCCCTGCTGCCGCTCTACCTGGCCAACCAGCTGCTGCGCTCTCTGCAGGAGGCTGCCGCCAGCGAACTGGCCAGCCGGATGACGGCGATGAACAACGCCAGCGACAATGCCAAGGCCCTGGCCAAAACGTTGACGTTGGATTACAACAAGGCCCGTCAGGCGGCGATCACCCAGGAGATCCTTGAGGTTGTGGGCGGCGCTTCCGCGATGTGAGCGAGCCTTCAGGGTTCGTAGTCTGCGATGCCCCCTCCGGTTGCGGAGGGGGCTTTTTGCTGCTGCAGGTGGAGCGGGTGCCGGCACCTACGGTGATGCCGGATCTGGTCTTCGCTGCCGGTGGATGCCGATCGCCGCAGCGATGTCCTTGTCGACGCCGTGACCTCGGTGCTGATCCATCTGGGTACGCCCAATTTGAATCGGGCGTGTATTGCCAGCCATGTTGGAGGTGGTAGCCACCCTGTTCCTGCCGATAGGGGGATCAGCCGCAACCCCCGGATGCTGGAGCCTTCAGGTTTACGGCAACTCTTGGCCGCTGGATCCTTCCGACTGGTGTTCACCATCACCCCGAGGGGGCTCCACCCTTCTCAGCCTCGAACGCCCATGGTAATCCTGCCCTTCAAGGACTGCTGTCCGGCGACAATCTGGTTGAGGGGTCGCGCCGATCTGGTTGACCGCTCAGAGGGGCCTGCTGAAACCGGTTGGCTTGCGCAGGGCAACGGTCCATGCCTGCTCCCCGCACCGTTCAGGGGAGTCAGTGGTTTTGCAAGCGGAGTCGCGCTCTAATCTCTCTTGAAAAATTGGGTCCGTTTAGTGGTCTTCTCCTTTTGTGGGCTTCAGCATCTGCTGGTGAGTCTTCATGTGAGCCTCTGCATCTTCGGGAGTCAAGCTTTTGTGGGGGAACACTCTTGCTGGCCCTTGATTTCGCATAAAGCTCCGCAGCCCTTAGGGCCCGCTCCGGGCAAGGTTTGCAAGCGCAGACTGCATTGGCGATCCGCCTCTGTTATTGCTCACATCTTGAAGCGCCGATGAAACAGAAAGCAGAAGCCACCCAGATGGCCCACGTGGCGGGTTTCTAGAAGCTCTCGGTCATCTCGCCCACGTAGTAGCCCGACTCGGGGTCGCTCACCCGCACCAGTTGCTTGTCGGCGCTGGCCCGGAGAACGGCCTTGCAATCCTTTGCGGGGGGTTCCTTCCTCGGACACCGGCCTTGTCTTGGCTTCGCTGCCTCTGATTCCCTCCTCCAGGCGATGGCGCCATCAGCCGTCCCGCCGTGCGGCTCAGCGCTTCCTGCGCCGACTGGTTGCACGGGTCGTCCTCCCCATGGGCCTCGTCTGGAGGGATGGGGGCGCTGTGAGGCAGATCACCGGCGGAGTTGATCCCACTCCGGCCCGTGGCCCGGGGCCGCAGCCATGCTGCAGATCACGGATCCATTCCCGCCATGCCGCTCAACATCAACAGCTCGCAAAGCACCTTCGGAGCCGATGGCGCTGACGGCCTCCATGGGGCCCATGGAACCAGCAGCCGACGCCTGGGCGCCGCTGGCAGCGCCGGCCAGGTCGGTGGCCTGGCCCACGAACTGATCACCTCCCAGATCTTCCTGGGGGATGCCGCAGCGGATGTGATTTCCCTGGAGCGCCTGGCGCAGGGGGGATCCGGCGGCGCTGGCGCAGCCGGAGGCCATGGCGCCGCCTCCGAGTTCACCTCCCAGTGGACCCAGATGGAATTTGGCTCCATCGGCTTGCAGATGTTCGATAGCCCGGGCCATGGCGGCCAGGGTGGCGCCGGAGGAGCCGGGGGAGCCGGCGATGTGGCGTTCTCAGCCCTCCGCTTCGATCTCGCCGGCGCTCGGCAGGGTTTCAATCAACTGCACCTCACCGGCCGGGCCGTCGGCGGGCGCGGCAACGGGAGCGGTTCCGGCGGCGACGGCGGCAGTTCCGGCCCGGACAACTACGGTTTCTGGGCCAATGGGCCCTACTGGTCGCTCATCACCCAGCAGGCAACCGCCGGGGGCCTGGCGGGGGCCGGCAACCGGGGCGGCGCCGGTGGCTCCGGCAGCGTGCGCTTCACGGAGCTGACGGTGACGGGGGACAACCTGCAGGTGCAACTCAGCGGTCACGCCAGCGGCGGTGCCGGTGGCTCTGGTGCCGTGGGGGCGGCGGGAGGTTCCGGGGCGGTGGGACAGGCGGGCGGCCAGGGCGGCCAGGGGGCCAACGGCGGCCTGGCCCTGGCGGAGGTGGCGGCGCTCCGGTTGCAGACCATCAGCGGAGCCCTCTCCCTCTCGATCGATCTCGCTGCCGTGGGCGGGCAGGGAGGGATGGGGGGTTATGGCGGCATGGGCGGCTATGGCACCAGCATCAACGGGAAATCGATCGACGGCACCAGCTGGCGCGAAGAGCGGAGAACCCATGCCGCCGCCGGCGATGGCGGCGATGGCGGCAAAGGCGGCTCCGCCGGGGCCCGGCTGGTGGAGAGCACCCTGCTCGGCAGCACCGCGAGCGACACCGTGAGCGTGAGCCTCTGGGCCCAAGGAGGGGGGGGAGGCCAGGGCGGTCAGGGCAGCAACGCCGTGGCGAGCGGGTCGCAGACCTGGCTGAGCCCCTCGGAGGAGTTCACCCTCACCAGCCAGGGGGTGCCGGCGGCCCTGGCCGGCAGGGACGGCCTCACGGGCCAAGCCTGGGTGGAGATGGGCAACAACAAGGTTCTCCTGGCTGAAGGTGACGACACCCTGAGCCTGTCCCTGCTGGCGGTGGGACCGAGCCGGCGGCTGCGGGTCGCCGGCAACGTCTTCGATGGCGGCGCGGGGCAGGACACCCTCGTGCTGGGCAATGGCAGCGTGGGGGAAGAGGCCGTCGAGATCGATGTGGCGAATCAGCGTCTGATCATCGCGGGTGGCTCCAGTTCCATTCTGGGGTTTGAGCGGTTCACGGCCACCAGCGCGGCCGACCGGATCATCGATGGCGGCGGCAACCAGGCGTACTGGGGCGGTGATGGCGCCGATCAATACACCTTCACGGCGGGCCTGGCTGGCAGGGATGTGATCTGGGATTTCACTGCCGCGGATCGAATCGTGTTCGCCGGCTTCGGGAAACAGTTCAACACGTTCGCTGAGGTGACGGCCGCCACCACCCAGACCGGGGGCGGTGCGTTGATCAGCCACCCGAAGGGTCAGGAGATTCTGCTCGCGGGGGTCTCCGCCACCTCCCTCACCACGGCCCAGTTCAGCTTCGTCTGAATGGCGCGCCGGCCTTGTCCGGCGCCAACCGCGACGAAGAATGCAAGATGCCCCAAAAGCAAAAAGCCCCCGGTTGCAACCGGGGGCTCCATCAGAGCCCGGTGGGGGCCCTTTGCAGCAGCCTCAGCTCCAGCCGCTGTTGGACTGCTCGATCACATAGGCCGCCACGTCGGAGATGTCGGCTTCGCTGAGCTTGCCGCCGAAGGCGGGCATGGCGTTCTTGCCGTTGGTCACCTGGTAGGCCACGGCGGCCTCGGGACCATCGCTGTAGTTGGCCAGGTAGGCCTCGAGGGCATCCTTCTTGAGGGTGCGCTCGGCGTTCACCACGTTGCCGCCGCCCATGTGGCAGGCCGCGCAGTTGGCGGAGAACACCTGGGCGCCATGGGCCGCGTCAGCGGCGAAGCTCGGGGTGGCACCCAGCACCAGAGCCAGGCAGAGAGCGATCAGGGAAAGGAGACGACGCATGGGAAGGTGCGTAAGGGTGTGCTTGGGCACGTCAACCCGGTCAGGCTAGAAGTCCGGTGCCCTCGGGCACGGGGTGCTGATGCAATCGAAACAATTGCTTGCGGGGGCCCGCTCAGCGGGGCAGCGGGCCCCGGTGCGGCACCCCGGCGGTCTCCAGAACCGCCTCCAACGTGGGGGCGTGGCTGGTGAGGCCGAAGCGCTCCGGCGGGCTCACCGGTTCGTGCACGAAGTGGCGCTGACGGATCGAGAAGCGATCCCACTCATTCATCTGGATGCGCAGCAGCCGCACCAAGCCCTCGATCAGCCAGCCCTGCAGGTCCACCCCCACCGGTGGCAGCCAGCCCCGCCGCCAGCGCACCAGCTTCGCCACCGCCTGATTCACCGTGATCGGCGCCTGGCCGAGCACCAACCGCCGCACCGCCCCCTGGCCAGGCTCCGCATTCGCCTGGTGGGGCGTGGTGGCCAGATGGGCGCAGACCGTGGCAACGTCCGCGGCGTGGATGAAGTGGAAACTGGCCTCCGCCCGCAGCCACTTCGCCAGCCACAGCCAGCGGATCCCCTCCCCCACCCCGGCGGTGAGATAGCTGGTGGGGTGCGGATCGCCCGGCCCCACCCTGCCCCCGAACACCAACGTGGGGAACACCGCCACGATCCGCTCCGCCAGCGGGTGGTTCTCCAGATCCACCAGGCAGCGGGCTTTGGTCTGGATGTATTCGGTGCCATGGGCCTTGGCCTCCTCCAGCAGCCGCAGCTGGCGATCGAGGATGCTGGCGGTGGAGAAGTAGATCACCTGCTCGATTCGCTCGGGATCCAGCAGCGACAGCAGTTTTTTCACGGCCACCACATTCACCTGCTCGGCCCGCTCCGGATCCCCCCAGGCGGTGGCGGTGTGGATCACCCGATCCGCCGTGGCGATCGCCGCCGCATGGGGGTCCAGCTCCCGCAGATCCCCCACCAGCAGGGTGATGCGCGGATGGTCGGCGGGAACGGCCGTGAGTTTGGCCGGATCACGCAGGAGCAGCAGCAGTTCGGCGTCGCTGCGGCGCAGCAGCGTTTCCGCCGTGTACTGGCCGACGCAGCCGCTGGCGCCGGTGATCAGGATCCGCTGGGGAACGCCCGGGCCGGTGCCGCTCAAACGGCCTCCCCCATCAGCTCCCGCACGTTCTTGCCGGTCTCAAAGAACACGCGGGCGTTCTCCTCAGGCGTGCCCGGCAGGATGCCGTGGCCGAGGTTGAGGATGTGGCGGCGGCCGCTGGCCTTGCGCACCGTGTCGAAGATGCGCGCGCGGATGCCCTCGGGGGTGCCGAACAGCAGGCCCGGATCCACGTTGCCCTGCACCCCCACATGGGCCGGAAGGCGGGCCAGGCCATCGGCCATGTCCACGGTCCAGTCGAGGGAGATGATGTCCACCCCGGTGCGGCCCATGCGCTCCAGCACCCCGGCGCTGCCGGAGATGTAGAGGATCAGGGGGGTGTCGGGGTGGGTGGACTTCACCTGGTCGATCACCCGCTTCTGGTAGGGCGCCGCGAAGGTGTCGTAATCGATCGGGCTGAGCTGGCCGGCCCAGGAATCGAACAGCTGCACCACCTGGGCGCCGCTGTCGATCTGATAGCGCACGTAGGTGGCGATCGAATCGGCCAGGTGGCCGAGCAGGGCGTGCAGCAGCTCCGGTTCGCGGAAGGCCATCGCCTTGATCACCGCATAGGTTTTGCTGCTCTTGCCCTCCACCGCATAGGCGGCCAGGGTCCAGGGGGCGCCGACGAAGCCGAGCACCGCCGCCTCGTTGCCCACCGCGTGGCGCAACCGGCCCAGCACCTCACCCACGAACGGCAGGGCCTCGGCCGGATCGAGGGGCCGCAGGGCATCCACCTGGGCTTGGCTGCGGAGCGGCGGCTCGATGATCGGGCCCTTGCTCTCGATGATGTCGAAGTCGATGCCCATCCCCGGCAGGGGGGTGAGGATGTCGGAGAAAAGGATCACGCCATCGGGGCGGAAGGCCTCGAACGGCTGCATCGAAATCTCGTAGGAGAGATCGGGGTTCTCTGAGCGCTCCCGGAAGCCCGGATGGCGGTCGCGCAGGTCGCGATACACCTTCATGTAGCGGCCGGCCTGGCGCATCATCCACACCGGTGGCCGCTCCACCGGCTCCCCGCGAGCGGCGCGCAGCAGCAGGGGGGCGGTTTCGGCCATGAAGCGAGAGGGTGGGCGATCGCGCAACCTAGCCGAGTGGCTCGCCCTGGCAGGCCCGCCGCCGCCAGCCCAGAATTGCCGCACCCTCCCCGCCGCAGAGGCTGTTTCCATCGCAACTCCGCTTCCCAGGCTCCCATCCGGACGCGGCAAGCGGCGGTGCCTTGCCGGGGCGGCTGGGGCGATCCTGGTCCTGCTGCCGATGCTGCAGGGCTGCTCGGCGCTGAACCCGCTGCAGCGTGAAACCCTCCACATCACCGTGGTGCCGATGGAGGGCACCGCCGGCAGGGCCGACATGGAACACAGCGAGCTCGCCGGCCCCGTGCTGCAGGCCTTCCGGCGGCTCAACCCCAACGTGGATCTGCGCATCCGCGAGCAACCGGAAACCGAGCTGGGCCAGGCGCTGCTGCTGCAGAAGCAGCGGGGCCTCGGGCCCGATCTGCTGCTGGTGCGCGCTCCGGTGGCGATTGCCCTGCGTCGGGCCGGCCTGATCGATGCGGTGCCCGACAACATCGCCATGCGTCAGGCCCTCAGCAGCCTGGAGACCTCGTCGCTGCAGCGGGTGCGGGAAGGGGGCGGGCTGGCCGGCCTTCCGGTGGCGAAGGAGACCACCCTGGCCTGCTACGACAAGAGCCGCGTGCAGCAGGCGCCGCGGACACTCAAGGAGTTGATGGCCCTGGCCGCCTCCGGCCGCCCGATCGGGGTGGCGATCGAGCCGATCGGAATCTGGTGGACCGCCGGTCCGTTCTCCGCTTCGCAGGCCATGGTTCCCGTGGTCACCGGTCGCCCGACCAGCCCGCCTGAAGACCCGGCCAAGGCGCGGAAAGATCTGGTGCGCTGGCTGCAGTGGTTGCGGCAGCTGGCGCTGCAGAACCGCGTGGACATCGCCTCCGGATCCGACGAGCTGGTGCGCGGCCTGGCGAACGGACGGCTGGCCTGGATTCCCTGCTACAGCCTCTCCCTGCCCACCCTCGAAAAGGCGATGGGCAAGCGGCTGGGGGTGGGGGTGCTTCCCTCCGGTCCCGACGGCCCCGCCAGTGCCTTCTCCTCCGAGCGGGTCTGGGCGTTCGGCACCGACTCCTCCCCACGCCAGCGTCTCATGGCCGAGAAGCTCGCCCGCCTCTCGATCGACCCGATGCTGCAACGGCAGATCACCCTGCAGAGCCAGGCCACGCTGCCGGTGAATCGCTACACCGATGTGCCGGTCTCGGATTCAGGCCGGCTGACGGCGATGGCCGAGGCCCAGGTGCAGTTCCGCCACATCGCCCAGGGTCTGGGGGTGCCCTTCTCGGCCAAGCACGTGCAACAGGTGTTGCCGAAGATCGAGGCGATTCTTTTCCAGGCGATGGTGGGGGTCATCAGCCCGCAGCAGGCGGCCACAAACCTGCTGGAGCTCGGCAAGGCGGAATGAACACTCTGATCCTCCTCCCCCTGGCCTGGCTGGCGATGTTGGTGCGCCCGCCCGTACTGCTCCAGCTGCTGCCGTCGCTGGCGATCCTGATCCTGCTGCCGCGGCTGGGCCGCCACGGGAAATGGCTCGCCGCCGTTCCCTGGGGCCTGCAGATGTTGCTCTGTCTCAGTGCCTTTGGCCTGTTGCTGGCCTTCACAGGGCAGCGCTGGGGCTTGCTGCTCCTGGAGGTGCAGATCCTTGCGGCGTGGCTGCTGCTGCGCGTGATCGAGAATCGGCTGCTGCCCCGCTGGCTTCCGCCCACCACCCTGCGGCTGCTTGTCAGCCGCCTGATCCGGCCGTTGTTCTTCGTGGCGGTGGCGCTGGTGTGGCTGGATGCCCTCGGCAGCCTCGAGGCCTTGAGCAGCCTGTCCCTGGGGGTGTGGTTCGGCAGTGAAATCCAGCTCGGGCGTCTGTTCGAGGTGTTCGTCGTTCTTTACCTGGTGGGGGTGGGCTCGGGGCTGCCCGCCACTGCCCTCGGCTGGCTGGCCCAGCGCAGCCTCGATCTCAGCCAGGGGGGCCGCCGCGCCTTCGATCTCGTTCTCCAGTACCTGATCATCGGCCTGGCGCTGGTGTGGGCCTTGCAGCGGCTCGGCATCAACCAGACCGGGGTGTTCGCCGTGGCAGGCGGCCTTTCGGTCGGCCTGGGCTTCGGCGTGAAGGAGGTGTTCTCCAACTTCATCTCCGGCCTGTGGCTGTTGTTCGAGGGCTCCGTCCGCCCCGGCGAGGTGCTCATGCATGAGGGCGAAGCCTGTGAAGTGCGCCGCCTCGGTCTGCGGGCCGCCGTGCTCTGGCGCGGCAGCGACAACGCCGAGCTGGTGGTGCCGAACCAAACCTTTTTCACCAAAACCACCACCACCTACACCCGCAGCGACCGCATGCGCCGCTGTCGCTTTGAGATCCAGGCCCGTGCTTCCTGGCCACCTCAGGAGATCCTGGCGCTGCTGGAGACCATCGCCGCCACCCATCCCGCCGTGCTCAAGGATCCGTCGCCCCGGGCCCGCCTGCTGGAATTCGGCAACGAAACCAATCGCTTCGGTCTCAGCTTCTCGATCGCCGATCCGCTCACCGCCGGCCGGGTCACCGCCGATGTGCTGCTTTCGGTATGGCAAACCTTCCAGAGCCGCGGCATCCTCCCCCCCGCCGATGCCGCCGACCCCCCTCAGGATTCCGCCTGAGCGGCTCCTCAGGATTCCGCCCGGGCGGCTCCTCAGGATTCCGCCCGGGCGGCGGTGCCGTTCCCCTCCAGCCCGGCCAGCAGCGCCCGGAATTCTTCCTCCTGTCCCAGCCAGCGGGCCTCCTCCAGGGCATTGGGCAGCAACCGTTGCCGTTCCTCCACGTCCGCCGCGGTGGCCTCGCCCCGGGCCAGCGCCTGGAATCGCCGCAGGGCCGAACCGCGATCAAACGCCAGGCAGACCCCCAGTGCCAGCCCGCAGCCGAGCAGGTAGTCGATCCAGCGACTGGGCACGTACCAGTCGGTGAGCACGCCATAGCCGGCGAAGGTGACGCCGCTGGAGATCAGGGCGGTGCGCAGATGGGCCCGCAGGCCCAGGGCTTCCATCAAGCCCGTGGTGCCGCCCATCACCAGCCCCACAGCCACACTGTTCACCCCGAGGGTGTTGAACACCAGCCAGGGCATCAGCACGCCCAGGGTCACGCCGGTCATGCGATCGCGCACACGGCCCAGGGTGGCGCCGAGGCTGTCATTGAGCAGCAGCACCACCCCGAAGTAGAGGTATTTGGGGTTCACGGCCCCCAGGCCCATGCCGATGCTCAGCGCCAGCGCGGCAACGGTGAGCTTGCGCCAGAAGAAACGATCGCTGAAGCGTTGCGCCAGGCTGCGCCCCGGCAGCGGCACCTCCTCCTCGGCCGGGACATCCTCGGCAGGCAGGCGCAGCAGTGCCTGCAGCACGGACCCGAACAGCAGGCCGATGATCACCGCCAGCACCTTCTGCCAGACCCCCAGCCAGGTGGCATCCGCTCCGAGCAGGGGAAGCACGGCCATCACCGCAAGCAGATTGCGGGCCACCATCAATGTGTCCGGGAGGGCCTGGGCGAGCAGCTGGGCGCAGATCGTCACCACCGCGAACTGCCACACCGGCGGGGCCTCGATCAACGGCCGCAGCAGCGTGCCCAGTCCGAGACCAAGGGCCACCACCACCGGCAGCAGAACAAACACCGGCGGGGGAAGGCGACGGAAGTCGGGTCGCATCAGCACCGCCGCCACCACCACCCCGTAGGCGCCACCACTGCCCACCCCCAGGGCGTGGCAGGCCGACCAGGTGAGCGCGGTGGCCAGGCCCACCACCAGCACCAGCCGCGGGGCGCGCAGGGAGGCGGTGCCGCTCAAGGGCGCCGGGCAAGGCTGCGCAGCAGGCCCACCACCAGGCTGATCAGCAGCAGGGCCAACCAGAACCACAACCGCGGCGGTTCGGTGCGGCTGCAGAGGAGCAGCAGGCTGAGGCTCACCCACGGCCAGGGCTCCAGCCAGGGGGCCAGCAGGGCCGATCGACGCCGGGACGAACGGGATTCGGGGGGGGGGCTCATGCGCGGGCTCCGGCGATCCAACGCCAGAAGGGCAGCAGGTAGCTCAGCGGCGAGCGCTTCTCCACCTCCGCCTCCACCTCGGCGGGGGTGCGCTGGGGCAGGGGGCGGCGGGGGCCGTCGCTGCGGGTCCAGGCCAGACCGGAGGGGGTGTTGGCCGACTCCAGCCGCACCACCGCCAGCACGAGTGGCGCTCCGGTGCGGCCGGGGAGCTGGGCGGTGAGGTCGCCGCCGTCGCCGAAGGATTTCTGCCGGGCGCTGGCCATCAGGTTGGCGGCCTCCTCCTGGCTGCCGACGGCCCGGGCCACATCGGCCACATCGACGCTCTCCTGGGAGAGGCTCAGCACCCGGCCCGGCACCAGGCCGTAGCGCTGCTCGGCGCTGCCGAAGCTGTCACGGCTGAGCAGCTGCGGCGTGAGTTTGACCTCATCGCCCACCTCCAGGCGGGTGGCGTCGGCGGCCGTGAACAGAACCACCGCCAACCGACCCGCATGGAGCGGCGGCAGGCTGATGCTTCCCAGCTGCTGGCCCGGCGCCACCGGCTGACCCGGCAGCACCGCCAGATCCACCACCCGACCCTCCACGGGGCTGAACACCTCCTGGCTGAATTCCTCGTTCTCCAGGGCGGCGCGCTGGGCCGAGAGCTCGGCCGCCTGGGAGCGCAGGGAGGCGCGCTGGGCCCGCAGCTCCGCCAGGCGGGCCTCCACCGCGGAAATGTCGGCCTTGTTGCGCAGCACCAGATCCTGGGCTCCCACCCACAGCGGGCTGTAGCGGGCGACCACCTCGTCGCGGCGCAGATCTTCCAGGGCCTTCAGCTGGCTGGTGACGGGCCGGTTGGTTGTTTCGATCTGACGGCGCCGCAGCTCGAGGGCCCGCTGCTGGTCATCGAAGGCGCGGGCCTGCACCGCCAGAACCTGCAGCTGCTGGCTCACCGCCCGCAGCCTGGCGCTGGTGACCTGAGGTCCGGAGGCCGCCGCGCCGCCGCCGGGAGCGCTCTGATCGACCCGGTTCAGCAGGGCCAGCCGCTGGCCGCGCCGCACCGTTTCACCCACCTTCACATCGAGTGACTGCACCTGGCCGGCGTTGCGGGCGTAGAAGCCGCGCCGGGCATCGGGGGGTGACATCAGCCCCATGCCGCGCACCAGCACCGGCACGGAGGGGCGGCTCGCCCAGTGGAGCGTGGCCAGGCAGACCAACAGCATCGGCAGGGCCTGGTACAGGCGGGCCACTGGCTCGGGAACAGGCGCCCGCAGGTTGGCTTCGCTGTCGGCTGGCTGCGCCATGGACCCGAGCTGACCGCTGGATCGTAAGGGAAGGGACCCTTAAGGTCGTGCGGTTCGCCGTCGCCATTTTCGCCGCCGTGTCCGCGACCGCTCGCCGGCTCCTTCTGCGCGCCCTGGCCGTCCTCACGGCGCTGGCGGGTCCGGCGCCGGCGGTCCAGGCCGAATCCCTGACCCTCCAAGAGGTGCTGACCAGGGGGCTGCCCGCCTCGGTGCAGCTGGAGCGCGCCGACCGCCAGCTGGAGCGGGATTCGGCGCTGGTGCGCCTCAACCGCTCGTTGCTGCTTCCCCAGCTGAATCTGCTCGGCCTTGGCAGCTACACCCAGGTGGGCACCTCAGTGGGGGTGCTCACCAACCTGCCCACCCTGGGTGATCTCAGCCTGTCGCTGGCCAATGACGGCTATGCGGTGCTGCGCAACAGTTTCGGCAACGTGGGGGTGGTGCTTGAAGCCGATCTCCTGCCGCTGCGGCAGTTGGCCCAGATCGCCGCCAGCCGCTCCCAGCGGGACAGCAGCCGCGTCGCACGCCAGGAGAGCGAACGCGTGGCCCGCTTCGCGCTGGTGCAGAGCTACCGCCAGTTGCAGCTGGGGCAAGCCCTGTTGCCGGTGTGGCAGGCGGCCCTGACGGCCTCCTCGGCGATCGAGCGGGATGCGGAGGCGTTTCGGCGCCGCGGCCTCGCGCCCCGCATCGATGTGCTGCGGGCCCGCTCGCTGCGTGCCAGCGATGAGCAGGGGCTGGCCCTGGTGGAAGCGCAGATCGCCAGCGAGCGCGAAACCCTGGCCACCCTGCTGGATCGTCCGCCCGCCTCCCCCCTCGAGGCCGCCGATCCGATCGCGGAGCAGCCACCCTGGGCGGCCGACCTGCCCACCACCCTGCGGTCTGCCCTGGAGGGCCGGCCGCTGATCGAATCCCTGCGGCTGCTGCAACGGGCCCAACGCCAGCAGGCGCGGGCCGCCCGTGCCGGTCTGTACCCGAGTGTTTCCCTGCTGGCGGGGGCGGGATACAGCGGCGACCAGCTGAGCGTGCCGGTGCTGCAGAACGGCGGTCGCCTCAACGGCCCCCTGCCCCTGCCCCTGCCGACCCTGGAGCAGAGCGGCTATGCGGCCGGCTCCTTCTACAACTGGGGGGTGGCTCTGATGCTGCGCCAACCCCTCTGGGATGGCGGCCGGGCTCTGGCGGGTGCCGCGGTGGCCGAGCGGGACGCCGATCTGCTGCGGGCCGATGAGCATGTGGCCCGCCAGCGGATCCGCCAGGAGGTGAGCCGTGCCTGGAGCGACCTGCAGGCGGCACCGCAAAGCATCAGGGCCGGCCGGGAGGCGGTGAGCGCTGGCGAACGCTCGGTGCGGGATGCACGACTGAGATATCGGGCCCAGGTGGAGCCCATCACCGAGGTGCTGCTGGTGGAGCGAGACCTGCAGGTGGCCCGCGCCGCCCTGCTCACCACGCTCACCCGCCAGGCGATCAACCGGGCAGTGCTGGAGCGGGAAACCGGACAGACGCCGGGCGGTGCACCCTGATCGTCAGTCCGCGGCGGCTTCGCGTTCGCGTTGATGCTCGCGTTCCAGGCTGCGCACCTCATCGCGGCGCAGGATCAGCACGCTCAGGGGTGGCAGGCAGAGGTCGAGGGAGTTCTCGTAGCCGTGGATCGCCCAGGTGTTGGTGAACTTGCCGCCGAGATTGCCGAGGTTGCTGCCGCCATAGCGGCTGCTGTCGCTGTTGAACACCTCGCTGTAGAAGCCCTCCAGCGGTACGCCGATGCGGTAGCTGCTGTGGCTGGTGGGGGTGAAGTTGGCCACCACCACCAGCCAGTTGCCGGTGGCGCTGCAGCGGCGCATGAAGCTGATCACCGAGTGGCGATTGTCGTTGCAATCGATCCACTGGAAGCCGTATTGATCGAAGTCGTCGCCGTAGAGCGCCGGTTCGGAGCGGTAGAAGGCATTGAGATCATCCACCAAGTGCTGCAGGCCCTGATGGGGCTCGTACTGCAGGAGACCCCACTCCAAATCCCCCCAGACGTTCCATTCGGAGCGTTGGCCAAACTCCATGCCCATGAAGATGGTCTTCTTGCCCGGATGGGTCCACATGTAGGCGAGCAGGGCGCGTACGTTGGCGAACTTCTGCCAGTCGTCACCAGGCATTTTGTGGAGCAGGTTGCTCTTGCCGTGCACCACCTCGTCATGGCTGAGGGCGAGCATGAAGTTTTCGGTGAAGGCGTACCAGATCGAAAACGTCACATGATTCTGATGGAACTGGCGGAACCACGGGTCGAGCTCGAAGTAATCGAGCATGTCGTGCATCCAACCCATGTTCCACTTCAGGTTGAAGCCCAGGCCGCCGATATCCGTGGGCTGGGTGACGAGTGGCCAGGTGGTGGATTCTTCCGCGATCGAAAGAGCACCGGGGAAGTGCTGGAACAGCACATGGTTGGCCTGCTGCAGGAAGCGCACGGCTTCGGTGTTCTCGCGACCGCCCTGCTCATTGGGCAGCCATTCGCCATCCGGCCGCAGATAGTCCCGGTAGAGCATCGAAGCCACGGCGTCGACGCGGATGCCGTCGATGTGGAACTCCTCAAACCAGTAGATCAGGTTGGCGACGAGGAAGTTGCGCACCTCGTTGCGGCTGTAGTTGAAGATCAGGGTGCCCCATTCCTTATGCTCTCCGATGCGCGGGTCCGCGTGTTCGTAGAGGTGCTGGCCATCGAAAAAGGCCAGGCCATGGGCATCTTTGGGGAAGTGCCCCGGCACCCAGTCGAGGATCACACCGATCCCCTCCTCGTGACAGCGGTCCACGAAGGCACGGAATTCATCCGGGCTGCCGTAGCGGCTGGTGGGCGCGTACCAGCCCGTCACCTGGTACCCCCAGGAGCCGTCAAACGGATGCTCCGAGATCGGCAGCATCTCCAGATGGGTGAAGCCGCGCGCCTTCACGTAGGGGATCAGCTTGTCGGCCAGCTCCGGGTAGGTGAGCAGGCGGGCGCCGGGCTTGAGGTCGGCGGCGGGCACCGGCGGGCGGGCCGTGCCATCCGGTTCGATGTAGGGCTGGTCGGCGGCGGCATGCAACCAGCTGCCCAGGTGCACTTCGTACACCGAGATCGGCTGCTGCAGCGGATTGCGGCTGTCCCGCTCCTCCATCCAGCTGGAATCCTGCCAGTGATAACGGCCGCGGGCCGCCACCACAGACCCGTTGGCGGGCCGCACCTCGTGGCGGAAGCCGTAGGGATCGGCTTTGAGATAGCAGTGGCCGTTCTGGGCCCGCACCTCGTACTTGTAGACGGCGCCCTCCGCCAGGCCGGGGATGAACAGCTCCCAGCAGCCGCCGAGGCGGGACTGCATCGGATGGTGGCGGCCATCCCAGCTGTTGAAGGCCCCGAGCACCGACACGCTGCGGGCGTTGGGGGCCCACAGGCAGAACATCACGCCGGCCACGCCGTCGCGCTCCACCAGGTGGGCGCCCATCCGCTCCCAGATGTGGTGGTGATTGCCCTCGGCGAACAGATGGCGGTCGAGTTCCCCCATCCACTCCTGCCGAAACGCCCAGGGGTCGTGCTGCTCGTGCACGATCCCGCCCCGCTCCACCCGCAGCCGGTAGGCGCAGCCGGGATCCGCATCGACGCTGGCCTCGAACAGCCAGGGATGGTGGGGCGTCTGCATCCCCACCACGCCATCTCCGCGGAGCAGCTCCACCTTCGCCGCATCCGGCATCCAGACCCGCAGCACCCAGCCTCCGCCCTCGAGCGGCTGGGGACCCAGCACCGCAAAGGGATGGTCGTGCCGACACTCCGCCAGGCGCGTCGCGTCCTCAGCCATCCAATCCAGGCTGGCGATCGTCATGGGGGTGGAGTCGGGCGATGAGCCGGGAGCTTACGTCCGCCACGGCGGACGGTGCTCAGCGGACCGGAGCCGGCGCATTCGGTTCGGTGGGGAAGTCGACGCCGATGATCCGGTTCTGGTTGTCGAGGATCACGAACAGGTTGTCGGTGAGGCGGTTGAATTGCGTTTTGACGATCACCAGCTTCATCTCAGGCGTGTTCTCGGCGCGAGCGATGCGGAGGATGCGCACGAAGTTGCCCGTGATGCGCTGCAGCCGTTGCCAGCGCGCCTGCAGTGCGGTCTGGGGGATCTCCTCCTGCAGAGACGGGCTGAGGAAGCTGCTCGCCGAGATGTAGTGCCCGCTGGAGAGGGCGGTGACGAAATCGCGCACCACCGACTCCGCCGGGGCATCGGAGGTGTCGAAGTGGTAGCCCGCCAGCTTGCCGTCAGCGTTGATCACCATCAGCAACTGGCGCAGGCCTCGGCTGGTGCGCAGGGCGGCCTCCACCGTGCTGGAGTCAAACCCCGGCTGGACGGCGGTGATGGTCCAGCTCAGGAGTTGCGGCTGGGTTTTCATCGTCGCCGCGATCATCGATGGGCTGGTCACCCGCTGCAATTCCGGCGCGAACTGGGCAAAGCGTGCGTTGGCGTCGCGGCTCTGCACCACCTTCAGGATGCGCTCGGCGGCCTGGCGGGCCCGCAGTTCGCTCAGGGCGCTGGAGGGGGCGGCGGCGCCGTTGACGGCGGGAGCGGCGGTGGGCAGGGCCTGGGGCTGCGCCCGGGCTGCGGCCGGCAACACGGCGGCCAGGGCGGCCAGGGTGGCGGCCAGGAGGCCGGGAACGGGACCCGTGAAGCGGGAGCGCAGCATGAAAGGGGGCGATCAAAGCCGGCTCAGTCTGCCCCAGTCAGCGGCGTCAGCCAGAGGCGAGCCCGCTCGAGCCGCAGATCCAGGCCGATCACCCGGTGCTCCGCGCCACTGGGGCCCGGCGGCTGGTCGGCACGGCCGGGATGGACGGCGATCTGCGGCCACGCCGCCGCCGCCAGGGAGAGCCGCAGCCGCTCTCCGGCAGCCAGCGTGGCCCGCAGCGGCTGCAGGCGCAGCTGCACCAGCCCCCCCTCCGCCCCCTCGGCTCCGCGCTGGCGCAGCACCCCGCTACTGAGCTGCCGCACCGCCGCCCCCTCGGCATCCAGCACCGAGAGCGCCGCGCACAGATCGAAGCCGCCCGGTTCGGCCGCCACGTCGATTTCCAGCCGCGGTTCCCCCAGCAGCTCCAGCTCCGCCGCCAGGGGCGCGGAGGTGAAGCAGGCCACATCGGTGCGGTGATCCAGGTCGGCCCGATCCCGCAGGGCCCCGTCCGCTCCCAGATGGCCGCCCCTGCCCGGCACGGGGCGCCAGGGATCGTGAACCAGCGAAACGGACCCGCTTCCGGCCGGCTCCGCCGTCCCTGGCCGCAGCGCCCCCTCGTCGCTGCGCACCGCCGCCAGCCCTTCGCTGTGCAGCGTCCAGTGCAGTGGCGGGGCGGGTGGTTCGGCCAGAACCATCGGGGCCGGGGTTCGCCAGTCGCCGCGGGTGACGCACTGGAGCGCGACCCGCGGCCCACCGCCAGGGTGAGCGCCCGCACCGTTCTGCAGGTGGCGGCGGAAGAAGGCGATCTGCCGCTCGTCGATGCCACCGCGCCAGTCGAGATGGCTCCAGGCGCCGATCACCAGCTCCGGATCGCCCCCGGCGGCCCGGCTGCGCTGCCAGAGATCGAGCACGCCGCGCAGGTGGGGGTCGTGCCAGCCGCCGATCAGCAGCAGCGGCCGGCGCAGAAGTTCGCGGCAGGGTTCATGGATCCGCCAACCCCGCGGGTCGCCCGGATCGAGGGCCAGCCATCGGTTCACCATTCCCGCCGGATCATGGCGGTGGAGCAGCGCCAGACCCTCCCGCGGCCAACCGCCGCTCTCCAGGCAGCGGCGGATCTCCAGCCAGCCCTCCCGATCCCCCCGGCGCCGGCAGCCCTCGCAGGCCAGCTGCAACCCCCAGCCGATCAGCGGCGCCCACCAGTGGGCGCCCCCCTCGGAGGCCCAGTGGCGGCGCTCGTCCAGGCCGCACATCGCCGGCGCCAGCGCATCGGGAACGTCCGCCGCTTCGCCGCCGCCCACCCCGATCAGCAACTGGCTGAGGCCCTGATAGGAGAAGCCGTAGGTGCCGACGCGGCCGTTGCAGGCGGGATGGCGCCGCAGCCAGCCCAGGGCGGTGCGACCGTCCGCCGCCTCCTGCGCGAAGCCGCCAAACTCCCCCTCGGAATCGCCGCGGCCGCGCACATCCTGCACCGCCACCAAAAACCCGTGCGCCGCATAGAAGCGGGGGTGGGCGTAGACCACCGTGGAGGCGATGCGGCGGCCGTAGGGCTGGCGCATCAGCAGGGCCGGCCAGGGGCCCGGGCCGGCGGGGGGCCGCCACAGCCTTGTGGCCAGCCGCACCCCGTCGGGGCAGAACATCCATTCATCCTCGCCATCGCGCCAGCCGTGGGAGGGCAGGGGGAGGCTTCCCGCCACTCAGCGCACGTCGGGGCAGTGGAGGCCGATCACATAGGTGCTCAGCACCTCGGCATCCATCGGGCTGAGGTTCTGGCTGGAGGCCACCCAGTCGATCGCTTCCTTCGAGGTGGCCGACTTCCCCTGGGCGTTGTACTGCTTGAAGCGCTCGCACATGCTGCGGGCGAGGCCAGGGTTTTGCTTGACCGTCTCCAGCAACGCCGAAGCCGCCTGCAGCGGGGGCTGGCGGAGGCTCACCATCAGGCTGGCCGCCACCAGAAACCCCGGGAAGAGGAAGCGGCGGGTCCGTGAGCGGCGGACCAAGGGAGGGGACATGGGGGGAGGGGAGGAGGGCCGGGCAGACCGGAAGTCAATGCCTGAGCCTTTCCATTTCAGGAATCCCCCATCGGCGCCGGGGGGCGGCCGGGGTCAGTTCGTGGAGCGACTGAACGGGCGCACGGGCTCTCCAGGGGTCAGGCGCACCGTCACCGCCCCGGTGGCCAGATCCCGATCTGCCTCCGCCAGGACCACCGGCCGGCCGCGCTCCGCGTCGAGTGGCTCGATGCGGCGCAGCCGCACCCGCACATGGCCGTCAGCGCCGGTGCGGCCGCCGCCCCGGAGGTTGCGGGCCACCTGCTCGGCCGTCGGTCCCCAGGCCTCGGGCGGCAGTTCCGCCGTGGAGGCCGCCACCACCAGGTCGCCGCCGTTGTCGTAGACGATCGGGGCCGCCAACGCCCCCGCCACGCTCACCCGCGGCACGTAGCTCACCGCGAAGGCCAGGCAGGAGATCGCCAGCAGGGCCGAGAAGCTTGTCACCCCCACCAGGCGGAAGCGGATCCCCCACCGGCTCAGAAACCCCACCACCGTGAGCAGGGCCAGCACACCGCTGGCGGCCCCCAGCCATTCGCCGGCCACGAAGAGGATCGGATCGGCGGCCATGGGGCTGGGGAAGACGGGACAAGGTCTTTATATTGCGGCCGACCTGGCGGTGACGGTCCCAGCGGATGCGGCGGCTGCCGGAGCGATTGCGGCAGACGCCAGGCGCCCCCCCCTCGGGACAGGGCTGTCTGCTGCAGCTTCTGCTGCTCGGCGGACTGTCCGGCGCCTTGCTGTGGTGGGGGATCAGCGGTTGGCGTGCCCTGCTGGATCGCCTCTACGGGCAGGCCCGCCCCTGGATCGAGGGACAGGTGGGCCGGGTCCTGGGCCGTCCCCTCCAGCTGGGGCCGCTGGAGGGCATCGGTCCGGAGGGCCTGCGCTTCGGTCCGAGTCGTCTGCTCCCTGGCGTGAAGGACGGGTCGACCGTGCGGGTGGCGGGCGGCACCCTGTCGGTGCCGCCGCTTGCCAGCTGGCGGAGCCGGCAGTGGATCCTCGACCTCACCTTCCGTGGTGCCGAGGCCGACCTGCGCCGCAACGAGGCCGGCCAGGTGTGGGTGATGGGCGTTCTGCCGCCGGGGGGGGAGCCGCCGCCCCTGGAGTTGCGCCTGCACTTTTTGGAGCGGGGCACCGTCCGGCTCTGGGGCTTCTCCAGCGATCGCGCCCGCCCGATCACCCTCACCGCTGCCGGCCAGGTGAACCTGGGGCTGCAGCGCCGCGCTCTGGAGCTGCGGGCTCGCGCCTGGGCACCCGGGCAGGAGGGCAGCGTGGTGGCGAGCGGCAGCGGCGACTGGCAACGCCAGCGCTGGCAGATCCTGCTGACGCCCCTCGACTTCCGGATCCAGGCATTGCGGCCCCTGCTGCCCCTGCAGGGCCGCCTCGACGGGCGCGCCGACGGCCGGGTGCAGCTCAGCCTGGTGCGCGGTGCGGGGGGATGCCGGGGCGAGCTGCGGCTCCAGGATCTGCGTTGGCAGCCGCCGGGGGGCGGCGAGCCGCTGCACCTGGAGCGAGCACCCCTGGCCTGCCGCGAGGGGGAGCTGCTGCTGGCGGAGAGCCGCTGGCGCTACGGGGACTGGGGGGGCCGGATCGGGGGGCGCTTGAACCGGGAGCGAAACCTGGCGGCCCGGATCGAGGTTGTGCCGCCCCGCGGCAACCCGCTCGGAACCCTGCCGCTCCGGGGAACCCTGCGGGGCCGCTGGCAGGGTGGCGGCCTGCAGGGCGCCCGGATCGAAGTGCGCCGCGGGGCCTCCTGGCTCCGTACCCGTGGAAGCCTCGGACGCCGTTTCGACCTCCAGGGCGGCTGGGTGCTGGAGCCCACCGAACTGCCCGGCGGGGAGAAGCTGCCCGCCTGGTTGCGGGACCGGCCCCTGCTGGGAAGCCTGCGGCTTGAGGGCCTCCCCGGCCGGCCGCGCCTGGCGGTGGATACCGCGCCCTCCAACCACGCCCTGCTCGGTCCCTGGCGGGCCTCCCTGCGCTGGAGCGATGGCCTGCTGCGCCTCCAGCGGTTCGACAGTCCCCTTCTGCAGGCCCGCGCCAGCCTTCCCCTGGCGGTTCGTCCCGGTCGGGGCCTGGTGCGCGGGGAGCTGGAGGCCAGCCTGGAGCTGCGCGATTTCCCCCTGTCCCGGCTTGATCCGCTGGTGGCCACCCGCCTGCGGGGCCGCCTCGCTGCCCGCGGGCGGCTGGTCGGTCCGCTGGAGGCCCTGCGCCCCTCGCTGGAGCTGCGGGTGCGGGAACCCGGCGCCGGGCCCCTCTGGCTGCGGGAGAGCTGGAGCGGGCGACTGCAGGCCTCGGCCCTGCCCTTCGCGACCGCCGCCAAAGCCGGCGGTCGCCTCAGCCTCCAGGCCCTTGCCCCTGCCCCACCGGGGCGGCTGGAGGCTGTGCTCGATCGACGCTGGCTGCCGGTTCGGATCGATCTGGAGCGGCGCGGCGGGCTGTTGCAGCTCACGGGCCGACCCGAGGGCTACCGCTGGCAGGCCCGGGACTTTCCCCTCTCCGGGCTGACCCTGGCCACCGGCCCGCGCGGCCGCTACCAGCGCCTGCAGGGGATGTTGAGCGGTGCCGGCAGCCTCGGCCTCGAGCCCCTCGCCTTCGCCGGAAGCCTGCGGCTCGCCAACCCGCGCTTCCTCGGCATCGCCGGCCAGGAGATCCGGGCCGACGTGCGCTACGCCGACCGTCGCTACGGCATCCGCGGCGCCGTGGACACCCTCGACCGGGGGCGGATCGAGGCCCGCGTCGAGGGCCGCTGGAAGGGTCCGTTCCGCGCCGATTTCGAGGCCCGAGCGCTGAGCGCCAGCCTGTTCCGACAGGTGCTTGCCGCCTGGCCCCTCTGGCAGGGGGGCGCGCCGCGGAAGGTGGCGGGCGCCGCCGCCCTCGGCGCACCGGCGATCCTCACCCTCGGCCACAGCCTGGACGACCAGCTGCTGGCCCTGCAGGCCGCCCTGGAGCGTCTGCGGGAGCGCGATCTCCAGGAGCAGCGGGTCGATCGCAGCACCTTCCTGCAGCGGTTGCAAAGCCGCATCGATGCCCGCCTCACCCTGACGGGCGCCGACCTGCGCAGCGCCCGGGCGGATCTGAGCGCCCGGGGCCATGTCTGGCTGCGCCACCAGGATCGGGATCAGGCCCTGGCCGCCCAACCGTTCGAGCTGCGGCTGCGGGGGGCACTCCCGGGCGAGGGGGAGTTCGACCTCTCCGGGGTGTCCCTGGCGCTGCTGACGCTGCTGACGCCTGTGCCCGAGAGCCTGCGGGGGCAGCTGGCGATGCGCGGCCGCTATCGGCTGGGGGGGGAGCAACCGGAGTTGTCGATCGACCTGGCTCTGGTGGACACCCATCTGGGGGATCGGGTCCTGGAACTGGAGCGCGGCCGGGTCGCCCTGAAGGAGGCCGGGGTCAGCGTCGATCTGGCGCTGCGCTCCGCCGGAGCGGAAAACAGCGTCGAGCTGGCGGGCACGATCCCGCTCGATCCCGGCCGCAAGGGTCTCGAACTGCGCCTGGCCAGCCGGGGCGACGGCCTGCGCTTCCTCTCCCGCCTGGCAGGCACCGCGGTGGTGGTGCAGCGGGGCAGCACCGACCTGCAGCTGCTGATCCGCGGCAGCCTGGCCGATCCGATCGCCAACGGCTTCCTGCGCCTGCGCGGCGGGCAGCTGGGCTTCATCGGCCAGACCCTGCGGGATGTGGAGGCGACGGTGCTGTTCGATTTCGAGCAGTTGCTGCTGCAGGAACTCACCGCCCGGGTGGGGCGGGAGGGGCGCATCAGCGGCGAGGGGCGACTCGGCCTGGTGCGGCCCCTGGCGAATCAGGCGACCCTGCAGGTGCGGCTGAAGCGGGTGCCGTTCCAGTTGCCGCGCATCAACGCTGTCGGCGACGGCAGTCTGCGGCTGGGGGGCAGCTTGAGCCAACCCAAGCTGGGCGGCGACCTGGCGATCCGCGATGGCAGCGTCAACGCCGCACCGGGCGAGCTGGCGACCAGCCCCGGCGCCTCGCCCCACTCCGACCAGCCGGTGAAGCCGGTCCGCTTCGAGCAGCTGTTGGAGTCGCGATGGGATTTCCAGCAGCCGCTGGTGCTGCTCGGACCGGATCGGGAGTCATCCACCGGCGAGTCGCTGCGCCAGGCGATCCCCAATCTGCCCTGGTTGAGCTTCCAGGATCTGCTGCTGCGCCTCGGCCCCAATCTGAAGGTGACGATCGGCAGCGTCGGCAGCTTCCGCACCGGCGGCCGGCTGCGCATCTCCGGGCCCCTCGACCCCTCGCTGCAGGCCAGCGGGGTGGTGCGCCTGCTCGGGGGTCGCCTCAATCTGTTCACCACCAGCTTCAGCCTCGATCCCGATGCCCCCAACGTGGCGGTCTTCACCCCGTCCCTCGGGCTGGTCCCCTACCTGGACATCGCGCTGCGCACCCGCGTCTCCGACAGCCTCAACGTGATCGCCCCCAGTGGCTTGACCGCCGGGGGCCTCGGCAGCCCGAACGCGCCGAGCCTGGCGGAAGTGGAAGCCCAGGGGGGCTTCTCGCGCCTCAGCCAGCTCAAGCTGATCCTCGTCACGGTGGCGGTCAGCGGCCCGGCCGACCGGATCGCCGAGAACCTGCGGCTGAGCAGCAGCCCGCCCCTGCCCCGGGAGCGACTGGTGGCCCTGATCGGCGGCAACTCCCTGGCGGGCCTGAGCGGTGGTCAGGCCGGAACCGCCCTGGCCACGGTGCTGGGCCAGTCGCTGCTCTCCCCCCTGCTGAGCTCCCTGACCGATGCCTTTGGCCAGCGGGTGAGCTTCGCCCTCTACCCCACGTATGTGAATCCCTCGGTGAGCAGCACCGAGGAGCGCCGCTCCGGACGGGTGCCGCCGCAGTTGGTGTTCGGGGCGGAGGTGGGCTACGACATCACGGACCGGATCAACGCCTCGGTGCTGGCGGCTCCGAACCGCTCGGACGTGCCGCCCCAGCTGACCCTGAACTACAAAGCCTCCGATACCTTCAACCTGGAGGGATCCATCGACACCCAGGGAGCCTGGCAGACCCAGCTGCGGGTGTTCCTCCGCTTCTGATCGCCCGCTCTCCATGTCTTCCCCCGCCGCCCCTGGCTCCAGCCCCCAGCTGATCGGCGTCGACCTGGGGGGAACGGCGATCAAGCTGGGGCGCTTCGCCGAAGACGGCACGTTGCTGGCCGAGGCGGAATGCGCCACGCCGCAACCGGCGTTGCCGGGGGCGGTCAGCGTGGCGATCGCCGACGCGATCGAAGCGCTCGATCCGGATCGCCTCGCCGATCGGGTGGGGATCGGCCATCCCGGCCCGAGCGACCGCACGGCCCGTGTGGCCCGGATCGCCATCAATCTGCCCGGTTGGCGAGAGGTGCCCCTGGCGGCCTGGTTGGAGCCCCAGATCGGCCGCCGCGTCACCCTGGCCAACGACGCCAACTGCGCCCTGCTGGGCGAGCGCTGGCGGGGTGCCGCGCGGGAAGCCGACGACGTGCTGCTGCTCACCCTCGGCACAGGGGTGGGCGGTGCGGTGCTGCTGGCGGGCGAGTTGTTTCTCGGCCATGGCGGGGCGGCGGCCGAGCCCGGCCTGATCGGCGTGGATCCGGAGGGTCCGCCGTGCCGCAGCGGCAACCGGGGCTCGCTGGAGCAGTACTGCAGCATCGCCGGCCTGGCGAGGCTCAGCCCCCTCGATCCCGCCGAGCTCGTGGGCCGGGCCGATGCCGCCGACCCGGAGGCGCAGGCGGTGTGGGACGCCTATGGCCGCTGGCTGGGCATCGGCCTGAGTTCGCTGCTCTATGTGCTGACGCCCGACCTTGTGCTGATCGGAGGCGGGCTGAGCGCCGCGAGCGAGCACTTCCTGCCGGCGGTCTGGCGGGAGGTGGAGGCTCGGGTGCTGGCGGTGAGCCGCGAGGGATTGCAGATCCAGCGCTGCGCCCTCGGCAATGGCGCCGGGCGGCTCGGGGCCGCCTGGCTGGCACAGCAGCGCCTGGTGGCGGGCGGCTTGGGATGATGGCGGGATGAGCCTGCCCGAATCCGCCACCGCCGCCACTGCCACCTCTGCTGCTGCCGCTGCCGCTGCGGCCCCCGCCCCGGTTCCGGAACCCACGCCGGAGCTGCTGGAGCGGGCCGCCGCCGTGCGCCGCGCCGCCATGGCCCTCGGCCGGCTCCACAACGCCGAGCGCCGCCGCGCCGTGCTGGCGATGGCCGATGCGCTGGAGGCCGGCGCCGAAGCGATCGTGGCTGCCAACGCTGAGGATCTGGCCGCCGCCGGGCGGGATGGCCTGGCTCCCCCCCTGGTGGCCCGGCTGCGATTGGACAGGGCCAAGCTGGCCGCCGCGATCGAGGGGGTGCGCCAGGTGGCGGCCCTGGAGGATCCGCTGGGGCAGCGCCAGCTGCACACCGAACTGGATGACGGGCTGGTGCTGGAGCGGGTGAGCGTGCCCCTGGGGGTGCTGGGGGTGATCTTCGAGGCCCGCCCCGACGCGGTGATGCAGATCGCCTCCCTGGCGATCCGTTCCGGCAATGGCGCGCTGCTGAAGGGGGGTCGGGAGGCGACCGCCAGCTG
Source organism: Cyanobium sp. (assembly GCA_044351065.1). Lineage (GTDB taxonomy): Bacteria > Cyanobacteriota > Cyanobacteriia > PCC-6307 > Cyanobiaceae > Cyanobium. The sequence goes on from JBILGK010000011.1 coordinate 96,202, forward strand.
CCGGGCGATTGTGGATGCTCTGCGGGTGGGTCTGGCCGCGGCGGAGGTGGATCCGGCCTGCCTGGAGCTGCTCACCAGCCGGCAGGAGAGCCTGGCGCTGCTCAAGCTCGATGGCCTGGTGGATCTGATCATCCCGCGGGGCTCCAACGCGCTGGTGCGCTTCATCCAGTCCCACACCCGCATCCCGGTGCTGGGTCACGCCGATGGGGTGTGCCATCTGTATGTGGATCGCGCCGCCGCGGTGGAGCAGGCGGTGCGGCTGGCGGTGGACAGCAAGAGCCAGTACCCCGCCGCCTGCAACGCGATCGAAACACTGCTGGTGCATCGCGCCATCGCGGGCCCCTTCCTGGCGGCGGCGATCCCGGCGCTGGAGGCCGCGGGGGTGGAGCTGCGCGGCGATGGGGAGGCCCGGGCCCTGGGGGTGGCGGGGGTCGCCAGCGAGGACGACTGGCGCACCGAGTACTCCGACCTGATTCTGAGCGTGAAGGTGGTGGCCGACCTGGAGGAGGCCCTGGCCCACATCGCCCGCCACGGCTCCCGCCACACCGAGGCGATCTGCACCAGCGATGCGGAGGCGGCCGAACGCTTCCTGGCGGCGGTGGACAGTGCGGGGGTGTTTCTGAACTGCTCCACCCGCTTCGCCGATGGCTTCCGCTACGGATTCGGTGCGGAGGTGGGCATCAGCACCCAGACCCTGCCGCCGCGAGGTCCGGTGGGTCTGGAGGGGCTGATCACCTACCGCTACCGGCTGCGGGGCGAGGGCCACACCGTGGCGGAGTACGCCGCGGGCGAGCGGCGCTTCACGCACCGCCCGCTGCCCCTGTGAGCGAGAAATCGGCCGTAGCGCCACCCGCCGCGCCGCCGCTGGTGCTGGTGCACGGGTTGTTCGACACCCCGGAGATCTTCCGGGGCCTGCGCCACTACCTCGGAAACCGCCGCGAGCCGCTGCTGGCGCCGCACCTGCCCCACCGCCTGGGCGCCACGTCGCTGGAAACCCTCGCCCAGCGGCTGGGTGAGCAGATCGAGGCCGCCTTCGGCGTGGAGCAGCCCGTGGATGTGCTCGGCTTTTCGATGGGGGGCCTGATCGCCCGCACCTGGATTCAGCTTTTCGGTGGTGCGGCCCGCACACGGCGGTTCCTCTCGGTGGCCAGCCCCCACGGCGGCAGCCTGGTGGCCGTGCCCTGGCCGCGCTTCCTGCTGGCCGGTGTGGCCGACATGAAGCCGGGCAGCTCCCTGCTGCGCCGCCTTGATGCCGATCTCGATCCCCTGCGCCGGGTCGACTGCACGAGCTTTTACATCCCCAGCGATCTGATGGTGATTCCGGGCTGGCGGGCCGTGCTGCCGGTGGGTCCCCGTCACCGCTTGCCCGTGCGCCAGCACCGCCTGCTGATGGCGGAGCCGGCGTCGCTGATGCCGATCACGGCGGAGCTGCTGCGGCCGTAGGTGGCGAACTGGTAGACGGTGGAGGCAAAGCCCCAGGGAAGGGGAAGGCATCTGAAGCGTGGGTTTTGCCCTGCCGATCGAGCAGCCGGCGCCGCACCAGGTCTCGAAACAGGGGCACCGGCTGAGGGTGTTTTCATCATGGCGCTACGGGGCCGAAGGGAACAACACTCGCTTCACAGGACCATGGGAGTGGCCGGGAATCCTGTTGTGGTGTTCAGGAAACCATTGATACCGGGTTCCCCTCGCCCTGCCGGGCTGATCCAGCGCTATTGCGAAGAATTTCAGGCTCGCCACTACGGGCGCCGTCCTGTTGACATCTCCGCCATCCGCGGGAGATGGGCAGCGAAGAGGTGAATGGCTTCCTCACCCACCTGGCGGTGAAGGGACAGGTGAGCGCCTCCAGCCGGAATCAGGTCCTGTCAGCACTGCTGTTTCTGTATCGGGAGCTGCTGGAGCGGGATCTGGGCCTGGAGGGGGTGATCACCGTCGCAGAGGTGCGATGCCTGGAGTGCCCGGACCTTGCCGAGGGCTATGGGGGGACTCCTTCCGATCGCCTTGGAGCGGACGAATCCCCATGCACCGGTGGAGTGGGGCTGGCAATGGGTGTTTCCACAGCAAGATCGCTGGCACCCGCGTGATTCAGAAGGCTGTGCGCCCAGCTGTGTTGGCTTCGGGAATCACCACACCAGCCACATGCCACACCTTCCGCCATTCTTTCGCCACTCACCTGCTGGAACGCGGCCAGAACAACCGCACCATTCAGGAACTGATGGGCTACAAAGACACCAAAACCACCATGATCTACACGCACGTTCTCAACCGTGGCCCCTTGGGCGTGCGCAGCCCGGCTGATCTTTTGTAACGGGCTGAACCCTTATAGGCGGGTCCGCCTATCAAACCCGGAATGGCTCCGGCTTACGCCAACCCCCTCACGGCGCAGTAGGTCTCACGGGCAGCCCTCACCTCCCGCCAGTTTTAGGCGGCGATGTCGGCGGAAGTTGGGGTATTATGCGGGTCCGCCTAAACACTGTTGGGCAAATCAGAAGGCTTGCAGACGGCCGCACCAAGCTCAGCCATCAGCGGCCGGTAGATTGAGCTAATGCGGTGACGGCCTCTTCCTCATGGGCGCGATCTTCATCAGCTATACCGGGCGCGACCCTGAGGGTGATGTCTGGGCAGACCGGCTGGCGGAATGGTTCACGGAGTGGAAGTACGGCTACTTCCGCGACAAAGACCACAGCAATGGCGTCAAGCCTGGTGATGATTGGCGCCAGACGCTGTATCGCGAGCTGGACGAGGCGAGGGCGATGGTGTGCCTCTGCAGCGAGCAGTATGAGAGTTCGCCCTGGTGCGTGGGGGAGGTGGCGATCGCGGTGAAAGACGGCAAGACCGTGATCCCGATCCAGTTGGCCAAGACAGCTGAGGAGCTGAAGAGCGAGCCGTTGCCGTTGCTTCTGCAGGTCAACCAGGCGATCCAGGTGCCTGATGCCGTGAACCCCAGCCCCGAGCGGCTGGCGGATGTGCGGCAGCGTTTGCGCCAAACCCTGCAACGCAAGCTCAAATGGCGGGATCTGCAAACCTGGGACGCGACCCTGCCTCCTTATCCGGGACTGCCGGCGTTCGAGGAGTGGCAGGCGCCGGTGTTCTTCGGGCGCGACGTGGCGATCGAGGCCGTGGTGGAACGTCTCGCTGCCCTGGCGTTGCGCCCGCAGGCGTTCTTGCTGCTGCTGGGGGCGTCGGGTTATGGCAAGTCGTCGCTGGTGCGCGCGGGGGTGGTGCCCCGGCTGAAGGGCGCCGGCGAAGGGAGTTGGACGGTGCTGCCGCCGTTCACGCCCGGCGATCAGCCCTTCAAGGAAATGGAGAAGGCGGTGCTGAACGCCGGTGGCGTGTTTGACGCCGCCGATCCGCTCAGCAGCCTGCGGGAGCTACAGCGCCAGCGCAACACGCGGCTGCTGGTGGTGATCGATCAGTTCGAGGAGCTGCTGAGTGCTGGCCCGAACGACGGCCCGGCGGATGAGGCTGAGATGTTTCAGACGTTCCTGCGGAACCTGCTGCGCGTTCCCAAGGCGGGGTTGATGGTGCTGGCAACGATGCGCACGGATTTTCTAGCGCCGCTGCAAATGCGTTGGCCGGCGCTGACGGGCATGGCGAAGAGCCTCCCCCTGGAGCCGATCGAACCAGAAGACTTCGGCGACCTGATCACCGGCCCGGCGGATCGCTCGAAGCTCACCCTGGAGCCGGGATTGAAGGAGCGGCTGGTGGAGGAAAGCGGCGGGCGAGATGCGTTGCCTCTGCTGGCCTTCACCTTGGAGAAGCTGTGGAGGGCCAGGGAGAGGCGGGGTGTCGCCGTCGCGGGAACGCGGCCCGGTGAACAGTGGGACCTGACGCTTGACGACTACAAGCACTTGGGCGGCGTGGCGGGGGCGGTGAGCACCCGCGCCAAGGAGTGCTGGGATCCGCAAACCAGTGGCGCAGAGGAGCGTGCGGCGCTGCGGGAGGCGTTTCTGGATCATCTCGTGAGTGTCAGCGGCGACGGCCAGGAGGCCAAACGGGCGGCGCGGCTTGAGGATCTGCCGCCCGCCAGCCTGGCGATCGTGCGGCGGCTGGTGGATGACCGCCTGTTGGTGTTGAAGGAGGGCAGTGTGGAGATCGCCCATGAGGCGCTGCTGCGCACTTGGGAGCCACTGGTGCGATGGATTGACGAGAGCAAGGTGGAGCGTCTGCAAGCGCTGCGCGTGAAGCGGCTCGGGGCCGACCTCACCCCCGAAGCCCCGGAGCGCGTGCGGCGCCAGGCCCTGGAGCAATTGGCGGCGCTGGCGGCGGCTGGCGGCAGCGAAGAGCGCGCGGTGCGCAAGGAGGGGCGTGAACCGCTGCAGCAGCTGCTGGGCGATGGGTCATGCCCCCTGGCCGACCGCCAGGACGCGGCCCTGGTGCTGGCGCTGATCGGTGTCGAGCAGCCGCTGCGGGATTGCCTGGCCGAGACCGAGGCGCCGGTGGCGCTGCGGCGGCGGGCGGCGGAGAGCCTGGGGCTGCTGGCTCGTCGCAGCGGCGATCGGGATCAGCGGGATCGGATCGCCGCTGAGCTGGAGGGCTGGCTGCGCAGCGATGCCCTCAACCTGCTGGTGGTGGATGCGGAAGGCTGGGCGGAACACGACGCCCGCCTGCCGCTGCTGCAAGGCGCCTCACGGGGCCTGCAACTGGCGGCCTCGGCCGATCTGCCCTTGTTCGGCAGCGGCGAGGGGAAACCAGTGCCGATGCTCACCCTCACGGCCCTGGAGGAGGGGAGCGGCCTGCGGATTTGCACCGAGGTGGTGGAGGTCCCCGTGTGGACGCTGCCGCTGCCGGGGGGCGAGCGGCTGGAGCTGGTGGTGGTGCCGGCGGGAGAGGCGCAGCTGGGTTCACCGGCAACGGAGCACGACCGCCAGGCGGTTATGGACTATTACGCCACCAATCGCGACGGCTGCAAAGGAGTGGATGTGGAAGCGCCGCGGCGGGTGCGGCTGGTGGCGTTTGCGCTGGTGCGCCAGCCGATCAGCCAGGGGCAGTGGCGGGCTTTGGTGGAGGCGGTAGGGGAGATTGAGCGGGAACTGGAGGAAAGCCCTGGCGCAGCCAAGCCCGAGAGTCTGTGGGATAAGCACGGCCAGCCCGGCGAGCTGGCGGTGGACAGCGTCAGCTGGCAACAGAGCCGGGAATGGCTGCAGCGGCTGAATCGTTGGCTCCAGGAGCAGTGGCCGGAGCTGGGCGGCAGCGGTGAGGCGCCCCAGCTGGCGCTGCCGAGCGAGAACCAATGGGAGGGGGCCTGCCGGGCGGGGGCCGCCACACCCTTTCATTTCGGCGACACGCTGGATGGCAGTTGGGCGCGGTATGACGCCAGCACCACCTTTTCTCGTGGCGGCAAGAGAGCGAAAACCAAGCAGACTGGGCTGAACGGGGCCAGCGGGCTGGTGAACCGCTGGGGTCTGGCCGAGCTGCATGGGCAGTTGTTGGAGTGGTGTGAAGACAGCTGGCATCCCAACCCCGTGGGTGAGGGCCATCCGGAGGATGGGGAGCCCTGGCGTGAGGAGGATGCGGATCTCGTGCGCCGAGAGAGCGGCCAGCGGGGCTGGAAGCTGCTGCGAGGCGGTTCCTGGTTCGACGTTCCCCTCTTCTGCCGCGTCGCCTTCCGGTTCAGCATCCCCCCGGCCTTCTTCAACCCCTTTGTTGGTTTTCGCCCTTGCTGTCTCCTCCCCCCAGGCTCCCTTTTTGGCCCTACTGTTTCGCAGAAGCCTGGCGGCTAGAGCCCTTGGGCCCTTTGCCCTACCGCTCTGCGGAAGCCTTGCGGCTTGGGCAGTTAGTTTTGCCCTGGCTGTTGGATGTTTGGGCTGCCTGACTGTTTGGCTGTTGGCTGTCGGGGATGGCGCCGTAGGCGCCTCGATCCTGTGCTGTCGCCCACCCTCGGGCTCTCCCACCCCATGACGCCTCGGTCAAAATGCCCCCATGACATCGGCTCCCAGCTCCACTTCAGCCATCCCGATCGACCCGCGGATCCGAATGATCGCCGCAGGGATCGCCGCCGCCATCCCTGACGCCCAGATCCGCCTGTTTGGATCACGGGCCAGGGGCACATCCCGGCCTGATTCCGACGTGGATCTGTTGATCACCGTGCCGGATCAGTGGCTGGCGGGCCAGGATCGTCTGCGGGTGCTGGGAGATCTTTGGCGGCAGTATTCCAGCCATCGCTTGCCGCTTGACCTGCTTCTGTACAGCGAAGGCGAGGTGAGCCAACGCAAGCAATACAGAAGCGCCATTACATCCCTGGCCTATCAAGAAGGGATTCTGCTGAATGGCTGATCCGGATGCCCTGCGCTACCTGCGGATCGCCCAGGCCGATCTTGTGGAGGCGCAGCGCATGTTGGCTCTCTCTGGTTTCCGCGATAGCAGCATCGGCGTCCGGCTGCAACAGGCCTGCGAAAAGGCCCTGAAAGGCTGGATCCACGCCAAGGGCGGGCAGGCTCCCTTCACTCACGACCTCGTCGCCTGGCTGGATTGGCTGGAGGAATCGGGTAGCAACATGAGCGCGTTTGAGCCGATTGCCGATCTCTCTTTCTTTGCTGTTCAGACCCGATACGCCGACAGCGTGGCAATCCGTTCGCCAGATTGGCAGCTCCTGGTGCAGATCACATCCTCTCTGCTCGAGAATGTCCAGCATGAGCTAACATGATGAGCCTAAGAACAGGCACGCATCAATCAGCGCCTACGCCGCAAGGATTGCCCAACAACATCATGCACCCGACCCGAATCATAGGGCTCGGTTTTTCGCGATGGTGGCTGCGGGCGGGTGATGATGAGCGTTAGCCTCACTTCACTGATTCATCACGTCATGTCACTAGAGCAACCGATCCAAGAGGAGATCTACGCTTATGTTCAGGCGCACTTGCCGCAGGATGAATGGTATTCAAGCTACTTTGATTTTGT
>JBILGK010000094.1:0-3400 GCA_044351065.1 Cyanobium sp.
TGGGGATCTGGGGAAGAAACCGCCGTGGATCCTTTGGGATTCATTGGGCTCAGGCGTGGATTCTTGCCCCCTGCATCACGCCAGCGTTATGCGCTGGCTCCTTTTTGTCGCCTGCAGGCCACACCCAAGCAGCCGCAGTGCCCACCGCGCGAAGAAGCGGCTGGACTCCCCGAACCAGCCAAGTAGCCCTCCGCTGATCACCCGCGGACGATTCCCCCACCCTTGACGCAGCAACACACTCCCGAAAAACAGAGCCGATCGACGCCACACACCACCTCCCAAGCCACCCAAACCCCCAGCCATCGGCCCAGCGCCCGCCAGCGCCGGAGCACCAGCTCCAGCCCCAGGGCACCTGAACGCTCGCCTGGGCCCAGCCGGCGCCGGCCCCACCGCGCCGACGATCCCCACGCCGCCGCCAATGCCCTGGCTCTGCAGCATCAAGACATCGCCCGAGCGGTGGCGACCAACCTCTCGTGCCGCAAGGGCCATGCCCAGGAAGACCTGAAGCAGATTACGATGGTGACCATCATCCTGGCCGCCCGCCTCTACCTACGCGAGCGGGGGGACTTCCGGCCTTTCGCGCGCCGCTACGCCAACGGCGAGGTGCACCACTTCCTGCGGGATCGGGGCTTTCTGATCAAGGTGCCGCCCAGCTGGCGGGAACTGCACGCCAGGGGCCGCAAGCTGCAGGGGGCTGGTGTTCCCCGCGAGGCGGTGGCCCAGCGGTTGGGGGAGGTGCCGCTGGGGCCGATCGAGCCGCTGTGAGCCACGGTGCCCAGGCGGCGAGCCTGGAGAGAAGAACTGAATCGGCGATAGCATCAGGCCATGACCAACCCCCAGCTCACCAAGAACCTCCTGGAGGTGATTCGGAGCCTGCCGGATGAGGATCGCCGCTGGCTGCTGGAGCAACTCGGCGGGGAGGCCGGTGATCTGAGCAGCAAAGATCTGGCCGAACTCACCCAGGCGGGTCAAGCCTTCGATGACCTCGCCCAGGAACCTGATCTGTATCGCTTCAGCGACGGCGAACCGGTTGTGGCCGCTTGATGCTGGCTCGCTTTGACATCGTTCTGGTGGCCTTCCCGTTCACGGATGGGCCCAACGTCAAGCCACGTCCAGCACTGGTGATCTGCCAGAGCGAGCGCCATGAGGATGTTTTGCTGGCTTTCATCAGCTCCAAGATTTCAGGCGCAGCCAACAGCGATGAGCTTGATATCCACGCCGATCACCCGCAATTCCAGCAGAGCGGTCTGAAGGTATCCTCTCGTTGCCGCCTGAGCCGTATGACCACGCTGGCGACACCGCTTGTGCGTCGGAGGATCGGCACGCTGCCCGAGGATCTGCGGCCAGCTTGTGTGCGCATCCTGCTGGAGCTTGTGGGTGCGGCGGAACCCTGAGCGGGTTGGCCTTCGGCCCACTCCCGCCTGACCCGCTACGCCAACGGCGAGGTGCACCACGTCCTGCGGGACCGGGGCTGCCTAATCAAGGTGCCGCCCAGTTGGCGGGAGCTGCACGCCAGGGGGCGGAAGCTGCTGGGGGCTGGTGTTGCCCGCGAGGCGGTTGCCCGGCGGCTTGGCGTTGACGAGAGGCGGTGGGAGGAGATTGAGCGGGCTTGCAGTGTGGGGGTGGTGCCGTTGGGGGGGAAGTTGGGGTAGGGAGGGGTGAACGTTGGCCGCCATCTCCGTTCCTCAGACTGGCCTTTGGGGATCCCTTGTTCACGTATTACGCAAGCGAGATTTCCAGACCCTTTTGTCTTCGACAAGACTGCCATGGTTTCCAAGGGCAGGGGAAATGCCATCCAGCATCGGAAGGTATTAGAGATATTCTGGCGAAGCCATGCCAGCAAGCCCTAGTCCTATCGATACTCCGCACCGACACCTTGAAGGTAGTGCTGCTTCGAATGTCCCTCGTTCTGAGCAAGTCTTTGGAGGATAAGGTTGACAACCTGGTGCGGAGTTTTATCGTCAAGCTCGACGAACCCTGCTGTAGAATATAAACCCCTTACTGTCGCGTATTCAAATCTGCAGAGCATGACATCCGACTCTTTGCGTTGCTTCAGGAGATCGTGAATTGCGATCCACTCAAGTCCGGTCCATGACTTTTGGTCGTAATCTGGGCAGACAACCACAACAACAAGGTCGGAGTTGGCATTATATAGATCAGGAAGATATGTGCCCAGATCGCTTCGCGCGAACTCTGCTTCATGAAATTTGTCATAGAGGATTTTCTCCTCGTCAAAGTGGTGCGCGAGAATTCTAGCTGCCTGATCTACAAAATAGCGTTTCTCCCCTGCAAAGGACAGCGCAACTCGAAAGCGTCGGACACTCCTGCCCACGGTAGGGACTATGACAGCAAACCTTTCGGCAATGGTGCGGAAGTTCCCGATCTCCTGCTCGCCTATTTCGCAAACTGGTAAGTCTCGACCCTCAAATCTCGTTGCGATACCGTATTCAAGAAGGGCAAGCAGAACCTGCCCGACGAGAGGGGGCTCAGCAATACGTAGAAACGTCCGCAAGCGTTTGGCCTTGGATGTTCCGCTCTCAAAGAAGCGGCTCGTGTCGTCTATGTCCACACCGAAAGCGGCGAAGAAATGGGCGAAACTCTTGTCGGAGAAGTTAAGTACGTAGCCTCCACCCATCCTGAGGACGCGTTCCAGGAGCTCCCACTCCTGGAAGGGAAGCTGCTGACCAGCGATGAGGCCTCTGGGGCGTGGAGTCGGAGACATTCGTCAGTTTTAGCTCAACTTCGGCACCCCGCCTTCAGCCGAACCACCTCCAGCGGTAACAGCCCAATGAATCGCGGGGCTCGGAGCAGCAATCCCCAGCGTTCAGAGCCCCACCGACTCAGCAGCACCCCGGTTTCAGCCACGAGCCCGGCGGGCCCTCACCCCGCCCCATCCACCACCACCGCCCATCTCTTCCCGAGGGCGTAGCGGTAGGCCCCACACCCGATGGGCTCCATCATCCAGCGCCGCCCGTAGCCGTAGGCCCGCGCAGCGGTAGTTCTGGCGGGAGAAGCGGAGCCCCATGCCGTTGGGGTTGAGAGTGGCCCCGCCGAGCAGGTCCGGCTCCCCCCACGGGTCGTTCACCACCAGGTGGGTGGGGGTATGGCCCACGTTGATCAGCCAGTGCCCCGAGCCTGCGGCACCATCCACCGGATCCCGGTGGATGGTGCCGCAGGGAACCGGGATGCCTCGGATGATCTGCTCCTTGATCAGTTCGAAGTCTGCGGTCTGGACCAGCCGGGCGGTGACGCCGTAGTGGGCGAGGGCTTGGAGCTGTCAAGCGACATCCGCTTTTGGTCCTCCGGCGACACGAAAACTGGTCCACCTGTTGGCCTGCTGATGGGGGCCTGACGGCGGCCCTTGGATCGATGTTTCATCGGTGGGTGTCGTGTCGTTGGT
>JBILGK010000066.1:0-11318 GCA_044351065.1 Cyanobium sp.
TCCGTCAGCAACCCCTCCCCCACCCGCTGGCAGAACTCCCCCAACCGCTCCCGCCGCCAGCCCGCCAACGCTCCGGGCCTGGCCACCAAAGCCAGCAGGTCGTCCTCTGCATCGAAGAGCTCATCGAGCAGCCAGCACAGCGCCTGGACGCGGGCGGGTTCACAGGGATCGGTAGCCATGGAAGGTTCCGCTGGGGGGACGCCAGAGGGTTCCGGCCTCGTCAACCCATTGCCGCCCTGGCCCTCTCCGCGCCTTTCAGGCAGGCTGAGCCCAGCTCTTTGCCCGTGATGCCCCGCCCCACCTACCGCCAGGACCCGTTGCCCCTGGGCGACTGCACGCCACCGCCGACCCTCTACGGGCCGGAGCAGCCGCTCCCGCCAGGGTTGGAGCGGATCGAGCAGGGACAGTTGGGGGTGGTGCCGCTGGGGCCGTTGTTTGCTTGTGCCGGCATTACCGCGGCGGCCGAAGCGCCTGAGCAGGAGGGACGGGCCGACAATCTCAGCATCTGGAAAGCCACCGCAGCGTCAGCGGATGGATCGGCACCTGAACCGCCCGGAGCAAGCGCTGAGGATCGGAGTGGGTGATGGCGGGCCACGGCCAGCTCACCACATCGGCCACGCGCAGGCGCTGCAGGGCGACAGCCATGGCGTCTTCCGGGCGGTTGGCTTCCAGAAGTTCCTTCCAGCGGGCACGATCTCCTGATATGGGGATGTGGTCGGGGAATGGCAGTTGGTTGAGCAGCAGGCCGGTGATGTAGTCGGGCGGGAGCCAGGGGATGTGTGGGTCTGGGGCTAGGAGCCTGGGCAGGCCGCGGCGCTCGATCCAGGTGATGCCAAGGGCGAGGTCGTCCACCAGCTCCGTGTCGAGGCGCCCCTCCAACAGCAGCAGCACATTCACAAGGCCGGCGTAGGGCCGGGCTGTGGCGAGAGCCAGGGCGAGACGCCATTCCGGACCCTCCAGTTCCTGCACCAGGAGATCGAACCAGAGTGGGGGCAGCTCCCGTCTGCCATAGCGGAACCTGGCGGTCTGCTTCTCCGGCTTCAGCAGGTTCTCCTGCCGCCGCCAGGCCACCAACTGACGCAGAAGGGTCGCAAACGAACCGCCACCGCCGGAGAGCGACTCCACCTCAGCCACCACCCGCTCAGCGGCATGGCGATGGCTGGCGGGCACAGCCGGATCGCGTGAACGCCAGCGGAGTGTGGAGGCGAACTTTGCCAGGTCGGCGAGGGCATCGGTGCGGTCCTCCTGGTCTTCGGTAAGCGGGAACACCTCGATTAGGGAGGGGATCTTGGTGCCCTGCCCGATGCGGGCGGGGAAGCAGTAGCGGGCGAAGCCGGAGAGCCCCTGCTGGCGGCCCAGCCGGGAGGCGAACAGGGCGAAATCGGTACCAGTCTGTAGCTGGCGCGGGAGTGGCATCAGGGCGACGCGGCCGAGGGCATCGCGCACGTCGTCGAAGCCGCAGGGCTGATCCCAGAGCGGGCACCACAGCTCTTCGGATTCCTTGCCCTTGTTCTCCAGCCAGCTGCTGGAGGGATGCAGGCTGGAGTTGTGGTCGACCGCGAGGGTGAAGCTGGCCTGGCGGGTGCCGCCCTGCCCATCCTCGTTTTGGTGGGCCGTTGTGGCATAGCCCTCGAACAGGGCCATGCCCTCGGCCAGGAGGATCAGATCGGCGGGATTGGCCTTGGCGGATTGCACGTCTCTGGTGGCCACCCAATAGCCCTGTTGCCCATCGCCGCGGCCAGCGGGGTCGTAGATCAGTGTGTTGCCGCTGCTTTCCTGCACCCCGGTTTCTGCAGACCCGAAGATCGCAGCGGCGAAGTGCTCAGCCTTGGCGGCGGCCAGGGAGTTGAGGAACTGCGTCCCGAAGTCGGCGGCTACATACCCACCGCTGCCGCCCAGCAGAGCCGGGAAGCGAGCGATCAGCTTGCCTTTGTCGTCGGTCGTGACCACAGCGCAGAGCTTCAGCCAGGCGGAGTAGGCGTCGCTGTCAGCACGGCGGGCGAGTTCTTCGAAGGCGGCGGGCTTCTCCTCCTTGCCGATCCTGCCGTCGCGCACGAACTGGGGGAGCACCTCGGCCGCAACACCAGCAACCCGCCGGAGGTGGTCGAAACGCTCGCCCTGGAGCTTCTCCACGGCTGCGGGTACCTGGCCCTTGAGGAAGCTAGGCCCCTTCTCCTTGGACTTGTTCCAGGGCGTAAGAAAGGGCCCTGGGCGGTAACGGGTGGCCAAGAAGTCAACGAGTTCATCCCTCGCGTTGCTGGTCTGCAGGTGAAAGAAACCCTGCTGCCAGAAGCCCTGAGCTGCAGCATCGAACTGTTGGTTGATGACCTTGAGCAGGCCAATGGCACCGAGGTAGCCGGAGAGGGGTGAGAGGCGGAGGGCTGTCTGCATGGGACGATTGGCGAAAAGTTGAATGAGCGACTTCCCTTTGTTGAACTGTAAGCCGGAACTGACCAGATCGCCTCAGTGGAGCCAGATAACCCACAGCAGCCTCTGCTTCCCAGAGTGGAAGCAGCATGCGAAATCCTACACAACACGGTGGCATTTATCTGGTCGGCGACGGTGACCGCCGCGAACGGTTTCAACTACTCCGGATAGGATCATTATCCGGAACGGCTCTGCTACCACCGGATCCCGCTACACCGAGAGATTTCAACTTCCCCGGACGGAAGAACCATCCGGAACGTGGAGCTCTCGGGTGACCCACTCGGATGCGTCGATGTTTCAACTTCCCCGGACGGAAGAACCATCCGGAACCGCAGCCATCAAAAAGCTACGGGCAGCTTCTGGTTTGAGAACCTTCAGAGCGCAGCCCCACTATGGCCCATGGGCCCCCTTCATGCCCCCCCCTGATTTTTCCCGAAACCCACTGCGGTGCAGGGCAGCGCGCAGCTCCACAGTGAAACTGTGCATCTGCCTGGGTGGGGACCCTGCGCGCTGGGACGAGCAATTTCACAGGATGTAATCAATCGGGTCGTCTTCTGGGGGGGGGTAAACCTATGGTCACGATGGAAGCCACCTGCTGGCCAGCTACTGGCCATAAGCAAACCCGATCCTGCCCAGCGTCAATCCGACGCTCCAGTTGCCACCGCAATGCCCGAAATTGGTTCTCTCTGAGGCGGCACTCAAATACGCTCCACTGAAGCCGTTTGCCATAACCTTGCAGCAGTTGAGACAATTTTCGACGGCGTTGGTCGCTCGGGCTGTCATAGGCCACAATCCATAGATGCGTGCGGTCCACTGTCAGCGCCGCTCAGGGATGAGCAAACCGCTTGACGGATCATAGACAAACTGTACAAAACTTCGCACAAGCTGTTCCAGCAACGCCCAGCGCGGACCATGCTCCTCCTGCATCAGCGAAATGTCTTCCGCCATGTAATGGCTCCAGTCCCGCAGCCACTGCCGTCGAGCTTCATCGGTCAACCTTACTCCTTCGTCCCTGTACTCCATATCTCGATCTACCAGCACTCTCTTGGTGCGAATCCTCCAGCAGTTGAAAGCGTCCACTAGCAACGTGCGCAAGGGCTCTATCAAATCAGATACCAATGCAGCATGGCGAGCACTTCCATGATGCAGCACCCCCTCATAAGGATCCAGCCCCTGCAGTTCCACATACGCATACATTGCATTCCAAAGAACGCTGTATCCAAAACTGGCAAGGGCATCAAAAGGCGTGGTGGGTGGTCGGCGGTGACGCCCCGTAAACCCAAAGCCATCGTCGGCCATCAAGTTCCCAAGGGCCTGGAAGTATTCAGAAGCCGCTTTCCCCTCCAGACCCCGCAATGACTCTTCCTCTAAACATCGACTGGCCTGCTCTTGGTAATGACCTAATTTGTCGATGCTATCTTGAACAGATTCACGGCGGTCCCGTCGTGTAAGGCGAAGCAACAGCACACGCCCATTGCAAATCTTTGCTGCTACAAGTTGATGGGCTGCCTGAAGTCGTTCCCCTACGCCAAGAGCAAGTTGATATCTTGGCCTATGTCGATAGTCGCGTACAAGAGGCTGCAATCTGCCATGGCACCAACCGGATTCCGTCAAGAAGGCGATGGCGACCTTGCGCGTGAGACAGGCTTCAATCAATGGGGTGGTGATTTGCACATTTCCCATCACTAAGATCTGATCCAGCAAAGGGAGAGGGACGCGCTGCAACTCCTCCTCTCCTTCATGCACAACTACCAACTCGCCGCTGAGCGATGCTCGCCCGTGACTGCGCAGCAGATACAGCGTCCGCATGATGTAAGTCGCTTTATCCCCTCAGTGTCGCATGAACTCAAGACGTAATGGACCGCCTTCTCCACCAAGGTTGTTGGATTCTGTAATCTATGCACGATCTACATAGATCGAGGTCATCCCTTCCCATCGCTGAGGGTTGGCCTATGATGGGCGTGTAAGCAACTTGGGATCTCAATTTGCTACTGCCAGCCCCTGGGAGAGCCTTATCCTGGTAAAGCACATGCATCCGCGTCATCTCTCTACTTCAGTGGCGCACCATGCGTCCATGAGCAAGCGACTGCTCAATGCAGATGCGGTATCCTTTTTTGCGTATGCGTCTGGCTTCTCTCCAATGCCCTTCCAACTCGCTTGGATGGAAGAGCCTGCTGCTCCGATCCGCACGATGGAAGCCCCAACCGGTCTTGGAAAAACCTTGGCCACACTCATTGGCTGGCTCTGGGAGCGCCAACAACGGCCTGCCACAACACCGCGCCGCCTGGTCTACCAGTTGCCATTGCGCGCCCTCTCGGATCAGATCGCAGCCGAGTGCCGCGCGGTGATCACACGTCTCGGTGCAACGGTTCCGGTGTTCGTTCTGCGCGGCGGCCAGATCGACAACGATTACGTGGATGCCATGGCTGCGGAAGCCGTGATTGTCGGCACCTTGGATCAGGTGGTGAGTCGACAGCTTATGCGGGGCTATTGCTGTTCACGCTGGTCTTGGCCAAGGCACTTCGCGGCCCTCAATGTGGACGTGCGTGTGGTGGTGGATGAAACACAGCTTCAGGGAGCAGCCGTGCGCACCGCGATCCGGTTGCAGCAGTTGCATGAGCACCATGGCGGCCCGGCGCCGCGGGAGCTGGTGCTCTGCTCCGCAACACTGGATCCGTCTCTGTTGCCGGCGGGGACGCCCCGCTTCGGGCTGGGGCAGGCAGACCAGGAGCACCCACTGGCGCTGCGCAAGATCGGACGGCCCAAGCCCCTGACGCTGGCCGAAGTCGCCGACCCCCTCGCCCTGGTGCAGCAGCAGCACGAGGAGGGCACGCTGACGCTGGTGGTGGTGAATCAGGTGAAGAGGGCCCAGCAGCTGGCGGCGGGGCTGCAGGCCAGCGGCTACCCGCATCTGTTGCTCCACTCCCGCTTCCGCCGGCAGGACCGCCAGGCGATCGAGGTGCAGCTGCGGGGCTTCCGGGGCGTGGTGGTGGCGACGCAGACGGTGGAGGCGGGGATCGACCTGGATGCCCGCCTGCTGGTCACTGATCTGTGCCCCTGGGCCTCGTTTGTGCAGCGCTGCGGCCGGGTTGGTCGGAACGACACCTACGCCGATGCCGCCGTAGTGGTGGTGGAGCCAGCGGTGGATCTGCCGTACAAGCCGGCTGAACTGCAGGAGACCCGTACCCGGCTGGCGGAGCTGCCGGATGCGGCGGTGCGCGAGCTGATGGCGGTTGGGGCGCCGCCGCAGGCGGGGCAGGGGGAACGGCTGACCGAGGACAACCTGATGCGGTTGTTCGACACCCACCCGGTCGCCCAGGACATCGACATCGAGCCCTACCTGCGGGTGGGCGAGATGCGCGATGTGTCCCTGCTCTGGCGGCCAAGCCCCGGGGAGGCGATGGCAGCGCCGAACGATTTGGAGCTGTGCCAAGCCCCACTCACGACGGTGCGCCAACGCTTCGGCAGCGTCTGGACACCGCGCGGCGACGGCTGGATCGAGATCCCTTCCAGCCAGCTGCGGGTGGGCGACGTGGCCGCGGTGGCCTGTTCGGCGGGCGGCTACGACTCTTCCCAGGGCTGGGATCCCCTCCGCACCGAGCCCGTGGAGGCCGTGCGGATCGAGCCGGAGCTGCTCGACCGGGAAGACCGCAGCAGCTTCGGGGTGTCGGTGCCAGTGACCCTGCCCCAGCACCTCAGCGATGCGGAGGAGGAGGCTTCGGCCCTCTGCGAGGTCCTGCCGCTCCCCGAGGACGTGACAGCACGGGTAGCGCGGGCGGCGTGGCTGCACGACATCGGCAAGGCCCATCCGGTGTTTCAGGCCACGATGCGCGCCAACGGCTGCGGGGCCGGCCAGTGGGCGAAGGCTCCAGGGCGGGGGAGCCGCCATGAACGTCAGGGGTTCCGGCATGAGGTCGCCTCCGCCCTGGCAGCGCTGCAGATGGGGGAAGACGAGCTGATCGTCTATCTGCTGATGGCCCACCACGGGAAGGTCCGGCAGCGGCTGGAGCCGTTCCCCTGGCAGCCGCGCGATGGGCCGCTGCATGGCGTCAGCGAGGGCGAAACCTTGCCGGCCGTAGAGGGCGTCTCCCCCGAGATCGCCCTGCAATACCCGCCGAAGGGCCCGGGCAAGGGATGGCTACCCCTTTGCCGGCGCCTGCTCACCACTTACGGCCCGTTCCGCATCGCCTGGCTGGAGGCGGTGGTCCGAGAAGCCGATCAGCGGGCCTCGCGCCGCTGGCAGATCCAGGTTCCAAATCCTTCATCCGCACCCCCATGCATCACACCATCCTCCTGAAACCGCTGCTGCCCACCTTCGTGCCGGCTCGATTCGTCGATGTCGACCACAGCGTCGTGCGCGACGCGAGCAGCGGGGAGAATCTCGTGATCGTCGATTCGGTGCAGTCGCTGGCGAATCACCTGGAGGCCACGCTCGTGGCCGAGCCCGGCAGGGCGATCGACGGCCTGGAGGCGATGCCCTACGTACGCCTCACAATCACCGATCCGGCCGGCCGCACCCGCAGCACCAGCAGCCTGGAGTTGCCCCACCGCCTGGCCTCCGGCTGGTTCTGCAAGGCCAAGGATCTCAGGCCTTTCCAGGAGGCCCTGGCCAAGGACATCCTCGACAACGGCATTGCCGCGGCCACCTTCCGCCGCTGCCCCAACTCGCTGCTGCATGGCGTGTTCTACAGCCAGCTGACGGGCCTCGATCCGAACGTGGCGAAGACTCCCCGCCTGCTGTCGGCGGAGGTGGTGGCCCGCGGAGCCCAGTCGATCGCCGATGGAGGCGTGGCCAAGGACCCGCTCTTCCCGTCCGGCGAAGGATTCGACGTGGAGGGGCTGGTGGGAGAGAAGGCGAAGGCCTCCGAGGTGGGCGCCGGCTACATCCCCTATCGCCACCAGGCGTTCATCGCCCGCGAAATAGAGCTATCGATCTACCTGGCGGAGGGGCGCATCAACCGGCTGCCCCTACCGGAGCCCGCGCGGGACGTGCTGCGACTGCTAGCCCGCATCAAGCTGGCCCGGCTTCTGGCGGAGCCGCTGGATCTGCGAGCCCATTGCATCCTCCAAGTGGAGGACAGAGCAAGCGTTCCCTCAGAACTGCAGGATGCCGAGACGCTGTTGAGCGGACTGCAACAGCGATTGCAGGAATGCCACCAGCAGGGGCTTCTGCAGGATCCTCCGATCACGGAGTTCCAGCTCACGATCGGCGCGGCCAAGGCGAAGGCCGGCAAAGCGAAGGCCGCGGCCGTCGCTACAGACGACGCCGACGGGGAGGTGGAGTGATGGCCACCATCCTGCGAATCACCCTGCTCTCCGGCCGTTACGGCGCGACGCCCTGGGATCGGAGTGAGTTCGAAGGCCAGGTGGAGTACCCGCCTTCCCCCTGGCGGCTGCTGCGGGCTGTACTGCACGGGGCCTTCACGCTCTCGCAGGTCCGTGACCAGCTGCCTGATGGCGCCACTGAGATGGTGATGGCCCTTTCTGCCGCAGAGCCCAGCTACCACCTGCCCTTCGGGGAATACGGGCAGATCCGGGGCTTCCGGCCGGTCTATGGCTGCGAGGCGGTGCCGCCCCTCACCACCGACGTCAGCGGCTTCAGCCACTCGACGGGCAAGCGCCGCTCATTCATCGATTCGTTCCTGCAGCTGGGTGCCGGTGCTGCGATCCATGTCGGCTGGCCCGTCGATCTGTCAGCGGAGGAGCGCAACTTGCTGGGCGACTGCCTTGCGGGCCTCACCTACCTGGGCCGTGCGGAATACCCGGCGCTCTGGCAACTGGTGCCCACCATGCCGGAAGCCAACTGCCGGCCCGATCCGATGGGCACGCTGAAGGTGCTCGGCTGCAACAGCGAGGAGGTGATCCCAGGGCTGTTGATGAATCCCCAGGAGGCTCGCCAGGAAGGGCGACCAGCGTTGCCGGGGCAGCAGTGGCTCAGCTACCGCTACAGCCCCGATCGCCCCGCCCCAAAGCTCGGGGGATCCGCGGCTCCGGCAGTCAATCGTGCCCTGTTCGCCTTCCTCGCCACCTATCCGATCCCAGCTACCGCCGGGCTGGCCTGGACGGATCGGCTGCATCGCGCCCTGTTGCGCAAGGCCCCCTCCTCCTCTCTGTTCTCCGGTATGGCTGCAGGGCAGCCGTTGGGGGAAGACCAGCGCGCCTGGTATCGCTGGCAGGAGGAAGATGACGCGATCACGGCTCTGGAGGTCAGAAGCCCCCAGCCCTTCGTTGAGGAGGAGCTGCAGGCACTGCAGGGGCTCCAGCGCCTGTTTGGCAGAGGCGGTGTCGAAGTGCCGGTGCGGCTGATGCGACTCGATGCCCAACCGCCCGAGCAGGCCCGCAAGCTGGTGACGGCTACGCCAATGCTGCTCTACACCACTCCAAGGGCTGGCCGGCCGCAACGACACCCAGCCGGCCAGGCGATCCAGTCCCTGCTATGGGGACTCGGAGAGGAGGGCAAGCTGCCGCCTGGCTCGTTTCAGCATCATGGCGAGGAGATCGTGGTGGGCCATCCCGAGCACGGGGAGATCCGCGCGCGATTGGTGAAGGTGATTGAGCAGCAGCGGGTGAGCGGCCGGGGGGAGCGCAAGGCGGCTTCCAGCCTGGGCTTCCGCATCGAAATCAGCAGCGACCAACCGTTGCCTGTGCTGGGCGTCGGCTGGGGGCGCCACTTCGGGGCGGGGCGCCTGGAGGCTGTGGCATGAGCGCACACTCCCCGGAATCACCGAGAACCCCAGTGTTTGCATGGACCTGCGCGCTGCCTTACGGCGCAACTGATCTTGGCCGATCGGAGGCTCTCTGGAGGGCTTCTGTAAGCGGCGGCGAGGGGGGTGCGCGCGATCCGCCTACGGAGCCATTGCGGCGCAACGGATCTCAAGGCCGGAGTTCCGGATGGTTCTTCCGTCCGGGGAAGTTGAAACGTGTCAGGCAATGCCCTGGCCATGGCCTGTGCTGGGACCGTTCCGGATGGTTCTTCCGTCCGGGGAAGTTGAAACGGCTTGCGTGCCGGCGGCTGCAACAGCCCTGCCCGTGTTCCGGATGGTTCTTCCGTCCGGGGAAGTTGAAACAACGATGAGGCGGTCGCCGAGGTGAAGAACGACGCGAGTTCCGGATGGTTCTTCCGTCCGGGGAAGTTGAAACTCGATGGGTGGCCTGCCGGTGACGCTGGAGCATCCGCCCCAGTTCCGGATGGTTCTTCCGTCCGGGGAAGTTGAAACCTCGGGCCCATCATCGATACCCTCTGCCGCGGCGCCAGTTCCGGATGGTTCTTCCGTCCGGGGAAGTTGAAACTGGATGAGCCCCCTCGCGTCAGAGTGCAGATTCGAGAAGTTCCGGATGGTTCTTCCGTCCGGGGAAGTTGAAACCGAAAAACGATGTGCCAATGGGGCAACGGCCGCCCCTGTTCCGGATGGTTCTTCCGTCCGGGGAAGTTGAAACCTCGGGCCCATCATCGATACCCTCTGCCGCGGCGCCAGTTCCGGATGGTTCTTCCATCCGGGGAAGTTGAAACTTGTAGTCGCCGTTGGGGTCGGTCATCTGCAGCTGGTTCCGGATGGTTCTTCCGTCCGGGGAAGTTGAAACGAGAAATAGGTGTCGAAGCTCGCAGACACGTTCTTCTTTCCCTAAAGCGCCTGGCTGGGGCTCATTGCCAGCCCTGGCCCGGGGCCGCCTTTGGGGCGGGTCCTTCGGCGCCATGGCCATGGCCGATGCCCTCTCCTGTGATCTCCCCGCTGTTCAGGTGCTGCTCGATCTTCAGCAGCGGCGCATCCGTTGGCGGGTGCTGTTGGTGCCCCGTCCTGGATCCACACCCCTGGTGCTCTTTGAGAAGCGCGGCAAGGGCGGGCGGTTGCTGCACCGCAGGCAGGCCCGTTGGAGTCCGTGGCATGGCACCGCTTTCATCCATCCCCGCGATCAGGTGGCCGGTGGCCTCATCCCCCGCTGCCTTGTGGAGAGGATCGAGGTCCTGCTGCGGGGCGCACCCCTGCCGCGTCGGCGGCGGGATTGGCGCCAGGTCCACGGCCGCCTCGTCCACTGGTAAGTGAGGGGCCAGGTGCCCCTTTTGTGCTGGGGTTCTGCCTGGCTTGGGGGGTTCCGCAGCCGGACCGTCTCCCACCAGCTCTTGGGTTCCCCTGTGGGGCTCCGCCCAGGCCCTCCCACTCTGCGGGGCGGCGTCAAGGATCGGGCCAGGCCCGCGGCGCGGGTCCTTGACCCCGCCCCGCCGCTGGGAAGGGTCCTGCGCTGCGCCGCCATGGCCCTCTCGCTCGTCCGCTCTCACGCCCATCCGCATACCTGCCGCCACCGCCGATGGATCGGGGGCAGCAGCACCCGCTTTCTGCTCGCGATCAGTGAGGCTTGCTGCTCCCAATCCCTGCCCCGGCTTGGGGAGCCGGTGGATCAGGAGCTCTTTGAGCGCCAGTCCGCTTCCCCAGCGCTGCCGGTGAATCCGGAGCTGGAGAAGCTGGTGCCCTTCTGAGGGCGCTCGGGGGCCCGAGGCCCCCTTTTTTGTGGGCGGATGGATTGGCTGGTGCCCGGTACCTTGTCGGCAGCCCGTCGCCCCGCCTTGAACACCGACCGCTGGTTTTACGGGGTGTTCCAGTCCGCGCCGGATCTGATCCGTTGGTTGGCGGCAGCGCCCGACGGCACCATGCCAAGCGGCGCCGTGCCCACGCAGCTGGACCGCCAGTACCGCTTCTCGGCGCCTGAGCTCAAGGCCAGCAGCCACCGCCTTGATGGTGTGCTCTGGCCCCTCGGCAGCGAAACAGGTTCAGAAGAGCTGCCGGTGGTGTTCCTGGAGGTGCAGATGCGCGCCGACCCGGGCTTCCATCACCGACTGGCCGCCCAGACCTTCCGCTTCCTGCAGCTCCATCCCCACATCGAGCACTGGCGGGTGG
>JBILGK010000067.1:0-11230 GCA_044351065.1 Cyanobium sp.
GCCGCTTCGTGAACGACACCCTCTGGCCCGAATTCCTCGAACTGCAAAGCACCTTGGTGGCCTACTTCGACACCCTCACCGATCGGGTGATCGAACAGGCCCTGGAGGTGAAAGCCGGCGAAGCCGATGAGCAGAACGAGGCCGCGCCGCAGCTGGCGCCCCAGGAGCATCAGGGGGCGATGTTTTAGTTGATTGTTCCAACAACCTGGATCTCAAGACTGTTCAGGAGCTTCAGGCTTTGGTTCCTCTTCGGTCTGGGCTTGCGGCTTGGCAGTGAACGCCTCGCTGAGATCGGCATTGACAGCCTCCAGATCGAAGCGATTCGGGTCGAAGGGGCCGATCCAGGCCAGCATCTCCTGGTGCTCGGGGTCAGCTGGATTCGCAAGGATCGGCAAGGCCCGCTCATAGCCAAACACCCCACCAATATCTTCCGGTGGGCAAGCCCGTTGACCGGTCACACAGCGCGGTATGCGAGCCAAGTGGAGGGGTTGAACAAGGATGTCTTCCAGGGTGAGGCGATGAATCCAGCCGTCGCCGAAATCATATTCGTAGCGAATCCAATCTTTGCGGTTCACCAGAAGGTGATCGATCGGCACATTCAGATCATTGATGAACTCACCTTCTGCCTCCTGCATCAAGTCGATATCAAGCAGATCAGGATCGCCATAGAAGCGCAAACCCTTCGATCGTGTACCGACCATGAAGTGATAGAGATGCTCATTGTTCCAGCCCATCGCAAGCTGGATCACCCCATGAAGATCGGGAAGCTTCAGATCAGCAGGGATCAGGACCCTTCGCCAAATGGGCGGCTTGCTGCCCTCCAGCACGATCTTGAGCTGAAACACCTCCCGCTGACCAGGGGACAGCTCCGCCTGCACCTGGGCCCGACCTGAGCGCTGGGCAGCCTGCTGATGACGTTTGGCCTGCTCGCGACAGGAGCGGATCTCGGCTTCGGTGGGGGGATGGAAAGGCATGGGGTTGGGGACGGGATGGGCTCAGGGTGTTGTGGGGTTCATGTTGCCGGAGAGGCTGTAGGCCCTGAAGTAGTAGATGTGGCTTGGGCCTGGGATTCCGGATGGGGGCTGGGGATTGCTTCCGGCTTGCTCGTGCGAGCCAGAAAAGCTGTCAGCAAGCATTTGCGGCTTGTTTCACACTTACTAGGATCAGGGATAGGCCATGGGCCAGGCAAGGCTTCAGGCCATTGGCTAGACTCTTCCGGGTTTTCATTACTCTCATTTAGTACCTCAACGAACTCCTGGCAGGCTTGATCTTGAATGGGATACTGATTTTCGATAAACTGCTTAAACTCATTCAAACCTCCTTCTACAACCGTGTCATGATTGCAACAAGCTATATGGGAAAAGATGAGTACGCAGAGCCAGACTAAGTCCTGCGTGAAGTAATCGGGCAGATCAGTCGCTTTGATGCTTTCGCCAGTATAGGGCGGGTTGCTGGCGAGATCGTTCTGCTCAGGCTTGTTCGCGCTGGATTGGGGGGTTGATCGCCTCGCGAAGCAGCGACGGAATCCCTTCTAATTCACTTCTCCAGCGAGTTTTATATCTGGTTGGCAGTGTTCCAGGATCACTAGTCTTTCCAGATTTATTCAGATATTTTGGGATATTTTTATCTTCGCCAAGATACGCTCCAACACCCTTTAGCGATCGGGCATAGCAAGCATAGGCTATTGTCTCAATCACCTCCTGGGCGACTTCCCCACGCCTTGGCTTCTTGTGATCATAGCTAATCTGCCGTTTCATAAGCGCCTCAGGGATCAAGTTTTCAATCTCCTTACCCGGCAGACAGACAAAACGCTTCTTGAGCTGATCTTCTAACCATGTCGATCGATCTCCCTTTTCACGGACATCACCGTCTGCGATAACGATTGCTGTGGCGCAGAGATCTAGAACACTAATCTCCCTGCCTGACTTGGTTTCAGCTTGGCCATCATCAGATTCATTGCTCTCAAAAGAGAAATGCTCGAGGTTGGAGCCGTTGTACTCAACAAATGCATAATGGCGGTCCTCCTTGTACTGTTCCAGCCGCTGGGCAAGCCTTTTGTCCCAGTCTTTGCCTTGGACTTTGAGATAATAAATAAATGCCTCCATATACGCCCTCAGATAGGCGCAGTCGCTCACCCCTTCCACCCAGATCGTGGCATTGGCAAGGAAGGTGGCCGATGGCCGAACTCCCAGATCCAGCAAGATTTGGCGCTCTCTCAGATTTGAAGGGCGAATCCGGAAGCTCGGCTTAGGCTCGGATTGTTGCGGATTGAAACCGCTATCTGCCTGGGATTGATCAGTAGGAGCTGGCGCCCGGTCGGCGATTTCAGAAAAGCTGAAGATGCTCACCAGCTCGTTGTCTTCCAGCAGATCAAGCAGGTGATTGGAATGAGTGGTGATAAAGAATTGATGACCCATCTTGCGGTGATGAGTTTTGAGCACCTCCAAAAAAGTGCGCTGCAAGGAGGGATGCATGCAAAGATCGGGCTCCTCCAGGAAAAACAGGCTGCCTGGCTCGGTTTCGGTGACGATGGGATAGGTGCAGATGATCAGGCTCTGCATGCCGTCGCCGAGATCATAAATGGGATATTCCTTGTCATTGCCAATTTTGATATGTACTACATCGCTATTTCCTTCCAGGACCGGTATCAGGATTACGCTTTGGCCGGGAAAAAAGTTTTCAGAGAAGAAGTTTTCATAGACGCGCACCGAATCTCTTTCTGCTTGAGTGCGACCAAGTAGACGACTACGCAGATCGTCGTAAAGAGAGAGACCTGTAAAAATTAGATTTCTTGGGCCACTCCGCAAGCGCGAAAGTGTCCAGGACTCACCCTGAAAGTAATCGCGAGCTGTGCGCGACTCATAAAGGTTCGCATATCTATCATCATCTTCGTCGCCCTTTTTAAACTGGAAGAATGGTGGACGCAAACCGCGCAATATCGGAACATAGCAGCGCTTTGCCGCATGCAGACAACGGATTTCAGCTTTGACGCCGAAGGACAAGAATCTCTGCTTAAGCGTTAGAAGAATCTCGCAATCATCGATATTTGCTTCAGCAGTAACGTTATCCAATGTGCCGATGTAGCCACCCAACAGACTTCTTTCTTGTTCAACGATCCAACCATTCGATAAAGCATTGTCTTGCGCCCCCATGGTTGTGATCAAGCTTGAAATCTCGCTCCTGATATCCACTTCAATCCCTTCGGAGTCCCTAGACTTCAGTTTGAGTCTTAAGGTCCGTGGTGTCTTGAACAACTCCCGCATCAACCGCGACTTCCCCGAATTATTCGCCCCCACAAAAATCGTGATCGGCGCCAGCCCATCTAGCTCCAAAAGACCGGCTTTCGTTGCCTCCTGACCTTCTTGCTGGCTGCCAGAGCCCTCCATCTCATACTGCCCCGCCACCTCCCCCTCCAGGCAGAGGCCACTGAACCAGGGCACCTGCACGCCCTCCCCGTTGCTCTCAACCACAGTCCACCGCCATCAAAGTCTCCAGTCTGCCTCCAGCTGATTCACTGGCAACTCATCGAGCAGCAGGTTGTCGAAATCCAGCTTGGTTAGGAAACCCATGCGGTGGCCATAGGCGTGCAAGAGATCCATAATGTAGGTGTTGTGATTGGGGATCGCACCCCAGGCAGCAATGGCGCCGGCCAGGCGGCGGCAGCTGGCCAGGTGGCGCACGGCGTGGCGGTAGCGGTTGGAGCGGGCCTGCTCCACAATCGATTCGATTAGGGCCCGTAGGCATAACGTGGCCGCCAGGGGTTGGTCGGCCTCCAGCGCCTCAGCCACCACCCCCAGCACCTTTTCATCGGCACGAGCGAGTTCATCGGGCCGCGCCAGGATCAAGGTTGCGCAGCGGCGGCGATCGGGCCAGTGGTGCAGAAACTCCAGGGCTGCTCCGAGATAGGGGTGCTGCAGCACAAGATCCAGCGCCCGCTCCTGGGCCTCGCCATCCTCAAAGGCCGGCAGGCGCTTGAGGTGATCGCGCAGGTGTTGGCTCGATAGGCGCAACAGGCCAAACCGCCAGCGCCATTGCTGGGCCTCCTCTCCCCGCTCCAGCTGGTCCAAGGCGGCGATGCGAGCATCGATCCAGGGCCCTGGGCATGGCAGGGTCTTGTGCGGCAACGGCTGAGCCGCATCAAGCAGCGCCAGGGCCTCATCGGCGCGGCCGGCAGCCGTGAGCCGCTGGGCAATGCGGGCCGCCACGAGCGGCCGCTTCAGGGCAGCGGGCTGGTGGTCGCGATACTCCGCCAGGTAGGCATCCGCATCCCCTAAGGCATCGGCAATGGCCAGCATCGCGAGGCGCACCGTCTGGCCGCGGTCGTGGGGGTTGGGATCGAGATCTGGATCGTTATCGTCTGCTTCGTAGTCAGCTTCTTCGTCATCAGCCTCGTCGTCATCTGAGTCGAAGTCAGGCTCGAAATCAGCGCCGAAGTCGTCTTCGTGAACCAGCCATTCACGACCATCAAAGTAGGGGGTGCCGATGGAGCCGTCCCCGTCTTCTGCTGCTTCATCTTCTTCGCCATCGAAGCTGGCAGCCTCTCCATCCGCTTGCTTGACGTCGCTCCTGCGAAGGGGGCGCTGCGCCTCCATCATCTGGCGCAATTGCTGCAGGCCCTCCGGTTTCAAGGCGTCCTTCAGGTGCGCAATCAGGTGGTCGTATTCGCCGCCCTCGTTCTCCAGCAGCGCCGCTGCCACCTGCTCCGCCAGGGCCGCCGTTGACCCCTTGGCGCGGCAGGCCACCTGTCCGAGATCGGCGCTGGCCTGGTGAAACAGCGGCAGTTCGGCGTCGTCGCTGCAGTCACTGCGATCCTGCAGCGACGACGCCAGATCCAGGAACCGCCACAGCAACTCCATCGCCAGGTCGGGATCGTGGGTGGCAATCGGCCCCACGATCGCCTGACGCTGCCGATCGAGATCAGCCAGCAACGCATCGCGCCGCTTCTGATCCAACCAACTGCTGGAACGCTCCACCGCAGCCAGCCGCTTGCGCACCTCCTGCGCCATCTCCAGCGGCCCCCGCTGCTCCGCCAACGCCAACCGCAACGCCCGCCGCGCAGCCGCATTGCCCTCGGTGTGCTGCAGCAGCAGGGTCGCCAGCCGGGCGGCGCCCAACCCCTCCAGATTTTTGGCGTTGAGGCTGGAGCGGCCGGCCATCGCGTTGGGGGGTACTTGCCGCAGGGCGGCGCGGCGGCTTGGCGATTCTCTTGCGGCGGCAGCGGAGGGGCGGTTCGGGGCGATTCCCTCCGTAACCTGCCCCCAACCCGCCAGGGGGCCCCATCAGCCGCCGCCGTCCCAACGCCAGGCCGAACGCTGGCTTCAGCGGCTCCAGCCCCGAGGAGCAGCTGGTGGAGAAACTGCGCCGCATCGAGGCGCTCCACGCCCGGCACGGCAGCGAGGGGGAGCGGCAGGCGGCCGAACGGGCCCGCGAGCGCATCCAGGCGCGGCTGAAGGAACTGGAGGCGGAGGAGCCGCCGATCGAATTCCGCTTCACGCTCGCCGATCAGTGGTCGCGCCATCTGTTCGTGGCCCTGCTGCGCCGCTATGGCATCCGCCCCTACCGCTACCGCGGCCAGCGCCGCACCACCGTGATGGCACGGCTCAACCGCCGCTTCGTGAACGACACCCTCTGGCCCGAATTCCTCGAACTGCAAAGCACCTTGGTGGCCTACTTCGACACCCTCACCGATCGGGTGATCGAACAGGCCCTGGAGGTGAAAGCCGGCGAAGCCGACGAGCAGAACGAGGCCGCGCCGCAGCTGGCGCCCCAGGAGCATCAGGGGGCGATGTTTTAGTTCGTTGCGGCTTTAGACGGTCTCGGCCAGCTCCTCCGGCTTGTCAGCAAACGACGCGACAAGATCAGCATGGACAGCCTCCAAGTCGAAGCGAACCGGATCGGCCACGATCGGCAAGGCCCGCCCATAGCCATACACCCCACCAATATCCTCCGGTGGGCAGGCCCGCATACCGGTCACACAGCGCGGCAATCGAGCCAGTTGGAGGGGCTTAACAAGGATGTCTTCCAGGGTGAGGCGATGCATCACTCTCCTTTGGCCCTCCATGGGCGCCTGGCGCACTTGATCCTGACCTGGACTTCGGCCTCTGCATCTGTGTCGTGAGTGCAAAAAAGGGTGGCTCCAGCGATCGGCACGCATCAGAAGCGCACATTCGTTGCTAGAGCTGCTGCTGATCGTGTCTGCCGACTGGAAGGTGTGTCGATCATGGCTGGATGAAAGGAAGTGGAGGATACTGGAACCCGCCACCTCGCCACTGTAACTGGGATAGGATTTCCTCGGCGACACCACCCCCATCCCCGCCACCTCCGTTTGCAGCGATGAGCTGGACAGCATTCCTGCAGACCCTGGGCGAGCGGCAGGATTACGCGCTCACCCCCCATGAGCTGGAGGTGATTCTCTGCCTGAACGAGGAGCCCGGCCAGAGCAAGCAGCAGCTGCTGGAGGCCTGCCAGCGTCGTCATGGACCGATCGAGGAGGAGGCCTTCACCCAGCGGCTGCGCACCATCTACCGCAAGTTCAATATCAGCGGCCGGGGCTACAAGCTGCCGCAGTTGCAGCGTTTTCTGGCACAGCACTATCTGCAGAGTGGGCCGGGTCTGTGCCGGTTTGGCCTCAGCCGAATCCACGCCGCTTTCCCCACCGACATCTTTGCCGCCGCCCTGGAGCAGCTCACCCACCACCAGGAGCTAGCCGAGCCGGAAGAGCAGAAGGAGGTGGCCATCCTGCAGACCTTTGCGCCCAACCTGGAGCACTACCGCACCCTCCTCAGCCGCTGCCTGCAGGCCGGGGTGCGGGTGCGCATCCTGCTGGCCTGGCCCTATTCCCTGGCCGCAGGACTGCGGGAGGAGGTGTTGAAGCGCTATGCGGCCGAGCCGATGGCCGAGGATTTCGCCATTCAGGGCAGCGTGATCGGCAATCTGGAAACCCTGGAGGCCACGATTCGCGCCAATCATCACCCCAGCAATCTGGAGATCCGGCTGTACGACACCCTGCCTTCGCTTTCCCTTTACCGCGCCGGCTCCACCCTGCTGGCGGCGCCCTTCCTGCACGGGGCCCTGGCGATCCACACCTTCCAGCTGGAGCTCGACCTGCGCGCCAGCGATGCGCTGCTCACCGGCACCCTGCTCAACGATTTTGAGCGGATGTGGACCGTGGCGCGGCCTTTCCTGCCCTCGCCCGAGCAGAACTGGCGCAATGAACTGAAAATTCTATTCACCGACTGATCATCCTCCAGGCGCTGATCATCCTTTTGCGCGTCTCGCCCGAGCTGCTGCTGGAGGCAAAAAGGGGAAGGGGCCCAGGCAAAGAACACCGCCATCGCTGGCCTCCATCCCCAGGCATTCGCGACAGGAATACAGGCTCCAATCCCCGGCAAAGCAATTGAAAAGCAGCAGAGATGTGCAGCCACTCCCGCAACAGACCAGCCCAGAGCCAAGCGCCTCAAGGTGGGCTGCTCTCTGCCGTCTCCTGGCAGCGCAGCACCAGCGCCGTGGGGTGACTGTCCTGCAGCTGCGCCGCCTCCTGGCGGTCCCCATCGCCCACCGTGTTGGCCAGGCCCAGGGCGTTGGGGGCGGGCAGCCAATCACTTTGCTGTTTGCCGAATACGCTGTAGAGAATCACCGGCCGAAATCGTTCGATTCCGAGCCTGTCCCGCAGCACCAGCGCCCGATAGCGATCCAACATGATATTCTGCTGCCTTTCGCTGCAGAATCGACGTTCAACCACCAGAGGGCGCACCGGAATCGGCGCCACCAGTGCGAGCACTGCAGCCAGCAGCAACTGGCCGAGCCAGCCTCCAATCAGAAGACGGCTGGCCAGGGGAGAGAGGGTTGTCGCCATGGTGTCCTCCTGATCAAAGGGTGGTCTGGAACAGGTCGTTGATCAGCGGCAGAATGAGTTTCGGGTCGCCCCGGTACACCGTGCCCTCACGGATGGCGGCGATGTCGCGCAGCTCTCCGTCGTTGACGTCGCCATAGGCAATCGGGGTGATGGTGATGTCGCTGTTTGCAATCACGCTTCTGAGATCCCCCAGCTGCAGCCCCATGGTGGCCATGCCGTCGCTGAGCACCAGCAGATGGAAGCGACCGTTCGGATCGCGGCGACGCGCCTGCATCAGATCGTGCAAGGCCACGGCCAGGCCGTCATACAGGGCGGTGCTGCCATTGGCCTGCAGACCCTGCACCGTGGCCAGCAATCGCGCGCGGCTGTTCGCGTCGTAGGGCTGCAGGGGCATCAGCCGCGTCGGTTTGTTGCTGAAGCTGATCAGCCCCACCTGGTTGCCGCTGTTGATCGCCCCGCTGGCCACGATCAGAGCCCGCTTGAGCTGGGAGAGGCGGTCGTTCTCGTTCATCGAGCCGCTCACATCCACCAGCAGCTGCAGGTACACCGTGCGGCCGCCATCCTTGCGCTGCTTCCACAGCCGCTGCACCTTGCTCAGCAACGCGCCATCCGCGCGGGGCGGGCGCGCGTCGGCCGGGACGGGGCTGGGCTGGCCGAAGTCCTGGCTGCGGGCCAGGGTCTGCAGGGGGGATGAGGTCAGGAAGCGGGCGAAGCGCTCCAGTACCTGCCGCTCCGGCCCCGTGGTCCAGGGCAACGCCACCAGCGGCGAGCCCTGGTCGGCGCCGAAAGGAACCGCCAACAGATCCTCAAATCCAGGCTCCCGTTGCAGTTGGCGGTAGCTCTGCTCCGCCATCACCGCCGCATCGAGAGCCTCGGGCCGGCGCTTCCAGATCTCGATCTGTTCGATGTAGGTGGGGTCGATCCGGCTCACCCGTTGCTGGAACAGCTCCAGGGAACGCTGAATCGAGCCCCGCTCCAGCTCCGCCGCCTGCAGCACTCCGCCTTGGTCTGCATGGCCGGCCGTGGTCCACAACAGCGTGTGCATGAAATCCAGGCCGGGCGAACACAGGTAGGGATTGCAGGTGCCCATGCGCAGCTGACCCGCCAGGGTCCGCTCCATCACCGGCCCGAAGGCCAACCGTCCGCCGCCGCTCTGCTTCCAGGCTGCGCCGCGCACGGCGATCACGGAGCGGTTGCCCACCAGCGAGGGCTGCAGCACCGTCGGCGTGATGCCGTCGTGGCGCAACAGCTCCAGCCACTGCTGGCTGGCTGGTGAGTAGCCGGCGGGTCGGTAGCGGCCGGCCACCAGCATCTGGGCCGCCAGGCCCGAGGGGATCGGCCGCACCACCACCTCGATGCGGCGGCCGTCGCGGCCCCGCTCGCGACGCTGGTTGAAGCGTTCGGCAGCATCCACCAGCCAGCGGCGGCTGGCGAGTCGGTTGTCGGCCTTCTCCAGCGAACTGACGATTTCCACCCGCAGGGTGCTGCCGCCGGGGGTGTTGGCATCGGCTGGGGCGCCGTGGAGGGGGAAGGCCGCTGCTTGCGGCAACAGCTCGGCCGGGGGCAGTGGCGCCTCGGTGCTGGCGAGGGGGGAGTGCGTCATGGCGCTCTCCACCGAGATCGAAGGAAGCAGGCGGCGCTCCAATCGCTCCATGGCGGAGTCGAAGGAGGTCACCGGTGGGTTCAAGGCGGCATTGACCAGCACGCCACCGCCGATGACAGCAGCGGCAATGGACAGACGGAGCAAGGAACGGGCAGTCATGATTCGAGCAGCAAGGTGGAAAGAACAACCGTTGTCGGCCCATCCGGACAACGCAGGGCCTCCTCCAGGGCGGCCTCGTAGCCGCGCCTCAGGGCTTCCTGGCACTTCTGCAGGTGCTCCAGGAAGGCAGCCAGTGGCAGGTCAAGCAGCAGCAGAGCGCCAGGGGTGGGTGCGCGGCTCAGGCGACAGAGGGGGGCCTCCATCGCCAGGGCCCGCTGCACCAGGCGCTCCAGCAGCACCAACAGCGCCACCGCACAGCCCGGATCCAGCTCGGCGCAGGCCGCCGCCAGGAAGCGCACCCCTTCCAGCCGCTGACCGATCTGCCCCCAACGCTGGGAGGCCTCCCGCGCCAGCTCGGCGTCAAGCCGCAGCCGCTCCCGCAGCACGCTGGCATCGAGCAGGCACGGCGTCGGCGGCGAGGCTGCCGGTCGACGCAGGCGGCGCTTGGCCCATCGCCACACCCCCAGGCTTGCCAGGGGCGGCAGCAGGGCGGGGAGCAGAACGGGCCAGCGCAGTCCCAGGGTGCACACCACCAGGGTGGTGCTCAGGCCAAGGCCGCAGCAGAGCAGCAGCCCTTCGCGACCCTGCATCAACCTTTCGAGCAGCACAACCGCGCTGCTCGGCACTGCGTGCCATCGGGATAATCCGTGCGGTGGCATCGATGAGAACCCTCCTCAGTCATCGGTTGAGCACAGTGTTCTGCGGCCACTTCCACTGCGTCAATCATCGCCAGATGGAAGCGAATGGAAGATGCTGCAAGCGGCCACACTTGGCTGCTTTGCCGATAGAGTCTTGTCAGCGACAAGCACTCGATCCCCCGCTACTTTGTTGATGGCAATCAGCTGGACAGCCTTGCGCCAGGCCCTTCGGGAGGCGCCTGAGCACGACCCCACCCCCCTCTCCCGCCAGTTCCCTCTCAGCGGCAGGGGCCACACGCTGCCGCCGTTGCAGCGTTTTCTGGCGCAGCCGCATCAGCGGAGTGGGCCGGGTCTGTCCTGTCTGCACGGCAGCGATGCGTGGCTTGATTGATCACCATGCTGGCCCCCCTCAACAATCAGGAACGGCAACACATCGCCAGCCTCCGGGCCCACCCCCTGCTGGCCAATATTGCCGCCTTGAGCTGGGACGATCTGCTGGCGCTGTTGCTGCAGCGGCGCTTCCTGTCGCTGTCGATCGTCAATGTGTATGAGTTCGTGATCGATGCCCTGGCGAGTGAGGCGATCAAGGCCACGGTGCGGCTGATCCTGCATGAGGAATACCCGCGCAACACCCGCGGCGTGCCGCTGGCCTCCCATCGGGAATTGCTGTTTCGCGATCTGCTGCATCTGGGCGCCAGCCGCGAGCAGATCCTCAGCACCCCTGAATCCGCTGACACGCGGCAGGTGCGATTGGCCAGCCTGGAGGCACTGCAGAGTTGCCTGTTCCAGCCCCACAGCGACCTGGCGCTGATCACCTTTTTGCGTTTCTGGGCCGAGGTGCTGGTGTCGGTGGAGTACGAGTGCCTCTGGCCGCGCCTCTCGCAGCGCCTGGCCCACGGCCCTGCGGCAGACGGTGTTCGCTCCGAATTCTTCTACTACCACATGATTCACGACCGCCGCCAATCCGACATCGGC
>JBILGK010000095.1:0-3283 GCA_044351065.1 Cyanobium sp.
TGTTCGACAGCAACGCCCTGGACTGGACCCCATCGCCAATGGCAGGGGTGGAGCGGCGGATGCTGGATCGCCACGGTGAGGAAGTCGCCCGGGCCACCTCACTCGTGCGCTACGCCCCCGGCAGTCGTTTTGAGCGCCACAGCCATGGCGGTGGCGAAGAGATCCTGGTGCTGGAGGGCACCTTCTCCGATGAGCAGGGCGACTACCCAGCCGGCACCTATCTGCACAATCCGGTTGGCTCCAACCACGCACCATCAAGTGAGCAGGGCTGCACGATCCTGGTGAAGCTGCAGCAGATGCACCCGGCTGATCAACAGCGCCTGGTGATCGACACCACCAACAGCACCTGGGTGCCCGGGCTGGTGCGCGGGCTGGAGGTGCTGCCCCTGCATGCCTTTGGGTCGGAGCACGTGGCCCTGGTGCGCTGGGCGCCGGGCACGGTGTTTCAGCCCCACGGCCATCCCGGCGGCGAGGAGATCTTTGTGCTCGATGGCGTCTTCCAGGACGAGCACGGCAGCTACCCGGCCGGCAGCTGGCTGCGCAATCCACCCGGCAGCGTGCACCGGCCCTGGAGTGAGGCGGGCTGCACGATCTGGGTCAAGACCGGCCACCTGCCAGCCGTCCAGGGGCCCGACGGCTCAGAAGCGTGAGCCTGGTGTCTGCAGAAACGCCAATTCCTCCGCGCTCGACACCCGCCCCAGGAGCGCGTTGCGGTGAGGGAAGCGGCCAAAGCGGGCGATCACATCCCGGTGCCGGCGGGCGAAGTCGGCCGTACGGGGATCGCTGAACCGCTCGAACAGCGGCAGCGCCGACTCCTGCACCGCCAAGTCTTCCGCGTGCATCAGCGGCATCAGCCAGAACTGGCGCCGCGCCTGCTCGGGCTCCGCCTCGAGCCAGCCGCGCTCCACAGCCTTCAGGCTGAGCGCCAGGGCCTGGGGATCGCCAGCGAACGCCATGGCGGTGTCGTGCCAGATCTGCCGCGGGAACTGGTCCAGCAGCAGCACCAGCGCCAGGCCTCCTGCCGCTTCCGTGCCCCAGGCGTCGAGCTCACCGCTAAGCGCCCGCCGCGTCAGCCCCTGAAAGCGTTGCTGCAGCAGGGCGTCAAAGGCCGGGTCCTTTGCGAACCACTGGCGCGGCCGGCTCTGCACGAACCAGAACTCCAGAACCTCCGCCGCTTGTTCTCCCTGGCGTGACATCAGAGCAGCGCCTGCACGCTGGCCACCTTGTCCTCCAGGGTCTGGTCCTTGTCAGTGCGCGTGTTGACCTTCACGGTGGTGTAGATGCGGGGGCAGCCCATGGCGTGCACCGCCTGATGGCAGGCCTCGATGGCGGCGAACACCGGCTCCCACTCGCCCTCGATCGCGGTGCCGTTGGGGTGCAGCTGGATCTTGAGGCCGGCTTCGCTGAGCACCTTCTCGCAGGCCGCGATGTAAGGAGCCAGGTGCACACCCACACCGATTGGCACCACGCACAGATCCACGATCACTTTCATGGTCATGCCCCCATCGTGGAAGCAGCTGCCGGGATCAGTGGCACAGAGCAGCAGGGCGGCGTCCCACCAGCCGGATGCTGCTGACGGCAGCACTGGGTCCGCGGCGCACCCTCACTCGGAAGGTGCAGTGGGCCTGCCCCAGATGGTCGATCAGCGCCTCACGGGCCTCGTGCTGCAGCTCCTCAAGTGTGGGCGCGGTGATGCGGATGGGCAGGGTTTCGGCCTGGGCTTCCAGGTGGCCGGGGCGTTCAGCCAGAACGCGGAACACGACCTCTCGCATGCGGGGGTATCTCCTTCTTTCCGGCTCCATCCTTGGCCTGCCATGGCGGGAGCGCAGGTGCGGCCGGATACGGGGAACCGGCCCTGTAGGCACCTGCCCTTGCCGTCTCAGGGAAGCCAGCCCCGCCCAGCGGCCAGCCTTGAGGCTTCCTGCACGGCCGTGATGCAGCGCTGGGCCCGGCGCTTGGCATCGTCCTGGCCCTGGGCGCGCAGCAGGTAGGACTCCATTGCTTCTGGCGTTTCGATCAGTGCCAGCAAGCCTGTGGTTCGCGCACCGAGGGAGCTGTCGGCGAGCAGGCGGCTCACCAGGCCGTGCTCCCACAGCTGCTTCCCGGTGGAGCCTGGAGCGAACAGCTCCCGGCGCAGCACGCCCAACAGCGACTGCTTGAGCGCATCGAGCTGGCCCGGCCGCAGCCGGCGGCTGTTGGGCAGGCCAGCCGCAGGACCGGCCGGGATCGCGGTGGGGATCGCAGCGGCGCGATCCGGGGTGTGCTCCACGCTCCAGCTCAGGCCCGTGCCCGGCAGCCCCACGGTGGTGCGGGGCCCACCGCTGCGATTCACCGGGATGTTGAAGGAAGCCCCCCGCCCGCCGACAGAGATCGAGCTCAGTCCGCCGCTGGAGAAGTTGAAGCGCAGGGGGCCCAGGCGGGCGGAACGGCGGAGACGGAAGCCCATGGCAATCAGCGGGGTAGCTCGCAGGGATGGCCCGAGCAGGGTTCAGGTTGCCGGGTGGATGCAGCAGTCCGCAAATCCATGCGCTCAGTGCATAGAACCGCCGGTGCCGCAGAATCCCCGAGGAGTAGAGGGGGCGCCTAAAAAGAATTGCACTGACTGGGTTTCTGCAGGTACGGGAAGAGGCACTCCAGCGGGCCTCCGCCGCCTGAAAAAGGGCGTACTTTGAAGTTGAGGGGAGGCCCGGTAGCCAACCCGACCCTCGCCCTCCCAAAGAGTCCGGCCAGGGATCACCCGAGCCGGTGCGCACAGCGGAGGTGCGCCAACGATGCGACACACAACAGGTGAACTCGGTGAGGCTGCGCGAACGTCATCCCGTAGTTGCAGAGAGCGATACGCCAGTTCTGCTTCCTGCGTGTTGAAACCCCGGGCTGCATAACCCGAGCCGGGATCACAACCGAGAAGGTCAAGCCCCGAGCATCTCTTCTCCCAGACGTGATCTCCTTTCCTTCCATGCCAGGCCCCAGACAGGTCATGCGTGAACCACAGGCACCCGACCGGCAGTCCTTGGTGTGAGGAGGTGACCGCCGCAACCGGTGCTAAGGCGCCCCCACGGGGCGCCTTCTTTGTTGGGGTGTCAATCACCAGGCCTATGTCATCCCATCAACTCGGAAATAGCCAAGGATCATCTCCGGGTTGCGGATGGCGATCTGCACATGCGTTCTGTCACGAAAGCCTGCACCCGGATAAACCAACTCGCCTTCTTCAAACACTCCATAGACGGTGTCGTACGCCTCCATGCTTTTGCTCTCACGGATCTTGTGCACCATCTGGATCACG
>JBILGK010000068.1:0-10613 GCA_044351065.1 Cyanobium sp.
CTCAAAGAGCGTGCCCAATTCGATGAGGACGACGATGTGCGCCAGAGCGCCGTGCGTGAGCTTGCGCGCGGCTGGAAGGAGGATCCAGAAACGCTGTTGATTCTCAAAGAGCGTGCCCAATTCGATGAGGACGACGATGTGCGCCAGAGCGCCGTGCGTGAGCTTGCGCGCGGCTGGAAGGAGGATCCAGAAACGCTGTTGATTCTCAAAGAGCGTGCCCAATCCGATGAGACTTGGCTTGTACGCCAGAGCGCTGTGTGGGAGCTTGCGCGTGGCTGGAAGGAGGATCCAGAAACGCTGTTGATTCTCAAAGAGCGTGCCCAATCCGATGAGACTTGGCTTGTACGCAAGAGCGCTGTGTGGGAGCTTGCGCGTGGCTGGAAGGAGGATCCAGAAACGCTGGTGATTCTCAAAGAGCGTGCCCAATCCGATGAGACTTGGCTTGTACGCAAGAGCGCTGTGTCGGAGCTTGCGCGTGGCTGGAAGGAGGATCCAGAGACGCTGGTGTGGCTGAAAGAGCGTGCCCAATCCGATGAGAATGGGGCTGTACGCCAGAGCGCTGTGGAGGAGCTTGCGCGTGGCTGGAAGGAGGATCCAGAGACGCTGTTAATTCTCAAAGAGCGTGCCCAATTCGATGAGGACGACGATGTGCGCCAGAGCGCCGTGCGTGAGCTTGCGCGCGGCTGGAAGGAGGATCCAGAAACGCTGGTGATTCTCAAAGAGCGTGCCCAATTCGATGAGGACGACGATGTGCGCCAGAGCTCCGTGCGTGAGCTTGCGCGCGGCTGGAAGGAGGATCCAGAGATTCAAGCCTTTCTTCAAGGCCTATGAATCAGTACCCCATGCCAGCGATTCGGGTGCTCCCTTGAGGAGCTACGCTTTGACTGCTGATCGGATCCACTGCAAAAAACCCCAGGATCTATCGGGAAACGGCATCCCATCACCAGCCCAGGCTGAGCTCCCGGGCACGGTTGAGCAGATCATCAGCACCGCAACGCCTCCCCAGCGCTTGAAGAAGAGTCAGGGGTATTGCCTGGAGCGTTTGCGGGGCCAGCTCTGCGAGGACCGCAGCCGGCTGGCGCTTGCGGCTCGGCAGCTGCAAGCGATCCTCCGCCCCACTGGTGGCGGGTCTGGACCGCTTTGATGGCCATGTGGCCCGCTTGCTCAGCGCCTTTCCCCGCTTCTCGGAATACGCAGGCTCGCCTGTGGTGAGACATGCCCGCAGGCCAGTGGGTTTGGCCTCGGCTCGGTGATCGCGCTCTGGCAGGAGAGCAGCTGCAGTGGCGGCTGGATGACGGCGCACTGTCATCTGCTGAACAGGGGGATATCAGCAACTCAACAGCTGGGCGGTGCTTGAGTGACAGCCAGCGGAAGGTTTTGCGAGCACGCTTGACCCTGCCGAAACAGCACGATCCCTCGCCTTTCCCAGCAATCCATGGCCGCGAACCGGGTCATGCGGCGTTTCTGTTCCGTACTGCCAACAAGTTCCACTCGTTCCGAATGCAGGAGGTCTTGCGATGACCATCGCCACCCCAATGGAGACCAGCAGCAAAGCTCGCCTGGGTGGCTGGCTACCTCAAGATCCACGCCACATTGAACAGTGGCTCCAACAGTTGCGGCGTAAGGTGAAGGCCTCGCCCAAACCACTGATCAGCCCGATCGCCACCTTGCGGCGGATGGTATATACGGATCCTGTCCTCTATGCCAGTGTGCAGGGCATGTTTACCGAAGCCAATCTTCAAAAGCGGAGAACGCCTCTGAACTGGCAATCAGAACCCATGGACTTTGAGGAGTTTCTGTTGCTGCTGAATGCCATCATGCTCACAGCGCCGGAGGCCTACCAGCAAGGGCACTGCAACAGCCTGAAGCCCTCCGGCTTGATCGGCTTTCCAATCAATGCCCTGCTCGACTGGCCGATGGGAACTTCCTTCGGCCATGACGTCTTCTCCAATGCCCTGATCAATCAACAATTCAAGAAGATCCTTAATCACTGGTCCAACTTCCTGGCGTCGAAAGAATCGCGCTATGTACTCGTTCAGGACAAACCGCGCCACAACGTCTTGGGATGGCTGGATAAAAAGGTGCAGGAGGAGATGGTTGAAGTCGCCAAAGGCGCACTGGGGCCATTCCCCAATCCTATCCCCAGCGATGCATCGTTTGCCGATATCTTCTGCTGCAAGCCCAACGAAGCCTATTACGGGTATAAATCATGGGACGACTTCTTCACGCGTGCTTTCCGTGATGGTGTGCGTCCCATCTCTGGTGTCGGCGACGAAAGAATACTTGTGAATGCATGTGAATCGGCTCCGCTCTCCATCGCCAGAAACGTGGCATTGTCCGATACCTTCTGGATCAAAGAACAGTGCTATTCCCTGGAAAATATGCTCAACTGGGATGAGCTGACTCCCGATTTTGATGGCGGAACGGTCTACCAGGCATTTCTGAGCGCACTCAGCTACCACCGCTGGCACAGCCCTGTCAATGGCACCATCAAAAAGGCTTATGTGGTCAACGGCAGCTACTACTTGGAAAACCAATGCCAAGCCTTCCTCACAGCCGTCGCCACACGTGCCCTGATTTTCATCGAGGCCGACAACCCCGACATCGGTCTGATGTGCGTCATGCCCGTAGGTATGGCGGAGGTCTCCAGCTGCGAAATCTCTGTACAACCGGGCCAACGCGTCAAGAAGGGCGATCAACTGGGAATGTTTCACTTCGGTGGCTCAACCCACTGCCTGATCTTTCGACCGGAAGTCAACATCAGCTTCACTGACTATCAGCAGCCAGGCCTGGAGGCAGCCAACGTACGCGTCAATTCGCAGATCGCGGTTGTTGCCTCCAGTAGATGATCACCCCCCCAGTTCCGCCCCTTCCATCAGCGGCGCGGCCACCATCAACATCAAGCTGCGGCTTTCCAGGGGCGCACCGGTGGGCAGCCAGCGCTCGGGTTGTTTCGGCAGGGCCTCCTCCGGCGGCAGGGCTGTATCCATCACCCGCAGCCAACCCACCCGGCTGGCGGGCAGATCGAAGTGCATCGCCTTGTAATAGGCATTCATGCCGCACCAGAGCAGCGGACCGTTCTCGGCGTCGTTGAGGCTCCAGGCCAGGCAGTGCGACCACTGGGCCCAATCGGGTTTGTAGAGCTCCACACCGTGCCATTCGCGCCAGGGCAGCCCTGCGGCAGCGGTGCCGCTCGGCCGCTGGGCCGGATCCGGCAGGGGCGGATCGGGATTCAGCAGGCCCGCCAGGTGGAGACGGAGCTGGATCAGCCGCCGCAGGAAGCTGCGCATCGCCTCGTCTTCCGCATCGGGATGCCAATGCATCCAGCCCAGGGGATTGTTCTGGCACCAGGCGTTGTTGTTGCCCCCCTGGCTGCGGCGCACCTCATCGCCCATCAGCAGCATCGGCACCCCGGGTGCCAGCAGCAGCGAGCCGAGCAGGTTGCGCATCTGGCGGTTGCGCAGCGCCAGCACCGCCGAATCGCTGCTCGGACCCTCCACGCCGTGGTTCCAGCTGTTGTTGTGGTTGTCGCCGTCCCGGTCGTTCTCGCCGTTGGCCAGGTTGTGCTTGCGGTCGTAGCTCACCAGGTCGGCCAGGGTGAAGCCGTCGTGGGCCGTCAGGAAGGTGATCGAGCGGCCCACCGGTGCTGGACTGTTGCCGTAAAGATCCGGGTTGCCCGCCAGCCGCTGCCCCAGCGACCACACCATCCGCTCGTCCCCCTTCCAGAAGCGGCGCAGGTCATCGCGGAAGCGGCCGTTCCAGCTGGCCACCCGACGGGCCGGGAAGTCGGCCAGCCGATACAGCCCGCCGCAGTCCCACGGTTCGCTCACCAGCTTCAGGTCGGCCAGCTCCGGATCGGCCTCCATCTCCTCGAACAGCGGCGGGTTCTCCAGCGGGGCCAGGTCTTCCCCCCGGCTCAGGGCGATGCCCAGGTCGAAGCGGAAGCCATCCACCCCCAGCTCCACCGCCCAGCAGCGCAGCGATTCGATGATCAGCCGCCGCACCATCGGTCGGTTGGCGGCGATGCTGTTGCCGCAACCACTCACGTCCTGGTAATCACCGCGGCTGTTCTGGTGGTAGTAATACGAATCGGCCAGGCCGCGCCAGCTGAGGGTGGGCCCCGCCTGGTTGCCCTCGGTGGTGTGGTTGTAGACCACATCGATCAGCACCTCCATCCCGGCCTGGTGACAGGCGATCACCAGATCGCGCACCTCCGCGCGTGCCTGCAGAGGATCGTTGCTGTTCAGATAGCCCGGATGGGGGGCCATCCAGCTCACCGGGCTGTAGCCCCAGTGGTTGAGCCGACCCGGCGGGGCGTCCTGCGGATCGAAGGCCATCAGCGGCAGCAGCTCCAGGGTCGTCACCCCCAGCGCTTTGAGGTAGGGGATCGTGTCGATCAGGCCGCGCAAGGTGCCCTGCCGTTCCGGCGCCACCGGGCAGCCCACCCCCTGGGTGAAGCCGCCCACATGCAGCTCGTAGATCACGGTCTTCTGCCAACGGTGGCGGGGTCGCGGTGCCGCCGCGAAGTCGAAGCGCTCCCGCTCCGTCACCACCCCCTTCAGGCAGCAGGCCGTATTGGGCGTGCCCCCCACCGCCTTGCCCCGCTCGTACACCTCCCAGCCGCTGATGGCGCGGGCGCAGGGATCGAGCAGCACCTTCGAGGGGTTGAAGCCATGGCCGCCCGGCAGCAGCGGTCCGAACACCCGGTAGCCGTAGCAGCAGCCCAGGCCGACCCCTTCCACCTCCACATGCCAATAGTCCCCCGAGCGATGGCCCGCGTCCAGCCCGATCACCTGCCTTGGCTCCAGGTCCGCGCCGTGGTCGAACAGCAGCAGCTCCACGCGCGTCGCCAGAGGCGCCGCCACGGAAAAGTTCACGCCCCGGGCGGTGGTGGAGGCTCCCAGCGGCCAGGGATGTCCGATCCGGATCGCCGACAAGGAACGGAATTTCGTTGTCCGCAGGCTAGTTCGCCGACCGGCGCCGTGCCGATTCCCGCAGTTCAATGGGCAAACGCTAGCTCCGCCCCCCGGCGGCCCCTGCCCTGGACCCTGCTGTCGCGTCCCCGGAGCTGGAGCCCGGTCGCCCCCCCCGGCCTGCGGGGCCGGGGCTTTGGCTCTTCGGACCCCATCGGGACAGCCAGGGGGGCAGCGCCTGGTGGTTGGAGCTGCCGGCGCTGGATCTGTTGATCGACGTGCCGGCCCTGACCACCGCCAATCTCGCCTTCCTGCGCGAGCGAGCGGCCCGCCGCAACGCCACCGCCGAGCCGCCCTGGATCGTGCTCACCGGGCGCCATGGCCACGGTCGCTGCCGGCGGCTGCAACAGGCCCTCGGCTGGCCGGTGCTGGTGCAGGAGCAGGAGGCCTACCTGTTGCCGGGGGTGGAGGCGCTGCGCTCCTTCGGGGAGGAATGGGCGCTGGCCGAAGGGGTGCGGCTGCTCTGGACCCCTGGCCCCAGCCCCGGTGCCTGCATCCTGCACGCCCGCGAGGAGGGCGGAGTGGACGGGCTGTTCTGCGGTCGCCTGCTGGTGCCCCTCGCCCCGGAGCGGCTGGGGCCCCTGCGCACCCGCCGCACCTTCCACTGGCCACGGCAGCTGCGCAGCCTCGCGCGGCTGCGCCAGTGGCTGCCCTCCGGCTCCCCCGCTTGGATCGCCACGGCCGCAGGGCTTGGCGCCCTGCGCGGCGCCAAGCTGGTGAACGACGGGGCGGAGCTGCTCGCGAGCCTCGACCTGGCAGGGCTTCTGGAGATCCCCGACGACCCCTCGGCAGCGCCTTGAGGGGTGGTGTCGGCATCGATTTGTGCTTCGCTTCGGTGAGATCCGTTGCCAGAAGCGGATTTTGGGTTGCCGCTACGCGCCTTGCCCCATACGATTGGCGCGCTCCTTCGAAGCAACGGCGGTCGGCATCTCTCCGACCCGCCTCCCCCATCGCCGATTCGGCTCCCCACGACCGCCACCTTGGAGGCAACCCCGCCTTATGAACAAAGCTGATCTCGTCAATCTCGTCGCCGCCCGCACCGAGCTCACCAAAACCGATGTTTCGAACGTCGTCGATGCGGCGATCGAAACCATCATTGATTCTGTGGTGGAGGGCAAGAAGGTATCCATCCTTGGTTTCGGCTCCTTCGAGCCGCGTGAGCGCTCCGCCCGCCAGGGTCTCAATCCCAAGACCGGCGAAAAGATCAAGATTCCGGCCAAGCGCGTCCCCGCCTTCACCGCCGGCAAGCTGTTCAAGGACCGCGTCCAGGGCTGAGACACCAGCCTTCTGCGCCAGGGGCGGTCCCGTACGGGATCGCCTTTTTTGTTGCCCATGCCCTCCGCCCCGCTGCCGGATGCCCTGCGCACCGCCCTTGAGGCGGGCCTCACCCGTCGGCGGGCCGGCTACCGCGGCCGCTTCGCCCCCTCCCCCACCGGCAGCCTGCACCGGGGCAACCTGCGCACGGCTCTGCTGGCCTGGCTCGATGCCCGGCTGGTCGGCGGTGAACTGCTGCTGCGCATCGACGACCTCGACACGCCCCGCAACCGCCCGGGCTCCGAGGAGGAGATCCTCGCGGATCTGCGCTGGCTCGGCCTCAACTGGGACGGTCCTCCCCTCCGCCAGAGCGAGCGCCGGGGGCTGTACGCCACGGCCCTCTCCGCCCTGCGCCGCGGGCAGCTTCTCTATCCCTGCCGCTGCAGCCGCCGCCTGCTGGCTGACATCTCCGCCCCCCACGGAGCGCCCGCCGTCTATCCGGGCCATTGCCGCGATCGGCCGCCGCTCTGGGGCCAGGTGGAGGGTCGGCTGCCCAGCTGGCGGCTGCGCCTGCCGGCTGGGCCGCTGCGCTGGCAGGAACGCTTCGCCGCCGCCGGGCATCTGGACGGCGCCAGCCAGGTGGGCGATGGGGTGCTGCGCCGCGCTGACGGTGTGATCGCTTATCACCTGGCGACGGCGGTGGATGAACTCACCCTCGGGATCAGCGATGTCGTGCGCGGCGAGGATCTGTGGGGATCCACCGGTGCCCAGGTGGCGGTGATGACGG
This sequence comes from Cyanobium sp., assembly GCA_044351065.1. Classification (GTDB taxonomy): domain Bacteria; phylum Cyanobacteriota; class Cyanobacteriia; order PCC-6307; family Cyanobiaceae; genus Cyanobium. The sequence goes on from JBILGK010000068.1 coordinate 7,015, forward strand.
CGCTGGGGGCTTCGCCGCCCCGCTACGGCCATGTGCCGCTCTGGCGGGATCGGGAGGGCCAGCGCCTCAGCAAGCGGGAGGCCGCCGAGGGGCTGGCGGGTGCCCGGTGTCGCGGCCTCGATGCCGCGGCGGTGATCGGGGAGCTGGCCGCCAGCCTCGGCCTGGTGGCACCGGGGGTTCGGATCTCCGCCCACGAACTGCTCAGCAGCATCGATGCCGCCCGTCTGCGGGCCTGTCTCTCCCGGGGGTGGCGGGGCGCGACCAACTCTTAAGAAAGCTTTCGGGAAGAAGCGGCAGGTTGCCCGCCACAGTGAGGAGATTCAGACAGATCGCCGTTCGATGACCCTCACCCCCGCCCATTCCCCGCCCCTGGCAGCGGCTGGCGCTCTTCAGGGCGAATGCGGGCGCGGCCAACCCTGCCCCCATTGCGGCGGTAGCGGCACCCTGCGCCTTGCGGATCAGCGGTACCGCACCTGCCTGGAATGCCTCGGCCGTGGTCGCCTCGTCGCCATCGGCCAGACCCTGCCCCTGGCGAGCCTCAGAACCGCTTCGCCTGCTTCCTCTTCTGCTGCCAGATGAAGAAGGCGGCGGTGCCGACCACCGCCGCCAGCGGCGCGGCCGTCAGCAGCAGCAGGATCACAGCGGTCCAGTCGGTGTACATCCCTGTTTCCGAGGTGAAAACGCTGCCATCATCCCAGCAGAGCCGCCCACCCCTGATGTCCAGCGCCCGGCGGATCGCCCCGTCGATCTCCGCCCTCTCCCTGTTCCTCGCCCTGCCCGCCTGGCCTGCCCTCGCCGGCGTCGCCTTTGAGAACTGCGTGCGCGGCCCCGGCGGTTCCCTCACCTGCGACACGGTCCCCACCGGCGACACCCTCCTCGACGACAAGGAGGCCCAGTTCGGCCTGTTCCAGAACGCCAGCCCCGGCTGGAATGAATTCAACCCGTTTCAGGGCTATGACGAGGACTTCGGCGACGACCCCTATTGAGTCTCCGCCCACAATCCCCCGGGGCGCAGCGCCGAGGGGGTGCGCCCGAAGGTCTTCTGGATGTCGCGGCTGAAGCTGGAGAGATTGATGTAGCCGCAGCGCCGGGCGATCCGGCGCACGGTTTCGGTGGGGCTGGCCCCCTGCAGCGCCTCTCGGGCCGCCTCCAATCGCCGCTGCCGCACCCACTGCATCGGGCCGCAGCCAAAGCGACGCTGGAATGCGTACTGCAGCGAGCGCCGCGAGTAGCCGCTGCATTCGCTCAGCTCCTGCAGGCTCAGCGGCCGATGCAGGTTGGCCTCGATGTACGCGATCAGGGCTTCGATTCGCGCATCGCTCAGCGCCATGCCATCCCCGCCGCCGCTTTCCTCGGGCTCCAGCAGCATCAGCAGCGCCAGGGTCTGGAGGATCCACGACTCCAGCGCCTCGCCGCTCGGGGAGGGGGAGGGGGTCCGGGGGTCTGCGCTCTCCAGCAGCCGCAGGGTCTGGTGCAGCAACTCCAGCCGTTCCGCCTGCCCCGGATCCTCCCTCCGCCACTGCCGCCATCGCGTCAACCCCTTCCCCATCCGGGCGGCGGCCCGGGGGCCGGCCAGGCGCTCGGCCGCCCAGGACAACCGCCGGCAGGGCACCGTGATCAGCAGCAGCTGCACACGCTCGCTGCGGAGCTGAAAGGTTCCCGGCGGCATCAGAACGGCCCCGTGGTCGGCATCCGCCGTAAGGGCCGGCCGACGGCCCCCGGTTCCGGGCCAGACGGTGGCCTCCCCGGTGAGGGGGAGCAGCAGACAGATGCGCTCCTCGCTCCCCAGGGTGAGGCGGCAGCGGCCGAAGGCCAGCCTGTGCACCGCCAGATCCCCCAGGTGGAGGCGGCGGTGGCGGAAGGTCAGCAAGGGCTCCGCCTCCTGCCCGGAGCTTTCGACCAGGCGCAGATCGGGGGCGAGACGGCGCGCCAGGGCTGTTGCCCCCCTGGCGGCCGGCGGGACCGGTGCCGCCTGGCGGTCGGCGGAGGTGGCGGGTCCACGCTGTTGCCGCATCCTGCAGAGGCGCCTGTGCCCTGACTGCGGGTTGACGTTAGGCAAACGGGATCGGGTGCCGGCGGGTCGTCGCGTTTGGTTGCCCTCGCTCGGCAGGGGGGCCCTCGCTGCTGTAGGCCTGAAGGAACCGATTCCGGTTTGCGGCCCTCGTCGCCGCCTCCCTCGCCCCTCCCCCGCCCATGGTCGAATCCCGGCGTCACCCTTCCTTCGCCTCCCCCGCCGCCTTCGGCACCCCGCCGATCGTCACCCCTGCGGGCTCCACCATCGAGCCCGAGCAGGAAGGTGGCTACCGGGTGTGCGATCGCGATCACCACTGCTCCCACGCCGACAACCTCTGGCAGGCCCAGCAGCTGGTGCAGTGGGCCGAGCTGCATCACCGGCCCCTCGATGAGTTCGGCGACGGTTGAGGGCGCCGCCGGCGCCGGGTGGCTGGTAAGCGGCGCTTGCCTTTCTTAGCGTGCGCCTGCGTTTCCGCGTCGCCTCCGGTTCGATGCACTTCTGGTCCCCCAGCCTTGATCCCGACCATCCGATGGTTGGCTCCCAACCGGAGCGCTACGTTCTGCGCCGCCTCGGCACCGGCCGCTACATCGCCATCCATCCGGGTGATCAGAGCCTGGTGGATGTGGAGGAGGCGGAGCGGGCCCATGGCTTCCACACCCACGAAGCGGCCCTGCGGGCGGTGAGCGAGTTGCGCAAGCTTGGCCAGGGCCCCATCGATATCGTCAAGGTGGAGTGAGGTCGTGATTCATTACGGCCTTGGGGGGGCAAGATCCGGCCTCGATAGGGTTGAACCAGCCGCCAAAGGTCCATGAAGAATCACCATCGCCGCACCTTGGAGGCCCTCTTCGCCCATCCCCTGCAGCACGGGGTCCGCAGCGCGAAGGTGGAGGCCCTGTTTCGTGCGTTGGGCGCCGAGGTCACCCCGCTGGATGACCGCCGCCTGCGCCTCCGCATGCCCAACGGCGCCGAAACCTGGATCCGCTCCGGTTGCGCCGTCCGCCAGCCGGATCTCGACGCCGAATCGCTGATGCGTGTCCGCCGCTTCCTGGAGGAGGCCGGCGTCAACCCCGCCCATCCCGAACCCGACGCCGACGCCGCGTCGCCCCGCGGCGATCAGAGCCATCGCCTGGTGCTGCATCTCAACCATCACCACACCGACGTCTTCCGGCTGGAGGGAGAGCAGGTGGAGCATGCGGTGCTGCGTCCCCACGGGATCTGGGGCACCGAGCAGAATCTCACCCATCGCCACGATCGCGACCAAGCCGGCCAGCGGGCTCCCCTCGATGCCGACTACCTGGCGCGGATCACCGCCGCCATGGCTGACGCCGACGCCGTGCTGCTGCTCGGCCACGGCACCGGCGAGAGCGACATGCGCCAGGTGTTGCTCCATCACCTCCAGACCCATCGTCGCGACCTGCTGGAGCGCATTGTCGGCATCGAAACGCTCGATGACGGCGGCCTCAGCGACGCCGAACTGGTGGCGATCGCCCGGGAGCACTTCGGCAACCTTCCCCACCGCAGGCCCCTCGTCATTCCGGGTCAGGAGCTTGTGCCGGGCTGAGGGGCTCGAGGGATGCGTTTGCCG
>JBILGK010000096.1:0-3132 GCA_044351065.1 Cyanobium sp.
GCTGCCGGATCCCTGAGTTCTGCAACACAGAGCACCGCTGCTTGATCGCTCAGCGATGGGCCATCAGGCGTGCAGTCCTGCGCAGGGGCCGTCACGACCCCTGAACGCGTACGGAAGACAGCAATCACTTCACATTGATCACGGTAGAGATCAGGCAACTCCTTGCTCAATTCTGGAAGATTAAACTGATCCTTGTGATAATGGTCATAGAGCACAAGATCTTGGCCGTCTTGGGTGTAGTTCTTCGCAAATTTGAAAGCAAGAATCTTTGCCACCTCGCTCACTAAACCTTTTCTAAGGTCGCCAGGAAAAGAAAGTCCGACTCTGTAGAGTTTGCTCATGGAGTCTGTCACTGCATAGCCCTGTTGCTTGTGACAATCCCCGCCACTAAGTCCCTCATCACCCCGTCATAATCCAGCCTCTCCAGCAGATCAGCCTCGACCGTGGCACCCGTGCTGCGATTGCGCCCATCTATTAGCCGTACCTGTTTGCCTTCTAGCTGGGCTGCCGCACCAAAGGTGCTGGTGACCACCTGCACAGTGCCATCGCCGGGTAAAAGGCCGTGGTGACAGAGTTCGGTATAAAGACCAGCTTCCGCCTCAATGCCTTCCATGCCACCAATACATACGGCAAATAGGGGCTGGGTTTCGAGCAGCATGTGAAGTCGCATCACGAGCAAGGCCTCACGGAGCGGATGCGCAGCCCTGGGCGCTGCCTGATTCTGCAGCCATGTCTCGACCCACTCCTTCCTGATGCCGTACTGCTCAATGAGCGACAGTTCCTGCACATGGGAGTCCGCAAGCGTGCTACTAGTCCAACGCACGGCGGCAAAACCAGAGGCCGCCATCTCCTCGCGACCAGGTGGGGCGGACTTGCCCGCGAAGAATTCCGATTGATAGAGCAGCACCGGCGGCTCGCCCTTCCCTAGCACCTCATCTGTGGATGGCAGCCAGTTGCCGGCCTGGGCCGCGATGGCGTTAGTGATCGAAGGGTGTCCGCCATGCACAACCCTTCCCCCGGCCATCAGTACCTGAGCCACCAGACATTGCACCGCGTCATACACCCGCTGGTCGATCACGCGCAGCATCAGCCAGTCATCCAGCGGGCCTGCCAGGTAGCGCTTGTCCCGCTCTGGATGAGGAACACTGGCGGAGAGGAAAACAGCGGCGCCGTTGAGTGGGGGCTTGGGGGACCAGAGCGTCACGGTGCCACCTCCTCTCGGATTTGCTGGCAGAGCCCATCGAGGAGGGTGACATCGCAGTAACGCACATTGCGACCCTGGATGGCCCAGTCCAGTTGCCGACGGCGGCTGGGGGGAAGGCTGCCGGTGTAACCCACCACGACCCGCTCATCGCCATGGTGATCTGTCGCGCGGGTGCTGGCGTCATGGAGTTCGGCAAACCCGGGGGGGCGATCCGCAGGCACCAGGCTGTAACGGGGACGCCCCTGTGCATCAGCAATGTGCAGGCAGGCATCGCCTGTATGGCGCACGGGGTTGAGCCCCTGCCGTTGCAAAGCACCCAATGTGCGCTGCCGCATGGCGAAGCGACGCGCCACCAGCTCGCGGTCATGCACCAGGTTGATTCTTTCCACCACTCGTTGAACGGCTTCGGTCGATAGGGCATACGGTGGCCCAGGGATGGGCTCCAGATCCTCGGTCAGCAGTAGCAGTTGATCACCGGCTCGGCTGCCGGGCAGGGGCACCTTCGCCTCGGGGAAGCGCAGTATCAGCAGGCTGAGGTCATGGCGCAGGGCGAACTCCACCTCGGCCATCGCCCATAGCGATTCATGAAAACGAACGGATTGTAGCACCACCACCATCGATTTCTCCGCCAGGTGCTCGAACAACTGGTTCTGGAAATCAAGGCCCGGATGGGTGCTCACCGTATCGAGAAAAACGCTGTAGTTCAGCCGGCTGAGGGCTGCAAACAACTGGTTGGCCATCGGCTGTGCGTCGATGCGGCGGTAGCTGATGAATACCCGTCGATCAAGGGAGGACACCCCAGAGCGAGCCAGCACAGTCAATGCCAGTGACTCGATAGCCTCCCCGTGCCAGAAGACTGTGTGTTGGCCGCGTAGTTCCGGTGGGAGAGTTTTGGAGACGGCATCAGCAGGCTCAGCCGGTAACAGAGGCAATGCCCACACCGTGTCGAGAAGGCTGGCCGCTGCCTCAACCATTCGCGGTTCCGGGTCAATTGGCGTGACACCATCTCCTACTATCGCTTCCAGGCGAAATGCGTCAGAAGGACCGTTGTCCAGGGCCTCGAGCTGGAGTAGCGGAGTTGCCGGTGCCCCCATCTGCTCCAGCAGCTTGCTGATCCCAGCCACCAGGCGCCCCATGGCATCGGCAAGGGTGTCACTGGCGAGGCCCAAATGAATGACGACGGGCCGATTGGCCAATGGCGAGGTGGTCCGCAAGGTCTGCCACTGCTCTGCACCCGGCTGGTCTTGCCACTGGAGGATCAGCATGGTGGTTAAGTGCAGACCCAATGGCCATCAGGAGGTTTGACACGCAACTATGACTCAAACGCTGCCGGTCTGGTCAACTGCCATCGGGTACTCGGCCTCCTCCGAGCTGGCTGAGAACTGCACTTTCGGTGACTGGCCTTAGCCCCGTGGTACCCTTTCAGGGGCTAGATATGGTGTGTTTAGCATCCAAAGACATTACAGGTAGTGCTTGTGGTAGGCCTACAGGCCTCAACTGGGGCTTCTTGGGGCCAAGGCGATGGGTCTCAATCCATCGGCAACTGGCATTCGGGGGAGCAGATTCATTGCAACGCGATGATTCTCATGCTCATCCCGCCCCCTGAACGGTTAAGCCCCATGTCTTTTGGGAAAAACCCCAGACGAGGACAGGGCATGGGGCGACGGTCCCTCCAGCTACCCCTCAATCGAAGCTCAGCCCGTGTGTTCCCATCCCGTCTGAGCTGCGTCCGCCCTGGCAATGGCCCCTAACCCAGGCCCAGCCCGCCGTGAGCGACCCCAAGAGCCGGCTCTCCACCCGCGTCGAGGTGTTCACCCGGGCCACCGCTGACGCCTTGAACCGCGCCATCGGCGTGGTGCTCGATGCCCGCAGCCCCTGGCAGCTTCTGTATCGCCTCAGCCGGATCGTGAAGCTGCCAGGGGCTGCGG
>JBILGK010000035.1:0-30831 GCA_044351065.1 Cyanobium sp.
ATTCGGCGGACTCATCCGCCTCCTGACATCAGCCTTGACCGCCTCGCTGTAACGACGCATTGATCCTCTCCATCAAGCCCCCAGGTGTGCGATTGAGAGGCGTGTCATCTTTCCTGAACGCGGGGGCGAGAGACGCCTAACATCAAGATCCAGCGGCCGGGAGCAGTAACTGGCTTTGCCGTTTCATAGCTTCTGCCCGCCGCTGATCTTGAGCGTTGGAAGGACCAGCATTTGCCGAATGCAGTGCAGAATTAAAGCCAGAAGGGTCTGGCAATTTCAGCAAGCTTAGCTCTCATCATTTTGTATTGAAGTTTTGGATGGCCAGGCTGGCGGTGCAAGCCAGTAATTCCCGCGTGGCCTTCTGCCCCAGCTCTACAGTCATAGTCCCACGCAACATCTAAAGATATGACTTGTCTCGAAGGGGATTCTTCAATGACGACTAAAAGATTCCTGATAGCATCGACAGACATTGATAATCCCAATGTGTAAGCGTTATCCGTATCATTCATCAGCGTACGGGCTACAGCAGCCGAAGTCAAACTCTCTTCCCAGACGGAGATAGACTTAAGCTTGGAAGCTTTGTCTTCAGAGGAAAGTTCAAAATGATTCGGCAATGCGACAGCTCCATCCGAGGTTGGCTTAGCCAGTCTTACAACTGTGCAAGATCCCAGGAGGGGCTCACCGTCAACGGGAATCAAAGACATTAAGCATGCGCTCCCAAACTATGCCGTTATGAAAGGCCTAATTAAGTCCAGAAGACTGCCAGGAATTGGCTGCCCTGCCGAGAGTGACTGCTCCCATGCTTCCTCAGAATCACGATCATATCCAAAGAACTCAATAGTCTGATTTGGTAGAATCTCAATCTCAAGGCTTTTGGCACCTGCCCTCCATAGCAACATAATATCACCGTTGTGTCCAAGCCCAGCGGTTGGGAGATTTAAGAAGTTTCCAAAAGCTCCAATTAATAAGTCAAGTATAGATTGGGCGGCTGATGCTGTAATACTTGATGGATCGTTCGGTCTAGCGCATTGGGCAAGGTAGTCGCGCAGCTTTCGCAGCTTTTGCTTCGTATCATGCTCACGAATTAGCTGGGTGAAGGACAGGCTTCCCGTTGCTCTTGCACTGGTACCACGTGGACCAACAGCTGTGGTACCAGTCGTGAAAGTTAGATCGGGAGATGGATAATTAAGGTTTCGAGCTAATTTGTCAGAAGCCAAGACAGGCAATCGGCGCAGGGCTCTAGTCTCACTCAAAGAATATGCCTGCAGTTCATCAAGTCTGTTGAAACGAGCAGCAAAGAGTTCAGGCCGAGACTCTAAGACAGCCATTAGTCAAATCTCCGTGATAGATCTTCGTCAATGAGATTGAAGAAAGAGCCGCTTGTGCGCTCATGCGCTTGCAGCGCCCATGATGCGATGCCCTCAGCGCTTAAAGCGAGTCTGTCAAATTCGCTTACAAAGAGTGTTTCCCATATAAGTGTGGAAGAGCGCTGGCCATTGCCGTTCGAAAATCGTAGCTTAAGGGAACCCTTTGGGCTAGAGCAGGGGAATTCTATAGCTATATCAGCAGATAGAGGCGAGCCACCCAGACTTGAATCCAAGAAGAGATCGGGGTTCATATCTAGACTGATGCCGAAGTGTTTTTTAATGAAGCCAATAACATCATGCCCAGGCATATCAATATCTACAGCGTCTATATAGCGTAGAACAAGTCTTGCAAGGTCGATATGATCGGCGAAGGGGTGGGTTGACTGAATGGCATCAATCAAATCCACAATGCCTTGATAAAATGTATCGTCCCAAGAGTAGCCATGTATATCATTGAGAGTGGCAATTTGTGGTCCAAGCTGGACAAGAGGCCATTCACCATCTGCTGCTCGGAAGCGATTGCAGATCACACTCCCGAATAGTTCATTTGGAAGGCCGTACCCCGCCAATGGCTCATGAAAACCATATTTTGATTTTACTGCATTATAAAAGCTTCCAAGCCACAGAGGGTAGGCCGCATTAAGCTCAGCTGAACCGTCCTTACTTTGCCAATGCAACTCAAAAATAGCCTCTAGAAGAGGCTTGTTCTTAAGTGTTTTGCGGGGGACGACCATCGGAGTTTGGCCTCATACAAGAATTATACATCAGCGCGCAAGCAACCGGTGGAATCGAGGCTGAACCCATTGCGCACACTTTGGTTTTTGTCTTTGATTTGTGCCAAAGGATCACCTATGAGAGAGAGTGGGACTGGCAACTCGTTCGTGCCAGACAACATGACAATGCTCCTGAGCTATTAAATGGCCCTCCAACAAGCCCCTCGAGTGGACAGGCCACAATCACGTCTTTGCTCCGCCACATCCTGCCCCGTGCCTGCCACTCAGGGGCAGCGTTAGAAGGCCTTGACCATGACCATCAAGTACACTTCATTTACACGGAAACCCCCTCGTGGAAATTGTTCGTAAAACGCCTATCCTGAAAGAGTTGAGATCCTGATGCTTAAGCTAAAATGGTTTATTTATACTGTGCTGATTGGGTTGATACCAGTCGCAGCGCGCTTTATTGTGGTAGTTGTCAGCCCCAGGGCCAACAATGAAATGCTTTGGAACGAAACAGATATCGCTTCATTTGGCCTGGCGCTGAACATTTCCAACATTTCCGTACTTGAGCATGAATATCATCAAAGACAATGGAAAACAATTGTCAATGGATTGTCAATTATTCTCCTGGTTTTTATTGCTTTGGTGTTTGCCTTATCTTTTATGAAGGAGATTGACCCAGCCCTCATTTCGGTGCAACGCCTGAAGCAGACTTCATTTATTATGGCCATTACCTCATTTGTCCCAAGCTATGTTGTTTACGACCGCCTAGGATCCCGACGCGTACCTGAAATGAGGCATTAGCTATGCTAGGAAACCTACTCTTTGGATCCGCGATGATTGTTGCAGTCTTGACAACTGCCTTCGCAGTTCACTCGATCATTCAGATACGAAGGAATTTCTACAATGACTACATCCAACGCAAGAAACATGAAAGCTAAACTCTTTGTTTATCTTGACGAGTACAAAATGTACTCGATATCTTCGCAGCTATTTGAGGGCTTGACGGAAGAAATTATTCAGTATCAGTCGAAAGAGGACGAAAAAAAGGAAGAGCAGCAAGGACCACTGGGCAGTGGCCGCTTGCTCGGAGATATCATCAGCGAATCAAATGGGCGAGCTGAACGGCGCTTCCTATTCGACTATGCATACACCATCTTTGAGAGTCGGATTCTTGATGAGAATCTTGTTAGCTGTATTTCCGCAGAATCAAAAGAACATCAATTTGATGCCAATGAAAGAAGCTTTGTTAAAGTCACCGGGAAGATTATGTCAATAATTATACAGCCGTTCAGCGGGTTATTGAGTCACTCAATAAGTTAAATGAACCAATGAAGTATGTGTCTACGTTTGAGGAGAGAAACTCGAGAATTAATGAATTAAGAGTACAAATACAATCTGCAGAGAGCAAGCTCAAGAAAGAGCTTCATGAACAGATTAGAACATTGTCGACCTGGAAGCCTGATAGCCAAACTGATCAAGACTATATCAGCAAGCTTTCGTATCTACTCGACTTTGGATACGGCGATCATCTTGAGGCACAGATGTCATTATACTCGCCTAATAGGAGGCGCTCTATAAATATTACCGCGATCCTTAATCGAGAGTGTATGCGTGAATCCATGGCAATGGAAATCAAGAAGTATTCTAGAAGGCCTGATCAACATCTTACTATCTTGGGTGTTGTTACCCAAAGAGGCAAATCAAAGCTGGATGAGTCGAATTCTCTTGGCATCATCGAAGCAGGGAGCACCAGGGATCCTTGTACACTTGAAAGCAAAGAAGAGCCACCAAGCTTAGCATCACCAAGCCACCTTAAGGCACATATTAGCGCCATGATGGAGAATGTTGCCGAGATCGAGAGTGGGTTCACTGGATGTCTTGAGAATGAAATCATAATCGATCCAATTGCAATCTATAGAGAAGTCTTGCTACCTTAGAAAGCGCAAAGCCTTCTAACGACCAGATCCAGAAAACGGAGCAAAAGCTATGTCTTTAGCAAAGATCCTGGCCCGCTTCTGATCTGGAACGTTGGGCAGACAACACAGTTACAATTTGCCGGCAGGCCTCTGATGTCCATGAAACCCTCTTGCTTTGTCGGATCCTCGAGCGAGTCGAAGAAAATTGCTGAAGCTGTCCAGCAAAGACTACACGAAGTTCTTGATGTCACGTTATGGACGCAGGTCGGATTCTGCCTAAACCAGCCTCCTCTTACAACGCTACTTCAACAGGCGTGGCGATATGACTACGCGATCTTCGTTTTTGCGCCCGACGACCAGGTACGTCTTCGGGAGCAGACGATGCTGAGCACCCGAGATAATGTTGTATTTGAACTTGGGTTATTCATGGCTGCTCTAGGGCCTGATCGGTGCTTTTATCTGGTGCCCAAGACAGAACAGGATTTCCGCATTGCTAGTGACCTAAAAGGTCTGACTACAGTCATCTACGACCCTACAAGTCATGACGGGAATCTGGATTCAGCTCTCGGATTTCCATGCTCCCAAATCTCTCAGGCCGTACGTAACGCATCCAATCTTTCCGGAGAGTGGAAGCTCTACATTGATGGATCGACTCATACAGAGCCGAACGGCGTTATGTTCCTCACATGTGCCGGCGAGCGGGCGGCTGCCAGGCTGCAGTTCAGGATGAGTAAGGATGGGGACCAGAAAGTCAGGAATCTTCGCTATGAAGGGCGCTATGTTGCAGGGCAGTTTGCACTCACCTTTGCTCAGAATGACGCTGCAGATCAGATAGTTGGTTCAATGGTGATACGTGCAAACTCTAGTCGCACAGAGATGTATGGCCAAACTGTCTTCTGGCACCACGACCGCGGCGAGTTTGCTTCAGAAACCTTTTCGCTGCGACGCTAGTATCTTTATGCCCCGTACCCATCTGATTACACGCTGCCCAATATCAAGATGCAGAAGACGGGAGCGGAAGGAGCCAGCGATGCCCAAGCAAATACCCGCTTCTGATCTTGAGCGTTGGACGGTAGCGGCCCTGGGAATCGGCGGCGGCAACCGCTTCGGTGAGAGGGGTCTTGGACATGGGAATGCAGAGCGGGATGTTGCGGAATGAATGAAGCCAGAGACGAAGAATGCGGAGCCAGGCAAACCAGCCCCGTCGGCATTCAGCCGACGGCGGCGGCGGCCCGGTCGAAGTAGGTGCCGATCTCGGCGGCGAGGCCGGAGCAGTCGCCCGGAGTGATGCCGGTTTTGTCGAGCACCAGGGCCAGAGCCCCCTCCTTGATCTTGCGCACCCCTTCCGCCACGGAGCCGCCGGGCACGCCCAGGGCCAGATAGGTTTCCCTCAGACCATTGAGGCAGCGGTCCTCCAGCACCGACGCGACGCCGAGATAGGTGGCGATCAGGGCCGGCTGCTGCTCTGGAGGTGATGCGGTTCACCGCATCGAGTCGTTTGAAGCTATCCGCCACAACGGCGGAGAGTGCGTCGAGCTGGCCGCTGTTGAGGAACTCACCGCGGGCGTCAGCCTGCGCAACAACCTTGGTGAAGGCGTCGTAGGTCATGGGGAACGGAAACGATTTGGCCGATGCTGGCTGTCATCGACTCGCCAGTCTTGATGTAAACCCCGCCACATCGTTCAATACGTCCAGTTCTGCCGCATCAGCAGGCTGGTGGTGCCGTCGCGCACGTTCACCCGCTCCCGGATCAATCCCAGGTCGTGCAGCACGTTGGCCTGGCGTTGCAGGCTGCCCAGGGCGGGTTCATCCAGCGGCAGGATCGAGCGCTCCAGCACGCGCTGCTGCAGGGTGGCCAGATCCTGCGCCTCGATCTCGCCATCGCGGGCCAGGGCATGGCCCTCCTCCAGCCGCTTTCGGTTCACCCAGAAGCCGGCCTCGTTCACCTCCTCCAGCAGCGCTTTGAGCACCCGCGGATGGTCGCGCACCAGCTCCGGCACCGCGTAATAGAGGGTGGGAAGCTCCACGCTGCTCTCGTCGCCGAGGATGCTGGGCAGATCGGCGATCGAGCGGCCCGGATACTGGCGTCGCGCCGGTGTGGGCGCGTAGGGCATCCACACCACCCAGGCCTCCACCTCGCCGCTGCGGAAGAGTTCCAGGGCCTCCTGCTGCGGCCGCAGCACCGGCACGATCTCCTCATAGCCGATTCCGACGATCTGCAGGGCCCGGATCAGCACGTAATGGGCGCTGGATCCTTCGTCGAAGGCGATGCGCCGGCCGCGCAGATCGCGCAGGTTGTGAATCGGCGACTCCTCGGGCACCAGGATCGTCTGCCCCTGAATGTCCGGATACTTCTCCCGTGCCACCCGCACAAACAGCTGCCCCGCCGCCTGGGCGAAGACGCTGGGGGTGCCGCCACCGCCGCAGAAGTCGATCCGCCCATCGCTGAGGGCGGCCAGCAGGGTGGAGGCGGAGGGAAAGGCCGTCCAGCTGATCTGCAGCCCCAGGCTGCCCAGGCGGGTTTCCAGGTAGCCCTGCTCCCGCAGCGCCTCGAGGATCGTCATGCCCGCCGGGTAGCCGATGCGCAGCCGCCGCAGCGCCCGCACCTCCAGGGCCAGGGAGGGGCTGCCCGGCCGTTCGGCCCGGCCGCTCCGCCAGCGATCGAGCAGCGCCAGCGCCCCCAGGCCGCCCCCCAGCATCAGGGCGATCTCGGCCAGTTGGCCGCCGGTGCCCGGCGGGAAGGCCTTGCGCTGCAGGCTGGGTGCGGCCACCGCCGGGGTGAGCGCGGCCGCCAGCAGGGCACCGGCCAGGGCCACACCCAGCTGTTGCCCCTCGGGCCGGCCTCGCCATGGACACGGCCTCGGCATGACGCTGGCGTACGCATCTGCGGCGCCGCGAATCTACCCCCGTCCGGGCGCTGCGCCGCCGCGGTGATTGTGGTTTGAATGACATCGATTCGCCCCGCTCGCTTTTACGGTTTTTCAGCCGCCAGCTCCTGCTGTTGCCGTGAGCCTGTCTGCGTGCGTGAGCCTGTCTGCGTGATGGACGGTGTTCTTGCCACCCTCCAGCTCGCCCTGGCCGCCGGGCTGGCGACCACCTTCGATGACAACATCTATTTGACCGGCTTCTTTGCGGAGGTCAACCGCAGCTTTCGGCCCCAGCATGTGGTGCTCGGCGAACTGCTCGGCCGGCTCCTGCCCAGCCAGTGGCTGGGCCTGATGGGCGTGCTGCCGATTCTGATCGGCCTGCGCAACCTGCTCCAACACCTGCGCGATGGCTAGGGCGCCCTGCCCGGCTTCCAGCCCCGCCGCCTCTCCCTTCTGGAGCTGCTGCGCGACCGGCGCACCTATTCCGTGTCGCTGGTGACGATCGCCAACGGCAGCAACAACCTCAGCATTTACATCCCCCTGTTCGCTTCCCTGCGGCCCCTGCAGGTGCCGCTGGTGCTGCCGGTTTTGTATGGCTTTGTGGGCCTGTGGTTGTGGCTCTCCTTTCACCTCACCCGCACCCCGGGGCTGGCCCTGCTGCTGAACCGCTACGCGCCGATCTTCTTCCCCTTTGTGCTCATCTGGCTGGGTGTTCGTATTCTCAACGACAGCGGCTCCCTGCGCCTGCTCGTTTGATGACAGCCTCCCCCATCCCGGCGTCCGGGTTCCTCGCCGTCGCCGCCACCGGGGTGGCCGTGGGTCTGATCAATGCCCTCTCCGGTGGCGGCTCGCTGCTCAGCTTCCCGCTGCTCACCGCCCTCGGCCTGCCGGCCCTGATCGCCAACGCCACCAACACCGTCGCCCTGTTGCCGGGCTATCTGGGGGCCGTCCTGGGCCAGCGCCGCGACCTGGCCGGCCAGCGCCGCCGCGCCCTGCTGCTGCTGCCCCTGGCCGGCGCCGGTGGCCTGCTCGGGGGGATGCTGCTGCTGGTCAGTGGTGAGGGGCTGTTCCGCGCCCTGGTGCCCTGGCTGATCCTGTTCGGCTCCGCCCTGCTGGCCCTGCAGCCAGCCCTGCGGGCCTGGTTCGGCGGCCGGCAGGGCACCCATGGCGCCTCCCATCCCCTGGCCTGGAGCCTGGTGCCGCTGCTGCTCGCCTCGATCTACGGCGGCTATTTCGGCGCCGGACTGAGCGTGATCCTGCTGGCGGTCCTTGCCCTTTGTCTCGACGACAGCCTCACCCGCCTCAACGCCCTGAAGCAGGCCCTCGCCCTGGCGGCCAATCTCAGTGCCGCGCTCCTGTTCGTCGGCGTCGGGCGGGTGGATGGAACGATCGCCCTGCTGCTCGGCGGCGGCGCCCTTGTGGGCGGCGCCCTGGGCGGTCGCTTGGCGGGCCGCATCGATCCGGAGCTGCTGCGCTGGCTGGTGGTGGGCATCGGCCTGGTCGTCGCCGCGCTCTTCTGGCTCAGGGGGGCGCGCCTGTGAGGGCCAGCAGCGCCAGCCGCCCAAGCCCCACCAGCGCCGCTGCCCCGATCAGCGGCAGCACCCCCCAGCCCCGCCCCAGCAGCAGGGCCAGGGAGGCGGCGAGCACCGCGAACGCCCCGCCATCGAGCAGGCCATGGGGCGCCAGGGCGGGGGCTGCCAGCAGCACCGCCAGGCTGGCGATCACCCCCGTCACCGCCGCCGTGATCGCGGTGAGCGGCGGGCCGAGCCGCAGGTCTTCGCGGCTGGCCTCCACCAGCGGCCCCCCGGCCAGGATGAACACAAACGACGGCAGAAAGGTGAACCACACCGTCACCAGCCCGGCCTGCAGGGCGGTGAGCAGGGAGCCGCTGCCGTTCCAGCCCCCCATGAAGCCCACGAACACCACCACGATGATCAGCGGACCGGGGGTGGTCTCCCCCAGGGCCAGGCCGTCGGCCATCTGGTGGGCATCCAGCCAGCCGAAGCTCTCCACCGCCCCCTGGGCCACGTAGGGCAGCACCGCGTAGGCCCCGCCGAAGCTCACCAGCGCCACGCGGGTGAAGAAGCGGGCCATCCGCGCCAGCTCCCCCTCCCAGCCGCCGCCCCAGGCGCTGAGGGCCGCCAGGGGCAGGGCCAGGGCCAGGCCGCTCAGCAGCAGGGTGAGGGCCAGGCGGCGGGCGCGGAAACGGGCGTGCTCCGGCGTGGGGGTGGTGTCGTCGTGGATGGGGTGGCTCGGCGCCCGGGCCGCGGCCCGGGGCGAAGCCCCGCTGGCGGGGGTGGCGGGCAGGCGGTGGGCGGGCGGCGCGAACCAGGTTGGTCGCAGCCGGCCGCCGATCCAGCCCGCCAGGGCGGCGGCCGCCACGATCAGGGGATAGGGCAGCCGCAGGGCGGTGAGGCCGAGGAAGGCCGCCGCGGCGATCGCCGCCAGGGCCGGATGGCGCAGGGTGCGGCGTCCCACCCGCCAGCTGGCCTGAATCACGATCGCCAGAACCGCCGGCTTCAGCGCCCAGAACACCGCCGCCAGCAGCGGCTGCTGGCCCCAGAGGGCATAGACGCTCGCCAGGCTGAGCAGCAGAAACACCGAGGGCAGCAGGAACAGCCCCCCGGCGATCAGCCCGCCCCGCACGCCATGCATCAGCCAGCCCAGGTAGGTGGCCAGCTGGATCGCCTCCGGGCCGGGCAGCAGCATGCAGTAGTTGAGGGCATGCAGGTAGCGCCGCTCCGAGAGCCAGCGGCGCTCCTGCACCAGCTCCCGATGCAGCAGGGCAATCTGGCCCGCCGGTCCGCCGAAGCTCACCAACCCGAGCTTCAGCCAGTAGCGGCTGGCCGCCGCGAGACTCACGCCGGAGTCGCTCATGCGCGGGCAGCAAGGGGAGTCACAATCTAGGCCGGCGGGCAGGAGTAGCGGGGGATTGTTGCTATCGCCTGGTTGTTCGATGGAGTTACGTCTGATCTCCTGATCCGGCCCGGCAACGCCACCCACACGCCCGTGTCAATGCCGCCACCTCGGCCCTGCCAGGGTCTGCCCCTGACGACGCCGCACCACCTCGCCGTGGCGCAGCAGCACCGCTTCCCCGGGCGGCAGCGGCTCCCAGGGCTCATCGCGGGTGAGGGGTTCTGTGGCCAGGATCGTCACCACGTCGTCGGGGCTGGTGAGCTGGGCGAAATCCACGCTCAGGTCGTCGTCGGCCAGGGTGGCCCGGCGGAAGGGGGCGCGGCGGGTGATGCGGTGCAGGCGGGTGGAGCTGGTGGCGAACAGCCAGCGGCCGTTGGCGATCAGGGCGTTGAAGATGCCCTGGCGCGCCAGGGTGTCGGAACCCTCCACCAGCGCCTCGAACAGGGCCCCCTCGTCGTCGGGGTTGAGGTCGCGTCGCTCCAGTTCCGCCAGCAGCCAGCAGAAGGCGGCTTCGCTGTCGGTGTTGCCCTCCGGCTGGAAGCCCGGCGCCGCCGGGATCGGGCCCTGCAGGTCGCCGTTGTGGGCGAACACCCACTCCTGACCCCGCCAGCGGCGATGGAAGGGATGGCAATTCTCCACGGCCACCACCCCCTGGGTGGCCTTGCGGATGTGGGCGATCGAGCAATGGGCGCGCAGCGCCAGATCGGCCACCTCGGCGGCGACCGGCGAGAAGGCCGCCGGAGCGTCCTCCCGGAACAGGCGCACGCCCTGCCCGTCGGCATCGAAGCTGGCCAGACCCCAGCCATCGCGGTGATCGCCGGTGGCCCCGCCCCGGCGGGTGAGGCCATGGAAGCTGAAGCGCAGGTCGGTGGGGGTGTTGGCGCTCAGGGCCAGCAGTTCGCACATGGCGGGGATCAGCGGCGGCTCTGGCCGAACAACTCCTCCCACAATCCGCCACCCTTGGCGAAGAACGTGGCATCCACCTTTTCCCAGCCCCCGAAGGCGGCGACCGTGAAGGGCCTGGGCACCGGGGCGAAGCGGCCCTTCACCTCCTCCCACACCGAGGGGTTCACCGGCCGGAAACCCTGCTCGGCGAAGATGCGCTGCGCGGCAGGCGTCTGCAGATAGGCCGCCAGGGCCTCCGCCGCCTTGCGGGTGCCGCGCTTGTCGACGTTGCGGTCCACCACCGCCACCGGACCTTCGATCTGGATGTTCAGCGTCGGCACCACGAACGGCTGCTTCAGCTCGCCCACCGAGCGGGCCAGAATGGCTTCGTTTTCATAGTTCAGCAGCACATCGCCCTGGCCGCGCTTGAGGAAGGCATCGGTGGCCTCCCTCGCATCCTTCGGCAGGTTTTCCACGTTGCGATACACCGCCTGCACGTAGGCCTTGGCCTGCGCCTCACTGCCGCCGGTCTGGGTGACCGAGCCCCACAGACCGAGGAAGTTCCAGCGGGCGCCGCCGGAGGTCTTCGGGTTGGCGGTGACGACCCGCACATCGGGGCGGGCCAGATCGCTCCAACCGTTGATCCGCTTTGGATTGCCCTGGCGGGTGAGGAAGGCCACCACCGAGTGGGTGATCATCCCCCCCCGGGGCAGTTCCTTCTCCCAGCCGGGATCCACCAGCCCGGCCTTCTGGAGCTTCAACACATCGCCCGCCAGGGCGAGGGTGGCCACATCGGCGGGCAGGCCATCGAGGATCGCGCGGGTCTGGGAGCCGGAGCCGCCATAGCTGCTGCGCACCCGGATCGTCTGGCCGGTGCGGGCCTTCCAGTCGGCCTCGAACTTCGGCAGGATCTGGTCATAGGCGCTCTTGGTGACGGCATAGCTCACCAGCAGGAGCTCCTGGCTGGCTGATCCCGCCGCGCCGCCGCCTTGCTCGGCCGTCCGGGGCCCGCCGCCGCAGCCCGCGAGCAGGAGGGCCACCAGCGCCAGCGGCGCGGCTCCCCGCAGGGCCAGCCGGGGGCGGAGGGCGGCGGGGAAGGCAGGGCGACAAGAAAGCACGCTAAGCCGATGGAGAACTTGGAGATGAGTCTACACGTTATCCCGCTCGCCGAGCCGAGTTGGGGTGGGGGGGGGGGGGCCGGGGGGGGGGGGCCCCCGCCCGACCCGGCCCGTTCAGCGGGTCTGGGCGAAGATCTGGTCCCAGAGCCCGCCCTTGCCGAAGAACTTCTTGTCGATGGCCCCCCAGCCCCCGAAATCGCCCACATTGAAGAACTTCACCTCGGGGAATTTGCCCTTCGCGTAGGCCTTGCCCTGGGGGGTGACGGGTCGGAAGCCGTTGTCCACGAAGATCCGCTGGGCCGCCGGCGTGTAGAGGAAGGCCGCAAAGGCCTGGGCCGCCTTGCGGGTGCCTTTCTTGTCCACATTCTTATCGACCACGGCGATCGGCATCTCGGTCAGCACGTTGGGGCTGAACACCCTCACCGGGCCCGTCCATTCGCCGCTCTTGCGGGCCAGCACCGCCTCGGTCTCCCAGTTGAGGAGCACATCGCCCTGGCGGCGCTTGACGAAGGTGTCGGTGGCCTCGCGGGCATCCTTGGGCAGCACCTCGGCGTTCTTGTAGACGCCGGTGATGAAGCTCTTCGCCGCCGCTTCCGAGCCGCCCGCCCGGGTGATCGAGCCCCACAGGGCCAGGAAGTTCCAGCGGGCGCCGCCGGAGGTCTTGGGGTTGGCCAGCACCGATTCGACGTTCTTGTTGTCGAGATCCTTCCAGCCGTTGATCTTCTTCGGATTGCCCGGCCGCAGGAATGCCACCACGGTGGAGTTGGTGGGCACGGAGTTGTTGGGGAATTCCCGCTCCCAGCCGGGCTGGATCAGGCCCTTGTCCTCGATCTTCTTCACATCGGAACTCATCGCCAGGCCCACCACGTCGGCCT
Source organism: Cyanobium sp. (assembly GCA_044351065.1). Taxonomy (GTDB): domain Bacteria; phylum Cyanobacteriota; class Cyanobacteriia; order PCC-6307; family Cyanobiaceae; genus Cyanobium. The sequence continues at coordinate 12,664 of JBILGK010000035.1, forward strand.
CCAGGCCATCGATCACGGCGCGGGTCTGGCTGCCGGAGCCGCCATAGCTGCCCCTGATCTCAATGTCCTGGCCTGTTTTTCTCTTCCAGTCGGCCACGAACAGGGGAATGATCTTGTCGTAGGCGGCCTTGGTGACCGCGTAGCTGACCAGCAGCAGGGTCTGCTTTGGGGGGGTCTGGGCTTCGACGCGCTGGCCGCTCAGCAGGCTGCCGCCGAGGCTGAGGGCCGGCAGGGCGGCAAGAGCACTGAGGGCGAGAGCTGCGCTGGCGCGGCGGCCCAGGGGAACGGGCGAAAAAACCACGGTAGTCCGATTGGGGTACTGCATCAACCTACGGACCGGCTGGCCGCTCCGGTGTAATCCCCGCCACAGGCGCGGGCTGCCACAATCCCCACATCCTTGCCGGGGAATTCGTGGTGTTCAGCGCCAAAACCGAGTATGGCCTGGTCTCCCTGCTGGAGCTGGCCGCTGTCCACACCCAGGGCGGTGTGCTGCAGGTGGCCGAGATCGCCCAGCGCCAGGGCATCCCCGACCGCTACCTCGAGCAGATGCTCACCAGCCTGCGCCGCGCCAACATCCTGCGCAGCATCCGCGGGCCGAAGGGGGGCTATCAGCTGGCCCGCCCGCCGGCCCAGATCCGCGTCGCTGAGGTGGTGGGCTGCCTGGAGGGGGAGAGCGGCGGCCGCTCGGGCAGCACGCGCGACACCCCGGAATACGCGGTTCTGATCGCCCTGGAGGAGCGCCTGGACCGGAGCCGGCGCGAGATCCTGGAGGGGGCCACCCTGCAGCAGCTCCTCGACCAGCGCGATCAGCTGGCCCAGGCGCAGGCGATGTACTTCATCTGAGCGCGGCGCGACCACGTCAATTGAACGTTTGCCCGATGGGGTATCCGTGCTACGGTGCGGCCACCGCTTCGCGATCCCATGCGCTGTTGTCCTCCCTTTCCCCTTCCCCATGGCCTTCCCCGTTCGCCGCGCCCCCCTTCCCCATGACCACCCTCCTTTCCGCGTCCAACCCCCGCCTCGCCACGACCCTGCGCCTCACCCTGCTGCCCAATGACGTCCTGCCCGAAGGCCTGAGCTGGCGCATCCTGGATGGCTATATCCGCACCGCCGCCTGGGACAGCGAAGGCGAAGCCATCACCCTCGGCCTCTGGGGGCCGGGCGATTGGGTGACGAGCGCCTATTCCGCCCTGCGGCCGGTGGAGGTGCAGTGCCTTTCCACGGCGGTGGTGGAGCAGCTGCATCCCAGTGAGCCCGAGCTGATCGAATTCCTGCAAGCGCAGATCCGCAACACCGAGGAGATCTTCGAGATCAACCGCATTCGCAGCGCCGATGAACGCTTGCTGCGCCTGTTGTTCTGGATCGGCAGCCGCTTCGGCCAGGTGAGCAGTCGCGGCCATCGCTTCTCGCTCAAGGACATGAACCTCACCCACAAGGGCTTGGCGGATCTCTGCGGTCTCACCCGCGTGACCGTCACCAAGAACCTGAACCGCTACAAAGCTCTGGGGATCCTGCAAAAGGTGAGTGAAGCCGATTGGCTCATTCCGGCCGACGCGCGGTTGCCGCGGATCTGAGATCCGCCACGCTGGTGGCAGCCAGCTCCGACGACCAGCGCTGGGCGATCCCCTTCAGCCAGCGATCCGCGGCTCCCTCCGGGGGGCCGCTTTCGCTGTGGGGCTCCAGTGCGGGCTCCAGCGTGGCCGACGAGCCCGCCAGGGAGCGATGCAGGGCCAGAAGATTGATGCGCTCAGCCGGCAGCAGCAGGCGGTAGCCGCCGCGGTTGCCCTTCTGGCTCTCGATCAGGCCGAGGCGCCGCAGTTCACGCAGCACCACCGAGAGGTAGTGGGGGGAAAGGCGGAACTTGCCGGCGATGCGGCTGGCCTGCAGGGTCTCCTCGCTCTCGGCCAGTTCCAGCAGGCAGATCAGCGCGTAGCGGAACGTGGTGGAAAACAAGAGCAATTATCCCGGTCGGGATTGCGTGGTAACTACGGCCCACTGTCGGTGCTCCGGCGACGGCCCTGTGTGGCGATGGCTACTCGCTCCGGTGTCCGGCGCCGCCCCCGTTCAGATCACGTAGTCGGGCTCGAAGCTGCGGGCCTGGCTGCTCTGAACATGCAGCCAATCCCCGGGACGGGCCTCGCGCAGATCGACCTGATCGCGGGGGAACTGGGCCTGGATCGATTCGCCGCTCTGCAGCTCCAGGTCGGCCTGCAGCTCGCGCCCGAGGTGGGTGAGGCGCCGCAGCCGGGCCGGCACCGTTCCCTGCCGCGGTTCGGCGAACACCGCAACGTCGTGGGGGCGGATGAACAGTGGCGCCGCAGAGCGGCCGGGGGGCGTGGCGACGGCGCCGGCCACGGGCAGGGCGCCGGCGGGCAGCACGTTCACGGCGCCGACGAAGCCCATCACAAAGGGGGTGGCGGGGTGGTCGTAGATCTCGGCGGGGCTGCCGATCTGCTCGATCCGGCCCTCGTTCATCACCACGATGCGGTCGGCCACCTCCATCGCCTCCTCCTGGTCATGGGTGACGATCACGGTGGTGACGTGCATCTCGTCGTGGAGGTTGCGCAGCCAGGCGCGCAGCTCCTTGCGCACCTTGGCGTCGAGGGCGCTGAAGGGTTCGTCGAGCAGCAGCACCCGCGGCTGCACCGCCAGGGCGCGGGCCAGGGCCACCCGCTGGCGCTGGCCGCCGGAGAGCTGGGAGGGGTAGCGGCCGCCGTAGCCGCGCAGCTGCACCAGATCGAGCAGCTCATCGACGCGTCGGCGGATGGCCTCCCTTTTCCAGCGGCGCAGCTCCAGGCCGAAAGCCACGTTCTGGCGCACCGTCCGGTGCTTGAACAGGGCGAAATGCTGGAAGACAAACCCTACGTGCCGATCCTGCACGGAGCGGTCGGTGGCCTCCTCGCCGGTGATCCAGACCCGGCCGTTGTCGGCCTGATCGAGCCCGGCGATCAGGCGCAACAATGTGCTCTTGCCGGAGCCGGAGGGTCCGAGCAGGGCCACCAGCGAGCCGCTTTCGATGTCGAGGCTCACGTCGTCGACGGCGCGGAAGCTGCCGAACTGCTTGGAGACGTTGGCGACGCGGATGCCCATGGGCCAGGGAACACGGGAGGAAGGGACGGGCCCGAGCCCGCAAAAACGAGTTTAGCATCGGAGAACCGGGCTTTTCAGGGTCCCGGTGGGACTCCGGTGTTACGGTCGGGATATCGTTGTTTGCCGTCATGGTTGTTGCCCTGCCCCGCCGGAGGCGTCTTGCCTCCCTGCGGCTGCCGAGCTGGTCCTGGCGCATCACCTGGACCTACCTGGGTCTGGTGCTGTTCCTGCCTCTGGCCGGCATGTTGCTCAAGGCCGCCGGGGTGGGGCCGGCGGGATTCTGGGAGAAGGCCACCACGCCGGTGGCCCTGGCTTCCTATCAGATCAGCTTCGGCCTGGCAGCCCTGGCGAGCCTGGTGAACGGCGTGTTCGGCCTGGTGATCGCCTGGGCGCTGATCCGTTGCCGCTTTCCCGGCCAGCGGCTGCTCGATTCCCTGATCGACCTGCCCTTTGCCCTGCCCACCGCAGTGGCGGGCCTGGCGCTTTCCTATGTCTACAGCCCGGAGGGCTGGTTGGGGGCGCCGCTGCTGCAGGCGTTCGGCCTGAAGGTGTCGTACACGGCGGTGGGGGTGGCGGTGGCGATGGTGTTCATCTCGCTGCCGTTCGTGGTGCGCACGGTGGAGCCGGTGCTGCGGTCGCTGGAGAAGGAGCAGGAGGAGGCCTCCTGGTGCCTGGGGGCGAGCCGGCGCCAGACCTTTTTCCGGGTGGTGCTGCCCCAGCTGCTTCCGGCGATTCTGGGGGGCATCGCCCAGGGCTACAGCCGGGCGGTGGGGGAGTACGGCTCTGTGGTGATGATCGCCAGCAACATCCCGTTCAAGGATCTGATCACGCCCACGTTGATCGTGCAGAACCTCGAGGAATACGACTTTGACGGCGCCACGGTGATCGGCACGGTGATGCTGCTCTTCTCGCTGGTGAGCCTGGCGGTGATCAATGCCATCCAGGTGTGGGGGCAGCGGTATCAGGGCGGCGGTTCCAACAGCATGGTGAAGTCATGAGCCAGCGCCATTCGCCGCTCGCCCCGCTGGGCCGGATCGACTGGTCCTCCACCGTGATCGTTCTGGTGGCCTGCGTCTACGTGGGCGTGATCATCCTGCTGCCGGCCCTGGCGGTGGTGGTGCAGGCCTTCGCCAAGGGGGTGGGTGTGTTTCTGGAGAATTTCCGCTCGCCGGATCTGCTCTCGGCGCTGCGGCTCACCCTGCTGGCCACGGGCATCGCGGTGCCGTTGAACACGATCTTCGGCCTGGCGGCCGCCACGGCGATCGCCCGGCGCCAATTCCGGGGCAAGGCGCTGCTGCTGAGCGTGATCGATCTGCCGTTCTCGATCTCGCCGGTGGTGGTGGGGCTGATGCTGGTGCTGCTCTACAGCCCGAACAACGGCCTGCTTGGCGGGGTGGTGAACAGCCTGGGCTGGAAGATCATCTTCTCCTGGCCGGGCATTGTGCTGGCCACGGTGATCGTCACCTTCCCGTTCATGGCGCGGGAGGTGATTCCGCTCCTGGAGGAGGAGGGCTGGGAGCAGGAGGAGGCGGCCCGCACCCTGGGGGCGAGCAGCTGGCAGGTGTTCTGGAAGGTGACGCTCCCCTCGGTGCGCTGGGCGGCGCTGTATGGCCTGATTCTCACCACGGCCCGCGCTCTGGGCGAATTCGGGGCTGTGGCGGTGGTGAGCGGCAACATCGCTGGCGAAACCCAAACGCTGCCGCTTTTCGTGGAGGATGCCTACAAGCAATACCACACCGAATTGGCCTTCGGCGCCGCGATGGTGCTGGGCGGCGTGGCGCTGGTTTCGCTGCTGCTCAAGGTGCTGGTGGAGCAACTGCTTGAGCAGGATCGGCGCAGCACGCGGGTGGGGCAGGAGGAGTAGGCGATCCGATCTGCGTCAGTTGCGCAGGGTATCGGTAACCACATGCTCACAGATGCCGCAGGCCGCCTTGCCCGACTGCCTGTACCAGCGGCAGCTGGCCCGGATTCCGCAATGGGGCAGTGCTTTCGCCGGGGGTTCGCCCTGGAGGGCGGCGATCACTTTGTCGGCGACTGTGCAACGGCCTTCCCGCCACTGCTGACAGCCCGCTTCGACGCAAGAGGCGGTGAACCGGAATCGCTTCTCTGGGGTTCGCCCTTGCTGGGCGGCTTCGATGAAGGTGCTGTTGAGCGGAAATGGGGTTTCGAGATAGTCGATCCTGCCTTCGCGATTCACGATGCCAAGCAGGCTGGAACCTGGTTCGCACTTCGCGCTCGGACAGCGAATGGTTGGATCGTTCGAGGCTGTCATCGCAGCAGGGGAGTTGGAGGGGGAAAGGGGCCACGCTTGAGGGGCAGTGGCCCGGGGAGCGCTGCACTTATTTGATATTCTGAATTTCCTGCCGGTTGGCGATATCGGACAGGGCCTTCAGATCATTGATGGCGATGATGCCGTGAATCTCAGGGCCGAGCTTGCCGATGATGGTGGTGGTTCTCGTGAGATCGAGATGGGCTACTTCGCTGATCGCGACAGCGCTGATCTTGGCGCTGATGCGGGCGCTGGTTTCGGGATCAAGCTTGAGTGCCTTGAGGTCGACATGAAAAGCCATGCGATAAACCGGGTGTGGGTTCAATGAAATGTCAGCATGGTTGGCCGTCGATGGGGAGTAGCCTTCATTGAAGTTTACGACTTGCACTCACTTATCTGGCCGTTTTGCCTCGATCGTGTGGAAGTGGGCTGACTCCACCGGATGGCGATGGCGATGGCAATCAGCCAGAGTGAAGCATGGGCTACCAGGGCGAGACTGGTCAGTGAGAGAAGGGGGAGTGGGTGCAATTATTTGCTGTCCTTGCGTTGGCGCAGCCGGGAGAAGGCGGAGCTGATCGCAACCGTGAGCAGCACGGATAGGAGGATGAGAAAGCCAACGCCAGCCGTGGTAGCGGGCTGAATCCAGCTGACGAGGAGGATGCCGAGTAAGGCGCCGCTAATGCCGGGAAGCCCGAATTCTTTGAGCCACATGAGCCAGTTACTTTGAGTTGGGAGAGAGAATCGCCAAGACATCCGCTCCCCATCGGTCTGCCCAAAGCTTGAGGGACAGGCGAAGCGAGTTGATGTTCCAGCCTGCTTGCCATAGATCGGGATTGCGTTCAATTTTATCCGCCCAGTCTTGGAAGATAGCCACCGCTCCTTCCGTTGTGGTGACGTTGGAGAGATTGAGGATCAGCACGGTGGCTTCAGGATTGCCAAACTTGCTGGCCGGCGACCAGGCGATCAGGTAGGGACCTCGCCCTTTGAGTGCAGGCTTTTGGGAGAGCTTGTTTGCTTTGTGAATGGCATCATGGGAGACGGGCAGATTTGTAGCGGCAACGATCCTGCTGCAATATTTATCATGCTTGCCAAGGGGCTGGTTGAGCGTATTCGCGAGTTGCTTCTCGATTAATGGCCAAACCGTGACCATTTGCTCGTTGATCGGGACGCCCTGTTCTTGAAGGGCGGCCGAGGCGGGAATGGCAGCAAGAAATCCCTTGCAGAGGCTGATATAACGATTGGTCTCCGACTCAGTGGAGGCGAGGGATTGGAATGCCACTACACCATAGGCGCGGAATTGACGAGGCGGGTATTGGCCAGGCCCGCTGAAGGCGCGAGAGGCTCTCACATCGGTAGGGATCTCCCCCTCCAGAGGGCCAGGTCCAAGTCCGCGGATTGGAGATCCTTCGAATATTGGGGCTGGAGTCGGCGCCGGAACTGGACTCGGAGCTGGACTCGGAACTGGACTCGGAGCTGGGGGTTGCTGAAGCTCGCCCTCCCGATCAGGAGGCTCGGCTGGAATGCTGCGTTCAAGCAGATCAGGCTTGGGAGCAATGCTGTTCAGTAGCTGCAATAAATGCAGGCGTGGTTTGGTTTTTGGTTCAGAGGGGCAGGGTTTTTGTGGGCGAGATTGTGTGGTGGGTTGGTCTTTTACGGGTGGACAACATTGCCTCTTCCAATTCTGGCAGTCGATTTGATCGGCTTTGCAGGGAGTATCACAAGACCAGGCCTTGGCTTCCCCTTGCAGGAGGGCAGCGCAGAAGGCGAGCGCAAGCAAGCTGGAGGGGAATAAATGGGTGGACACGGGCATGTTTCTGGAGGCAATCTTGCTGTCTCCAGCTCATATATTCATAAGCTATCTCTGGAGATAGAAACCATGGCTGCGGATGTGATCTTTCTTCATTGGCTAGGGAGTGCGGCTGGATCTTTTGGCCGGAAAGGCTTGATGCTTTCTGGCAGTGGTTGCCAGCCTGTGCATCGTTCCCGCCCGCTCCTCAGCAAACAGCAACCAGCCCAGCCGTGCCTCAGCTCCACCACCAGATCGGGGCTGAGCAAGGATCCAGCCGGCAAACGAAAACCCGTGCAACCGACCCCTAACCGCAAAGCCCCCTGTTCAGTTCAGTGGGCTGCTAGAGACTGCCCAGCGCCAAGGCGGTCCGCCGGGCAGCCCAGCCAGCGGGCGGTGAGGGTGGCGCGGGGGCTCGCGGCGGGCCGGGGGAGGCTGGGGGCTCCTGGGCTCGGGCGAGGGGGAGCAGCGGGGAGGTGGCGGTGGCCGCCGCCAGCAGCACGGAAAGGGCCCACCAGGACCGGCCAGGCTTGGGCGTGGCGGGGGAGGCGGGGCGCAAGGGGCGGTGCAGATCGTTGTGGCAGCGTAGAAAGGCTGGCTGGTTGGCGCCAGAAGGCTGGGTTTTCGCGAGTTATCAGGCGCGATGGGGGCCAGCCGCGCGGGATGGGCCATGGAGGCAAGGATGGGGCCATAGCCTGGGGTAAAGGCTCTCAATCCCCGCCATGGCCAACCCCCGGGGCGCGCAGCAAAGGGATTCCTCCGAGCCCTGGCAGATCCTGCGCTGGCGCAGCCGCCAGATGGCCCACCGCGAGCCGCTGGCGGAGGGGGTGGCGCTCACGATGCTGCGCATCCCGGCAGGCAGCTTTGCGATGGGGGCGCCAGAGACGGAAGCAGACAGCCGCGAGAACGAGCGGCCCGTGCATCAGGTGACCCTACGGGAATTTCTGCTGGGCCAAACGCCGATTACCCAGGCCCAGTGGCGAGCGGTGGCGCAGTGGCAGCGACCGGAGCCGGGCTGTGCGGAAGAGTGGCCGGAAACGCTGGATCCCGATCCGGTTGAGAAGTTTGCGAATGCGGAGCGGTTTCGGGGCGACCAGCGCCCGGTGATGAATGTGAGCTGGCGCGATGCGCTGGCCTTCTGCCAGCGGCTCAGGCTGCGCAGCGGGAAGAACTACACCCTGCCGAGCGAAGCGCAATGGGAATACGCCTGTCGGGCGGGCACTACCACGCCGTTTCACTTTGGCCAAACGATCAGCAGCGAGCTGGCCAATTACAACTGCACGCAAACCTACGCCGATGGCCCCAAGGGCGAGTATCGGAAGCAGACAATGGATGTGGGAATGTTCCCCGCCAATCCCTGGAGTTTATATGATATGCACGGCAATGTTTGGGAGTGGTGCGCTGATCATTGGCAGGATAATTACGTAGGAGCCCCGGCCAATGGCAGTGCTTGGGTGAAGCCAGATCACGAAATACCCACAAGCGGTGTATTATTCAGGCTGCTGCGCGGCGGCTCTTGGGACGTCCTCCCCGGGAGCTGCCGCTCGGCTTCCCGCAACACGCTCCACCCGGACGACCGCAATTACTACAGTGGTTTCCGCGTCTGTTGCCTCCCCCAGGACTGATTCTTGACCCTTAAACTCTTTAGATCTTTACAATTGGCTGTTGGCGGACGCCCAGGCTGTGGCAGGGCGGGGTCTAGCCCTGGCGCCGCAGGCGCCTCGATTTTTGAGGGTAAGGAGGCTCCCATATCCTATGGATTACCTCGTGACGCTTTGTCATCCGATCCATTCGATCGGACGATTACATGGCAGCGCTATGCTCCCAAAACAGCGGCCAAGCCCAGTTCTTACCGCTGTCGTTGAAGCTGCTCCTTATGACCAAGCTGCTCTTTGTTCACGGCACAGGCGTACGCCAGGCTAGTTATAAGCAAACCCTCCAGTTGATTACGGCACAGGTGGGCAGCGCGGCCGAGGTGCTGCCGTGTTACTGGGGTGATCTGGGCAGCCGCTTGGGCGCCTCGGGTCAGTCGATCCCGTCTTACGACACCACAAGAGGAGCCCTCAATCCGGGAACGGCTGAGATCGCCGCAGAGGACTACCCCATCGTTCTTTGGCAGGTCTTGTTGTCGGATCCATGGTACGAACTGCGAGCCTTGGCCCTGAGGCCCCATCCCGTTCTGCCCCCCTTCCAGCAAAGCCAAGGCGAACAGTTGATTGAGGCGGCCCGGCAGCTGGAGCTGGACGAGCAACTCCAGGCCCTGTTGCGGCGTGGCGGCATGGAGATCGGCCAATTTGAAGCGGCAAGGCGAGAGCTGCTGGTTTCCCAAGCGCTGCGCCAGGCGCTGCAGGATGCCAATGACAACCTGGCCGAGTACCGCGGCGCCATCGCACGGGCCTGGATCGCCATGGCGGCTCAGCAAACCCATAGCCAAAACCTGGACAGCACGGGGGAAGGATGCTGGCCCTCTCTTGTGTTGGATGTGTCCCTCCGTTCCGAAACCGAGCGATTGTTGATCGATGCCCTCGGTGGCGAAGAGCGGGGCATCACGGGCTGGGTGATGCGCAACCTCAGCTGGCCGCTGCGCTGGGGCTTCAGCCAATGGGGCACGAGCTGGGGTATGAATCGTCGCGGTGCGATCAGCGATGCCGCCTATCCCGCCGCGGGCGACATCATGCAGTACCAGGCAAGAGGGGAGGCCATCCGAGCCCGCATCCGCGAGCGGATCCTGGCCGCCGCCGAGCCCGTGCACCTGCTGGCCCACAGCCTGGGCGGCGTCGCCTGCGTGGATCTGCTCGTGTCCGAATCCCTGCCGGTGCTTCAGCTGATCACCGTGGGCTCTCAGGCCCCCTTTCTGTATGAAATCAATGCCCTGCCCTGCCTACCCTTCGGCGAAGCACTTCCGGCCAGCGTACCGCCCTGGCTGAACCTCTACGACCCGCGCGACTTCTTGAGCTACATTGGCGCCAGCGTGTTTCCGGGTCGTGTGGTCGATCATCTGGTAGACAATCGCCAGGCCTTCCCCGCCTCCCACAGCGCCTACTGGTGGAATCCCCAGGCTTGGGAGGCCATCCACTCCACCCTGCCCCGCTGATCCCGCTTGCCATCCACGGCCGCCAGTCCTGAACGTACCCATGCGCTGATCGTGGGCATTGAGCCTTATGTGGGCTTCCCTAATTCGGATCTGGACGGTCCTCTGAACGATGCTCTGGCGATTCGGGCATGGCTGCTGTCCAACGGCGTGCCACCCGAGCAGATTCACTTGCATGTTTCGGCCCTACAGGGTAATCAGATCAAGCTGGATGACGCGCTACTTTCCTATAAAGAGGCTAGGGAAGACCTGATCCGCAAAACAATCAATAATCTTCAGTCTCTCCCTCTGTCACAGGCAGATCTGATCATTGTCTACTGGGCAGGTCATGGCCTGATTAGCAACAATCCTCAATGCCACTATCTGCTCCATTCGAGCGCAGCACTCAACGATATGGTCAGCTACAGCGTTGAGAATTTGCGCGGTAGCTTTGCCAGCACGAAATGCAACGGCTTCCCTCAGCAAATTTTTCTATTTGACACCTGTCGCCAGCAGCATCGCCACCATGAATCCATGCCCCCGATTGTAAACTTAACCGTTGGAGGGGCTATTTCCAAAGAGCAGTTCCTCTTTTTTGCCTGCCAGGAAGGCCAGGCCGCCATCAATCTTAGCAAGGATAAGTGCGGCTTATTTACTAAGGTGTTACTGGAAGAATTACGCAACAGCGAGGGCGCTACGGGTATCTGGCCGCCGGAGATGGAGAGGATCGCCAGCGCTGTGCAAGAGGCATTTAATCAGAATCCCTTGCAATATCCTGTATACAAGTACTTCCGAGACAAACAAGGTAATGAGCAGATAGATCCTCTCCCTGAATCTATAGCACTGAATCCGGGCGCTTCTGCTGAGTTCATGGATTTATCGGCGGCAGTTGAACAGCTGGCCGAATTGCTCGCTGAACATCTTGGGCGATCAAGGCAGAGGAACGATGTACTGCGTTGCTTACGCATACATGGATCAAGTGGTAATCAGGTCTTCAAGAACTCAAGTGTGGGAAATAGTCCGCTTGATGACTATCGTGAGGTTTTGATGAATTCTCTGGAATTTGCAGGCTCACTTCATTCCCTCCGTAAGGTTTGCTCGCAGCTTCTGGGGGCCAGGGCAGCGACGCCAATCGTTGATCAGGCTTTCTCAGCGCTGCTGCAAGCTTTGGATCCAGAGGGCAAGTCCAATGGCTGACCAACATGATTTGGAGGCCAAAGTGATTGAATGCCTAATAGTAGGGCTTGGGGTTAAGGATCCGTTTTCACGACTAGAGAGGATTAAGGATAGTCTAAGAGGCCTGAGCACATCCTCTAATGGCATGCAAGTGAAAGGCGAGAGCATTTATCAAGAGCTTCATCCAGATGGTGGACTCAGAGATCGCTGCCGTGACTTAGTACTTACCTGTGTGGAGTTCACAAATGGACTTGAGATCCTTCGCACGGCATGCAAGCAAAACTTCATTGATTCTGTCATTTACTCTGCCTTCGAGCAGCCCCTCCTCTTGTACGCAGCGGAATTCAAGACTCAACAAGAGTTTGTGCGGAATATGAACCGCCCTGACGCCGATGAAAACGGCGACAAACTTGACTGGATCGATCGCCTTGATGACTTAATCCTCCTCGATCAGGTGAAACGAGCTGTCAGCATAATGTCAAGACCTGGAGAATCATTCTTCGATAGTTCTCCTGTGGTAAGCATTCTCATCTCTCGGTCTCCGCAAGAGATTAAAATTCTTCTAAGGCGACTTATGAAAAGTAAGCCAACCTGCATTGAGGAGTTTACGCGACGTCTGCAAGACCCAAGAAAACCAGTGGCGTATAATTATTTGCATATCCTTGTCGAACCTGACCCAGGAGAAGGCTCAGATTCCTATTTCATCTTCAAGGCTGAACTCTATGAAGAGGGATCTCAAACTTATGGATCTTTTGATCAGCTTCGCAAGGCAGACGGCGCCTGGCCTGTTGGGTCGATTGATCGTGACTTCCCTCGCATTCTCGGCCAATGGCTGCAAGAAGCAAATCAGAAGTCACCCTCACCAGTTTATGTTGAAATCTTTTTGCCCCACAAGCTTTTGGCTGAAAGCCCGGCCTTGAAAATAGAAATTCCCTATGGCAACGAATGGATCGCATTGGATCTCGCATCCTGCGGGCGCCCTGTCGTCTTGCGATCCTGGGACCGTGCACGCATTGCAAAGACCAGCGCCCAAGGGCTGCTTCGTAGTAAATGGGAAAGGATTCACAGAGGGGAGGCAAAACTACACTTTATTTCGAAATCAAGCCAATTAGCATTCAATCTATTCAATCCTAGGCTTGGCAGGGACGAGGTAGCGGGAATCCTCATGCCCCTTGATCTGCCATCAGATCATAAGCAAAGAGATGCTCTATTTTGGATGATCATCAACTCAGGCATACCAATTTATGCTTGGTGGAGCTGCCATCAAGGAAAGGATCTACCTCAGGGCTCTGTCAGGGATGAGCTGGAATCCCGAAAAAACTACCTTCGGCAATGCTTGCAGGTATCGCCAGGCCAAGATTGCAGTGTTGATGTTTTTGTCGCCCCCGAGCACCTCCACTCAATGGAATATGCAGCAGATTGCCGCCTTGCCCTTGCCAGCAACGAAGACTGCCTGAGTTGGATACATCATGTCATGATCTTGCATGATCATCCTGAGCGATGGCCAAAGTCAATTGTCTACCAGCAAGAAGAAGGAGGTCGGCTACAAAGCTCATTTTAGATGATAACCATTGCCACTGCTCTCCCAAGCATTTGAGCAAGTCCACTTCCCCCTAGCGCAGAGCCAACCATGACGAACCCAAACTCCACTTCCTGGCCACTCTTCCATCTGCCAACTGACAGCAGCGGCGCTGATCCTGTGGCTCAGCAAGAGGAGCAGGCTGGGCAAGAGGAGCAGGCCCAGCCCACGGCAGCCACAGTGCTGGCCGAATCAAATATTGCAGAGGCCTTCAATGGCGAAGACTCTCAACACTTCGCCACCACGTACGCAAAGAATGTCAACCGCTGGCCGCAAGCTCCGCCCTGGCGGCGCTTTGAGAATCCTGAGCCACTGGCAAAACAACCTGCCGCCGATGTCAGACGCTGGGCCCAGCTCCTGCAGATCCAGAACGGCGACCTGGGAGCCCAGCGACGGGGTGAAAACTTCCGTTTGGGAAGCGATCCCGAGAGTGAGGCCCTGCTTCAGGCGGTGAATGCCGCCATTCATCTGCGGCGGCCGCTGCTGGTGCGTGGCGAACCCGGCACGGGCAAGACCAGCCTCGCCTATGCGCTCGCCCATTGGTTGCGTCTCGGCCCGGTGCTGCACTGGCGCATCACCTCGCGCAGCCGCCTTGTTGATGGGCTCTATCGCTACGACGCCCTGGGAATGTTGCAGGATCTGCAGCGGGACGACTTCCTGCTGCGACGCAAGGACAGGCAACAACCTCCGGAGCGGCAGATGGCCGATTACATCAGCCTGGGCCCGGTGGGAACCGCTTTTCTGCCCTCCTTGCTGCCAAGGGTGTTGTTGATTGATGAGATCGACAAGGCCGATCCGCAACTCCCCAACGAACTACTGCACCTTTTCGAAGAAGGGGAGTTTGACATCCCCGAACTCACCCGCGAGCGTCGCCACCAGCGCCAGCAGGATCCCAAAGCCCCTCTCAAGCCCTGGGAGCTTGCCACCGCCGATCTGCTGCCTGCCGATGCCGTGGATGAGCCAGCGGATGACCCCTCCCGCATCGAACCCTTGCGGGTGGTGGTGGGCCGTGTGCCCGTGCGCTGTTGTGAATTCCCGATCGTGGTGATGACCAGCAATGACGAGCGTGATTTCTCCCCTGCCTTCAAGCGCCGCTGCCTGCGCATTTCGATGCCCTATCCCGGCAAGGACCAACTGAAGACGATCCTGCGCTCCCATTTCAACCGCCTCGTTCCGGATTTCTGGACGGATCATGAGGCCAAACTCGCGGCCCTCATTGATGACTTCATCGCGCCAGACAGCAAAGACAGCAAGAACCGCCATAACCGCGCCACCGACCAACTGTTGAACTACCTCCATCTCTTTTCGGAAGACGATCGATTCCGACCCAGAGAACAGGACCTGGAGCAACTCAAGGCCATCCTGCTGCGCCGCCTTGGCTCCACTGAGGAATTGTGAGCCCGATCCTGTGGCCTCCTCTCCCGCCAAGCCCAAGCCGAGCCTGGACTCCTTCCTGAGTTTCCTGCATCAGCAGCCCGTTGCCGGCGGGCAGGGATCTTCCGCTGGAGGCGGTGCCGACCTGGATCCCGAAGCGATCGCGGATCTGATCTGGTTGACGGTGCATCAACCCGCCATGGACTGGAGCTCATCCCGAACCAACCCCAGCCTCAACCAGCCCCGCCCGACGAGGAAGCCCGAGCCAGCGCCCGTCAACACCCCTCAGGGAGAAGACACCAGCTCCTCCAACCCTCAGGGCAGCACGGCCACCAGCACGATGGGATCAACGCTGCAAGAGCCTGAGCAGGCTCCTTCTCACCTGGAGGCCCAGCTGCTGCCGGAGGCGAGTGTGCCCGGTTCCGAACGCCTGCCGGTGTGGGTGAATGATCCCCTGGAGCTGCTTGATCCCCAGCAGTTGTATGAAGCCGTGCTGCCTCTGATGCAGCCGGTGGCTGGCGATCAACCGGCTGGGTTGGATGAGGCCGGCACGTTGGATCATTACCTGCAATGGCGACAGTTGATCCCGGTTTGGCAACCGGATCAGCACTACCGCTTCTCGCTGACATTGATTCTCGATCAGGGCTTTTCGATGATCGTGTGGCAACCGCTGCTGGAGCATCTTCGCGATCGCCTGCGTGGCTTTCACGGCTTCAGAGACATCCAGGTCTTGCTGTGGGACAACAACACTGAGCTCCCTGCCTCAAGCCCCGCAGCCGCGGGCGGCGACCATTTGACCGTGGTGATTTCCGATTGTGCAGGTAGCAAATGGTGGAACACCAACGGCCCAGGCCCCGGGGCGGCCTTCGCGACCCTTCAGCGCCTCGGGGCAGAGCAACCCCTGGTGATCCGGCAGGTATTGCCCAGCTGGATGTGGTCACGCACGGCATTGGGCCAGGGAGAAGCCATCGCCCTCCGGCGATCCGACGCCGGTGCTCGTTGGCCGTTTCAAATCGCCAGGCGGCCGGCCGGCCTGTCGAGCGGAGCCGCAGCTGCTGAGCGGCCGCTGCCGGTGTTTGAGCTCACGCCGGAAGGGGTGCGGTCCTGGGGGGCGTTGATGGGCGGTAACCCATTCCTGATCCGATCCGGCATCCTGCTGCCGGCTGAGCCCCGCAGCGCCTTGCAAGAGGCTGAGGAAGCCACAGCGGGTGGTGTTGCTGAAGCATCCGAGCGTGAAGCCCCGACCGGTCACCCATCCAGCGAAGAGGCCCGCAGGCGTGACGAACTGGAGGAGCAGGATCCCCTGATGCCGTTGCGGCGGTTTCAACATCTCGCCTCGCAGGATTCCCGACGCCTGATGGCCCTGTTTGCCGCCGCGCCGGTGTTGACCCTGCCGGTGATGCGCCTGATCCAGGCGGCCTTGCTGGAGGGCACAGGCACGGCCGCGCTGGCGGAGGTGGTGCTGAGTGGCTTGCTGCGGCCGCTTGATCGAAATCCCAATGCCGATTCCAAGAGTGATCTGGAGGCTGTGCAGTTCAGCTTTGCCGCGCCGATCCGTGAGGCCTTGCTCCGGCAGCAGTCGCCCACCAGCACGTTGCAGGTGATTGAGGAGGTCACGGATTTCATCGCGGCCCACTGGAGCCGCAAGGGATGGGGATCCTTCCGCGCCTTTCTGCTCGACCCCTCAATCGCGGCTCCAGCAGGCCAGGAGCGTTCTCAGCACTTCGCCAACCTTGCTGCGGACATCATTGCCGCCCTGGGCGGCTCCTATGCCAGCTTCGCGGAGCGTTTACGCCAGGCCCAACGCAGGGATCCCTGGCCCCGCAACCTGTTCCGGTTTGAACCGTTGGAGACCGAGGCGGCCCAGCTGCTGAGGATCCCCACGCCAGAGCCGGTGGCGTTCACCTCCGCGATGGAGCATCCGGTGGAGCCGTGGAGGTTCTCGTTCTCATGGGTTGCAGCCGATGGCGAGCCCAGAACCGGCAACGGGAGGGGCTATCGCGAGGTGTTGCGCGATGCGGCGCCTTACGCCTCCGGCCCGCAATCGCTCGCCAGCACGCACACGACAGGAACGCTCCTGCCCATGCTCCACATCCCCGCCGGCCGCTTCCTGATGGGCTCCCCAGCGCAGGAGGAAGGCCGCTACGCCAATGAAGGCCCCCAGCATGAGGTGGAACTCAGAGAATTTTTCCTCTCCCAAACCCCGATCACCCAGGCCCAATGGCGGGCGGTGGCGGAGTGGACACGCCACGAGCATGAGGATACGGATCTCTGGCCGGAGGAGCTGGAGCCCGATCCGGTGGCGAGGC
Organism: Cyanobium sp.; assembly: GCA_044351065.1. Classification (GTDB taxonomy): domain Bacteria; phylum Cyanobacteriota; class Cyanobacteriia; order PCC-6307; family Cyanobiaceae; genus Cyanobium. The sequence continues at coordinate 29,317 of JBILGK010000035.1, forward strand.
TTGAGGAAGCGGAGCGCTTTGCGGGTGAGAAACGCCCGGTGGTGGCTGTGAGCTGGCATGAAGCAATGGCCTTCTGCCAACGGTTACGTTTACGCACCGGCAAGAACTACACGTTGCCCAGCGAAGCGCAGTGGGAATACGCCTGCCGGGCGGGCACGGCTACGCCGTTTCACTTTGGCGAAACGATCAGCGCAGAGCTGGCTAACTATTACGCTAGCGAAGTGTATGCAGATGGCAAAGAGGGTGAGTACCGCCTGCAAACCACCGAGGTGGCCATCTTCCCCGCCAACGCTTGGGGTTTGCAAGACATGCATGGCAATGTGTGGGAGTGGTGCTTGGATCATTGGCACGAGAGCTATGAAGGAGCGCCTGAGCACGGCCGTGCTTGGCTTGACGAAGATGTCAAGGAGAATCAGCAACAAAAGAACAGGCTGCTGCGCGGCGGCTCTTGGAGCAACCACCCCGGGGGCTGCCGCTCGGCTTACCGCGGCACGGACCTCCCAGGCTACCCCGGTAGCTTCATTGGTTTCCGCGTCTGTTGCCTCCCACAGGACTTGATTCTTTACCCTTGAACTCTTTATTTCTTTACACTCGGCTGTTCGGGTTTTCGGTTTTTGGGTGGGCAGCCTATCTGGCAGCTGCATTGTTTTGTCCCTTGGCGCCGTAGGCGCCTCGCGGATTTTTTTTTCACCAACCCCATCACCATGTCTTCCGAGCACAGCCCCATCAGCCCCGCCAGCAGCAGCGAGCTGCCGATCATCGAAGCCTGCCTGGATCTGATCCGCTGGTTTGTTCCCCTGCTGCAACGCCTGCCCCGCCAGCACCGCTTTGGCCTCGGTGATCGGCTGATCAGCCATCTCTATCACCTGCTCGAACAACTCGTGCAGGCCCGCTACGCCCGCGCCAAGCTGCCCATCCTCGAACCACTCAAGGCGCAAATCGTGGTGATCCAGCAGCAGCACCGCCAGGCCATCGCCTGATTGGCCCCAGCCCATGCCAGAGGCCTTGCCACAACGTTCACGCCCGCTCACCGAGCTTTACCCAAAAATCACCAGCTTTGCCGCCCTCTACGCCGCCGCCATGCGGGCCCAGAAAGGCAAGCGCTACCGGCCCGCCGTTCTCCGCTTCAACGCCCAGCTGGAGGCCCATCTCTTTCAGCTGCAGCAAGAGCTGCAATCCTTCACCTACACACCCGGGCCCTACCGCCAGTTTGAAATCCGTGATCCCAAACGGCGCCTGATCTCCGCCGCCCCTTATCGCGACCGCGTGGTGCATCACGCCCTCTGCGCCGCCATCGCTGGGTGTTCAGCGGTGACATTCGCCTGTATTTCCCCAGCATCGATCTCACGATCCTGCGCCAGCAGCTGGCCGAGCGCATCGCCTGCCCCGTGTCAGCCGACAGCGAGAAAGTCACCAGATCCGACACGAAAAGTTCCCCACCCGGATCGAGAGATGGACGCAATCGCCGGTGCCGATGTCAGCCGACCAGCTGAGCTGTTGACGGCGTCGGAGGCC
>JBILGK010000097.1:0-3048 GCA_044351065.1 Cyanobium sp.
CGCCCGCCGCAGCCGCTGGCTGGCTTCCAGTTCACGCTCAAACCATTCCTCCGCCAGCTGGGTGTTGCCGGCGGCCAGCTCCTTCAGGGCGGCCTTCAGGGCGGGGCGCTCCTCAGGGTCCGCGCCGGCAGCCTGGTGCAGCAGGGCTTCCAGGGCCTGCTCCTCCCCCTCGCGGTCCAGAACGGCTTGGGGCGCAGCGCCGCGTGCCCTCGATAGACCCTGCTGGGCTCCGGCCAGCAGCGCCAGCCACTCCTCCAGCTCCGGGTTCACCGGCAGGTTCGTGGCGGTGGCGATCGCCTCGATCAGGCGGCGGGTGTCGTCATCCCAGCCGCTCTCGCTGAGAGCCAGCACGTTCCACCGCCCCAGCAAGGGCTGCAGGCTCTCGGGCAGGTGCTCGGCGGAAATCTGGGACAGCTGCGCGTCCTCCACCAACAGGGGGATCACCGTGAGCTCGTCCCGTTCACCACGGCTCAGCGCCGTCTCCAGCTCGTGGCGCACCATGTCGCCGGGATCCTGCAGGCGGGGCAGGTTGGTGTCATCCGCCCAGCGGCGGCCGATCACCGCCACACAGGCCTTGCTGGCCGACAGCGCCTGCTCGATCTTCTGCTGCCACTTCCCCGCACCGATGCTGGCCACATCCCGAAACACCCGATCACGGCCAAAGCCGATCCGCAGCCAGTCCCATACGCGGCCGCTGGCGCCACGGGCATCATCACGCCGGTAGCTGATGAAAATACAGCCGTGCTCGGATCCGAGGCTGGCAGACACTGCAAAACCAGAACATTGTTTCCGAGGATAGCAGTATCAAAGGAAATGGCAGCATGTTTGCAAGGAAGACCAGTAACGCTGGCTTCTTTGTCAATTCCCTCGGCATCCGCTCTGCGATTGCCTCAGGGATGATGCAGCGCTGGTTTTCAAAAAGCCCAACGCCTCCGAATCGGAGCTCATCCCCCGTGGCGGTGCCCCCCCCATCCCATCAGGCCCTCCCCTACACCTGAAAAATCCGCCGCAGCTCCGCCGGGCTCACCACCCCATGGGCGACACACCAGCTGATGGCCTGGGCCCGGTCCCGTACCCCGAGGCGTTGGTAGGTGTGGCTGAGGTAGCGGCGCACCGTGTTGTGGGCCAGGCCTTGGCGCTCGGCGATCTCCAGGCTGTTGTAGCCGCGGCAGGCATCGCGCAGCAGGCGCCCCTCCAGGGCCTTCAGGTCATGGACGCAGCGCACCCGCCCAGCACCAGCCGGTTCCAGCAGCCGCTGGCGGAAGAGGGGATCGAGGTACGTGCCGCCGCTGGCGATCACGTCCATGGCGGTGTAGATGCGGCCCTCGCCGATGGAGCCCAGGGTGCATAGGCCATCGACGCCAGCCTCCTGCAGGCGTTGCAACCGCTGGCGATCGCTGTGGTCCGCCAGCACCGCCAGCAGCCGGCGCCGCTCCGGTGGGATGGGCTGCAGCAGGGTGAGGGCCTGCTCCAGCTCGCCATCGGGCAGGTCGTCGCAGAGCAGAAAGAAGAGGGGGTCCACCTCGGGATCCAGGCAGCCGGGCGGATCGGAGCCGATCGGCAGGATCTGCTGCGGAATCGGCCGCCAGGCCCCACAGGGGCCTGCCGTGGGGGCGCTGGTGGGGGCGGTGCTCTCGGCCGCGGGGCTGGTCTTGCCCCCGTTGAGCAGGCCCCGCAGGTCCGCCAGGGAGGAGGCGCGGTGCATCACCCCCGGATAGCTCCACACCATCGCCCCGGCAAAGAGGTGGTTGCCGCTGACGACCACCAGCCGCCAGGGCTCCAACGCTTGCGCCAGCTGCTCCAGCCACTGGCGCGCCTGCTGCCGCTCCAGGTCCACCATCACGACGGTCCTCCCACCGACCAACGGTTCCACTGGATTAGCAATAGGTGGGCTACCCCCTCAGCAGGTCGACTGTCAGAAAGCGCTAACAAAGAAACAGCGATCAGTTCTTGCGGAGATTCTTGCCGGGTGCTTGCTGGCCCCACCGCTGATGAGCTGTGGCAGGGAAGGCGGAGTTGGGTGCTGGGGCCGTTCGTTGGGGCTCTCAGATGTGGAAGTCTCCTGGAAGATTCCGCCAGGCCAGCGCTGGGATCGTCCCATTCGCCTCTCCGTGCAAACACGGAGATCCGCGGGCTGATCAGACCTCACAAACTGTCCATTCACTGCTGTGGCTCAACCCCATGCACACGCATGCAATCGCTCGTCAACAGCTGTGCATTGAGGCTGTGCTGGGGGGCTGCGTAGCACCGGGGTACTGAGCTTCCCCACCGCGATGGTTTCTGCCCTCCGCTCTCTCTGGTTTCAATCCCCGCGGCTGCCGCTGCGCCTTGGCGTTGATCCCCTCCATGCCCATCTCCTGCCGCCCCTGGGCCGCGGCCCGGTGGTGGAGCCACGCCTGGCGTTCTCGAGTGCCGCCGGCTGGGTGCGGGAACTCAAGGGCGGCCTCCTGGATGCCGTGTTGCTGCCCATGGCCGGGATGGTGGGGCCCAGCGAGCCGCCGGAGCCGCCAGCCCTGGCGGCCGTGGCTGCCTTGAATCCCTCCCTCGGCGATCCGGAGGTGGTGGCGATCGCGGTGGCCAGCAGCTCGCTGCCGTTCCTCGTCGCCGGGCACCATCTGGTGCCCTATGCCTCTGCAGCCGGGAGCTCGGGCACGGCGCCCCGGGTGGCAGTGCCACGGGCGGCAATGCCACGGGCGGCAATGCCACGGGTGGCAATGCCACGGGTGGCGGTGCTACTACCGCCGGCACGTCACCAGCCGCTGCTCCATGCCGATCTGATTCGCCAGGCGCTGTTGCCCCTGCGCTGCTGCAGTGACATCGACCCCGCTGTGTGGATCGAGCTGTTGCAACGGGAGCGGCTGCTCCTCCCTGCTCCCCGCTCCCTGCTCACCCACTCCCCCTGGCGGGAGTCAGGCTTTGCAGCCCTGCCGCCGGCGGATCCGCTCTGGGAGGTGTTGTGGCTGCTGGTGCGGCAGGAGCAGCGGGAGGCCGATTGGGTGGCGGCGCTGGTGGCGGGGGTGAGGGAGAGGGTGTTGGTGGGGCTGGAGA
>JBILGK010000098.1:0-3027 GCA_044351065.1 Cyanobium sp.
TGGGGTGGCGCTGCGCCGCACCTGGATCGAGCAGCCCTATGACGAGGAAGAGATCAAGATCCTGGAAGAGGAGGTGATCCCCGCGATCCAGCAGTGCCTCTCTCGGGTGGATGATTGGCGCCGTACAGTGTCCGTACGATCTGAGAGATTGTTGCCTTCACTAGCGCCAAGCCCCTAGGCCACCGGCCGGCCAAGACCAGGCGGATCGAGCTGCGGGCCACAGAAGACGACCGTGATCTGCTGGATCGGGCCGCTGCGGCCCTCGGCACCGACCGCAGTTCCTTCCTTCTGGCCCAAGGGCGGCTGGCGGCCCAGCGGGTGTTGGCCGACCGCGAGCAGTTCGTGCTCGATGCCGACGCCCAGCAGGAATGGGAGCGGATCAACAGCCGTCCGACCCGCAGCCTGCCGGGGCTGACGTGCCTGCTGGAGCGGCCCTCGCCCTTTGCCCCATCGGGTGTGGATCAGCACCAGCCGTAAGCCGCTACCAACCGCCAGAGCCGCTACCAACCGCCAGAGCTGCTGGCTGCCCGTCACCAGCTCTCAGGCTTCCGCTGTCGCTCCGACGAGTAGAGCGCCTGGCTGGTGGAGATGGGCAAGCAGGCCCATGCCACTGGCACCACCCGGGTGTTTGTCGTCACCGAGAGCGTTCAACCAGCTGTTGTGGCCTACTACGCCTGGTGCATGGCGAGCGTGGGCATCACAGACTTGCCCGAGCGGCTGCGCCGTGGCGCCGGCCGCTACCACCAGCCCGTCGCCCTGGTGGCCCGCCTGGGAGTCGACGAACGCCATGAGGGCCAGGGCCTCGGTGCGGCCCTGCTGCTGCTGCTCAAGGATATCCGCCTCACGCTCGGGCGTTGAACCCGCTCTCACACTCCTCGCGGCCAGAGCAGGCCTGTTGCGGGTCGCGTCGGCCCACCTCCCGTTTCCCCGCCTTCTCCGGGGCCCGGCTGAGGCAGGGTGCTGATCCGCCGGGTCACGCGAGCCCGCTGGCACAGGGATTCCGCACGAGCGGGGCCCGGAAGCCATCACGGTCGGCGAGGGCCCCATCACCGCTGCCCCAGCCCGCCCCAGGTGGCAAGGATCAGGCCGGGCCGCTGTTTCACCAAGCGCACCTCTCGGTGCGACGCGGTCCTTGCCTCCTGGTGCAAGCCGAGGCCTGACGCGGACATCCCTCGCCTCCTCGTGACGGCCTACTTCTCTCCCCATGCGAAATCCGCCGGCTGGCGGTCTTTGTCTATCCCGGTGGGATCAAGGCGCCCAATGCCGAGCGCATCACGGTCTTCTATGGCCGCCGCGGCAAGCCGGTCAAGAAACCCCGCTTCATTCCGGCGGAGCTGGCCTGCAAGCTCCAGGCCCGGCGCCTCGGCACCGTGGCGGTCCTCTGAGCCTCGGGGCCTGCGAGCCCCTGGGCTTTTCACTGCTGGTTGGCGCTGATCACTGTTTGATCACAGCCCGGCAGATGCGCTGGGCTGCTTCCCGCCCGCCGAACAGATTCCGGGCAGCGGGGCCGATCTGCAGGGCGCTGAGACCACCCATCACATGCACGGCGCTGCCCGGCCAGCTCAGGTCGGCGGCCAGCACGGGCCAGTCGCTCACCAAGTCGATCGGACGCTGCTGTTGAAGCTGCCGCAACAGCGGCTGCTGGCTGACACCCTGGTGGTGTCCTGTGGCGAGCCAGATCCGATCGACCTCAAGCCCATCGCCATCAGTGCAGAGCACAGTCCATTGATCAGAGCACCATCGCGCTGAGTGCACCTCGCAGAGTTCGTGGAGCTGCAGCGCGCCTCCTCGTTGGGCCTGCCTTAGCTGGGCGGCCGTTTCCGGCGTGATGGAGCCACCGTCGCGGGCCTCCAGCACCTGCCGCTGCCGCCGCCGCATGCAGGGTTCGGCATGAAAGGCCTTGAGATACTTGGGCCCGAGCCAGCCTGGATCGGCATCGAAGGGCTTGTGCTTGAGCGTCCGGCGACAGAGCAGATGCACCCGCGCACCTTGCCGCAGCGCGCCCAGGGCCAGATGGGCACTGGTGAGCCCCCCTCCCACGATCAGGATTCGTTGGCCCTGCAGTGGCTGCAGCGATGGGAGATGGACCCTGTCGCTGTGCTGCAGCACCTCGGGCGGATGGCTGCCTGCGATCTCCCCGACCCAGGAGGGCATCTGAGGTGTGCCGCTCCCCGTGGCGATCACCAACCGGCCGGCGGCCATGGTGGTGCCATCGCTGAGTGCCAGCTCCATCGGGCCGCCTCCCACCTTGGGAAGTCGGATGCGCTCCACGCTCGCGGCCAGCACGCAATCCGTCAGCTGGTACTCGCTGATGACCTGGCGGCAGAAGTCCGCGAACAGATCGGTGTGGGGGAGGCCATAGGGACCCTCCAGCTGACGGCTGCGCTGCCGTGACTGCGCAAACTGCCGCAGGGCATTGGCGTTCGGATGGGGGTGATGGGGTGAGGGGGAGCGCAGCCAGGGAATCTCGTATTGCTCCATCTGCCGCTGCCAGCGGCTCAGCCAGCGGCCGCTGGGGTCCACGATCCGCAGGCGCCGCTGCAGCCGCGGTCGCTTCTGCAGCAGGAGACAACTGAGGGTGAGGGCCTGGGGACCGGCCCCGACAATCACGAGGTCATCCATGGGCCAGTGGTTCGCTCTGCTGGCAGGAACGGCAGAGGCCGTGGATCTCGAAGGTGTGAAACAGGGGCTTGAATCCCTGCAGCAGCACCTTGCTCAGGCCGAGGCCGCCGCTTGCCACCGGGCAGATCGGCAGCGGTTCGCTGTGGCCGCAGCTCACGCAGGTGAGGTGATGGTCATCGCGCTCCAGGGGCGCATAGACGCTCTCCCCATTGGGCAACTTGCGGCAGCGCACCAGACCGGAGCGTTGCAGGAGCCGCAGGTTCCGATACACGGTGGCAAGACCATGCCGCTGGGAGCCCTGCTTGAGCCGTTCATGCAGCTCCTGGCCGCTGAGCTCGGCATCCGCCTCGCGCAGCACGGTCAGCAAGGCCCGTTGCCGGGGCCCCAGGGTCACGATTTCCGGAT
>JBILGK010000105.1:0-10128 GCA_044351065.1 Cyanobium sp.
CACAGGCGATCTCTGCCTGTGATGCAACCGGGAATCAAGCTGCCGTCAAGGGTTCAGCAGGGCTGGAGTTCGAGATGAGCCGTCCCGCCCCCTGAACAGATACCCCAAAACAAAAGTGGTGCTGGCCGAAAAGCTTGAAGCTCAGAAACGGATCAAGTCACTGGAGCAGCAGCTCCACAGCAAGCGGCGCCAGCTCTTCGATGCGCAGGATGAGATCGATAACCAGCGCAGCAAACTGATTGACGACATCGAACGCCAACTGCAGACCAGCGCAGACCATGACACACTGTTCACGGTGCGCTGGCAGCTCCCCCAGGTCAGCAGCACCTGAACTCTCCCATGGCAGCGAAACACACACGACTGGAACTCACCTGGATCGGCAAGGACGATCGCCCTCGCCTGGAGCCACGGATTCTTCTGGAGGATCCGGAGTTGTCGTATCACGCGGAGAAGCGTGTAAGCGATAACGACATATATGACAACATGCTCATCTATGGCGACAATCTGCTTGCCCTCAAGGCGCTACAGTATAACTATTTGGGGCAGGTTAAGTGTGTTTACATTGATCCGCCATACAACACGGGCACTGCATTTGAGCACTACGACGACGGCCTTGAGCATTCACTATGGCTTTCCCTAATGAGGGAGAGACTGGTATTGTTGTGGGACTTACTTCACCCCTCCGAAGGTTCACTTTGGGTATCCATAGATGACAGAGAGGCTGCATACCTGCGGATTCTTCTCGATGAGATATGCGGGCGCCAGTCCTTTGTGGCGTCGATTGTATGGCAAAAAAGATACTCCCGTGAAAATAGGGAAGCCATTGGCGATTCTCATGAGTATATTCTGGTTTATGCGCGAAATCCAGAGTGTTTCAAGCGAGCAAGAAACACCCTCCCACTCGAAGAACGACAGCGTCGACTGTACAAGAATCCTGACAACGACCCTCGTGGCCCATGGCAATCAGTTTCCCTGACAGCTCAAGGTTTTAGGTCGAATCAGATGTACTCAATTACAGCACTTAATGGTCGAGTTCATCTTCCTCCAGAGGGTTCGTGCTGGAAAGTCGTGGAAGAGAGATATAAAGCTGAGCTCGCTGATAATCGGATATATTTCGGGCGTGACGGCAATGGAGTACCACGTAGAAAAAACTTTCTCTCTGAAGCGGCAGGAATCGTGCCATGGACGTGGTGGCCACATGAAGAGGTTGGTCATACAGACGAAGCAAAGAGAGAGTCACAGCTCTTGTTCGGAAGCGGTAATTCTTTTGGAACCCCAAAGCCCGAAAGGCTTGTAGAGAGAATTATCTCTATAGCCACCAAGCCAGGGGATTTAGTCTTAGACTCTTTTTTGGGCTCAGGAACGACTACGGCAGTTGCGCACAAGCTAGGTAGAAGATGGATAGGCGTTGAGCTTGGCGAACATTGCAAGACTCATTGCCACCCTAGAATGCGCAAGGTTATTTCTGGCAGCGATCCTAGGGGAATTACCGATTCAGCGGGATGGAAAGGCGGCGGAGGGTTTCGATATTTTGTGCTCGCAACCTCACTCCTTGAACAGGATAAATGGGGTAACTGGGTCGTCAGCAAACAGTACAACCCCGAGATGCTCGCCGAGGCGATGTGCAAACTGGAGGGTTTCCGCTATGCACCAGATCCTGATGTCTTCTGGATTCACGGCCAGTCGACTGAGAGGGATCTGATCTACGTAACGACCCAGAATCTCAGCCAGGAACAGCTGCAGTTCATCAGCGATCAGGTCGGTGACGAGCGCACCCTGCTGATCTGCTGCTCAGCCTTTCGGGCAAAACCCGATGATTTTGCCAATCTCACCCTCAAGAAGATTCCGCAGGCTGTGCTGCATCGTTGCGAGTGGGGCCGCGATGACTACAGCCTCAATGTCAATGCCCTGCCGGATCCTGAGCCTGAACCTGATCAGAATATCGAGGAATCCTCCGAAAGTATGGCGTCCGCTGAAGAAACTTCCGAGGCAGTGACTCCTCGTCCGGCCACACGGCGAGGCCGGCCCAGACGCCGAAGTTCAACGATGCAGGAGCTCCCTCTCTTTGCCAATCTCGATCAAGGAGGAGACGCGTGATGGCCAGCCATGTGAACAACATCAGCTCTCGCCTCAGCCTGCGAACGCCGCAGCGGCAATCCCTGGACATCCTGCACCAGGTGATGGAGCTGGCCAAGCCGCACAAGAATCCAGACCTCAGTGAGTCGTTGGCAGCGATTCGCTCGGGGTTCAACAGCATTGAAGATTTCGAGACGTCCTTCCCCAGTCTCTGCTTTGCCTTGGCCACGGGTGTGGGCAAGACCCGGCTAATGGGTGCCTTCATCACCTATTTGTTCGTGGCGCATGGCATTCGTCACTTTTTCGTGCTGGCACCCAATCTCACGATCTACAAGAAGCTGATTGAGGATTTCACTCCGAATACGCCAAAGTACGTTTTTCAAGGAGTTTCAGAGTTTGCGATTAAGCCGCCTACTTTGGTGACTGGAGAAACCTACGAGATCCCATTCCAGATCGAAATGGATCGGGCAGGTTTTGACGACGTTGTGATCAACCTATTTAACATCGCTAAGTTCAATACCCGTTCTCAAGAGGCTCGCAAGGCATGGCGCCTCTCTGAGTATCTCGGACAGTCCTATTTCGAGTATCTATCAGGGCTTGATGATCTGGTCATGATCATGGATGAAGCCCATCGCTATCGTGCCTCGGCAAGCATGCAGTCCATCGAAGCTTTGAAGCCTGTGATGGGGCTGGAGCTCACCGCCACACCTCAGTTGGAGAGGGGCAACTCAGTCGTTCGCTTTAAGAATGTCATCTACGACTATCCTCTTGCGTCTGCAATGAAAGATGGATATGTCAAAGAGCCTGCTGTTGCCACCCGCCAGGATTTCAACGCCGCCGGCATGGAGCCAGCGGCGTTGGAGCGACTGAAGCTGGAGGATGGGATTCGCATTCATGAGGCCACGAAGGTTGAACTTGAGGTCTATGCCCAGCAAAACGCTGTCAACGCTGTCAAGCCGTTTCTTCTGGTCATCGCCCGTGACACCAGCCATGCCGCTGAAATCGTCAACCTGATTGAAGATGAGTCGTTCTTCAATGGCCACTATCGCGGGCGTGTCATTCAAGTGCACTCCGGCCAGAAAGGCGCCGAGAAGGATGAAAATGTGGAACGCCTGCTTGCTGTTGAGCGGGCAGATGAGCCCACCGAGATCGTTGTGCATGTGAACATGCTCAAAGAGGGCTGGGATGTCACCAACCTCTACACCATCGTGCCGTTGCGCACAGCTGATTCGCGCACCCTCGTCGAGCAATCAATCGGGCGGGGTTTGCGCCTTCCTTATGGCAAGCGCACGGGTGTTGCGGCTGTCGACCGCCTCACCATCGTCGCTCACGACCGTTTTCAAGACATTGTCGATGAAGCCAACAGAGGTGGTTACACTTTCAATGTCCTCACGATCGACAAAGACATTCCCGATAAGCCAATCAAAACGGTCGTCGTCAACCCGAACTTCGCCGGCCTCCTGGGCGTCCCAACGGTTCCGGATCAAACTCCGCCAGTTAATGAGCCCAAACCACGTTTCACCGATCCAGCTGAGCAGCGCACAGCCCAGCTGGCACTGGACGCCATCCGCAAGGTCTGTCGTGACAGCAAATCAGTCCCGGGCCCCGTGGCTTTGGCGAGCGCAGGTGTCCAGCAGGCAATTGTCCAAGAGGTGCAGGCACGTCTGAACAGTGGTCAGCTTGAGCTGCTGCCAGGCGTCGACCCCGCCAAGATTGAAGCCGTCGTCAAAGAGACGACAAAGGTTTACATTCAGCACACGATTGCCATCCCTCGTGTCCTCGTTTTGCCACAAGGAACTGTTACAGCAGGCTTCCATCCCTTCCAGCTCGACATTGCCAATGTCAATCTACAACCCGTTTCCCAAGACATCCTGATTCAGCATCTTGCCAGCGATACACGGGAAACGATCGGAGCCTTGGAGGGTGGATATGAGGAACAGCGCCTGGAAGACTACATTGTTCGTGGCCTGATCGACTTTGACGACATCAACTATGACGACCAAGCCGATTTGCTTTACGATCTGTCATCCCAATTCATTGCACGCCTGCGCAGTTATCTGCAGGAAGAGCCGAAAATCAAGAACGTCCTGCAGTTTCACCAGCGTCGGATCTGTTCGCTGATTCACGAACAGATGCAAAAACACACGTGGGAGCAGGCTTCCAGTTATGAGGTTGTGGTCAGCCAGGGTTTCAGCGACGTACGTCCACAGGCGTTCGCCGCCCCCGCCGACACTGTTGTGCGCGACCACAAAATCCCCGTCGAGGACAAGAGCAACATCCGAAACATGCTCTTTGGTGGCTTTGAGAAGTGTCTGTATCCGACTCAAAAGTTCGACAGTGATCCTGAACGACGGTTCGCCAGCCTTCTTGAAAGAGATGCCACGGTTGAAAAGTGGTTCAAGCCCGGCAAAGGCGTCTTCCAGATTCGATACGGCAGAGACGGTAACTACGAGCCCGACTTTGTTGTAGAAACAGAGACTGAGAAGTTGCTCTGTGAACCCAAGCGTGCTGATCAGGTGAACGACCCCACCGTTCTTGCCAAGGCACACGCAGCGGCTCTGTGGTGCAAGCACGCCGCCACCCATGAACAGGCCCACAACGGCAAGCCATGGCGCTACCTGCTGGTCTCCCACGACCTTATTGCCGATAATATGACCCTGCAGGGGTTGATGCAAAGGAACAGCTTCGATGATTTCTCCTGACAATACATTGAAGCCATTGTTGGCCATGATTGCCGTGGATTGTTTTTATCGTGCCTTCCCTCAAGGGAAGCTTTCCGGCCCCGCGCATCCATCGGCCATGCCTCTTCATCCATACGATAGGAGGCTGAAACCACACCCATACAATCTCTCTAGCGGGAAACAGAAGGCGACCGGCTGTACGCTGTGCGCAGCTTCCCTCAGAAAGCCAACTACCCCGGCCAGATCGAATAGTTGGGTGCCGCCCTCGGGACGAGGTGCCGGCTCACGGAGGTGGGACGGGCTGCAGTGGAACCAGGAGGAGGCGGGATGACAGCCTCTGGCCTTGGATTCGATGTGACGCCCTTCCTCCATCAGGATGAAGGGCAGCACTTTGATCGCAAGTCGCTCTTCCATTGCCCCCCTGGCGCCAAGAAACCGCGAGACCGCAAAGAGGTGCGCGATCAAGTGGCCCGCTGGGTGGCGAGCTTCGCCAATGCCGAAGGCGGTGTACTGATCCTCGGCATCGAAGACGACCACACCATCAGCGGCCATCAACTGCCGCCCGCTGTGCTGCAGACGCTGCTTTCTGTTCCCCAGGCTCGCTGCGAGCCTCCCCTGCCATCCGGATTCGTGGTGCCGCACGACGGTCACGAGCTGGTGGTGTTCGACGTGCCCAGCACCGATGGCCCGGTCCAGGTGATTGGCGACGGCTTCCCGCTGCGCATGGGCGATCAGACCGTGGACAGCAGCGAAAGCAAGATCCGCGCCCTCAAGCTTCAGGGGCTGGTGGAAAGCCACGAAAGCCGCCCTTCCGCCCTGAATCTCAGTGATCTCAACAGCGACCTGCTCGCGCAGGCCCGTCGTGGCGCCGGTTTGGAATCCCTCAGCGACTCCGACTACCTGCTCAAGCGCAAGCTGGCCGATCGCCGTGGCTCAGAGCTGGTGCTGCGGCAAGCCGCTGAACTGCTGTTTGCTCGTCTGGGCCCTGATCACCCCAATGCCGGCGTGCGGGTGTTCCGCGTGGTGGGTACGGAGCGGCGCCTTGGCGCCACCCACAACGTGGAGGAGCGCCCGCGCATCGAAGGGAACCTGCCGGAGGTGTGGCAAGAGGCCGTCAGCGTGATCGGCGGCCTGATGCGTCAGCCTTCACGCCTGGTGGGCAACCGCTTTCAGGCCGTGAGCGAGTACCCCCGCTTCTCCTGGCAGGAGGCCCTTCTCAATGCCATCGCCCACCGCGACTACAGCATTCAGGGCAATGGCATCGAGGTGTGGCTCTTTGACGACCGAATGGAAGTCGTCAGCCCCGGCGGCCTGCTGCCCGAGCTCGACCTTCAGGAGCTGCTCAGACGTAAGCGCGTGCACTGCAGCCGCAACCCACGCCTCATGCGCACCCTGGTGGACCTTGGCCTCACCCGCGATCAAGGGGAAGGCATCCCGCGCATGTTTGCCGAGATGGAAGATGCCTTCCTGCCGGCACCCCGAATTGAACCCACAGCCCGAAACGTCTCTGTGGTGCTGGGCAACACCACCGCCCTCACCGAAGCCGACCGCACCTTTGTGGAGCGCCTCGCTGCGGAAGAACTCACCCAGGAAGAATTCCGCGCCCTGCTCCTGGCCCACCGCCACACCCAGGTGGACAACGCCAGCCTGCGGCAACTGATGGGCCTCGACACCCTCGCCGCGAGTCAGGTCCTGCGGCGCCTGCGAGATCGCTCCATGCTGGAGCTGCACAGAGCGGGCTCGCAGAGCTATTACACCCTCGGGCCTGGGCTGCTGGCTGACGATCGCCCCGGACAAGGGAATCTGGTGCTCGATCGAGGGGGGCTGGCAGCGGATCGAGGGGGGATCCCCGCGGATCGAGGGGGGATCCCCACCGATCGAGGGGGGATGGAGCCGGATCGAGGAGAGCTCAGCCCCGATCGAGGGGGGCCGGATCCTGCACTCCAAGAGCTGCTCGACTCACTTGGCACTCGCCCTCGCAAGGAGAAGCTGCGGCAGGTGATCTGCCAGCTCTGCTCAGGCCAGTGGCGATCTGTCGCCTGGCTGGCTGGAATCCTCAACCTCCAGCCTCGGAATTTGTCGGATCGACACCTGAGCCCAATGGTGAAAGACAGGCAGCTGGAACGGCGTTTTCCTGATATCCCCAGCCACCGCGAACAGGCCTACCGCAGCATCCCAGCTCCGCCACCTGCCGTTCGCGCCAACCTGGGACAGAAGGAGGCCCCATGATCTCCCTGATCGAAGCCCTCAACTAGAGGTCGCTGCGCTACGTGCGCCAGCCGCTCTGCCCGTTTCAGATCCTGATCGGTCCCAATGGCAGCGGCAAAACCACCTTTCTCGATGTGCCCAGCTTTATGGCCCATCTCGTCCAGACAGGGCTGGAAGCTGCGATTGGTGGAGAGGATCGGCTTTCAATTCCCTTGCGTGCCACCGACGCGCGCCAGTTGCTCTGGAAGCAGCAGGGGCAGCTGTTTGAACTCGCTGTTGAGATCCCGATCCCGGCTGATCTGGCTCGGGGGAATGGAACGGCGTCCCAACAGGTCTGCCGTTATGAACTGGCGATTGATGCTGATGCCATTGCTATCGCTGGTGAAAATCTGTTTCTGATCCCCCAGGGCGATGAAAAGCCTCGCGGGCAACTGGATCTCTTCCCCTCACCGCGTGGCCTGCTGGTTCAGGGCCCAGCTGACCGAGCAGATGCACCGGCTGGTGCTCTCCAGTGAGCACATGCGCCTGCCAAGCCCGCCATCCCGCCAGAAGGGCTTTCGGGTGGATGGCTCCAACCTGCCCTGGGTGGTGGATCGTCTCCAGCACAATCCTGGACTTCTCCACCATCCTGCGTGAGGAGGACCGCCACCGCTACCTCACCGCCCAAGCAGCAGAGGATGTAGCGCTCCCCTCCTGGGTGCTCTCCGATGGCACGTTGCGCATGTTGGCGCTCACGTTGCTGGCCTACGTGGAAGATCTCAGCGGCTCCTACCTGATTGAAGAACCCGAGAACGGCATCCATCCCAAGGCGATGGAATCGGTGTTTCAGTCGCTCTCCTCGGTGTACGACGCCCAGATCCTCTGTGCCACCCACTCCCCAGTACTCCTCAGCCTCGCGAAGCCGGCTCAGCTGCTCTGCTTTGCCAAAACACAAGACGCGCGAACCGATGTGATCCAGGGCGATCAGCATCCTGTTTTTCGTGACTGGCAGCGCACCATCGACCTGGAGACGCTCTTTGCTTCGGGGGCTCTGGGATGAGCAGCTTTCGCGCAGATCTCAAGGTCGTTGTGGCCGATGGGAACATGCAGGCCACATTGGTCCACCCCCGTCACGATCCGGGCTGCTGGAAAGATGGGCCCGAGCTCCTGGCCATCAAGCACCAGCACTACTGCCATGGTCTACTGGCGCTCAACTGGGAGGGATGCAATTCCAAACGCCCCGCTGAGGACACACGCCAGGATCTTCAGGAGCGCCTGGATCGGCTCACCAGTCCTGGCTGGGGATCCGTTTTGGTGCTCCGGCCTGAGCTCGAGATCTGGATGTTTGCCGGCTCCACTGAGGTGGATCGGGCCCTCGGCTGGCAGCCAGGGACGCTGACGCCATGGTTGGAGCAGCAGGGCCTGCTTGAACCGGGCCAGGCCAAACCAGCCCGGCCCAAGGAGGCGGTTGAACACGCCATGAACCAGAAGCGCCAACCGCGCTCCTCATCGGTCTACCGCCAGCTGAGCCGGTCCGTCGGCCTCAGCCGCTGCACTGCTCCAGTCTTCACGGAACTGAAGAGCACGCTGCAGCAGTGGTTCCCAGTGGAGGCTGCGTCATGACCATCGCCAATGCTGGGCGGAGTCGCCATCGCCTCGATCGAGGGGGGCTGACCGCGGATCGATGGGGGCTTGATCGTGCTCGCGAGAATGATCGAGTCCATCGCGGCTCCAGTTCTGTCCGCCAATCGACACCAGGTGCTCGTCCGAGTATTTACAAGCCCGTGCGCGTATTGAGTCGCACGCGCGTAAGCGGTCTGCGGTGGGTGCGCCGCCCCTCGCCATGACCGCCGCCGCCCCCAACAAGCTCCTGCGCCGCCTCTGCCAGGAGCCGGCCAGAAAGCTCAGCGAGCATCGGGTGCTCCTGGTCTTTGACCCGGGCCAGCAGCTGCGCCCCTTTCTCGTCGACGCCGCCCCATCCCAGCGGAATGGCGGCGAAGCGGGCGTCCTGAACCAGGGTGAGCAGCAACCGCATCCTGATGGTGCCGATCGAACTGCCCGTCGATCTGCTCAACCAGGGCCACACCCGCCAGACGGTGCTCGCCGCCTACGACTGCAAAACGCAAGAGCTGGTGGCCACCCCCATCCAGGCCATCGGCGCCGAGCTCGATCGCGACACCAACCGCCTCACCCTCACCCCCGGCCAGGCCGCCACCATCGGCCTGATGCTGCCCGCAGAGGTGAGCGCCAAGAAGCTCTACCTGGAGCTCCGTGATGCCGCCACCGATCTGGTGCTGTTCAAGAGCCCTGATCTGCCGGTGGATCTGATCGGCTGATGGCATCTGTTCCTTGACGGCCTCCTTGAGGGGATCCCCAACCCCGCCGTTCTGCTCAGCCTCCTCTCCAGCCAGGAAGCGGTGCTTTCCTCTCGGATCGAAGGCACCCAGGCCACCCTGGCTGAAGTCCTGGAGTACGAGGCCGACGCAGAAGCGAGCACGCTGCCTCAGGAACGCCGCGACGACATCCGCGAGGTGCAGAACTACCGCCAGGCCATGCGGCAGGCGCAGGAGTTGCTCGTTACCCTGCCGCTGTCACTGCGGGTGATCAAACATCTGCACGCCACCTTGCTTGCAGGTGTGCATGGTGACAACAAAGGGCCTGGAGAGTTTCGCAAGATCCCCAACTGGATCTGGCCCCGTGGTTGCACCATCGAAGACGCCCTCTTTGCCAATAAGGACAGCTATGTGGAGCGGCTCCTCGCCATCTCCCGTGATGGGGACTGGATCTTCTCCATCCCCACCTTCCGGGCCACCGATTTCGAAAAGCACGCCGGCATCCCCGTACCCACCGCCAAGCGCATCCTCCGCTGCCTGGAGAACGCCGAGATCCTTGCCGTGATCAGGGAAGCCAGCGGCCGGCGCTCCCGGGTGCTCTGCCTGGAGCAGCTGCTGGCCGTTGCGGAGGGGTGTCCATGACCCCTGGCTTGTGGATCATGAGCCCCCGCCCGCGACGCCCTCGACGACAAGGTCAATCAGGTTTTCGCGAGCAAGTGCGTCCGCTGTCAACCGACACGCAGAAAGTCCTCACTGCCGACACGAAAAGGTCCTCACTTTTTGGGGGGGTGTTGCCGCTTGTTTCGGCCATGGTCTGGGGCGTTGGCTGGGGCTGTTGCCCAGCGTCATGC
>JBILGK010000012.1:0-91189 GCA_044351065.1 Cyanobium sp.
GGCATGACGCTGGGCAACAGCCCCAGCCAACGCCCCAGACCATGGCCGAAACAAGCGGCAACACCCCCCCAAAAAGTGAGGACCTTTTCGTGTCGGCAGTGAGGACTTTCTGCGTGTCGGTTGACACCCCGGCACCTTGTGGCTGCTCGATCGCATCCTGGCCAACGGCGCCAGCCATGGCGCGGCCCTGGATGCCTTTCCCGGCGACACCGTGCTCACGCCGTTGGAGCGGCCCCGCGGCCTGCCGATCGGCAACCTCACCAGCCAGTTCCTCGCCAACCTGCACCTCGATGCGCTCGACCACCGTCTCGCTGCCCTGCCCGGTATCGGCGCTTACCTGCGCTATGTGGATGATGTGGCCCTGTTCGCCAACAGCGCCGAACCGTTGCGGCAGGCCCGCCAATTGATGGAAACAGAGCTGGCTCGCCTGCGCCTGCGGCTCCATCCCATCAAGAGCCAGATCCGCCAAACTCGGCATGGCGCCTGCTTCGTGGGCTTTCGCGTGCTGCCGGGCCGGGTGCGAGTGCGTAACCACAACCTGCTCAAGGGAAAACGGCGCTTGCGGCTGCTGCACCAGGGTGTTGTCGCTGGCCACATCGACGCTGTGGCCGCCCGAACCAGCCTGCAGAGCTGGAATGCCCACCTCGCCCATGGCCATACCTGGCGCTTGCGCCGCCGCCTGTACGCCGGGGTTGCCTTCGCCGAAGATCTGCTTGGAGCGCAGTAGGGTCAACACGGGCGGGTCGCCCAGCTGCTGCGCGGCGGCTCTTGGAACAACCACCCCGGGAACTGCCGCTCGGCTTACCGCAACAGGAACCACCCGGACAACCGTACCTTTCATCGTCAGAGCCGCTGGAAGGGATTCCAGCGGGAGCACCGGAGGGGTCCAGACCCGCTCCCGTGATCGGCGGCACCGCCGTTCGATCCGCACAGCGCCCGGTGGGCTGTGCCGCGGTTTCCGTGGCAACGACAGTCCACCGTTTTCGCTGTGCCCTTACTCTTGAAACCACCCCTCCGTCACCCCATGAGCGCCTCCGCCACCCGCCAGGCCGCTGGGGCGACTGGAGAGGCTCCATTCCGGTTTCTGCTCACTCATCGCCGCCGCACCCAGGGCTTTCGCGAAACCCTCGCTGAACCCGGCGACGGCAAGGCCGGCGTTTCGGTGGCTGTGGACGCCCCCCACCTCACCATGCTTTGGATACCGCCGGGGCGGTTCTGGATGGGCTCACCCGCCGATGAGACCGGGCGCAGCGAGGCGGAGGGGCCCCAGCATCTGGTGCAGCTCCAGGGCTTCTTCATGAGCCAAACGCTCATCACCCAGGCCCAGTGGCGGGCGCTGGCGATGGGGAAGCCCGCAAAAAGCGGGCAGGAGCGGCTCACAAAACTCGATCCTGATCCTTCCGGGTTCAACGGAGATCAGCGGCCTGTGGAACAGGTGAGCTGGCATGAAGCCATGGAATTCTGCCGCCGCTTGAGCCAGCGCACAGGTCGCCATTACACCCTGCCGAGCGAAGCCCAATGGGAATATGCCTGCCGGGCGGGCACGACCACGCCGTTTCACTTTGGCGAAACGATCAGCGCAGAGCTGGCTAATTATGACGCTAGTGAAGTGTATGCAGATGGCAAAAGGGGTGAGCACCGCTGGCAAACCACCGAGGTGGCCAGCTTCCCCGCCAACCCATGGGGTTTGCATGACATGCATGGCAATGTGTGGGAGTGGTGCTTGGATCATTGGCACCAGAACTATGAAGGAGCGCCTGAGCACGGCGGTGCTTGGCTTGACGAAGATGTCAAGGAGAATCAGGAACAAAAGGGCAGGCTGCTGCGCGGCGGCTCTTGGAACGACCACCCCGGGTTCTGCCGCTCGGCTTTCCGCTTCACGAACCACCCGGGCCGCCGCAATCTCAGCATTGGTTTCCGCGTCTGTTGCCTCCCCCAGGATTAATTCTTTACCCTTAAACTCTCTAGATCTTTGCACTTGGCTGTTGGCTGTTGGTGGTCGCTTTCGCGCAGCCAACCGGCTTGCCAATAGCGCCGCAGGCGCCTCAAATTTTTTAGCACAACGCCCATGCTCCAAACATCTGGATTACACGGGCACCAAGCCGTCAGGCGCCGCAGCGCAACCTTGCACAAACGTAAAGACTCACCCCTTCGCCCGCAGCCGCTCCGCCAGCTCCGCCAGGCCCACCACCTCCACCCCATCGGCCAAGGGGTAGCCGGCGGCAGCCGGGGTGACCACGAAGCAGCGCTCCGGTTGGAGGTCGGCGCGGGCCTGGTGGAAACCCTTGCCGAGGCTGGGGCTGAGGCTGCGCTTCACCTCGATCGCCCAGCGGCGCTGGTTGGGCCACTCGAGCACCAGGTCGAGCTCCGCGCCGGCGGCGGTGCGATAAAATCAGCCTTCACAGCCCGGCGGCGCCAGCCACCGGATGGCCGAGCACCGCATCGCCATCGGCCAGGCCCAACAATGTGTGCACCAGCCCGCTGTCGCGCACGAACACCTTGGGGGAGCGCACCAGGCGTTTGCCCACATTCGCGTGCAGGGGCGCCAGCCGCCGCACCAGCAGCAGATCCACCAGCAGGTCGAGGTAGCGGCTCACCGTCTTGCCCTCCACCCCCAGGGCGCGGCCCAGGGCGGCGGCATTCGGCGCTCTCGGCCTCACTGCGGGCCAGGGCACTGGCGGGAAAGCCGCCGCGGATCCAGAGGAGATCCTGGGCGCCGGGGCCGAGCTCCAGCAGGTTGAGGCCGTGAAGCTCCAGGAAGGCGATGCGGCCGGCCAGCGATTCGCTGCTTTGGCGGATCAGCTCCACCGAAGCGGAGCCGAGCAGCAGGAAGCGACCAGAAGCTTTTCCAGCCCGGCGAACAGCATCGATCACCCCTCGCAACTCCGCGAACAGCCCCGGCAGTCGCTGCACTTCATCGAGGATCACCAGCTTGTCGGCATGACGCGCCAGAAAAAGCGACGGTTCCGCCAGGCGGGCCCGATCGGCGGGCGCCTCCAGGTCGAGGTAGAGGCTGGGGATCGACTCCGCCAGTTGGAGGGCCAGGGTGGTCTTGCCCACCTGGCGCGGCCCGAGCAGCGCCACCGCGGGAAACTGCTCCAGCTGCTGCCGCACCCGCTCCGCCTCCAGCCGCGCAACCCAAGCGGGATTTCCTGGCAAATCGGGCATGACGTGCCGGATTTACAAGGAAGTTTAGCGATGGAGGGCTGGCGGCGCCGGCTGGGCTGGAGCCTGCGCTTGCCGTTGGTAGAGAACCTGCCCGGCCCGCTCGATGTGGGCCAGCAGGGCGGGATGGCCGATGGAGGCGAAAGTGGAGAGGTCGATCACCCAGGGCAGGAGCAGGTCATCGAGATCGGCATCGATCCGGGCCAGGCTGGTGGCGCTGATCCCGGAACCGATCAGGGTGAGGTCGATGTCGGAGGCGGGGCGCTGACGGCCGAGGGCGCGGGAGCCGTAGAGGATGGCCTGCTCCACCTCCGGGTGGGCGGCGAGCACTTTCTGGATGGCGGTGATCGCGGTTTCCGGCAGGCCGGTGGAAGCGAGGGCGGCGGGGGAGGGGGAAAGGCTCATGGCGACTCGGCGCTGACGGCCACAAAGCGTTCGCGCAGAGCCCCGAAGGCGGGGGCGAAACGATGGATCACCTCGGCGGCGATCTGCTGGGCCTGCTCCAGGTTGTAGGTGTGGGACGACTGATTGCGCGCCTTGATCATCGCCATCCAGGTGTCGCCGTCATGGATCAGGCCATTCTGAAAGGCGAGGCGAGTGGCGTCGCGGGAGCCGATGATGCCGGTGATTCCCTGATGCTGCAGAAAGTCTTTGAGAAGATTCCAGGCGAGTTCGTGGGTGAATTCGAAACCCTGGATCAGGCCCTGCTGCTCCAGCTCGCTGAGCTCGCGGCTGCGGGCCAGCTCAACGCCACGCTCCAGCACCAGCAAGGCGCGCTGGAAATTGTCGAAGCGCTGTCGCCAGCGGATGTCAACGTTGGCCATGCCTGAAGGTTAGGCGTTCTTCAGGGGTGTGGCAGCAAAGGGGGCTGGCGCCATGCCCCCCAGCTGCATCTGAACGCGGTTGGCACGAGAGCAAGCCCGCCTTATTTGCTCTTGAATCGGCTGGCTTCGGCGCTCTTTGTGATGGCGCGATCGCTGGAAATCACGCAGTTGTAGCCCTGATTCTTGGGACCAAAAACAACAAAGGTGCTCTTGCTTTGCTTGAAGGCGGTATCGATCGAGAACAGCACGGCATAGGCGGATGGCACTTGCGCCGGCCGGAACACGCCAAAGGCATAGGTACCCGCGATCCCCAGGGCATTGAGTGGCACACTCAATTGCAGGGGCTGAGTGGGAACGGGGGAGGGAAAGCTGGATGTCGCCGACATGATCAGCGTCTTGGCATTGATGTTATAGGTGGTTGTGACCGGCAACCGAACGAAGCTGGTGGGTGATGTGGAGAGCTGCTTCTTGCAGGCCGCGTCAAACCTTGGAGCAGGGGATCCGTTCTCCAAGACAGCCTGGACAAATTGTAATTTGTTGGTCACCTTGCCTGTGTTGGCGAGCGCCGGTGCGGAGGTGGCTGCGTACAGGGCGGTCAGCAGCACAGCTGGCGGCAGGATTCTGGTGGCGTGTCGCATGGTTGGCGTTGGCGATGGGCAACACCCTGCTTCCAGGGCATGGGTTGATCGTCGCTCAGCTCGGCCCGGGTGTTGCTCCGCTGGCTGACAAGGTGCTGTCAGATTGATGACAGGGTTGATTTCGGCCGTTGCGATGGGGCAAGCGGGCGGCGGCGGCCTCCCAGTCGCCCAGGTGAGCGTGCATCAGCGCAGGTTCGCGCTATGCAGCCCGGTCGAAAAATGCCCCACTCTTGCGTTCTCGCCACTATGGAAAACCCTCCCCATTTTTTCCCGCACAATCGCTGCAGCCTGTTCATCAACCTGTGCCCGCACCACGGATCAGGCGGTCAGCATTCAGAGCCACCATCAAGGCAGAGCGAATCCTTCCGTTGCCGCCGGGCCCCCTCCGCCAGGCCGACCCTTCTGCCGCTGATCTCACCACCCCCTAACCCCGCCAACGCCTCTCCAACGGGATCGGCAACAGCAGGGCGCAGATCAGATACAGCAACACCGTGCCCAGCACCGTGGGCTGGTGCGCTGGCATCGCCCCGGAGGCCAGCACCAGCGCCACCGCGGGATGGCGCGACACGGTGGCTGAGGCCAGCGCCCAGCGGTTGCCAGGGTCCGGGCCGCCCAGGGCGTGCCCCGCCAGCAGGCCCACCGCCACCATCAGCGCGATCAGGGCGATCGTGCCCTGGCCCACCGCCGCCAGGATCGAGCGTCCCTGCAGGGCCAGCAGCGCCACCACCCCGGGCAGCAACAGCAGGGTGCCCGCCTTGTCGGCCAGTTTCGCCAGCCCTGGCGCCGCCGCCGGCCGCAGTCGCGCCAACGCCAGGCCCACCGCCAGCGGCGCCGCCACCGTGAGCAGCAGCACCTTCTCCACTGCCCACGGCGCCAGCACCGTCTCCACCCCGAACCAGCGGGAGCCCAGGCCGATCATCAGCGGCACCACCACCAGCGACACGGCGCAGGAGAGCAGCTGCACGCCGATCACGTAATCGTGCTGCCCGCCCAGGGCGCTGCCCTTCTTCGCCCATGGCGGCAGCACCGGCGACACCGCCAGTGCCAGCAGCGCCGCCCCCACCCCCGGCCGCAACGGCAGCAGCTCCACCACCACCCACACAAACAGCGGCACCGCCACGTACATCGCCAAGACGGCGCGCAGGGCCAGCTGCGGCTGGCGCAGCACCAGCAGCGGTTGCCGCAGTTGCACCCGCAGGCCGATCGCGATCACCAGCAACACCACTCCGCTCAGGAGCAGCAGCTTCAGCAGGGTTTGGGGAGTCACGGGATCTGGCGGTCGGCAGCGCCGGGGCGGATGCCCAGTCTTCCCCAGCGGCGGTCCGCAGCCTCAATCCCCCACCATTCGATCCGCCTTCAGCAGTGCCTTCAGGTTGAGGCCCCGCACCGGATCGCGGCTCACCACCAGGGGCAGGCGGCCATTCCATTTCTCGATCCGCTGGTGCTCCAGCAGCTCCGGCGTGAGGCCCGCCTGCAGCAGTTGTTGCGCCCGCGCTTCACCCTCGGCGGCGTGCACCCTGGCCTGGGCCAGGCGTTGGGCTTTCAGCGCCTCAAACTGCGCCCGCCGCGCGTCCTGCTCCGCCACCTGTTTGGCCTCCACCGCCTTGCGGAAGCCGGGTGAAAAATCCAGCTGCACCAGGTCCACCGCGTCCAGCGCCAGGTTGTTGGCCTCCAGCCGCTCCCGCAACCGCTCCGCCAGACCCCTCTTCAGCACCGCCCGCTCGGTGATCAGCTCCTCCGCCGTCAGCCGCGCCACCACCGCCTGCAGGCCGTCGTCGATCGCCGGTTCGATCAGGTGGCGCACGATCGCCTCCTCCTCCCCCAGCTGTCCGTAGATCGCCGCCACCCGCTCCGGCTTCAGATGCCAGCTCAGGCTCACCTCCGCCGTCACGTCCTGCAGGTCGCGGGATGCCGCCTCGCTGCGCAGGGTCATCGCCTGCAGACGCACGCTCAGCGGTCGCACGCTCTCCACCCCCGGCAACAGCGGATGCAACCCCTCCCCCAGCACCTGCTCCTGCACCGCGCCGAAGCGCAGCAGCACCCCCCGCGATCCGGCCGGCACCACCACGAAGAACTGGCTCACCACCAGCAGCGCCAGCAACAGCAGCACCAGGCGCACAGGGTTGAGCCAGCTGCGCGGCGTGGGCCAGGCCGCCCCGGTGGCTGATTTCTCCGGGCCGGATTCACCGATGCGGGAGTCATCGATGAGCGAGGTCATGCGCAGCGGCAGGGTTTGCTTCCGACCCTAAGGGGGATCGGCCGCGGCCACCCCCGCGCCCATGCGCCGTTTCGATCACGAATTTGGATTGAAACCAGAAGAAATCGCGCTTGTTGTGATGGTCGGACGCTCCCTAGCCTCCCAGCATGGTGTTGGTGATGCCTTGCCGGATTTCTTTTCCCTCTCTCCCCTCGCGGAACTCCCCTCCGCTCTGTTGTCGCCCCCGAGTCTGGCCGCGATTGGCCTCACCCTTCTCTCGGCGGTGAGCGCCTTCGTTGCCACCAACCTCGACGACATCCTGCTGCTCTTGCTGTGCTTCTCCCAGATCACCGATCGTCGCGGCGCCGTCGCGATTGTGGGCGGTCAGTACCTCGGCATCGGCCTGCTCGTGCTCATCAGTCTCAGCGGATTGCTCGGCCGCGCCCTCGTGCCCGGCTCCTGGCTCGGGCTGCTCGGGCTGCTGCCGATCAGCCTCGCGGTCTCCCGCTGGCTGGAGAGCGGCCCGCCGCAGCCGGCAGACTCCAATCCCGCCGGCTCCAGCGCCGCCCTGGCCCCGGAACCGGCGCTCCTGGCGGTGGCCGCCCTCACCCTCGCCAACGGCAGCGACAACATCGGCGTCTACCTGCCGCTCTTCGCCCGCGCCAATCCCGCCCAGGCCCTGCTCACCCTTGCGGTGTTCGCCCTGATGGTGGCCCTCTGGTGCGCCCTCGCCTGGCGGCTCGTGCAGGCCCCCGGCCTCGGGGCCCTGCTGCGCCATCACGGGCCTCGCTGGATGCCGGCCGTTCTGGTCGCCCTGGGCCTCTACCTGCTGATCGACGCCCACACCTTCGCCCACCGCGGCCTGGCCCTGCTGGTCCTCGTCTGCCTCGCCGCCATGGCCGCCCCCCTGGCGCGGCGGTCGCCGCCGGCCCTCGGGCTCTTCTCCTCTCGCCTTCCCTCCCCATGACCCTCTCCCTCCCGCACCGGCTGCTCGCCCAGCTGCGCAACGACAGCACCCACAACGTCGGCGTGTACCTGCGCTTCAAGAAGGACCCTCCCGCCAGCCCGGCTCCTTTCTCCGTGCTCGCCCCGGGCGAGGAAACCGACGACGACTTCGACCTGGTGGGCCTTTACGAACCCGCCGCGCCGGGCCCGCGCCTTGCCAGCGTCGTCGCCGGTCAGCAGGTGCGGCTGAGCGACCCCGCGCCAGACCCGGCGGACCCGGCAGCGCAGTCCCCGGCCTACGGCCTCGACCTGCCCTTGCTCGACCTGCTCGCTGGCAAGGCCGCCACCTCCACTTCAGCCGCGCCGCCGAAGAGCTCTACATCAGCCAGCCGGCGGTGAGCGCCGCGGTGGCCAAGCTCGAATCCCACTACGGCGTGCGGCTCTTCCACCGGGTCGGCCGCCGCGTCGAACTGACCGACGCCGGCCGCTTCCTCAGCCGGGAGGGTCTGCGCCTGCTCGACAACGTCGATCTGGTGGAGCGCGGTCTGCAGGAGTTCCAGGCGCTGCGACGCGGCGTGCTGAGCCTCGGGGCCAGCCTCACGGTGGGCAACTACTGGCTGCCGGCCCATCTGCAGCGGTTCCGCGACCGCTACCTCGGCATTGAACTGCGTTGCGGCCTGGCCAATGCCGAGCAGGTTCTCGCAGGCACCAGCCAGGGGCAATTCGATCTCTGCTTCGTCACCGGCTGGAGCGAGGCGGATTCGCCCGCCTCCCTCTCCGGCGCGGAGCCCCCGCTGCGGGCGGAGGAGGTGGGGCGAGAACGGCTGGTGGTGGTGGTCGGCCGCGACCATCCCTGGTTCGGACGCGATGCCCTCAGCGCCGCCGACCTCCGCCAGAGCCGCTGGGCGATGCGAGAGCAGGGCTCGGGCTCCCAACGGCTGTTCGAGGCCAGCCTCGCCCAGCTCGGCCTCTCCCCCGCCGATCTCGAGGTGTCGCTGGTGCTCAGCAGCGGCGAGATGCAGCGGGCCCTCGTGATCGATGGCTCCGCCGCCGTCGCCCTGCCGGAATCGATGGTGCGCCGCGAGGTGCAACTCGGCCTGCTCTGGCCCCTGGCGATCGCGGGCTGCCGCGCCGGCGATCAACCCATCTGGATGGTGCGGCAGGCCCGCCGTTCCCCCACCCCGCTGCTCGAGGCGTTCGCCCAGCTGGTCCGGCAGCCTGCCGGGCCCTAACCGAACCGCCGGCGGCTGCGGGGCAGCACATGCAGCCGCGCCCCGTTGGTCAGGCCGTTGTTCTTGGCCGCATCGGCCCGCTCCCCTGAGAGCTGGGCGTGGATCACCCGACCGTCATCGAGCTGCAGCTCGGCCTGGGTTTCCTTGCCCAGATGGATCACCCGCTTGAGCACCGCCGGCAGGCTGTCGCTCTTCGGTTCATCATGCAGTTCCAGATCCTGGGGACGCACGTACTCGTTGGGGAAAATCTCATTCACCTCGCCGACGAAGCGCATCACAAAGGGGGTGGCGGGGTGGTCGTAGATCTCCGCCGGGCTGCCGATCTGCTCGATTCGTCCGGCATTCATCACCACGATGCGGTCGGCCACCTCCATCGCTTCCTCCTGGTCGTGGGTGACGATCACCGTGGTGACGCCCGTCTGCTCCTGCAGATTGCGCAGCCAGGCCCGCAGCTCCTTGCGCACCTTGGCGTCCAGGGCGCTGAAGGGTTCATCCAGCAGCAGCACCTGCGGCTCCACCGCCAGGGCCCGCGCCAGGGACACCCGCTGGCGCTGGCCACCGGAAAGCTGGTACGGGTAGCGACCCGCATAGCTCTGCAACTGAACAAGCTGGAGCAAATCCTCCACCCGCTGGCGTACGCGGCCCGGGCTCCAGCGGCGCAGCCGCAGGCCGAAGCCGATGTTCTCCCGCACCGTCAGATGCTTGAACAGGGCGAAGTGCTGGAACACAAAGCCCACATGGCGCTCCTGCACCGAAAGGGCGGTGGCATCGGAACCGTTGAGATACACGCGGCCCTGATCCACCGGCTCCAGTCCGGCGACCATGCGCAGCAAGGTGCTCTTGCCGCAGCCGGAAGGGCCGAGCAAGGCCACGAGGGATCCGGTCTCGACATCGAGGCTGAGATCATCGATGGCCCGAAAATCCCCGAAGCTGCGCGAGACGCTGCGGATTCGGATGCCCATGGGAACGAGACACTTCCCCCACGATGTCTGTGGAGAGATGGGGGAAGGGTGATCCAGGCCAGGGGGGGCTGTAGCCCGGATTACCCCGCCCTCCCCTGCAGGCTGCCCGCTCGCAGCTGCCGCAGGCCCCGGAGCGACAACGGAACGGCAGCGACAACGGAATGACAGCGACAGCCCCTGCGCCACCGCAGCATGGAGAATCGGCCTCTTGTCAGGACAGGCAAGGACATCCATTCTCCGGACTTCGCCACGGCGCAGTAAGGCTGGGAGAGCGAGTGGGTACGGGCCCGGTCTCAGTCGCGGTAGTGGGAATCCACCCAACAGCGGGGAAGCGCTTCCCCGGAGGGGAAGCTCAGCTCTCCCTTCTCGAAGTGATGGGGATCCTGCAGCTCCTCGCCGCCGTGCATGCGGGCGTGGACGGTGGTGGCAAACGGATCCACCAGCGCCTTGAAGTCGAGCACTTCCACCAAGGTGCCGTTGGCTCCGCCGTGCTGGGTGAGTTTGAGAAACATGGGTTGTGCGTGTCTTCCTTCAGTGTCGGTTCGCCCCCCATCCGGTGGTGGCGCTCGTAACAGTTCGTCCGTCGCTGCGCTCAGGCCGGCGGCGCTGAGCCATCCAGCAGGTTGTCCTTGCTGGCCTTGAGATGCTTCCAGAGCTGTCGGATGCGGCTGTAGGCCTGCTCCTGGCTGAGCTTGCCGTTGGCCTGCAGGGCCACGATCACCCCCACCCGGTCGGCGAAGGTCTCCAGGTTTTGATGGAACACCAGCCGTTCGGGACTCCAGTCGGCGCCGCGGTAGCTGCCGTGGGCCTCCATCGGTGCGCGGACCTCGCCCGGGCCACGGTCGCCGGATTCGCCGCGGGTGTCATCCAGCCTTTCGTCGGCGCTCACGACAGCTCTACCGGATCGCACCCATCTTGGCTTCCCGCAGGCGGACACGCGCCTTGCCGCCCCATCGGTGCGGGCACAATGACGACAGGGCCCCCGAAAACCGGTTGCGATTCCCTCCCCCCGGCCCGCGCTGGGCTGCCCGATCGCCCTGGCGGATCCGCAGGCTCTGGATCCGCCAGGGCGATCGGGTGCGTCAGGGACAGCTGCTGGTGGTGCTCGATCAGACCCAACTGCGGGAGCCGGTGCGCGCCCTGGAGGGCCAACGGCAGGAGAGCCTGCTGGCAGCGGACGCCAACCTTCGGGCCCGGCTGGCGGACCTGCCCTACAAAGACCTGCGCGGCCCCTTGCATCTCAGGGAGTCTCGGGGTCGGAATGAACACCGCCAGCTGCACCAGAGCCGCCGTGAGGGTGGGGCTGGCCAGCCGCTGCGCATCCAGTCAGATGCGCAGCGCATAGCGGCGTTCGCCAATGATGTTGAGGTTGCTGATGCCGTCGGAGGAGGTGTTGGAGGCGATCGACTGCCTGTCCTCGACGCCTCCGATCAACAGGATCACCAGGGAGCAGACCGTCGTCAGAACGGGGTTGCGGATGAAGCGATCGGAGAGGCTCATGGCCGCGGCTCAATCGCCACTCGGCTGGCGCATGCTGTAGCGGCCGATCAGCAGTCCCAGCACCGCAGCGAGATAGAAAGTACCCCCCACCGCCAGGGCCACGCTCAACATCTGAGCCTGGGCCGTCTCGGCCGTCACATCGCCGTAGCCGGTGGTGGTGAGGGTGATGAAGGCGTAATACTGCAGACGAATGAAGTTCAGATGCCAGACCGGAGGGCTGGTCGCCTCCCCCGCACCGGCCAGCGGCACCCCCGCAAAGCTCCCCGGCGAAAGCGTTTCCAGCGCCGCGCACAGCAGGCCGCCCGCCAGGCCGAGCATCAGGTAGCCGGCCAGCGCCCCCCGCAGCACCGATCCGGTGACCTGGCGCTCCAGTGCCAGGCAACGCACCAGCCGGATCGAACTCCAGAGGCTGAACAATCCCCACAGCCCGATCACCGGCAGGGCGGTGCGGCGCAGCTCCAGCGGGGTGAGGTACCAGAGCAGGCTCACGCCCAGGGCCGCGAGCCCCAGGCCCCGGAACAGGCGACGGGGCAGGCCGCCTGTGGTCGGGTCGGCTTCGGGATGGCCCAGGACGCGGATCATCAGCAGGCCGAGCCCCAGGTAGCCGATCGAGGCCAGGCGGCTCCAGGGGGCGGGCAGGGTGAACAGCACCATCTGCAGCAGGCAGACCGCCAGCAACTGCAGGTAGCCGCGATGGCGGCGGGCGGTGCCGGGGCTGGGCGCCTCACCGGATTCAACGCTGGATGCAGGGACCGTCATGGCGCTGATTCTCCTTTCTGGCCGGCTGAGGTTGAATCGCAGCAACGTGCCCGAGCCTGCTGTGCTTCGTCCCACCCCCCGGGCCCTCATCTCCCAGCGGCTGGAGCAGCGCCCCGCCGACCCCCCCAGCGGCCTGTTCGTGCACGGCGGACGCCAACCCACCCGGGCTGAGCTGATCGTCTTCGAGGCGGGCCGGCCGGTGCGCCGCGACTTGCCCGCCGAGCCGGAGCTGGAGGCCCTCCGCGCCGCCGCCGCGCCCCTGTGGCTGCGCATCCAGGGGGTGGGTGACCGGCCGCAGCTCGACCGCATCCTCGATCGTTGCGCCGTTCCGGAGCTGCTCCGCCCGCCGCTGCTGGAGATGCCCCAACGGCCGCGGGTCGAGTGTCTCGGGGAGGTGGTGCTGGTGGTGCTGCACCGCTTCCGCAGCCCCCATGACCCCACCCGATTGGTGAGCGATCAGGTGGGCTTCCTGCTCTTGCCTGGCCTGCTGGTGACGGTGGAGGAAGCCGGCACACTGCCCGCCTTTCCCGCCCTCACTGAATGGCTGTTGACGATGGCCAGCCCCGTGGAGGACCGCGACCTGGACGACATCCTCCACCACTTGATCGACGACCTTCTCGACGACCTCTTCCCCATCCTCGAGCACATCTCCAACCGCCTCGATGACCTGGAGGAGGCCACCCTGCGCCGTCCCCGCCCCGGCCAGCTCAGCCTGGCCTTCCAATACCGCAGCAACGTGCGCCGCATCCGTCGCCAGATCTGGCCGCTGCGCCATCAGATCCGGCTGATGCTGCGCCAACACCAGTCGATCCTGGGTCCGGAGGCGATCGGTGGCTTCCAGGACATGGCCGAGCTGGTGGAGCTGCTCTACGAGAGCACCGAAGCGCTGCGCGGCCATCTGGATGCGATCACCGAGACCTATGCCGCCAGCATCAGCAACCGCATGAACCAGGTGATGAAGACACTCACGATTCTCACCAGCATCTTTGCGCCGCTCACGTTCATCGCGGGCATCTACGGTATGAACTTTGATTTCATGCCCGAGCTGAAGTGGCGGCATGGCTATCTCTATGTGCTGCTGCTCATGGCGCTGGTGGCCCTGATCCAGAGCTACTGGCTGCAGCGACGAGGCTGGTTTCAGGACTGGACCGCCCAGCGCTGAGGCGTTCACCGGCCGCGCACAACCGAATCTTGACCGGCTCTTAAACCACCTTTAACGACCATGGCCGGGGCGGATTGCAAAGGTTGTGTGCAATCCCTTAGCGGAACACTTTCTCATGACCTTCGCCAAGAAGGCCCTGATCTTTGGCAGCGCGGCCAGCCTCGTGGCCGCGTCCACCGCCGCCCTCGCCCAGGCCACCCTCAACGGGGCTGGCGCCACCTTCCCGGCTCCCTTCTATCAGGCTGCTTTCCAGGCCCTGGCCGCCAGCGGTGGGCCCAAGGTCAACTACCAGTCGGTGGGCTCCGGCGCCGGTGTGCGCCAGTTCCTCGCCGGCACCGTCGACTTCGGCGCCACCGATGAGCCGATCAAGCCCTCTGAGGCCGCCAAGGTGGCCCGCGGTGTGATCCAGTTTCCGGTCGTGGGCGGCACCATCGCCGTGGCCTACAACAAAGCGGACTGCCCCGCTCTCAAGCTCACCCAGAAGCAGCTTGTCGACATCTTCCTGGGCGAAATCAAAACCTGGGAACAGCTGAAGTGCGGCAAGGGCCCGATCGCTGTGGCCCACCGCTCTGACGGTTCCGGCACCACCTTCGCCTTCACCAATTCCCTCTCCGCCTTCTCCCCCACCTGGAAGAGCAAGGTGGGCGAAGGCAAGAGCGTCAACTGGCCCGTCGGCCTCGGCGGCAAGGGCAACGAGGGCGTGGCCGGCATCCTCAGCAACACGCCCGGCTCGATCGGCTACGTCAACCAGGCCTTCGTGAAGGGCAAGCTGAGGGCGGCGGCTCTCCAGAACCGTTCCGGCGCGTTCGTCAAACCGGGTCTGCGCGGCGGCCAGGATGCTCTGGCCAACATCAAGCTCAACGACATGCTCGCCGGCGAGGACGCCAATCCGGCCGGACGCGGCAGTTATCCGATCTCCACGCTCACCTGGATCCTGGCTTACCAGAGGGGCAACGGTGCCAAGGCACCCACGATCCAGAAGGCCATGGAGCACCTGCTGGGTCCGGCCCAATCGAAAGCCGACGATCTGGGTTACGTGCCCTTGAAGGAGTCGATGCTGATGCAGTCCCGCAGCGCGGTGAGGAAGATCGGCAAGTGAGGGGGAGGGCCGGCAGCCTGATGCTGCCGGCCCCTTCGTTGCCTTTCCGTACCCTTTAGCCGGATCGATCAGCCCGTTTCCGGGTGCCGGCGATTCCCCTCCCGGAGGGTTCCCGTCTGCCCCGCCCTGAAGCTCACCCAGGCCCAGCTCGTCACCGTCTGCTTCGGCAACTGCGCGACCCTACGAACTGTCTTGCCGGAGAAAAGAGCGTGCCCTGGCCCGCTGAACCTGGTCTTCGTGCGGGCGCCGATCCGCGCCGCTGCCCTGCAGAAAATGGTCGGCCTCAACGGCGTGGTTCTCAAGGAGAGGCTGGGGGGGGTCCGACTGCAACTCTGCCGGGGCCGAGAGTTTCCCGATCCTGGCCATCCCCTGGATCCTGGCCTGTGGGCCCGGGCAGGGGGCCCACCGCAGGTCTTATCCAGGCCTTAACCGCCCCCTTACCACCTCTTTGCCTCTCCCCTCGGTCGCGCTCCATACAGTCGGCCCGTACCCAGCCCGACTCCGTCATGGTGTTCGCGCCTCCCCGTGCACCCGGCAGCTCCGACGGATTTCGTGAGGTCCTGGAGGCCAGCTATCGCAAGCGCAATCTCGTTCACCTGTCCGCCGGCAGCTCTGTGCCCCTGCTGCGCGATCACCTCTGGTTCGTGGTGCGAGGCATGGTCAAGCTCGGAGCTCTCACCATCCACGGCGACGAGCTGATGCTTGGCCTCGCCGGACCGAATGAACCCTTCGGCGATCCGTTGGTGGGGGTGGAGGCTCACCAGGCCACCACGCTCTGCGCCAGCGATCTGCTCTGTTTCAGTCTGGCGGAGATCCGGCGCGAACCGGAGTTGGCCGTGGCCCTGCTGGAGGCCATCAGCCAGCGCCATCGCCAGAGCCAGGCCCTGCTGGCCCTCCTCGGATTGCGCCGGGTGGAGGAGCGGGTGCGGGGGTTCCTTGAGTTCCTGGCCAGCGAGTATGGCCAACCCTGCGAGCAGGGCCTCCGCCTGGATCTGCGCCTCACCCACCAGGACCTCGCCGGTGCCCTGGCCACCACCCGGGTCACGGTCACCCGGGTGCTCGGGCAGCTGCGGGAGGAGGGATGGCTGCTTCTCGACGATCGCCGCCGACTGGTGATCACTCCCCTGCCACGCCGGTGATCCAGCCGTTCTGGCCCGCGCACCCCGGGGACCAAGATGGTTCCATGACCCCCTCCCTGCTGGTCGTCGAGGATGACGACACGATCCGTGAAACCCTCCATGACGCCCTTACCCTGGAGGGTTTCCAAGTCACCGCCTGCGGCAACGGTCGCGATGCCCTCCGCACCCTGCGCCATGCCACGGAAGCCGAGGGGGGCGAGCCCTTCGCCCTGGTGGTGCTGGATCTGATGCTTCCCGGTCTGGGGGGTCTCGATCTCTGTCGTCAGCTGCGCCTGGGCGGAGACCGCACCCCGATCCTGGTGGTCAGCGCCCGGGACAGCGAGACCGATCGGGTGCTGGGGCTGGAGGTGGGAGCCGATGATTACCTGGTCAAGCCATTCGGCATGCGCGAACTGGTAGCCCGCTGCCGCGCACTGTTGCGCCGCAGCCAGCCCGCAGAGCCCGCCGGCGAGCGGGTGCTGGAGCATGCCAACCTGCGTCTCTATCCAGACGAGTGTCGGGTCTGCCGCGATGGGGTGGAGGTGAACCTCTCGCCGAAGGAATACCGCCTGCTTGAGCTGTTCATGCAGCATCCGCGCCGGGTCTGGAGCCGCGACAAGCTGCTGGAGCATGTCTGGGGCCACGATTATTTCGGGGACAGCAAAACGGTCGATGTGCACATCCGCTGGCTGCGCGAGAAGCTTGAGGCCAACCCCTCCGCCCCAGCCCACCTGCTTACGGTGCGGGGTTTCGGCTACCGCTTCGGCTGAGTGGCCGCCCTCCTTGCGGTGCTGCTGGGTCTGGGGGCAGGCCTCCTGGCGGGTTGGCTTTTGGCCCGTCGCTTCTCCCGTCCCGTCAGCCGCCGCCTGGGTCCCGGCCGTGCCCAGCTGCTCCGCTGGCTGGATGCGGCGCCCAGCGGCTGGCTTGTGGTGGATGCCGCGGACACGGTGCAGCTCACCAACGCCCGGGCGGAACGGATGCTGCAGAGTCCTGGTGCCGCGTTGATGCGCCAGCCGCCGCTCGAGCGGATCTGCGCCGAGCCCAAGCTGCGGGAGCTGATCCAGGTGGCCCGCCGCCGCGGACGGCCCCAGCGGCTGGAGTGGGAGCTGGGTGACCAGGATCTGGAGCTCTTCGCCCATCCCGGGGATGACGGCTGGGTGGCGGTGGTGCTGCAGAACCGCCGCTCGCTGGAGGCCCAGCTGGATCAGCAGGCCCGCTGGGTGAGCGACGTGGCCCACGAGCTCAAGACCCCGATCACCGCCCTGCTGTTGGTGGGGGACAGCCTTGCCGCCCAGGTGAACAGCCGCAATGCCGTGCTGGTGGAGCGCCTGCAGCGGGAGCTGACCCGCCTGCAGGAGTTGGTGAACGACCTGCTGGAACTCTCCCGCCTCGAGAACGCTCTGCCCGGACAGGGAATGCGACCCCGGGCGGTTTCGCTGGCGGAGCTGGTCCAGCAGGTTTGGCAAGGCATTCGACCCTTGGCGGAGCAACGCTGCGTGCAGCTGGTGGTGGAGGAACCCGCCATGGAGCCGGCGACGGTCCTGGCCGATGTCTCGCGCTTGCACCGCGCCCTGCTCAACCTGTTCGACAACGCCGTGCGTTTCTCCCCGGACGGGGGCACGGTGGAGGTGCAGTTGCGCTCCGGTCCCAGCTGGTGTCTGCTGAGCGTGCGGGATCGGGGGCCGGGGCTGAGCGAGGAAGATCTCGACCATCTGTTCGAGCGCTTCTATCGGGGGGATCGCGCCCGCGCCCGAAGTCCCCGTGGCGGCAGCGGGTTGGGTCTGGCGATCGTCCAGCAGATCGCCCATGCCCATGGGGGCCGGGTGCAGGCCTCCAACCATCCCGAGGGGGGGGCCCTGTTGGAACTCTTGCTGCCCATCGGTTAGGGGCAGGCAGCCCCCGCCCTCAGCCGGGAACCCGCAGCAGCCAGAGCTGCTCGCCATCGATCCAGGGCAGCAGCCATTGATCGTCGAAGCGGAGCGGCAGGCCGGATACAGGATCCACACCCTCCGCTCGGGCGCGGGCCAGGGGCAGGCGGCGCACCTCCGCCTCCACGGGTCGCGCGGTCAGCGCGGCGGGGGGAGGCGAACCGGCCTCAGCGCTCTGCCAGAGGGTGCGCCAGGCCTGCAGCGCCTCCCCTTCCAGGGGAGAGGGTCCCGCGTCAGGGCCACGGCGCCGTGCCTCCCGCAGCGCCTCCAGGGGAGACGTTGCGGGCAGGGGCGGCAGCGGCGGCGGCGCGGGGGGCCGCTGGCCGGCGCCGCCGGCCGCCAGACGGGAGGTGGTACGCGAGGGCTTGGGGCTGGGGCTGGAGGGACGCTTCCCGGTCGGCCGGGCGGGGCTGCCCGCTTGGAGCGTCGGCGGACCCGCCTGGCGCGGACCGCCCCGCAGCCCGGGCAGGCTCGGCGGCGGCGGGGGCATCGCCTCCGGGGGCGGCAGCGGCACGGTGTCCAGGCCCAGGGGTTCGGGCGGCTGGCGGCTGAAGACCAGCAGCTCCGGGGTGTCGTCGGCCCGTTGCAGGCGGGCCGGCGGCGGTTGGCGGCTCTGCCGTAACTGGGCCTCCGCCAGCCAGAGGGCATGCAGAAGAAGTGCCGCCAGCAGGGCCAGGCCCAGGTGCGCGGCTCCGCTCCCGCGCGGCCAACCCGGAACCCTCATGGCAGCTGCAGCTCCAGGGGCAGATCGCCCTCCGCCAGGGTTTCCAGCCGCTCCTGCACGGCCCCCCACGGCACGGCGGCATCGGGGATCAGCCGCAGCCGTGGCCGTGGGCCCGGCCGACGGGCGGCGTCGCGCAGCAGGGCGTTCAGCTCTGTTTCGCCCACCCGGCGGTTCCACAGGCGCAGCCCTCCATCCGCCTCCAGGTGCAGCGTCACCACCCCTTCGGAGCCCGGTCGTTGCGCCCGCCGCTGGGGCAGCACCACCAGGCCCAGGAGCAGAAAGGAAAGCGCAACCCCCAGGGCCCCCGGGGCGAGCCCATCGAGCCAGATCCGCGTCCGCAGTGCGGTGGGTGCGACGCGGATCATCGGGCTGGCGGCAGCAGCTCAAGCATCACCGGGCCGGAGTTCCGTTGGCGAAGCCAGGTCAGGGATTCCGTCACGCCGGCCATCGTCAGGGCTGCGGAGGGGAGGTAGCGCACCTCCCGGAGTGCATCGCCGCGGGCCAGACGGGCGGTGAGGGCGGAGCGGCTCACGGCCGTCCCATTGACAAACCAGCGATCCCCGGGCCCCTCCACAATCCGCAGCCGCTCGCTGACGCCGGAGTCGGGGTGCAACGGGCGGGGGCGCGGGGTGCGCTCGATCACGATCGAGGGAACGGCGGCGACCACTCCGCTCAGCAGCAGCGTCAGTCCCACCAGGCAGGAGAGCGCCAGGCTCACGGCAGGCCCTCCACGACCTCGGCATTGCCGGCATTCGCGGCGATTTCGGGGGACTGGGGGCCCTGGCGACGCTCGTGCCGCGCCAGCCGCTCCAGTTGCCAGGAACGCAGGCCCTGGTTGGTCAGCAGGGTTGTGCTGGCGATCAGGCACACCACCAGGCCCACCAACGTGCTCATCAACACCTGGCCGTACCCCTGCAGCGAAGCCCCTGGCGGCAGGGTCAGATCCCGCCCGAGGCCCGAGAGCACCCCCATCAAGGCGAGCACGGTGCCCGTAAGGCCCAACAGGGGGCCCAGAACCACCGCTGCTTCCAGCAAGGGCTCGCCAAAGCGCATCTGCCGCTCCCAATCCTCCCGTTGTCGGGCCCGCGCCGCGGGATCCCGACGAAGGCGCTGCCATTGCTGCCGCCGGCTCGCCCGTTTTCGCCACCACTGCACCCACCACCGACCTCGATCGAAGCTCAGCGTGAGCACCGCGATCGACAGCCCGATCAATGGCACGCCGGTGGCCAGGGGCATGGCGGCGATGGATCCGTTCACGCCGTCCGGTCTCAGCAGGCGGTTTGAAGATCCTAAGGGAGGCGGCTCCCGGGCCCGGGTGTGCCGCGTGCTTGACAACCCCTGAGGTCGAGCCATCCTCCAAGGGTGGGAGGTCTGTTGCGACGGACCTGCCGTTCCCGCCCCCAAACCCAACGGCGTCTGTGCTGCCTAGGGTTTTGATCCATTCCTTCCCGTTCCCTGCTGCCGTGAGTCCCATCTACGCCGACAACAGCCTCAGCATCGGCCGTACCCCCCTGGTGCAGCTCAATCGCGTCACCGAGGGATGCGGTGCACGGGTGCTGGCCAAGATCGAGGGTCGCAATCCCGCCTATTCGGTGAAGTGCCGCATCGGTGCGGCGATGATCTGGCAAGCCGAGAAGGATGGGCTGCTTGGCCCCGGCAAGGAGATTGTGGAGCCCACCAGCGGCAACACCGGCATCGCACTTGCGTTTGTGGCCGCCGCCCGCGGCATCCCCGTCACGCTCACGATGCCGGAGACCATGAGCCTGGAGCGCCGCAAGCTGCTCACCGCCTATGGCGCCAATCTCGTGCTCACCGAGGGCCGTCTGGGCATGAAGGGGGCAATCCAAGCGGCGCAGGAATTGGCGGCTTCGGATTCCGAGCGTTATGTGCTGTTGCAGCAGTTTGCCAATCCGGCCAACCCCCAGATCCACCACGACACCACCGGACCGGAGATCTGGGAGGACAGCGAGGGGAACGTGGATGTGCTGGTGGCGGGGGTCGGCACCGGCGGCACGATCACCGGGGTGAGCCGCTACCTCAAGACCACCCTCGGCAAGCCGCTGATCTCGGTCGCGGTGGAGCCGCAGAACAGCCCGGTGATCTCTCAAACCGTCGCAGGCGATGAGGTGCAACCGGGGCCTCACAAGATCCAGGGGATCGGCGCCGGTTTCGTGCCCGGCAATCTCGATCTCTCCTTGGTGGATCGGGTGGAGAAGGTGAGCGACGAGGAGGCGGTGGCGATGGCCCGTCGCCTGATGCGCGAGGAGGGGATCCTGGCCGGCATCTCCTGTGGCGCCGCCGCCACGGCGGCCCTGCGCATCGCCCGGGAGCCGGCGTTCGCCGGCAAGACGATCGTGGTGGTACTCCCTGACTCCGGCGAGCGCTACCTCAGTTCCGTGCTGTTCGAGGGGGTGTTCAACGAGCGCGGGCTCGCCGTCGTATGAGGCCACTTGCCGGCATGGGGTAGGGCAGCCCATGAGCCAACTCCGCGACATCATGCAGCGTCTCGGCGCCCGCCGTGCCGAGACCGCCGCTTCCGCCGCGCCCCCCAGCCGGGGCACCTGCGAGACCGACTACGAGCGCCATCTGCAGAACTGCACCACGGCGATGCTCCACTACGAGTGGACCTGGCTGGAGCAGCATCTTGAGACGCTCGAACTCTCTCTCTCCCAACCCTCCATGCTCGCCACCCTCGGCGGGGAAGGGAAGGTGCGGGCGCTTCTGGCGGAGGGGGATTCCTGGCGCGAGGCTCTGCGTAGCCTGCTGGAGGCCCGGGGTGAATCCCCGGGAGATCGCCACGGCCCCGTGCTCGCCAGCGAGCATGCCTGGGAGCTGACCCATCCGACCCTCCGCGAACATTGGGGTCTTGCCTGAGCGCTGGGTATGGGGGTGTCAATTTTGTGTGCCCAGATGACACCTGCATCCTCGATCGGCGGATGACGAGGCCATCGACCTTCCCCACTCCTGTCGAGCTGGCGCCTGCAGCACCTGTGCCAGCCGCATTGTCTCGGGAGTTGCCAGGGTCAGCCCCAGCAGCACGAGCGAGCCGGCAGTGATCTGCACCTGGCGCATCAGCGGCAGCGGCGCCCCGGCGAATCGCTCCAGCGGCAGCCCCGCCTCGTGGCTGCCGGCAATGTGCCCCGACGCAACCTCGCCCGGTTCACGCACATCGATGACGGCACTGGTCCCGGCCGCCAGCAAATCGGCCAGCTCAGGGGCGCTGAGGTGCCGAGGGGAAGGGAGGGCAAGGCAAGGGGCAGCCGGGGCTCACTCGTCACCGACTCCGGCCAGCGGCAAGCCATCACTGATCCAGCGACTGAGCCCGCCGCGCAGGTTGGCCACCTCGCGGCGGCCGGAGCGCAGCAGCAGCTGGGTGGCCAGGGCTGAGCGGCTGCCGGAATGGCAGAGCACCACCACCGGTCGGCTGGCCGGGAGCTCCCCGACGCGGGCCTCCAGCTCGGGCAGGGGAATCAGCAGGCTGCCTGCGACGTGTCCGTCCGGTCCGACGAACTCCTCCCGGGAGCGCACATCAAGCAGGGTCAGCTCCTGGCGATGCTCGGCCACCCAAGCGGGCGGCAGCTCCGGCAGCCCCGCATAGCTTCGCTGGACCGGTGCCCAGCTGTCGGCCCGGGCCTCCTCCCGGGGTCGGCCGGAGCGCAGATTCGCCGGCAGGGCCACGGCGATGCGCCCCGGATGGGGCAGCTTCATGTTCTGCATGTATCCGACGAAGTCCCGTTCGTTGGCGGCGCCGCCGAGCCGGGGGTTGAATGCCTTCTCCTCAGCGACGCTGGTGACACCGCGGCCGCTGTAGTCGTGCCCTGGAGAGAGCAGGCAACCGTCGGGGAGGGTGAGGATCCGGCCGGTGATCGAGGCCCAGAGGGCATGGGGGTCGCCCTGTTGGAAGTCGCAGCGACCGCAACCCCGCACCAGCAAAGCATCACCGGTGAAGGCCCGCGACTGGTCGTCAAGCACGTAGGTGAGGCAGCCATCGGTGTGCCCGGGTGTGCTGAGCACCTCCAGGTGGCGCGTCCCGAAGGGCACCCGATCGCCTTCCCGCAGAGGCAGGCTGACATTCTCGGCGCCGACGCTGGCGGCCAGGCCGATGGCGCAATGCGTGGTGGCGTGGAGCAGCCAGCTGCCGGTGACATGGTCGGCGTGGGCGTGGGCGTGGGTGTCGAGGCTGGCGACCAGCTCGATGCCCAACTCGCGGATCAAGGAGAGGTCCCGGGCGTGCTGCTCGAACACTGGATCGATCAGCACGCCCTTGCGGCTGGTCACGTCCGCCAGCAGGTAGGTGAAGGTGCCGGTGTCGGCGTCAAACAGCTGGCGGAAGAGCAGGGAGCTGTCGCCGGCCGCGGCGGCCAGGCAGAGGAGGGGATCCGGAGCCGGCTTCATCGCAGACGCCCTTCAGGCTGGTATGACCATATGCGCATATGTGTTGGGACGGGTCAGTCCGGCATCGTCACGAATTCCTCCGCCACCGACGGATGCAGGGCCATCGTGCGGTCGAAATCAGCCTTCCTGGCCCCCATGCCGATGGCGATGGCCGCCATCTGAATGATTTCCGCGGCGTGCTCGCCCACCATGTGCGCCCCCAGGACGCGACCCCCGTCGCAGGCCACCACCAGCTTGAGCAGCACTTTGGGATCCCGCGCCGGCAACGTCTGGCTCATCGGTCGGAAGCGGGCCCGGTGCACCCGTACCGCCGCCGCCCCGAGGCGCTCGACCGCCTCCTCTTCGCTCAGCCCCACACTGGCCAACTCCGGCTGGCTGAACACGGCACGGGGCACCAGGCCATGCTCCACCCGTCGGGGCCGGTTGCCGAAGACGCTGTCGGCGAAGGCGCGACCTTCGTCAATCGCCACTGGGGTGAGATTCACCCGGTCGGTGACGTCCCCCACCGCGTAGATCGTGGGCACGTTGGTGCGTTGCTCCGCATCCACCGGGATGCGATGTGCCTGCACCGCCACGCCGGCCGACTCGAGCTGGAGGCCCTCCAGGAAAGGGCGTCGCCCCGTGGCCAGCAACACCCCCCCGCAGAGGATCTCCGTACCGCTCTGGCTGGTGACGGTGAGATCGCCGGGGGCGCAATCGCCGCTGATTGCTGCCGGCGTCTCGCCGAAGAGGATCTCGATGCCGGCCTCCTCCATCGCCTGGCGCACCGCATCGCTGGCCTCCCGATCGAAGCCGCGCAGCAGATGATCGCCTCGCACCAGCTGGGTCACCTTCACCCCCAGCCCCCGGAGGATGCCGGCGAACTCGCAGGCGATGAAGCCTGCGCCCACCACCACCATCGCGTCCGGCAGCGACTCGAGTTCGAACAGATCGTCACTCACCCAGCCCAGGTCGACGCCGGGGATCGAGGGGCGGTGGGGTCGCCCGCCGACAGCGATCAGGACGCGATGTCCCTGCAGCTCGCGCAGCCCGCCGTCGCCCGTGCGCACCGCGACCCGGTCGGCACCGCAAAAGTGCCCCCAGCCCCGCACCAGCTCCACACCGGCCTTCTCCAGGAAGTCCATGTGGCGTGCCTGGAGCCGGTTCACCTCGGCGCGCACGTTGGCCAGCAGCACGGCGGGATCACAGCGCACGTTCTCGGCGCTCCAGCCATAGCTTTCCGCATCCGCGAAGCTGTGCCGGAACGCCGACCCGTAGACCAGCAGCTTCTTGGGCACGCAGCCACGAATCACGCAGGTGCCCCCCACCCGGTCCCCCTCCACGATCGCCACCCGCGCCCCGTGGGAAGCCGCGCGTTTGGCGGCGGCCAGGCCTCCGGATCCGGCACCGAGCACGATCAGGTCGAAGGGGTCGCTCATCGGCAGGCGGGGAGAGGGCTCGGCAGTTGCGCCCAGCTGAGGTCGGCGCCCTGGAGATGGGCCCCGCTGAGGTTGACATCCCGCAGGTCGCAGCCGCTCAGGTTCGCCGCCTGCAGATCGGCCCCCGCCAGGTTGGCGCCGTACAGGCAGGCCCCGCGCAGGTCGGCCCCGTGCAGCTGCGCCCCCTGCAGCAGGGCGAAGCTGAGGTCAGCGCCTTGGAAGTCGCAGCCCCCCAGATCGGTGAGTTGATCGAGGCTGCTACGGAAATCGGTTTCCACCAGGCGTGCCTCCCGCCAGTGGCTGCCGGCGGCCAGCACCCCCCGCAGGCAGCAGCGGTGCAGGATGGCAGAACGGAAGTCGGCCCCCTGCAGGCGTGCTGCGGAAAGATCCGCATCGTGCCAGAAGGAGCCGGTTGCCCGCAGGTCCGAGAGGTCGGCGCCCCACAGCAGAGCCTGTTGAAACGAGGCTCCCTCCACGCTGCTCCCGCGCAGCTGAGCATGCCCGAAACGGGCGTCCCGGAAGCAGCTGCCCCGGAGGTCACAGCCGCTCAGGTCGAGATCGACCCCATCCAGATCGGGTAGGCGCAGGCCCGGGAAGCTGCGCCGGCCCAGGGCCAGGCAGGCCCGCAGTTCGCGCAGATCCCCGGGGAGATCAGAGGATGGCGGCGAGGGCATCAAGCTGCTGGCGCCTGGAGGCAAGCATCAGTCTCTCCGTATCGGCGAGCAGGCGGAAGGTCTGGCAGTCGACCACCTCATAAAAGACCAGGCTGCCCTCCGGTTGGCGGCTGACCACACCCGCGATCATCAGAATCTTGAGGTGCTTGGAGACCAGGGCCTGACTCAGACCGGTTCGCTCCACGACGGCGGTGACGTTCAGGGGCCCATCGCGCAGGGCATCCAGCACGGCCAGGCGATTCGGCTCGGAGAACACCTTGAAATACTCAGCGAGGGGCTCCATGGAAAGGGGATGGGGGTACGAATGATTCAGCTTGCGCACCTACTCTGCCATATCAGGCAGATGTGATTCCAGGGAATCATGACAGCATGGCAAAACAGGGTGATTCTTTTGCATGTCAATGATGCAGTTGTTGGTGGGCTTGCGTTTTGCCGCTCTCTGGGTCTCTCCTTGGCGGTTGCCCGCTGACGCGCCTTTGCCGTCCCCGTCGGGCGGTGAGTCCAAGCCCGGGAGCGAGCACTGCTGGGCTCAGCTGCGCTCGCCGTTCAATTTGGCCCCCAGCAACGGGAACTTTTCCGCCGGCATCCAGATGATGTTTTCCGCTTCGGCGCAATCGGAGAGCTTGTCATGGACTTTCCAGATGCCATCTGGATTCCTGAGCAGCAGGTACTGAGCGGGTAGAAGTGGAGAAAATAAGGCATCGATGTCAACGCCTCTGACCTGGTAGTAAGGTTTGTTTATCTCGGTAAAAATGATGGGTCTGTCGCGGTCGAGAAGACTGGAGGCACCATCCAAGAAAAAATCCTCGTGCCCTTCAATATCAAGTTTTATGACCCCAACCCGAATGCCCTGGGGCGCAAGTGTCGGCCAGATATGATCAAGACTGTCGAGCTGAACCCGTTCTCGCTGGAAGCCGGCATCGATGCTTTCGCCTACGGTCAGCGAAGCATTGCCGGTGCTGGAACCGCTCTTGAAGTCTTCTCTCAACGTGATTTCAGCCTCGCAGGTTCTATTGGAGAGGCCAATCGGAAAAGTCAAACACCGATCATCAAGGTTATTGTTTGTAATGTTGGCCTGCAAGCGGGCGTAGTTCGAGGGAAGCGGTTCGAAGGCTATGGTCATTCCCTTGGAGTGCAAGGCCTTGCGGTGGCTGGTAATCGCTACGGTGAAAAAGCCAACATTAGCGCCGACATCGAGAAACCAGGAATGCTCATCTAGTAAAGACTTGACCGCTGCAATGCATTCTGGATCGTACTCGCCACGATAGAAGGCGTGCAACTCGGTGACAGCTCTTAGATCGACAAGCATGTTGGTGCCGTCTTTCATTGGCACTTTGGCGAGCGGTGCAACACCGAAGTGGAGGCACGCTTTGTTCACCCACTGATAAGCTCTGCCCAGCCCTCGGAAGTAGGGGGATCTTCTGGTCAACGTGGAAAAGGCGTTTCTTGCGTTGCTTAATACCTTCATGGCTGAGTTAGTCGATGAAAAAGACAAAGTATTTTACAGTGCGCTTGGCTGGAGCAACCTCCGCGCCAACAAAGCGTGAAGTGAGGTGCTTGTCGGCGATGACGGTTACTTGAAGACGGGTTGCCATGCCGTTTGGGATTTTGGTTATTGGTGGCCACATGTGGTTGGACACGCGACGGGCAGAGTCTGAAAGGAAGGCTTGCGGTTCTTGGTGCGTAGCCGTATGGGGAAAGCCCCCCCCGCCCAGAGCCCCAAGGGGGATCGGAGCGAGAGGGGCTGGGCTGCACCAGGGAGAGGAGCTAGAGGGCGACTTCGCCTGAATCACCGGTGCGGATGCGGATCGCCTGCTCGACGGGGGTGACAAAGATCTTGCCGTCGCCGATCTCGCCGGTGCGGGCCGCTTCGAGGATGGCGGCCACCGCAGCGTCCACCTTCTCGTCGGGCACCACCACCACCACTTTCGTTTTGGGCAGGAACTCCACCTTGAACTCCGTGCCGCGGTAGCGCTCGATCTGGCCCTTCTGGCGACCGAAGCCGCGGGAATCGGTGACGGTCATGCCGACCACCTCCATCGCCACCAAGGCTTCCTTGACCGCATCCACCCGCGCGGGGCGGACCATTGCCGTGATCATCTTCATGGGAATCGGGGCTCCAGTCGGGGGGTCAGTTGGTCATGGGGTCGTAGGCCTCTTCGCCGTGGGCCACGTAATCGAGGCCGCGCTCCTCCTGCTCCGGGGTGACCCGCAGGCCGACGACAGCGCCGACGACCCAGAAGATGATGGCGGTGGCGATCCCCACGAACGCGTAAGTGAACAGTACGGCCTTGAGCTGCGTGAACAACAACGCCAGGTTGCCGCCCTCCTCGAGCACCTTGGCGGCGGCCGGGAAGTAATCGGCAGGCACCAGCGCCTTGGAAGCGAAGATCCCGGTGAGCAGAGCTCCCACCGTGCCCCCGACCCCATGCACCATGAAGGTGTCGAGGGAGTCATCGAACTGGATGGCAGCCTTGATTCGCACG
This sequence comes from Cyanobium sp., assembly GCA_044351065.1. Taxonomy (GTDB): domain Bacteria; phylum Cyanobacteriota; class Cyanobacteriia; order PCC-6307; family Cyanobiaceae; genus Cyanobium. The sequence goes on from JBILGK010000012.1 coordinate 27,227, forward strand.
GCGATCAGGCAGACCGCGGCGGCGATGGCGCCGATGGCGATCGACGGCCCCATGTAGACGAAGCCCGCGGCCGGTGTGATGCCCACCAGCCCGGCCACCGCACCGGTGGCGGCACCCACCGCGGTGGGCTTGCCGTCCTTGAACCATTCGATCAAACACCAGGTCAACAGGCCGGCGGAGGCGGAGGTGGTGGTGGTGAGGATGGGGAGACCGGCGGTCTTGGAGGCGAACATGCTGGCGCCGTTGAAACCGAACCAGCCGAACCAGAGCAGGCCTGCCCCCAACAAAATGAAGGGGACGTTGTGAGGGGGACGTTTGTTGCCCGGCCAGGTGCTGCGGGGGCCGAGGATCGCGGCGCCCACCAGGGCGGCCACGCCCGAGGCGATGTGCACAACCGTGCCGCCGGCGAAGTCGATGGCGCCCATCATTCCCTCGGCGGCGCCGAGGAAGCCGCCGCCCCAGACCATTTTGGTCATCGGCGAGTAGACCAGCAGGCTCCAGATCAGGCAGAACCAGAACCAGGCCTTGAAGCTGATCCGCTCTACCAGGGCACCGGAGATCAGGGCCGGGGTGATGATGGCGAACATTCCCTGGAACAGGGCAAAGCAGGTGGCGCTGATCGGGAAGCCGGGGCCCAGGGGGGCATCCCCGAGCGGGCCGCCGACGTTGTTCAACCACATGGCGCCGAGGCCGCCGATGAACGGGCTTTTGAAGCCGGAGTCGAAGGCGAGGCTGTAGCCGATCACCACCCAGAGAACTCCGATGAGCCCCATCAGGAAAAAGCTCATCATCATTGTGTTCAGCACGTTCTTGGGGCGGGTGAAGCCGCCGTAGAAGAACGCCAGACCCGGGGTCATCAGCAACACCAGGGCCGAGCCGAACAACATCAGCATCGTGTCGGCCCCATCGGTGGGGGCCATCTGGAGGGCGGCCTTGGCGGCGCCCCCGAGCAGGGGGACCAGGCCGGCACCGGCCGCGAGGGCGAAGAAGGCGAACCGCCGCAGCTGGGGCTCCTGCACGCCAGCCAGCACCTGGGCACGGAGACGGTCGAAGGTCGTCGCGACGGATGGACCTCCGCCGGACGGGAAAGTCCTGGGCATGAGGGGGGAAACCTCGTCAGTGTTCACCTCGTTACCTTGTGTCGCCGTGGACACCTTTCATGTAGCAACGGCAACGGATCGAGAATTTTCAAAGTCGTTCTGCAAAAAAAAGGGGGGCCATCGGCCCCCAGGCATGCCGGAAACCGGGAAGGATGGGTGCCGGCGGGAAGACTGCCACACCTCTCACTTACCCAGCGGCACAAAATCGGGATAGGCCTCCATCCCATGTTCGCCGATATCGAGACCTTGGATCTCCTCAGCTTCCATCACCCGGATGCCACCGGTGAGGAATCCCAGAAGCGACCAAAGCAGCAGCGATGTGATGATCGCGAAGACTGAAAAGGCAAGTATGCCCACGATCTGGAGGCCTAGCTGCGTGAAGCCGTGGCCTGTGAGCAGTCCTTTGTCGGTATTGAACAAACCGACCGCCAAGGTACCCCACATCCCGCAGGTGCCGTGCACGGAAAAGGCGCCGACCGGATCGTCAATCTTAAGGGAGTCGATGAAGCCCACAGACCAGACTACGAGTGCCCCTGCGATGAAGCCCACAACCCAGGCCGCCGGCATCGAGAAGCCGTCGCATCCGGCCGTGACACCCACCAGTCCCGCCAGGATCCCATTGATCGTCATCGTCAGATCGGGCTTTCCTCCGGTGAGCTGGCTTACCAGGGTGCCGGAGATGCCGCCGGCGGCGCCCCCGAGGGTGGTGGTGACGGCGATGTAGGGCACTTCCGGAGCCATGGAAAGCCAAGAGCCTGGATTGAAGCCGTACCACCCGATCCAAAGGATCAGGCAGCCGAGGGTGGCGATGGAAAGATTGTGACCCGGAATGGCCTGGGGCTTGTCATCCAGGAATTTGCCGATCCGGGGGCCGAGCAGGATCGCACCGGTCAGACCAGACCAGGCGCCAAACGTGTGTACGACACTGGATCCGGCAAAGTCGATGAAGCCGAGCTTGTTGAGCCAGCCCTCGCCAACGTTCCATTGCCAGGAGCCGGAAATTGGATAGAGAATGCCAACGAGTAGCAGTGAAAATATTACGAATTCGTTGAACTTTATGCGCTCGGCTACCAGGCCAGAGACAATCGTGGCTGCCGTGCCGGCGAAGGCAGCCTGGAAGAGGAAGTCAACGCTGGGGACCAATTTGCCTTCCTGAACCATCGCGGGAGTTACGGTTGGATCGAAGAAAACTCCCCCAAACTTGAGCCAGCCCGGAATGACCCACTCAGCATTATACATGATCTTGTAGCCAATGAACCAGTAGGCCGTCACCGCAAGCGCGAAGACGATTAGATTCTTCGCGAGAATATTGACGGCATTTTTCTGGCGACACAGTCCGGCCTCGACCATCGCGAAGCCAGCATTCATAAAGATCACCAGCACCGCGCAGATCAGCAGGAAGGTGTTGTTGGCAAGGAACGCTGGTGTGAGCTCTGGCAGATCGGCGGCGTGGGCGGCGAGGTTAAAGAGCCCCAGGCCAAAAAGGGCGAGGGGGACGCAGGCCAGCCAGGTGAGCCCCCTCTGGTTGCGCAGGCCTGGAATGGTGCGAAGCAGCGCGAGGGGTGCCTCGGAGAGGCTTGCCCCATTACAAGGACGCTCAGGGCGATGGGATGGGAGGTTTGGAGCCATGGAGTGTGTCGGCGGAGAGCAAAAAAGCAGCGTGGAGAGGTTGGCGAAAGCTGCCTGCTGTACTCGCAAAAGTTGCCCTGTGAAGCTCGAATTCGGAGTCACAACCGATACAAAAAAATGAATTTACTCCCCTCGCCCCAGTCCCCGCCCTGTCTGCCTAAGCTTCAAATTTTCTTGATGAGAAACCCTGCTTCTCCGCCGAGTGGGTGGCCACCTGCCAGGCCCCTTTCGCAAGATCTCCACCCCATCTTTTCCCCGGGTTTGCGGCTCCCGTGAACCCCATCCTTGCCCTCATCCGCCCGGAGACGCGCGACGCCGCCAAGGAAGCTCCGGTGGCCTGCCCTGTTCCTGGCGCCACTCCTGGCACCACCGTGAGCGCCGGCAACGGTTACGGCAAACAGCTCGGCTCCACCGAGCCCTCTCGCGGCGTGAAAGCGGATGTCAGTTTCCTTCCCAAGACCTTGCTGACGCTTGCGGTCAGCGACGGATCGGTGAGCGCGGAGCGGCCAGCCCGGGCGGATCCGGCGCATGCTCCTCTCCGCACTGGCGTCGTTGCGCGAAGATTTCGGGAACCTCAAGCGCAAGAAGTTGCCGTGGCGGACACCGCCCTCCCTTGGAATGATCTCGACAGGCTGGCCCTGGAGCACATCCCCGTTCCGGCCGACACCACGGACGGCCCTGCCAGCGCCCGTTCGCGTCTGCGGCTGTTTGGCCAAGAGCCTTCTGCGGTGCGGGTGACCCTCTACCGCGACCACCATGCCTGGTGCCCCTATTGCCAAAAGGTCTGGCTGTGGCTCGAGGAGCGCCGCATTCCCTACCGGGTCCGCAAGGTGGCGATGGTCTGTTTCGGCGAGAAGGAAGCCTGGTACCGCCAGATGGTGCCTACCGGTTACCTGCCGGCCCTGGAGCTCGACGGGCGGTTGATCACCGAAAGCGATCAGATCCTGGCGGAGCTTGAGCAATGCTTCGGCCCCCTCGGTCCGAGCCTGCAGGAGCCGGAGGTTCGCAGCCTGCGGGGCCTGGAGCGTGAGCTCTTCCGAGCCTGGTGCTTCTGGCTTTGCCAGCGTCCCCGCAACGGCGCGGAGGAAAACAGGTTGGAAGCCAGCTTCTTCTCCTTGCTGGTGCGTCTTGAGGACGCCCTTGAGCGGGGGGACGGCCCCTTCCTGCTCGGCGACTTCAGCAGCGCCGATCTGGTCTTTGTGCCGTTTCTGGAAAGGATGAGCGCCAGCCTTGCTTACTACAAGGGGCATCTCCTCCGCCGCAGCCATCCGGCGATCGATCGCTGGTTCCGGGCATTGGAGAGCCGTCCCTCCTATCTCGGAACCCAGAGCGATTTCCACACCCACGCCCATGACCTCCCCCCCCAGCTGGGGGGTTGCCACGCCAGCGGCACGGCTGTCCAGCGCGAACTGGCGAAGCGGATCGACGAGGGACCGTGGCCGATCCTGGGGGAGGGGGAGCCGGATCCGGAAACCAGTCAGCGGGAAGGTAGTGATTCGGTTTGGCTGGCCCTGGCCCGGACCGTGAAGCACCGCAGGCCGCTGCTGCGCCGTCATCCCTGCGGCCCCGAGGGATTCGATGCTCCCCTGCGGGCGGCCCTCACCCTGCTGGCCACCGGTCAACCGTGCGCCCCGCCGGCCGGCAGCGCCCCTGGATTGCGCCATCTGCGCGACCGCATCAGCGTCCCGCGGGACATGGGCCTTCATGCCGCCCGCCAATTGCGCACGGCCCTGGAGCGCACGGCCGCCCTCGATCCCGCCGATGCCTCGGCCCGACCCGAGCCGATCCCCACCGGCCACCGCTTTGATCAGGATCCCCGTCCGTTCCTGCAGGGCGTCGAACCCGCCGAGCCATGAGTTGTCTTTCCCATCCCCGTCGCCCGCAGCGCCGCCAGGGCGGGCGCCTGACCCTGGTGGCCCTGCTGCTGGCTGGGTTTCCCCTGATCTGCGGCCCGGCGGGTCGGGCCCTCGAGCTTCGGGGCTCCACCTACTTCACCCGACCGCCCTGGAAAGCGGAGCTGCGCACGTACAACTCCAACGTCGGCGAAGCGGGGGTGGAGCACTACCTCACGATCGATCTTTCCCCGGAGGCGGGAGCCTCGCTGGCCCTTCTCACCCTGCAGCAGATCCGCGGCGCCGACACGGGCTTCCTTGCGCGCTTCGACAGGGCCCGGGCCTTCATCGGCCGGCCGCGACGGGAGGGGATGGCCGTGCCGGTTGGGGTGCGCTTCGAGCCTCGCGAGGGTCTGCTCTCCCTCGATTTCCCCCAGCCCGTGGCTCCCGGCACCACCGTCACCGTGGCCCTGCGGGCCTGGCGCAATCCCCTGGTGGCCGATACCTATCTGTTCCAGGTGGTGGCGTGGCCCGCCGGCCCGGCTCCGGTGGCTTCACCGGTGGGAGTGGGCACCCTCCGCATCTACGACCCGCAGCTGTGGCCCTGACGCGTCGATCTGAGCACGTGCCGCGCCAGGATGGCAGCCCACAAACAAGCTGAACCATGGAAGCCCGCTGGATGAACCGCCGGATCGCCAGCAGCGACGACATCGTGACCGTGGAGGGCAACGCTTACTTCCCCCCCGATTCCCTCGACTCCTCCTGCCTGCGCCCCTCTTCCCATCGCACCGTGTGCGGCTGGAAGGGTGAGGCCCACTACTACGACGTGGTTGTGGACGGGAAGGTGAACGCCAACGCGGCTTGGTTCTATCCAGCACCCAAGGAGGCGGCTCAGAACATCCAGGGCAGGGTGGCGTTCTGGAAGGGGGTGGAGGTGTGCGGAAGCTGAACTCGCCTCAGCTTCCCGGATGCCGCAAGGTGCGCCACTCCCCACTTGCTGTGCTCACCTCCACTCCGATGCCCACGGGGCCTTGCGAGAAGCCGTGCTCCTGCCACCAGCCGAGAGCTTCCCCCCAGGCGGCATCGAGGGAGTCGTAGAGATCGTCCAGCACGGGATGGGGGGCTCCCTGTTCGTCGACCAGGCGGTAGCTCCGCGTGGGTGCTGGGCTGCCGAATCGGGAAAGGGAGGAAGGGGAGGTCACCACCGCGCACATCGCATCTTTCCCCATCATGGTCGCTGTGCCAGCTACTGACTGTCACTATCGCGACAGACCGAGGTCGCCCTCAGCCCATCAGTTATGGGGTTGATGGGGCAGGGAGCACCTCCGGGGGGCGGCGACGACCGGTGCGAGCGCTCACCCGCCGGCTGCGCTCCTGGTAGCGATGCACCACGGGCAGCCGCTCCGCGTCATAGGCCGCCAGGGCGTCCGCGACCGCCCTCCCGCTTTCCTCGCTGCGGTCGGCGAGATGGCCCGCCAAAGAGATCGCATCCTCCAGGGCGGCCGTCATCCCCCGGGCCTGGGAGGAGCTCATGGCGTGGGCAGCATCCCCGATCAAGGCCACCCGGCCGCGGGCCAGCAGCGGCTGGGGATCGATGTCGTACGACCAGTTGGCCAACACCCCCTCCAGCGGCGTGGCGGCGATCACGGCCGCCGCATCCGCCGGCAGACGCTCCAGGGCGTCCGGGGGCACTGGCTCGGCAAGCCGCCGCCGCTGTTCCGCGCGGTCGGCGGGAAGAGGCTCCTCCTGGAAAAAACCCCAATGGGTGACAGGTGTCCCGTCCGGAGCGGTCCCCAGATCGAAAAAATTGGCATAGATGCCCCGTCCACGGGCATAGACAAAGAAATCGCCGCCGCTGCAGAAGCGTTCGTCGTTCACAAGCCCCCGCCAGACCCTGTCCCCCAGGTAGTTGAGGCGACGGTTCGGCAGCAACTGGCGCGCCACCCGCGAGAACAGCCCGTCGGCTCCCACCAGCAAATCCCCGCGCCAGGAGGAACCGTCGGCGAACCAGGCTTCCACTCCCTCCTCATCCTCTCGCCAGCGCAGAAGCTCCCGGTCTCCGTGGAAGCCGGTGGAGTCGACGCAGCCCCACAGTGCTTCGAGGATGGCGCGCCGGTGGATGAGCAGCGCGGGCAATTCCGCCGGCTCCCGTTCCACCGGGCTGCTTTCGATGGTGTCACCGCGCAGATTGCGGATCACGAAGCGCTGAACCGGGCGCCCGCCGGCCAACAGCGCCTCCAGCAGGCCGGGGATGGCGGCGGCAGCGACCGCTTCGACGCCGCTGCTCACCAGCAGGATGCCGCAGCCCTCGCTGCGCAGGGTCGGGGCCCGCTCGAACAGCGCCACCGCATGGCCCTGACGCTGCAGCATCAGGGTCAGGAGCAGCCCGGAGCTGCCGGCGCCGATGACGGCAACCCGCAGGGGGCGTCCGGGCCCGGAGCTCATGCAGGGACGGCGGGTTCGACGATGCTGGCATGAAGTACATCCATCACTTCGTCCACCTTGCTGGTCTCCGCCTCATCGAGACGCAGGTGTTCCGCCAGGCTGGTGAGGATCTGGCGCTCCTGCTCCTGGAGCGGGCCGTCGGAGCGCATGATTTCGGCGGCCACCGCGTAGGCGGTGTGGCGCTGACGCTCGTCGAGCACGTCGGCGGCATCCACCATCAGCCCGCTGGCGCCCCGCTCCCGCAGGAACCGAAGCAGGCGGTCCATCAGGGCGATCATCTCGGCATCGCTGCGCTCGCGGAAGGGCGGCCGATAGTCGAGGGCATGGCGCAGGGCGCGGGTGCCGGCCATCGTCAGTACGCCATCCCAGGAGACGGCGGCGAGGGCAACGGCAGCGAAGGCCGTGGCGGTGTCCATGGAGGCGTTCGGGTGGGTTTCGGGGCTCATGGGGGAACTCGTGGCGATGAAGGCGCTTGGCCTCATTGTGTCCCCGGTGACGCACCTGCGGGACCTTCCTCCCTGCTCCCGGTCGGAGATCAACTGATTCGGTATCGGCCGCCACCGAAGTGCTGCGGCCCCGCCCCCAATCACCCTCTGGATCGTGATCCTGGCGGTCGGCAATGGGGCGCAGTTCCCGCTGGCCGTTCATTCAGTGGCAATCGACACTTTTCATGGTTTGCGTTGAACTCGCAAATGGGATGGCTCGCTTCTGCCTGGCCTCTGGCTTCTCTCCAGTGCGCTCCAGCATGGCTTGGCGGTCTTTCCGGCACGGGGCTCACAGCGGTTTCTCCCGAGGAAGGTTCAGTGGGCCACGCCGCCAAATCCTCTCTCCCTTTAATCTGCCGTCGTCTGTGGTCAGGACCTTGACCACGCCTCACAGGAGGTTTGCTGGGTCTCCTGCCATCTCCTCCCGCCAATTTTCCTGTGCGTGAGAGTGGGTTTTCTCTTTTCTCCTCCTGTTTATTGCCCACAAGCCAGTCTTTGCGGAGCGACCGCGGCGGGGTTCTGCGCCATGACATCCGGCAGGCCCCCCCGCGGCACGGTGGTGCCAAAGGGGGAGGCCTGGAAGATCAGCGGTGCTTCGGTTCGTCAGGAATGGGGGATTCCATCATGAACCGGCAGATTGAAGCGATCAATCTGACGCGGCAGGATCTGGGGCGCGTCGATGAGGCCCTGCGGATCGAACTCCGCGACTTCCTGCGGCAGCGCCGCCGGGGCGGCTGGCCCCGGCGCCATCCCTCAGCGCACGAACAGCATCTCCTGGTAAGAGGGCAGGGGCCAGAGGTTGTCATCCACCAGCCCTTCCAGACCATCCACGGCCTTGCGCAGGTCGCCCATCAAGGGAACCAGCGTGTCGGCGCTGTAGCGCAGATGGGCCTCGGTGCCATGGGGAGCTGTTTCGATCGCCTCCTGCAACGCGTTGGCCACATCCATCAGATGAACACTGAGCGAGGCGAGTTGCTCCTGGGTTTGGGGAGAGACCTGCAGACCCATCGAGCTTTGCAACTGCAGCGATCCCGCCAGTTCTCCGAGGTAGCGCATCGCTGCCGGGTAGACCTGGGTGCGGGCGATCTGAACCGCCAGCTTGGCCTCCACATCGATCGCCAGGATGTATTGCTCCGCGTACACCTCGAACCGACTCGCCAGCTCCACGGGCGTGAGCACGCCCGTGCGTTCGAACAGTTCGCGGATGGCGGGTCGTTGCAGCACCGGCAGGGCATCGGCGGTGCTGCGCAGGTTCTCCAGGCCCCTCTCTTCCACCGCCATCCGATGCCACTCCTCCGAGTAGCCGTTGCCGCCGAAGATCACCGCACCGTGTTGGTCGATCACTTCCTTGAGCACCGCCAGCGCCGCTGGCTCCAGTTCGGCTCCGGAGGCGAGGCGGCCCTCCAGCTGATCCGCCATCCAGCCAAGGGAGTCCGCCAGAATTGTGTTGAGCGCCACCAGCGGTCCGGCGACCGACTGGTTGGAGCCGACGGCCCGGAATTCGAAGCGGTTGCCGGTGAAGGCGAAGGGGGAGGTCCGGTTGCGATCACCGGCGTCCTTGTCGAATTCGGGCAGGGTGTCGACGCCGAAGTTCATCACTCCCCCGATCGATGAGCCGCTCAGGCTGCCGGCACCGATTTGGTTGAACACATCCTCCAGCTGGCTGCCCAGGTACACCGAGATGATCGCGGGCGGGGCCTCATTGGCGCCGAGGCGGTGGTCGTTGCTGGCGGTGGCGATCACGGCGCGCAGCAGGGGGCCGTAGAGATGGATGCCGCGGATCACGGCGCCGCAGAAGAGAAGAAACTGCAGGTTTTCGTGGGGGGTCTTGCCCGGATCCAACAGATTGCCCTGGGTGGCGTTGCCGATCGACCAGTTGACGTGTTTGCCGGATCCGTTGATGCCGGCGAAGGGCTTCTCGTGCAGCAGGCAGGCCAGCCCGTGTCGTTTGGCGGTGCTGCGCAGGATCGTCATCGTCAGCTGCTGGTGGTCGGTGGCCACATTCGCCGCTTCGAAGAAGGGGGCGATCTCGAACTGGGAGGGGGCCACCTCGTTGTGTCGCGTTTTGGCGGGGATGCCAAGGCGGTACATCTGTCGCTCCACCTCCTGCATGAACACCTGCACCCGTTCTGGGATGGCGCCGAAATAATGGTCATCAAACTGCTGTCCCTTCGCCGAGGGGCGCCCGAAAAGGGTGCGGCCCGCCAGCAGCAGATCCGGTCGCAGCGGGATGTAAGCGCTGTCGATCAGGAAATACTCCTGCTCGGCGCCGCAGCTGGAGTTGACCGGGGCGATCTGCTTCTCGCCCAGCAGGCGCAGCAGCCGCTGGGCCTGCTGGTTCACCGCGGCGTTGGAGCGCAGCAGGGGGGTTTTCTTGTCGAGGGCCTCCCCCGTCCACGACACGAACACCGTCGGGATGCAGAGGGTGAGACCGTTGGGGGTCTCCATCAACCAGGCCGGGCTGGTGATGTCCCAAGCGGTGTAGCCCCGCGCCTCAAATGTGGAGCGGATGCCACCGTTGGGGAAGGAGGAGCCGTCCGGTTCGCCCTGTACCAACACCTTGCCGGTGAATTCGGTGATGGCGGTGCCATCCCCCTGGGGGGCGATGAAGCCGTCGTGCTTCTCGGCGGTGGAGTTGGTGAGGGGGTAGAAGACGTGGGAGTAGTACAGGGCGCCGCGGGCGGTGGCCCACTCCTTCATCGCCTGAGCCACCACGTTGGCCACCGAGACGTCCAGCTTGCTCCCCTCCTTGACCGTGCGCTGCACCGACTTGTAGATGTCCTTGGGCAGGGCCGCGCGCATCTTTTCGAGGCTGAAGACGTCCTGACACCAGAGGTCTTCAAGCTTCTGGATCGGCGGCGTGGCGATGGGCGGGCGGGCCTGGATGGCCGCCAGGGCGGCGAGGCGTTGGGGACTGGGCATCGTGGGGGAGAAAGGGTTGCACCACCCCATCCATGCCCGGCCACCGTCCTGCCCGGAGCCATCATGGCTACCAAATCCAAAAATGTATCCAATTCGGGATGAATGGGTTCAGCGCAGGTATTGGCGAATCGCCGGCCGGCACCAGAACACCAGCAGTGCCACGTTCCCCACCCACAGAAGCGGCGCCAGTACCGCCAGTTGCAGTCGACCCTCCGTGACCACCACCAGGCGCACGATGCAGTAGGGCAGGGCGATCGCCAGGCTCAAGGACAATGCCACGATCGCCAGGATCTGGCCCCAGTGCCGCCAGCGGAGCAGGGCGATGCAGGCCACCACACCCAGGGCCGCCGTGGGCAGCACGGCGCTGGAACCGACGACGATGTTGGCGATCCGCCAGGTGGGATCGCGAAAGATCGCCAGCAGTACCAGCGGCAGCAGCAGCAGGTTGACGGCCAGCCCAAGCCAGGCCAGGGGGCGGTAGCCGCGGGGTGGCGCCAACAATTCCACTTCCGTCAGCACCGTCAGGCCAGGGGGCGTCTTCCTCACCGTCATCCTGGCAGCCCCCCCGACTTGGAAACCCTTCGGCCAGCTGCCCCGCCTCCGTTTGTGTTGGGCAAGGGGCCGTCCCGATCGGAGCGGAACACCAGCAGCAGATGGGGCATGGTTTCGGCGGCGGCGGCAGCCAACTGGTCAAACCAGCGGCGAGTCTGCGGCGCCCCCTTGCCCATCGGCTCGCGGCTCATCAACACCAGCTCCAGGACCAGCCCGTCGGCCTTGGCCTGCACGTCTGCAAACAACTGCATGCGCAGCTGTTCGACCCCCCCCAGCATCGCGCTGAGATGGGCGGGGGTCCGGTGGTCCACTTCGCCCTGCAGGTGCGCGATCAAGGGTTCGAGGCAGGCGATCAGTGCGGCCTGGTCCATGGCGCTCTCGGGTCTGAGCACCATCAGATAGCGCGCCATCGGGTCCTCCCTCTTGGCTCCATCCTGCCGGAAGCGGGGTCTCGGGGGGACGGGCGATCAGTGGAGCTCGAACAAAAGCAGGTCGGCTCCCGCCTCACCGGCCCGAAGGGTGCTGAGCTGGTCGGCAGCAAAACCCAGGCCGTCTCCCGCGGCCAGCTCCAGGGAGGCTGGCCCGGGCAGGGTGATGCTGCCCTCGATCAGTTGCAGCCAGCCCCTGGAGCCAGCGGCAAGCTCCAGGGGAAGCTCTTCCCCGCCCAGGGGCCGCGCCCGCCAAAGTCGCACGGGGGCCGCGATCCGCAGGGCGCCGTTTGCAGCGTCAGGGTCTGCCAGCAGACTCCAGCGGGAGCCGATCGCGAAGGGCTTCTGCTCGTAGCTGGGCATCAGGCCATGCCGCTCGGGCTCGATCCAGATCTGCAGCAGCCGGCAGCTCTGCTCCGCTTCGTTCCACTCCCGGTGTTGGATGCCGGTGCCGGCGCTCATGCGCTGCACCTCCCCGGCCCGCAGCCGCTGCCGGTGGCCGAGGGAATCGCGGTGGCTGATCTCCCCGGCCACCATCACGGTGATGATCTCCATGTCGCGGTGCGAATGGAGGCCGAAGCCTCGCCCCGCGGCGATCTCGTCCTCGTTGATCACCCGCAGGCGCCCGAAGCCCATCCAGGCCGGATCGTGGTGATCGGCAAAGCTGAAGGTGTGGCGGCTGTCCAGCCAGTCGAGGCGGCTGTGGAAGCGATCGGGGCCGGGACGGAGCAGCAGGCCGGCGGGCGCCGCGGAGCCGGGGAGGGGAGAACGGGCGTGGGGCATGGCATTCAGGGGCGCCGCGGCCCCGGGGGGACGCTCAGGCGGTGGGGAGGAAGGGGTAGTCGGTGTAGCCGGCGGGCCCGGGCGTGTAGAAGGTGGTGGGGTCCGGGCTGTTGAGCGGGGCGGCCTGGCGCAGGCGCTCCGGCAGGTCAGGGTTGGCGAGGAAGGGGGTGCCGAAGGCGACCGCGTCGACGGCGCCGGACTCGATCGCCCGGTTCGCCGCCTCGGCGTCATAGCCCATGTTGGCGATCAGCACACCCCGGAAGCCCTGGCGCGCCGGGCCCAGCACGTCCGCCTGCTGCCGTCCGAGGAAGTCGCTGCGCATCACGTGCAGGTAAGCCAGCCCGGCCCCGTTGAGATGCTCCGCCAGCCAGCTGATCAGGGCCACCGGATCGCTGTCGACCATGTCGTTGTAGCTGTTCAGCGGCGAGAGACGCAGGCCCATCAGGGGCGTCTCCGGGCGGACCGCCGCGAGCACTTCCAGCAGCAGCCGCGCCCGGCCCGGGATGTCGCCGCCGTAGGCCCCGGAACGCCGGTTGCTGCCGTCCCGCAGAAAGGAATCGAGCAGGTACCCGTTCGCCCCGTGCACCTCCACCCCGTCGAAGCCCGCCTCCATGGCGTTGCGGGCCGCCAGGCGGAAGCCTTCGACGATGCCCGGCAGCTCCTCGTCGGCGAGTGCGCGGGGCTCCACATAACTCTGAACACCCTCCGGCGTCCTCACCGTTCCCTCCCCGATCGCCAGGGGGCTCGGTGCCACGGGCTGCCGCCCGCCGTTGAGCGAGGGGTGGCAGGCACGACCGCCGTGCCAGATCTGCAGCACGATCCTTCCGCCGGCGCGATGCACCGCTTCGGTCACCCCGCGCCAGCCCTCGACCTGGGCCGGGCTGTGGATGCCGGGCTCGTGCCAGAAGGCGGAATTTCCTTCCATGGCCATCGTCGCCTCGGCAATGATCAGGCCGGCCGAGGCACGCTGGGCGTAGTAGGTCGCCATCAACGGCCCGGGCACGTGTTCCTCCTCCGCCCGGCAGCGGGTGAGCGGCGCCATCAGCACGCGATTGGGAAGCAGGAGCGGGCCGACGGCCAGCGGGGTGAACAGATCGGTCATGGGGGGAGGGGAGGGGTCAGATCGCGATCGGCAGCAGCTGGCTCAGCCGCGCGATCAGATCATCGAGGCTGGCGTCCTTCGCCGGATTGGCGTGGGTGGCCACGAGCTGGCGGCCCACCACATGGGCGCCCAGGTGGGACAACTGGATGCGCAGGGCGGTGAGCCCCTCGACGCCGCCGCCGCCCGAGTGGCTGGCGATGGCGATCGGACGTCCGTTGAAGAGGGCGCGGAAGTCTTCCCCCTGCACCGACAGCCAGGCGATGGCACTGGTGAGAACCGGCGGGATCGAGCCGTTGTATTCCGGCGCGCAGATCAGCCAGCGAGGGACCGTTGCCAAGCGTCGCTGGAGATCGTCCACCGCCGACGGGATGCCCTCGGCGGCATGCAGGCGGGGGTTGTAGAGGGGCAGTGGCAGTTCGGTGAGATCGAGCACCTCGGCGCTCAGTCCCCGCTGCCGCGCCCGCGCCGCGAAGCGCTCGGCCAGGCGGAGGTTCTCGCCGCTGCTGGCGGTGATCACGAGCAGGTCGGAGCTCATCAGGGCGAAGTCTCTGGTGGCTTTCTAGTCGGACCTGGCGGTTTCGCGCTGCGCGAGGAGCGGAGCGCCTCGACCCCTGGACCCTGGCCTCAGGCTCCTAGCCTCGGCCCATGGTCGACCTCGCCCCTGCTCCGCCCCCCGGCGCCCTGGCCTTCCCGCCTCTTCAGCGCGAGGCGCTCACCACCCTGCAGGTGAACCTGGGCTACCGCTGCAATCAGAGCTGCAGTCACTGCCATGTCAATGCCGGACCGACCCGCACCGAACGCATGGACGGCGAGACGCTGGCCCTGGTTGCGCCGGTGCTGCGGGCCCGGGGCCTGGGCTGCCTCGATCTCACCGGCGGCGCCCCCGAACTCCATCCCGGTTTCCGCGCACTGGTGCGGCAGGTCCGCGCCCTGGGGGTGCGGGTGATCGATCGCTGCAATTTGACGATCCTCTCGGAACCGGGCCAGGAGGACCTGGCGGAGTTTCTGGCCGGCGAGGGCGTGGCGGTGGTGGCCTCGCTGCCCTGCTACATCGAGGACAACGTCGATCGCCAGCGGGGCGCCGGGGTGTTCGCCGCCAGCCTGACCGGCCTGCGTCGGCTCAACGCCCTCGGCTACGGCCGACCGGGCAGCGGCTTGGATCTGCATCTCGTCTACAACCCCCAAGGGGCCAGCCTGCCCCCACCCCAGGCCGCCCTGGAGGCGGATTATCGGCGCGTGCTGGCGGAGCAGCACGGCATTTCGTTCACGGGTCTGTTCGCCCTGGCCAACATGCCGATCCATCGCTTTGCGGCGGTGCTGGAGCACAACGGTGCTTTGGAGGGGTACCGGCAGACCCTGCGGCACGCCCATCGCCCCGAGAACCTGGCGGCGGTGATGTGCCGCTCCCTGATCAGCGTCGACTGGCAGGGCTGGCTGCATGACTGCGACTTCAATCAGCAGTTGCGGATGGGCCTGGCGCCGGGCACACGGCCCCACCTGCGCGATCTGCTGGCGTGGGATCCCCGCGGGGCGCCGATCCTGACGGCAGAGCACTGCTTCGGCTGCACCGCCGGAGCCGGCTCCAGCTGCGGTGGGTCGTTGCAACAGGGCCAAGCCTCTCCCCTCGTCGAACCCCGCCCTTGAACCTCATGGCTTCGACCCCGCCGCGCCTGCGGCTTCCAGTCGCCGGTTGAGGGCAAGTTGGATCAGGAGAGGTTGGCTCTTGTGTGCTGGCCGAGGAGGCGGCAGCCGATCTGGATCTCACCTTCGTCGAGCAGGCGGCCGATCTTCAGGGCCTTGGCCTCCTCCTCCCGATTGAAGGTGCCCTGCTGGGTGGTGAGCCAGTCGATTTCCTCCTGGGTGATGATGCCGGTGGCCATCGCTTCCAGGAACACCTCGCCGATGAGCATGGGGTGAAGGCGCAGCGGGGCACCATCTCTCTGCACGGGATCGTATGCCGAGGCTGCCGCTTCGCCACGCCCGGTGGGTGGGGCGAAACATGAGGGGATCAGGCGGTCGGCCCGGCCCCCTCTTCCTCTCTCACCAGCAGCTTGTCGACCCGGTTGCCGTCCATGTCCACGATTTCGAAGCGCAGGCCGTCGCTGCTGAAGTGTTCACCGGCGCGGGGGATGCGGCCGAGGCGGTGCATCGCGAAGCCGCCGAGGGTATGGAAGCCACCGGTCTTCTCCTCCGACCAGTCGCCCCGCTGCACCAGGTCCATGAAGGCGCCGATGGGCAGGGCACCATCGAGCAGCCAGGAACCGTCCTCGCGCACGATCACCATCGGGTCCTCCTCGTCTTCGGCGGAGGGCAATTCGCCGACGATCGCCTCCATCAGATCGTTGAGGGTCACCAGACCCTCGATGCCGCCGTACTCGTCGGTGACCAAGGCGATGTGCACGCCCGTCTGCTTGAACTGCTCGATCACCGCCAGGGCTCGGGCGTTCTCTGCCACAAACAGGGGGGGCTGGAGCAGGGCCTCCAGATCCACCGGCCCGCCAGTGAGGCATGCCGCCAGGAAGGCGCGACCGCGGATCACGCCGAGGCATTCATCGAGGTTGCCGCGCCCGACCGGAAAGCGGGAATGGTTGCCCTCGAGGATCGTCTGCAGGTTCTCCTGCTCCTGCGCCTCGCTGTCGATCCAGTCGATCTCCGTGCGGGGCGTCATCGTCGCCCGGATCGGCCGGTCGCCCAGGCGCAGCACCCGCTGCACGATCTCGTGCTCCGTCTCCTCGAACAACCCGGTCTGCGCCCCCTGGCGGATCAGGGCCTTGATCTCGTCCTCCGTGATTTCCGGCTCCTCGGAGGGGCGGACGCCGAGCAGGTTGAGCAGGGCGTCGGTGGAGTAGCCCAACAGGCTCACCAGGGGCGCCGAGAAGCGGGAAAGGGCGCGCATCGGCCGAGCGACGGCGCAAGCCGCCCGCTCCGGGTCGCTGAGGGCGATGCGTTTCGGCACCAGTTCGCCGATCACCAGGGAGAAATAGGTGATCAGCGCCACCACTGTGAACAGGCTGAGGGCTTCGCTCCAGGGTCGCAGGGGGGGCACCGCGTCGAGCAGGGGCCGCAGACGGCCAGCCAGGGTGGCTCCCCCGACGGCGCCGCTGAGGATGCCGATCAGGGTGATGCCGATCTGGACCGTCGAGAGGAACTCGTTTGGTTCCCGGGAAAGATTGAGGGCGGCCCGGGCCTTGCGGTCGCCTTTTTCCGCCTGCTGCTCCAGCCGCACCCGGCGGGAGGAGACCACGGCGATCTCGGCGCCGGAGAACACACCGTTGGCCACGATCAGCAGCAGGATCGCGAGGAGTTCCAGAGCAACCGCGCCCATCCACAGGGTGTTCGTTCGGCGAAGCCTAGGGGCAGGTAGAGGCTTCCCTCCAGCGGTGAGAGGCGCTTCACTCGTCGCCGCGGCGGCCCGCCAGGGCCTCCCAGGCCTGGCAGAAGGGTTCGCCCAGGGCCTGGCGCAAAACGGTGTCCTGCCGGAAGGCCTCCCGGGCTTCCGCCAGGCAGGTGGGCATGGGCCGCACCCGGGCAGGATCCGGCGGATCGGCGTAGGTGTCGGCGTCGCTTCGCGCGCCGGGGGAGAGTTCGCGCTCCAGACCATCGAGCCCGGCCGCCAGCACCGCCGCCGGCAGCAGATAGGGGTTGGCGGCCCCGTCGGCCAGCCGCAGCTCCAGGCGCTGGTCGTCCGGGATGCGCACCATGTGGGTGCGGTTGTTGCCGCCGTAGCTGATCCAGGCCGGGGACCAGGTGGCGCCGGAGCTGGTGGAGGATCGCGCCAGGCGCTGATAACTGGCCGGCACCGGGTTGGTGATGGCGCACAGGGCCGGGGCATGCTCCATCAGCCCGGCAAGGAAGTGGTAAGCCATCGGGGCCAGCCCAAGCGGACCGCTGGGGTCGGGGAAGAGATTGCGGCCTGCCCGATCCCACAGGGAGAGATGCAGGTGGGCGCCATTGCCGGTGCGATCGGCGAGCGGCTTCGGGGCGAAGCTGGCGCGGCTGCCCTGCCTCTCCGCCAGGGTGGCCACCATCATGCGGAAGAAGGCGTGGCGGTCGGCTGTCGTCAGGGCGTCAGCAAAGCACCAGTTGAGCTCGAACTGGCCATTGGCGTCCTCGTGATCGGCCTGGTACGGGCGCCACCCCAACTCCTCCATCCCGGCAAGCAGCTCGGCGATCAGTGGGTACTGGCGCATCAGTGCCAGCTGGTCGTAGCAGGGCTTGCTCTGCTGGTCGAGGGCATCGGCGATGCCGGTGCTCTGCGGATCCATCAGGAAAAATTCCGCCTCCACCCCCGTGCGCAGCTCCAGTCCGCGCTGGGCGGCCCGTTCGAGCTGGCGCTGCAGCACGAAACGCGGCGATTGCTCAAGCGGATTGCCCCGCAGACGGAGATCGGTCGCCAGCCAAGCCACCTGTCGCTGCCAGGGCAGCACCATCAGGCTTTGCGGGTCGGGGAAAGCCAGCACATCGGGATCGGCGGGCGAGAGAGCCAGCCAGGCGGCGAAGCCCGCGAAACCGGCGCCCCCGCTGGCCAGTTCGGCGACGGCCGCCGCTGGCACCAGCTTGGCCCGCTGCACACCGAACAGATCGCAGAAGGAGAAAAGGAAGTGGCGGATGCCGTGATCGGTGGCGAAGCGGGCCAGGTCGGTCATGGGGAAGCGAATCGCGCGGAAGGGGGATCAGTCAGCCAGCAGCCGCTCCACGGCTGCGCGGAGCTGGGCCTGCTCCGCCGGGGCGTCGCGTGGGTTGCCGGCCCGATGGCCCAGGTCGGAGTCGAGCTGCTCGAAGTGGGAGCCAGGGATGAGGGCTGCCTCCGCGGCGCAGTCCGCAGGCGGGAAGTAGAGGTCGTGGGTGGCGGCGATGACGGTGGTGCGGGCGCGGATCCGTCCCAGGGCAGCGGCCAGCGCACGGTCGCCGGGGTCGTCGGCCCCAGGCTCCGCCAAAGCCGCGGCCACCGCCACGTCGTTGGACAGCCAGACATCCAGCATGGCCAGGAGATCGTGGGGATCGTGGCGGCGGTAGGCGGGCAGCCAGGCGCGCTCCACGTACTCCTCCACATCGGCATGGCCCAGCAGGCGGTGACCGCCGCGGCGGTAGAACGCTTGGCTGGCGGCCCAGCTGGCGTAGATCAGGGCGAAGGCGCGCAAACCGCGCTCCGGCACTGCGTCGAAGCCCTCCCCTTGCCAGGCCGGATCGGCGGTGAGGGCGTGCCGGAGGCTGAGGAGAAACAGACGATTGTGGGGCGTGGTGCGGGCGGTGCCGCAGACACAGCAGATCCGCGGCGTGCGCTGCGGTTCGAGGACAGCCCAGTGGTACGCCTGCTGCGCCCCCATGGACCAGCCGTAGATCAAGGCCGGCGCCTCAATGCCGAAGGCCTCCTCCAGGAGCCGCCGCTGGGCGCGGACATTGTCGATGTGGCTGAGGCTCCAGCCGTTCTCCCGCAGGCCGAGGGCACTGTTGCTCGGGCTGCTGGAGCGCCCCCCCCCGAACTGGCTGACCTGAATGACGCACCAGCGCGTCGGGTCGAGCACCGGACCCACCAGCCAGTCCAGGTCGTCGGGCCAGCCGCCGTAGGAGCTGGGGTAGAGGATCACATTGGCGCTGCCTGGCTCGATGGGGCCGTGCACCCGATACTCCAGGTGGGCCTCCGGCAGCACTCGGCCGCCCTGGAGGAGGAAATCGCCGAGGGAGAAGCGCTGGTCCCGCGGACCGTTCATCGCGCCGTGGCCGCCGTGGCTGCCGTGGCCGCCGTGGCCGCGGTGGTCGAGGCGGGCAGGCCCAGGGATGCCAGGTCGGTCAGAAGGGTGCGGTGGACCGCCAGATAGCCCGGGGCGCAGTGCGCCAGTCGGGGGGCCAGCCGCTCGTGGGCCCTCGCCAGGGCGTGGAAGGGCAGAGACGGGTAGAGGTGGTGCTCGACGTGGAACGGCATGTTCCACATCAGCCGGCGCAGCGGCGCCAGCGTGAGGGTGGTGCGGGTGTTGGTCAGAGCGTCGGGCTCGAAGGAACAGCCCTGGTGCTCGGCCATCAGCACGAAGCGCAGCAGCGGTTGGCCCACCGCCAACGGCAGCAGCCACAGCCAAAGGATCGCGCCATTCGCCCCGGGCAGGGAGGCCAGCAGCAGCAGGCCGTAGAGGGCGAACTGGCGGCGCAGGGAGGTGGCCACGGCCGGGGCGGCTTCAGCGGAGATGTACGGGGAGCGGCTGAAGTCTGCGGAAAGGCCGCGCAGATGGCCTTGCAGCTTGCCGAGCCACCAGGGCAGGCCACTGATTTCCAGCAGGTAGGCCCCCGGGCTGGTGGGTGGCGGATCCGCCAGTTCCGGGTCGAGCCCGGGCTGGTGCGTCCAGCGGTGATGCCACTGGTGATAGCGGCGGTAGAAATCCGCGTTGTAGAAGCTCAACACTCCGGCCCACCAGGCCACGGCGTCGTTGACGGGGCGGGAGGCAAACGCCGTGCGGTGGCCGCATTCGTGCATGGCGCAGAAGGCAAAGGCCAGAGCCCAGCCGAGCAGGAGCAGCCCCAGGATCTGCAGGGGCCAGGGCAGCGGCGGCCAGAACAGCCAACCCAGCCGCGGAGCCCCCCACAGACCCAGCCCCGCCAGCAGCACCATCAGATGCAGACCGAGCTGAAGCCAGGCCGGGCCGTCGCGCCGCTCATTGAGCTGGGCCAGCTCGTCGTCGGGGATCAGCCCGGGATCAGGCACAGGGAAAAACGATGCGCTCGATACTTTGGGCCTCGACCGCTCCAGCACTCTGTTCACGGCGAACCCGGGGCCCTGTGGCAGCTGGGCCGCGGCCCCTATTTCGCGCCGTTCACCTCGCGGCGCAGCAAAAAATACAAGTAATCCGGGTCGCGGTACTGCCCCGGCAAGCAGCGGTGCAGGCACTCCAGACGTTGCCAGCAGACGGTGCGCTGGATTCGCGCAAGGCTCCGCCCCTCGCGAATCAGCAGGCGCAGCGCCTTGCAGTACGTGGAGTAGCTGGCCTCAAGCTCGCCGATGGTCAGACGTTCGCTTGCGGAGGCAGGAACCGCCGGATCTGGCCGTTGGGGAGAAAGGGTCATGGCTGGGTGGAACCAGCGCTTGGGCCCCCTCACTGTGCGCCGTCCCGGGCTGTTGCTGCTCCCCCCATCCGGGGACAATGCCGATCAGAGCTGGACCATTCCGCAGCGCATGCCCTTGAGCACCGCCTGCAGGCGATTGTTCACGTCGAGGGTCTGCAGCAGTCGCTTGGTGTAGGTGCGGGCGGTCTCCTCGCTCACCACCAGCATGCGGGCGATCTCCCGGTCGCTGAGGCCGCTGGCGAGCAGATCGAGAACCTGGTACTCGCGCGGTGTCAGGCGCGGACAGCTCAGATAGGGGAGGGAGCCGCAGCGCAGGGAGGGGCTCCGATAGGAGTGGTGGCCCATCACGGCCATCACGGCCGCCTGCAGGGGGCGCTGGTCATCCACCACGTCGGCCTCGGCCACCACCGCTTCCAACCAGGGGGCCTCGGCGTATTCCGCCGGAATCACGTCGCCCAGGGCGAGTACGACGATCTTGATCCGGGGCTGCGCCTCGCGGGCTTTGCGGGCCAGCTCGAAACCGTTGCCGTTCTCCAGGTGGTCGGTGCAGATCAACAGCTCGTAGGGCTCTCGCCCCAAATAGGCCAGGCAGCCTTCCTCGTCGGTGACGGCGCAACCGATGCGGGTGCGGTCCTGGAAGCTTTCGCAGACCGCCCGCAGCAGGAAGCGGCCCTTCATGGCGATGGCCACCTTTCCCTGCACCGCCACGGAGAGCAGCACCTCGTCGAGGGTGGCTCCCTCCAGGCTGTCGAGAAACGGCGTCAGGTCCATGCCTGCAAGCTATCCAGATGTGGCTTGTGGCCGCCGGGAATGGCCGCGGCAGCGCAGCGGGCGCCGAATCTTCTGATTCGTTTAAGATTTGGCGGCAGGTTGCTCGCGCCTCCCGCCCCCTCCGCGCCCGATTGCCCGGCCATAGTCGTCGCTTCCTCCATGCACCACGACCACCCCGTCCTCCACTGCTTCGAAGCCCAGCTCACCGCCCTCCGCGACCAGTACCTCCGCAGTCCGAATGAGCAGACCCGCTACCAGCTGGTGCGGATCGAGCAGCGGATCGCCCAGTGGGCGCCCGAGGCGATCAGCCTCCAGGCTGCCGCAGGCTGATTTGGCACTGGGCACATTCCAGCCGTAACTTCGGCGGTGCAGAGAGCAGTGGAAGAAATTCCTGAGCTTTCCTCGCCAGTCACGGCGACTGCCGACTGCGGCCTCGGCGGATGCAAGAGCGGTATTCAGTGACCGACCACTCGCCATGGGGAAAACCAAGCATCGGCACCGGAGCGAGCCATCGCCAACGGAGCCAGCGGCCCCTCCTGAGGGCTCCGCGCAGAATGGCTCCGACCTGTACTGCCCTTCGACGCTGCTGGAGGACATGCAGGAGCCCGGCGAGGGCAAGCCCCAGAAGCTCGACCGCAAGCTCTACGAAAAGGAGCTCGCGCGCCTGCAGGTGGAGCTCGTCAAGATGCAGTACTGGATCAAGCACGTGGGCTATCGCCTCGTGATGGTGTTTGAGGGCCGCGATGCCGCTGGCAAGGGGGGCACGATCAAACGCATCACCGAGCCCCTCAATCCCCGTGGCTGCAACGTGGTGGCCCTCGGCACGCCGTCCGATCAGCAGAGGACGCAGTGGTACTTCCAGCGATATGTGGAGAATTTCCCTTCCGCTGGCGAGATCGTGCTGTTTGACCGCAGCTGGTACAACCGCCCCGGCGTGGAGAGGGTGATGGGCTTCTGCACAGCGGCGCAGGTGGAGGAGTTCTTTCTGTCCTGCCCGGAGTTTGAGCGCATGCTGGTGCGCAGCGGCATCGCCCTGCTCAAGTACTGGTTCTCGGTGAGCGATGAGGAGCAGGAGGCCCGCTTTCGCTCGCGGCTGAAGGATCCGGCCCGTCGCTGGAAACTCAGCCCGATGGATTTGGAATCGCGGGACCGCTGGGTGGAATTCTCGAAGGCCAAGGACGCCATGTTCGCCCACACCAACATCCCCGAGGCTCCCTGGTTCACCGTCGAAGCCGATGACAAGCGTCGTGCCCGGCTCAACTGCATCCGCCACATTCTCAGCAAGGTCCCCTATGAGGACATGACCCCTGAGGCGATCAAGCTGCCCCCCCGCAAGAGCGGCAGCAACTATCAACGGCCGCCCCACAACGAGCAGTTCTTCGTGCCAAACGGCTACCCGTGAACCGGGCGGCAGGCGTTGGTGCCCCCCCCCCCGCAACCTCCACCCCTTCCAGGCGCGGATCGCCCAATGGGACCGGCGGCACCACCGATCAGGTTTCGCGATGGATCGCCAGGGCCGCCAGCAGTCCCCCGAGGAAGCCGGAGACATGGCCGATCCAACTGACCCCTGGCGGGCTCAAAAACGGCAGCAGGCTGGGCAGGAGGCCGCCGTAAACCAGCAGGCAGAAGGCCGAGAGTGCGATGGAAAGCGGCCGCTTCTCCAGCCATCCGATCAGCAACAGATATCCCAGCAGGCCGTAGTTCACCCCGGAGAGGCCGTGACTGCCCACCGGCCAGAACAGCCACACCGGGATCGCCGCCAGCCACACCCCCACCCACACCGCCAGATAGTCGCGACGGCCCTGCAGCAGCACCAGCCAGGAGAGGGGCAGAAACCAAAGACTGTTGGCCAACAGGTGGCCGAAACCGGAGTGGCTGAAGGGAGCGGTGAGCACCCCGAGGAAGGGCCCCCCGCGCAGCATGGGCAGGTTGAAGCGACCGCCGAAGAACAGTTGGTCGATCAGCTCCTGCCCCCAGGGCACCGCCAGGATCAGGAGGGGCAGAGCCGCATTGCCGCCCAGCCGGGCCAGGGGACGGGCGGGGGAGCGGGCGGGCGGGCCGGCCATGGGGCGGCGGTGCCAAGGGTTGAGATCGATCATCCTGCTGCAGACCTGGCCTGTCTCACGGTTCGGCGGTGGCACGGTGTGCGTGTCCAGCGGCGCGGCCTGGAGGGTGGCGTGGTGCGCGTTCAGGATCGAGCCGCCTGCTGGGGCTTTCCCAACGCCAAACACCTCGCCTGCGACTCTTGGACCCTGTTCGGGGAGCGACCCCGCGAAACCCTGGATCGCATCAGCCGTGGCTGAACAGGGCGGAACTTCCGGCTTGCGCCTTGCCCGGTGGACGCCGTGCTCCGGCCCCGCTCAAGCCAGGCCCCGATCGCTCATCAAGGCGACGATCCAGGGGGCCGGGATGCGCTCGATGTCGCCGCTGTCGACGTTGATCACCCGCACGAAGGAGGGGGTGCGGCCCCAGGGGCGGGGCGTGACATCGCAGACGCGGCCGATGAACCAGGGCCGGCCGCTGCCGGCGACGACGGCCAGGTGGCCGGGCCGCACATCGCGGTAGCGATGAGGGTTGGCACGGCGCAGGGGTTCGACGGCCGGGTCGATGCCGGGGCGGAGCGAGGGGGCAGCTGGAGCGCAGGTGGGGATGGACGCCATGAGCGCGACACTGATACATGTGTTCGAATATAGTACGGGTGTACTGTGCGTGCAACGCTGGCGTGCCGGTTCGCTGCTTTTCGGGCTGATGGCTTTTCCAGGCGCCGATCCCGCCCCCTTCTCCCCCGGCGGTCCCGCGGACGAGGGGATCCTTGAGGTGGATCTGCTGGCCTTTGAGCGGGGCGGCGAGGCCGAGCGGGCCGCGGTGGTGGACGGGGTCCGACGCAGCTTGGCCACCGGTTTCGTCTACGCCCGCAGCGATCTTTGCGAGACGCTGTTGGACGAGGCCTACGGCGGGCTTGAGGCCTTCTTCCGCCTGGGGGTCGAGGAGAAGAACCGCTTCCGTTCCCCCGGCAGCAGCGGCCAGACCGGCTACACCGGCCTGCTGGTGGAGACCGCGGCCGGCAGCGAGCGGGCCGACTGGAAGGAGATGCTCAACTGGGGGGCGCCCCTGCCGCCGGCCCATCCGCTGCGGCGCCGCTACCCCATGCTCTACCCCGAGCCCCTGCTCCCCGAGGCGGCGGTGCCGGGGATCAGCGCCGTGCTGCAGCGCTTCCACCGAGATCTGGCGGCACTGCAGCGCCGCTTCCTGCGGGTGATCGCCCTGGCGATGGGTTGCGCGGAGACCTTCTTCGAGGAGATCACCCGGGAAGCCCCCACCCTCAGCCGGGCCCTCCGCTATCCCCCGATGCCCGAGGCTCCGCCGGGCGGCCACATCTGGGCGGCGCCCCATGCGGACATCAACCTGATCACGGCCCTGCCCCGTGCCACCGCCCCCGGGCTGCAGGTGCAGGTGAACGGTGCCTGGGTCGATGCGCTGCCGCCCCCGGGCCGGGTGATCCTCAACACCGGCCTGATGCTGGAGCGGCTCAGCAACGGCCGCATTCCCGCCGGCTGGCATCGGGTGATGGCCCCTGCCGGTCACACCGAGGAGCGCCTGAGCGTGGTGCAGTTCTGCCATGCCCGCCCCTGGACCGTTCTGGCGCCGGTGCCCAGCTGCTGCACCGCCGAGGATCCGCCGCGCTGGGCGGGGGTTCAGGCCGCCGATGCCCTGGAGGAGGTGCTCTACCGCATCCAGTTGCTCGAGAAACCCGGATGAGGCTGCTCCACACCTCCGACTGGCATCTGGGCCGCTCCTTCCACGGCGCCTCGCTGCTGGCGGAGCAGGCCGAGGCTCTGGAGCGCATCGTCGCGATCGCGCGGGAGGAGCAGGTGGACGTGGTGCTGATCGCCGGCGACCTCTACGACCGGGCGATCCCCCCCGCGGAGGCCGTGAAATTGTTCGATGCCACGGTGCGCCAGCTGAGTGAGGCGGGCGCGGCGGTGGTGGCGATTGCTGGCAATCACGACTCGAACGTGCGGGTGTCGGTGTACGACGGCTTGTTGGCCTCCCTGGGGGTGACGATCCGCGGTGAGGTGCACCGTTGCGACGAGCCCGTGCTGGTGACGCCGAGGCACGGGGGGGGGCCGGTCGCGATCTATCCGCTCCCTTTTCTGGAGCCCAGCCTTGATGGTCCGGCCCTGCTGCCGGACCCCTCCGCCGGCGAGGCGCCGCCGTTGTGCCGGGGCCACGAGGAGGTGACCCGCCTCGCGCTGGCGCGCATTCAGGCCGATCGGTCCCGCCGGCCGGGCCTCCGCTCCGTGCTGGTGGCCCACACCTTTGTGGCCGGGGGGGCGGCCTCCGAGTCGGAGCGCGAACTTTCGGTGGGCAATGTCGAGCGGGTGAGCCGTGCGGTCTTCGCTGGCTTTGACTACGTGGCTCTTGGCCATCTGCACGGATCGCAGGAGCTCGACGGCCCGCGGCTGGCGTACTCCGGCACCCCGCTTCCCTATTCCTTCTCCGAGGAGCGACACGTCAAATCGGTGCGGTTGGTGGCGCTGGCCGCGGACGGTTCGGTGGCAGTGGAGAAGGTGCCCCTGGGGGTGGGGCTTCCCCTGCGCACGATCGAGGGCCGCCTGGAGGATCTGCTTCTGGATCCGGCGCTGGACAGCGCGCGGCAGGCGCGGCTGCGGGTGCGGCTCACCGACGAAAACCTGCCGCTGCAGGCGATGGCCCGGCTGCGCCCCCGTTTCCCACACATCGCGGAACTCCGGCACCTGCCGCCCGAGCGCGGAGAGGGCGGCACGGAGCGGGCGGCCCGGATCGAGGCGGCCCTCACCCCGCTGCAGCGCACCCTCGCCTTCTTCGCCGAACAGCAGGGGCGCGACCCGGCACCAGCCGAAGCGGCTCTGCTGCGGGCGGCGTTGGAGGCCGCCCGTTCCGAGGCGGATCGATGAGGCCGCACCGTCTGGTGATCGAGGCCTTCGGGCCCTATGCCGAATCCGTGGAGATCGGTTTTGACGACCTGGGCCGGGAGGGCCTGTTCCTGATCCATGGACCCACCGGTGCCGGCAAGACCTATCTGCTGGATGCCCTTTGCTTTGCCCTTTACGGCGAGGTGAGCGGGGAGAGGAGCATCAAGGGGTTGCGCTCCGACCATGCGGCGCCCACGGCGGTGCCGCGGGTGACGCTGGAGTTCACCGCGGCGGGAGAGCGCTGGCGGGTGGAGCGCTCGCCGACCTGCACGTTGCCCAAGGTGCGCGGCGGCGGCACCACAAGCCGCGGCGCGAAGGCGACGTTGGTGCGCTTGCTGGGGGTTGAGACCGAACCGGAGGCGCGCGCACCGGCCGAGGTCACGGAGCGGGTGACCCGGTTGGTGGGGCTGGACGTGTCCCGCTTCCGCCAGGTGATCCTGCTGCCCCAGGGCCGCTTCGCCGAGGTGCTGCGGGCCCGCTCCGAAGAGCGGGAAGCGCTGCTCAAGACCCTGTTCGACACCGCCCTCTACGAGCGGGTCTCCTTCTGGCTGGAGGAGCAGGCCAAGGAGGCCCGCGGCGCGGTTCTTGAAGGCCAGCGGGAGCTGGAGGGATTGCGGGAGCAAGCGGCCCATGTCGCGGCTCCCTGGCTGGAGGAACGGGACCCCCCCCTGCCGGCCGATCAGGAGGCGCTGCAGCTTCTGGGGCAGCGCCTGGAGGCCGTGGCGGCCGGTTGCGAGGCCGCCCTGGCCGTTGCGATGGAAGAAGTCGAACGCTGCCGCCGCCTCCAGCAGGAGAGCGGGGTTGTGGCCGAGCGCTGGGATCGCCGCGCGGACGCCCTTCGCCGCGCCACCGAGCGCCAGCATCAGGTGGCGGCGATCGAGGCGCAACGCGCTTCGCTCGCCCTGGCGGAGCGGGCCGAAGGCCTGCGGGGCAGCCTGCGGGCCGACGGGGAGGCCCGTGCGGAACTGGCGCAGCGGCAGCAGCGGCTGGAGGCACTGCTGCGCGATGCCGACCGCGCCCGGGACCGGGCGGCGGCCCTGCCCGACGCGCTGCTGGCCCTCGATCTGCTCCAGCTGCCGCCCCCGGCCCCGCTGGCGCGGGCGGCCCGCGCCCTGGCGGCCCGGCGGGTGGAGCTGGAGGCGCTGGCCCGCCTCGCCGCTGAAGCCACGGCGCTGCGCACCGCGGCGACTGCCGCCGCGGGGGAGGCAGTGGAGGCCGACCGCCGGGTGGCGAAGGGGGAGCAGCTGCTGGCCCAGCAGCTGGCGGAGCGCCAGGAGGGGGAGGTTCAGCTCGCACGGGCGCGCAGCGCTGCCGATCGCCTCGATGGCCTGGGGCGCGCCGAGGCGGAGGCCCGCCAGCGCTGGGAGGCTCTGCAACAGCTGGAGGCTGCCCGCGCTCGCGAGAGCGCGGCCCAGGCCCTCGCCAACGCCGCCGATCGGCAGGCCAACCAGGTCCGCGCCGCCCTTCTGGATCTGCGGGAGCGTCAGCTGGCCGGGATGGCCGCCCGGCTGGCCGCCGATCTGCAACCCGGCGAGCCCTGTCCGGTCTGCGGGTCCCTCGACCATCCCCGCCCTGCCCTCCCCGGCGTCGACCCCGTCGCCGAGCCCCAGATCGCCGCCGCGGAGCGGGAGCAGGCGGAGGCGGAGGCGGAGGCGCGGCGGGCGGCCGGCGAGTGGGCCCGCCGGCAGGCGGAACGGGCGGCCCTGGAGCAGCGGATCGGCGACGGTTTCGCCGATCGCGACGGGATCAGCGCGGCGGCGGCGGCGGCGGCGGAGAACTTGGCCCGGGCCGGGCGAGAAGCCGCCGAGGCCCCCCGCCTGGAGCAACACCTCGCCGATCTGGCGGTGCAGGGGCAACGCTATGAACGGCGGCTTCAGGAGCTGCGCCAGCAGGCGACGCGTCAGCGCCAGCAGGCCGACGACGGGGAGCGTCGGGCCGTGGAACTCTTCGCCCGGGTGGCGGGGGAGCTGGGGCCCGCGGTCGATCCCTCCGCGGCGCTCACCACCCTGCCGCCTCTGGAGGCGGCGCTGGAGGCCCTGGGCGCTGTGGCCGAGGAGATGGGCCGCGCCGGCAGCCGAGCCGCCGAGGCGGGCCGTCGGTTGGCGGAGGATCTGGCGACCGCCGGCTTCGCCGATGCCAGCCTCGCCCGCTCCGCCCTGCAGGAGCAAGCCACCCGGCTGCGCTGGCGGGAGGCGATCCACCAGTTCGAGCAGGAGGGTACGCGCCTGGCGGCGCTGCTGGAGGCTCCGGAGTTGCGGGAGTTGCCCGAGATCCGCCCGGACACGGCCGCCGCGGAGGCGCGGCTGGCTTCGGCCGATGGGGCCCGCACTCATGCCCTGGAGCGCCGCACCCGCGCCCAGTCGGCCCGCCAGGAGCTGCACCGTCTGCTGGATCGCCACAGCGCCGCCGCCGCGGAACTGGGGCAGCGGCGGGAGCGGGCCGACCGGCTGAGCAGCGTGGCCGACCGCTGCCTGGGCCGCAGTCATCCCCACATCTCCCTGCAGCGCTGGGTGCTCTCCGCCTATCTGGAGGAGATCTGCCGCTACGCCAACCTGCGCCTTGAGCTGATGACCGCCGGCCGCTACCAGCTTCGCCTCAGCGATGTGGAGGGGCGCCGGGGGGTGAAGGCGGGCCTGGGGCTGCGGGTGCTCGACGCCTACACCGGCGAGGAGCGAGAGGTGTCGAGCCTCTCCGGCGGGGAGACCTTCCAGGCCTCCCTGGCCCTGGCCCTGGGGGTGGCCGACACGGTGCAAGCCCACAGCGGCGGCGTCGCCCTGGAGACCCTTTTCATTGATGAGGGCTTCGGCACCCTCGATCCCGACAATCTGCAGCTGGCGATGGATGAACTCGACCGCCTGCGCCAGGGCGGCCGGATGGTGGGAATCATCAGCCATGTGGGCGCGCTGCGCGAGCGCATCCGCCAGGGCATTGAGGTGATTGCGGGGGAAACCGGTTCGCGGGTGCTGGTGGGGCCCACCGCAGCGCGCGCAGAAGGTTGAAGGAGGAAGGGGCGAGGGGCCCCGCCTAAGGTGAGCGGCGCCTTTTGCAGGGATCCCGTCATGCGCGTCGTGCCGATCCATCTCGATGCCGGCAGCGACCTGCGCGTCAGCCTGGAGTGGCTGGCGGCCACAGAAGAAGCCTCCGGCTTTGTGCTCGGGGTTGTCGGCAACCTCTCGCGGGCGGCCTTCCAGTGCCCTGGCCAGTCGGGGCCGAGTGTGCTGGAGGGGGATCTGGAGATCATCACCCTGCAGGGCACCGTCGCCCCTGGCGGCGTGCATCTGCACCTCAGCCTTTCGGATGGCGATTGCCAGGTGTGGGGCGGCCACCTCGAACCCGGCACCTTGGTGAAGAGCGGCGCCGATCTGCTGGTGGGCCTGCTGGAGGGAGCCCTGCCCAGCGCCGTGGCCACAACCTCCGCACCCGCCACTGCCCCGCCCGCCACGGCCGCCCCGCGGCTGGAGATCGCCGTATTGCCGGGCTGCCCCTTCTCGGCGCGGGCGCTGCGCATGCTGCGCACCCTCGGCATTCCCCATCGGGTGGAGAGCGTCGAGAATCCTGAGCAGCGGGAGGCGATTGCCCGGCGCAGCGGCCGCACCACCTTCCCGCAGGTGTTCCTCGATGGCGCACCGATCGGCGGGTACGACGACCTGGCCGATCGACACCAGCGCGGCGAGCTTGAACTTCTGCGCCACGGCTGAAGAGCCGCCCCGTCAGGGCGGGTGTCCAGAATGGCGGCCACCTGCGCGCCCGAGCCGATGAGCGAACCCCATGCCCCCCTCCCGGAGGACCTGGGGTCCGCCCGGGGAGTCGGGGCCACCGAACTCGACCTGCTGCGCATTGTCTGTGCCGTGGCCTGGTGCGACGGTGATTTCAGCGATGAGGAGCAGCAACTGCTCGGCCGGTTGGTGGCCCGCTACCTCTCGCCCCCCGACGGAGCCGGTCCGACGAGCGAGGCGGTGGAAACGATCGCCTCCCGGGCCGCTTCGCTGGAGCTGCTCGACTCCCTCCCCCGCGGCCTCGCCATCCCCGAAGACCGGCAGTTGGCCCTCAAACTCGCTTACATGATGGTGCGCGTCGGTCGTGCTCCCGGCGACGCCGAGGCGATCAACCCGCGGGAGAAACAGGCCTACCGTCGGCTCGTCGAGGCGCTTGCCCTGCCCACTGAAGTGGTGGAGGCCACCGAATGGGCTGCGGAGCAGGAGCTCGGCCAGCACAGTGGCGGTCTGCTGGCGCTGCTGCGCCATCGCTTCGGCGGGCTGGGCGCCTGGTCCGAGGACGGACGGCTCCCCCAGCCCGGCGACCCCCGGCCCTGATGACTGCCCGACGTCCGTCCCTGCTCGGACTCGGCCTGGCCGCCCTGCTGATGGGCTGCGGTGCGGTGCTCCGCCTTCCCCCCGGTGATGGGGCCGGGGCCCACCCCGCCAGCGGCGCCATCGCCCGCCGCTCGCCCCAGCCCACGGTGGCGCTCCCCAGCGAACCCGCCCTGCCCCGCACCGCCGATGGCCGCCATTACCCGCTGGTGCCCCCAGACCCCGCCACCCTGGCGGAGCTGCTGGCCCGGGTGGAGCAGGCGTTGCGCGACCCCGCCACGCCGGAGGAGGAGCTGCCGGCCCTGGGCCATCAGCAGCAGGTGATCTACCGGGTGCTTGCCCATCGCACCAGCCTGGCGGACCAGGTGCGGAGGCAGTTGCCGGAGCGCTGGCATGCGGTGTTGGACCGGCATCTGCGCGCCCGACGGGAGTTTCTCGCCATGCATCGCCCGCCTCGGCCCGCCACGCTGCCGGCCTGGCGCATTCAAGCTCCGGAACCCGCCGAGAATCTGCTGCGCTACTACCGGGAGGCGGCCGCCGCCACGGGCATCCCCTGGCAGGTGCTCGCCGCGGTCAACCTGGTGGAGAGCGGCATGGGCCGGATCGATGGGGTTTCCGTCGCCGATGCCCACGGCCCGATGCAGTTCCTGCCCTCCACCTGGGCGGAACCCGGCATCGGGCAGGGGGGCGACATCCGCGACCCCCGCACCGCGATCCACGCCGCTGCTCGCTATCTGGTGCGTCGGGGGGGTCTGCGGGACCTCCGCCAGGGACTGTGGGGCTATAACAACAGCGATCACTACGGACGCGGCGTGCTCGAGTACGCCGCCTTGCTGCGGGAGGATCCGGCGGCCTACCGGGGTCTGTACCACTGGGAAATTCACTACGCCGCCGCTGGCGGCGACCTGTGGCTGCCCCTCGGGTATCGCCAGAGCCGCCCCATCCCGGCGGTCCTCTATCGGCGTTTGATGCCCGTCAGCCTTCCACCCCGCGGCTCCTCCGGCTACTCATGGAACTCCTTCGATGACCCAGCTGCAGGCGATCAATATCGCCAAGGTGACCACGATCTTCGCCCTGGCGATCCCGGTGCTGGTCCTTGGCCTGCAGGGGGAGCGGGTGGTGCTCTACCTGGCGCTGCACATCAGCTACTGCGTCTGGTGGCTGGTGGAGCCATGGCTGCTGCCCGCCCGGCGAGAGCAGATCTTCCGCGATCCGGTCGGTCCAGCCAGCGCTGTTCTGATCGTGTTGTACGTGGGCTTGTTCTTCGCCCTGCCGGGTTGGTTGGCGATGGCCAACCCCGCCCCCCTCGCACCGATCACTGTGGTCTCGGCGGTGGTGCTGTTCAGCTTCGGCTCCCTGATCAACACCACGGCGGATGTGCAGAAGACCACCGCCAAAGCCCTCGGGGCGGGCCTGGTGGAGGACGGCAGCTGGCGGCGCCTGCGCCATGTCAACTACCTCGGCGATCTGATCCGCTACGCCAGTTTCGCGGTCCTGGCGGGCTCAGTCTGGGCCTGGCTGGTGCCGGCCGCGATCCTGCTTGCCTATCTGCCGCGCATTGCTGCCAGGGAGCAAAGCATGGAGCAGCGCTACCCGGGATTTCCGGCCTATCGCGCCCGCAGTTGGCGCCTAGTGCCTGGACTCTGGTGAAGTGCGGCCGAGCAGAAGATCCCGGGCTCCGTTGATGGCCTGCATGGTGTCGTGGTCCCCGCCCCGGTCGGGGTGGTGCTCTCCGGCGGCGCTCTTCCAGGCCTGGTTGACGGTGGCCACCTCCAGACGACCGGAGAGGGGCAGCCCCAGCCGCTGACGAGCCACGATCGCCTCGAGATCGGGATGCTTCCCCAGAGGACCCCAATCCCCGGCACTCAACCGGGGCAGAGTGCGTCGACGCCGTTTGGCGGCGGATTTGCGGGGTTGGGGTTGTGAAGCGAAGCCGCGGCCGGGAGGAGCCTC
Organism: Cyanobium sp.; assembly: GCA_044351065.1. GTDB lineage: Bacteria > Cyanobacteriota > Cyanobacteriia > PCC-6307 > Cyanobiaceae > Cyanobium. Next base: position 59,547 of record JBILGK010000012.1, read on the forward strand.
GGACGGGGCCGGCGCACGGCGCTGACGGGCGGTGGGCCGACCCTCGATCGAAAGGGCCCCGCTCTGGGGGTTCATCGCGGCAAGATCAGGCAGCGTCAGCGTTGATCGCCTCAAGAATCGAGCGGCTGATCTCCTCGATGCTGATGCTGTCTTCCGCACCGGCGGCAGCGGGCTCGAGTGCGGCAGCTTCGACGGGGGACTCGGCGGGCACAGCAGGCTCGGCGAAGATCTTGGTGGCGCTCATGGGGGCCTGGGGGGCTTCCGGGCGGGGGCCGGCCAGGACGGGAGCGATCATCGCCAGGGCGATGCCCAACAGGGCGGCGAAGAGGAAGGAAAGGGCGCGCATGGGCAGATTTGCGGTGCACCCGTTCTACACCGCCCGCGGCTTCTAGCCCAGCAGGGGAAAGCGCAGCAGCACCTCAGCCCCCCCCAGGGGGGAGCGCCCGAACTCGATCGTGCCGCCATGGTTGTCGAGGGTGGTGCGCACCACGTACAGACCGAGCCCGGTGCCCTCCTCCTTCGAGGAGCGCAGGACGGTGGTGTCGGGGGGGCTCCCGCCAAAGCCGGGGCCGCTATCGCCCACCGCCAGATCCACCCAGTGCTCATGGCGACGCACCTCCACCCGGATCCGCCGCTCTCCCGCACCCTGCTCCTGGGTTGCCTGGAGGGCGTTGCGCAGCACGTTGCTGACGCAGATCTGCAGCTGGGCCTCATCCCCCTCGATCAGGCACGGCCGCGTCAGTCCGATGCGCTCCACCTTCAGCTGCCGCAGTTTCGGCAACAGGTAGAGCAGGGCGCTCCCGGTCACATTGCTGAGATCCACGGGCCGCAGGTCTGTCTGGACATTGCGCAGCAGCATGCGCATGGTTTCGATCGTGGTGTGCATCCGCTCGGCCTCCTCGATCAAGGTGCTGAGCAGCGGTCGCACGGTGTCCTGCCAAGGGGTGTCGCTTGTGCTCTGCTCGAGCCGTGCCATCGCCATCTGGCAGTGGAGAAGGATGATGCTCAGGGGCTGGTTGATCTCGTGGGCGATCGCCGCCGCCGTGAGGCTGGTTTTGAGCTTCTGCTGCAGCACCCGCCGCTGGTGGAGCACCATGCTTTGTTCTCGCTGGTGTGCGGCGATGGCCGCCTCCTCGGCCCGGCGCTTGTCGGTGAAGTCGAAGTTCACGCCGATGACGCGCAGAGGCCTTCCCGCCGCGTCGCGGGTGACCAGGGCGCTGGAGCGAATGTGGCGCACTTCACCATCGGGGCGGATGATGCGGAATCGCTGCTCGAGCACGCCGTTGGTGGCTTCCCAGCTTTGGCGCAACGTGCGCTCCTCCTCCCCCTGATCCTCCGGATGGAGGAAGGCCTCCCAGGCTTCGCCGGTGGCGCTGAACTCCTCGCGGCTGATGCCGTAGATGCGCAGCATCTCGTCATCCCAGTGAGGACGGTCCTCCACCAGGTCGTATTCCCAAAACCCGATGCCATCCGCTCTGGCGGCCAGGCGCATGCGTTCGTTGGCCCGTTCCAGCTCGCTCTGCGCCCGCCGACGTTCGGTGACATCCAGCAAGGTGCCGACGGCCCGCTTCGGCTGGTGCTGCTCCTCCCACTCCACCACCCGGCCCCGATCGAGCATCCAGCGCCAGGAACCATCGCGATGGCGCAGGCGGTATTCCATCTCGATGCGTTCGGAGCCTTGCTGGGTCATCACCCGGGCCAGCACCCGCGGGGCATCCTCCGGGTGGAGACGGCTGTGCCATTCGTCGAGCGTGGGCCTCCAGCTACCGGGTTCGTAGCCCAGGTTGCGCAGATAGCTCGCGGAGTAGAGAACGCGGCCGTTCGGGATGTGGATGTCGTAGACGCCGATGTCGGCCGAATCGGTGGCGATCTGCCAGCGGTCGCTCGCTTCCTGCCCCGCCCCGTGGCCCTCCCCCTCCAGGGGGAGCAGAGGCTCTTCCACCACCTGAAGGAGCCATTGCTGCACCGGCCCCGCCTCCTCCCCCCGCACGGCCGAGACGCTGAGGCTGGCCCCGGGAGCGCTCCCCCCGCGCCCGGCTGGGCGGAGCGCCAGGCGGCCTTCCTCGCGTCGGCCCCGGGCAAGGTCTTTCGCCAGATCGATCCCCTGACTCCCCTCGCCGCCGAGGGCCTCAAGCACTTCGGTCCACGGGCGGCCCAGCAGTTCGCTCTCCGCCCGGCGGAGCCGCACCTGGAGCGCCGGGTTCATTCGCACCAGCCGGCCCTGCGGATCCGCCACGGCCGTGGCCACGGCGGTGCGCTGCAGGATCAGCTCCAACAGGGGCTCCGCCACGGTGAAGCGGCGCTCCGTCAGGGGCTGCCACGGGAGGTGGGTGATCCGCTCGTGCATGGCCAGACGTTAAGTAGATCGCTTCAGCACTGCTTTGCGTGACTCCGCCGGGCTCAGTCGCGCAGGGCTGGATCCCCCACCTGCTCGAGATGGCGACAGCCCAGGATCGCTGCCGCTTTTCGGTAGTGCTTGAACTCCAGCCAGTTGTGGTCGGGGTCGATCAGGAAAAAGGTGTGGTGCTCCAGCTCCTCGCCGGCATAGCGGCACTTCGGCTCCACACCGAAGCGGAGTGCCGCCCCTCGCGCCCTCTGCCGCAGGGCTTCCCAGGCCGCGAGATCCTCGAAGACCAGACCGAAGTGACGGGGGTAGATGTTCCGCTGGGGCGGTCCGGGCTCCGGCGGCGTGAGCTGGGCCACCAGCTGGTGCCCGCCGAGATCGAGGATGAGGGCCCGTTCGCTGCGGCGGCCCGCCGTGCAGCCCAGCCCGCGCACGTACCACTGCTCGGTCGCTGCCAGATCGGAGGAGGGAATGGAAAGGTGGAAGCGGGGCGGGCTCATCGCGGGGGCAGGGGCTCCGGCAAGCTCAGGCTTCGACGCTACCAACGGCCAGCAGGTCTGCATCGCAGCCCCGGCTACCGATCAGCCCCAACCCCACCGGCATTCCTTCCACACGGGCTCCGGGGCGGCTGAGCTGGGGCAGCCCGGCCAGGCCCGCCAGGGCGCCGAGGATCAGCAACGACCGCAGCACCCCATCGATGCTGCGGTCGTTGCCCAGGGATCCGCGCGGCGGGGCCGGACAGGGGGTGATCGGCAGCAGCAGCAGGGCCGCCCCGTTGTCGCCACCGGGCCGGAGGAGATGTTCGAGCTGTTGGCGGAGCTGCTCCCGCTTCCCCAGGGCGGGAGCCAGCAGGCTGCGATCGCGGGCCGCCACCAACTGGCGATTGCGGCGCAGCGCCGGCCCGATCGGCAGGTCGGCGGGCAGCATCGCCAGACTTCGCTCGGCCTCCTCCCATTGGATCGGCTGCAGGAGCCCCAGCAGGTCGTCGGGGCTGTCCAGAGCGAGTTCCGCCAAGGGCAGAGCGTCGAGCGGCTGGCCCAAAGCCTGCGCAAGCCTTCGGGACTCCGCCATCAGGGCGGCCTGCACCGGGGCCTCCGCCAGGTCCCACAGCTCAGGGATCCAGAGCAGTCGAAGTGGCGGGATCGTCGGCCTCGCCGGGGGTGGGTCCTCACCGGGGGCCTCGGCCCACAGCACGGCCAGCACCCGCTGGAGGGTCTCGCTGTCGTTGGCGAGGGGGGCCACCGCATCCAGGCTGGGGGCGAGTGGAGCCACCCCCTGCAGCGAGAGTGCGCCATGGCTGGGGCGCAGACCCCACAGGCCGCACCAGCTGGCGGGCACGCGCACCGAGCCGGCGGTATCGGTGCCGAGGGCTAAGTCGGCGGCGCCAAGGGCGACCGCCGCGGCGCTGCCGCTGCTCGAGCCGCCGGTGATCCGACCCGGAGCGCGGGGATTGGGGGGTGAACCACCCCAGACATTCTCGCCACTGAGGCCGAAGCCGAATTCATCCAGCCAGGTGGTGCCCACGCAGCGGGCGCCGGCCCTGAGCAGGGCGCGCACACAGGGCGCATCCTCGCGGGAGGGTTCCTGCCAGGAGGCCCAGTGGGGGTTGCCGCGCCCGAGCGGGCAGCCCCGCACAGCGATGAGATCCTTCACCGCGAAGCGCAACCCCGCCAAGGGCCCGTCCTCACGCAGCCGACGCTCGAAGCGGCAGGTCCAGACCGGATCCGCTCCGCTCATCGCCACCCTTCCCGCCACGGGTTGCGCAGGGGGATCACCATCCTCCCGATCGCCTGGTGGGCTTGCATGATCGCTACCCGGGCCCGTGGCGCCGAGGGTTTTCGGGACACCTGAACTGACTGTCAGCGCTGCCGAACCACAATCCCACCTTCCGGGGATTGTGGTTTTGGGGATTGTGGTTGCAGTGGATTAAAGCCGAGGCCGCCCCTGGCGGGTGAGCAGGAATACTCGCCCGCCGGGAATCGTTTCCCTCGTTACGGATCGTCAGGCTCGGGGCTGCGTGGATGGAACCCCCACCGGTTGCGAGGGCTTAGTGGAGCCGCTTTTCTGCCACTTCCGCAACACCAGCGATCGCCTGCGCATCGTGCGCTGCTGCGGTCCTGAAGGCCTCCTGCTGGAGCGGGTGGTCTTCCCGTTCGAGCGGCTCAGCTTTCGCTGCCCGCCTGGCAGCGAGGTGGAGATCTGGAGCCATGGTCGCTCCGGTGCAGAATTGGCCGAGCATTTCCCCGCCGAGGAGCTGCACAGCCCGGAGCGTGGTCCGGCGCCGGCTCCCGCCTGGTGGCCGACCGTTTCGCCTCGGGCGATCGGGGTGCGAGAAAACGGCAGCGCGGTCTGCCTGGAGGGGCCCTGAACCGCCTGGTCTTGCCTGCCTTTCCAGCCCAGAGTCGGCGGCAAGTTTCAAGATGGACCCATGGAGCTGCGTGAGCACCGCGGAACCGTGCCGGGCCCGGCCGGCCAACCCCTGCCCCTGTACGGCTGGAGCGCCGAAGTGCCGGAGCGCGGGCGGCTCGTGGCGGTGCATGGCATCGGCGGCCATGGCGGACAGTTTCGCGGGCTGGCGGAACATCTGGCGCCGCGGGGCTGGACGGTCTGGGCGCCAGACCTGCCGGGGCACGGTCATGCGCCAGGACCGCGCGGCTGGGTGGCCGATTGGACTGAGCTGGGGCAGGCGGTGGGTGCGGCACTGGACTGCGGCAGGGAGGAGGCGCCCGCCCGGCCGCAGGTGTTGCTCGGGCACAGCCTGGGCGGTGCGGTGTGTCTGGATCTGGTGCTGCGGATGCCCGCCGCTGGCGCTGGTCTGGGGGGCTTGGTGCTCACCAACCCCGCCCTCGACGCTGCCGGCATCGCTGCCTGGAGAGTGTGGGTGGCGCGCTGGCTGTCGCGGCTCTGGCCGCGCCTCACGCTTGACACCGGCATCGATAGCGCCACCTCCAGCCGCGATCCGGCGGCGCTGGAGCGCTACCGGAGCGATCCCCTGCGCCACAGCCGCTGCAGCGCCCGGTTGGGAGCCGGTTTTCTGGAAGTCGCCGCCGGTCTGCTCGGCCGGGCAGCGGAGCTGCGGCTTCCGCTGCTGATGCTGCAGAGCGGCGACGACCGGGTCACGGCCGCGGCGGTTTCAGAGCGGTTCTTCTCCGCCGCGGGCAGCGGGGACAAGACCTGGCGCCTCTACCCCGAAAGCCGGCATGAACTTTTCGACGACCTCGACCGCGACGTCGTGATGGAGGAACTGGCGTGCTGGCTGGAAGCGCATGGGCGCTGGCCTGAGGGCGTGATCAGGGCAGACCCAGCCCAGCCGCCGGAGGGGCTGGTTAGTGTCACCTCCCCCTGAGAACCCTGCAGATGGCCGGCGCGCGGGTGAGCGAGTTGCGCATGCACGGGGTGCGATGGCTGCTCACCACGGCCTGGCTGCTGATTGTTGGCTCGCTGTTCTTCGATCCCTTCACGGCGCGCTTCACGAGCGCGAATCACCCGTGGAGCCCGCTGCGGCTTTCCGGCGGCTGCGTGGCGGTGCAGGGCCGCTGCCTGGTGGAATCCGCCTATCCGCTGGGCACCACGATCTTCTGGGGGGCGGTGGTGCCGGCGGCGATCTTCATCCTGCTGGTCTTCGGCCATGAGCTCTGGCGGCGGATCTGTCCGCTGTCGTTCCTCTCCCAGATTCCCCGTGCCCTGGGCCGGCAGCGCCAGACGGCGAAACGCAACCCGAAGACCGGCGAGATCCGTCGCCAGCTGGCGCGGGTGCCCCCCGACTCCTGGCTGGCCAAGCACTATCCGGCGCTGCAATTCAGCTGGCTGTTTGTGGGCCTGTGCGGCCGGATTCTCTTCTTCAACGCCGATCGCTTCGTGCTGGCGCTGTGGCTGCTGTTCACCATCGCCGCCGCCATCACGGTGGGCTGGCTCTATGGCGGCAAGGCCTGGTGCCAATACTTCTGCCCGATGGCACCGGTGCAGGCGATCTATTCCACGCCCGCTGGTTTGCTCGGCAGTCGCGCCCACATGAGTGCGACCCCGATCACCCAGTCGATGTGCCGCAGCGTGGATCCAAGCGGTGAGGAGCAGAGCGCCTGTGTGGCCTGCCAGCAGCCGTGCATCGATATTGATGCGGAGCGCATGTACTGGGCCCGGCTGCAGGATCCGGGCTTCGCCTTTGAGCGTTATGGCTACGTGGGTCTGGTGGTGGGCTATTTCCTCTATTACTACCTCTATGCCGGCAACTGGGAGTACTACTTCTCCGGCGCCTGGGCGCGCCAGGGCGATCAACTGGCGCAGCTGCTGAGTCCGGGGTTGTTCCTGTTCGGCCAGCCGATCGCCATTCCCCGGATCGCGGCGGTGCCGCTGGTGCTCGGCCTGTTCACCTGGCTCGGCTGGCTGCTCGGGCGTGCGGTGGAGGCCTGGATGCGCCGCCGGGTACGCCAGCAGGGAGGCGAACCGGACAAGACGCTGATCCGCCACCGCGTCTTCCTGGCGGCCACGTTTCTGGTGTTCAACCTGTTCTTTCTGTTCGCCGGCCGGCCGCTGCTGCTGCTGCTGGCGCCGGCCTGGCTGCAGTACCTGTTCGATACGGCGCTGGTGGCGACCAGCTCGCTGTGGCTGGTGCGCAACTGGCAGCGCAGCCCGGCGCTTTATGGCCGGGAGAATCTGGCGGAGCGCTTCCGGCGTCAGCTCCACAAGCTCGGGCTGGATGTGGGGCGCTTCCTGGAGGGCCGCAGCCTCGGCGATCTCAATCCCGACGAGGTGTACGTGCTGGCGAGGGTGCTGCCGGAATTCGGCACGGAGCAGCGCCATCAGGCCTACAAGGGTGTGGTGCGCGACGCCCTGGCCGAGGGCTACGTGAACATCGCCAGCAGCCTGGAGGTGCTGCGGCGCATGCGCCAGGAACTCGGCATCTCCGACGATGAGCACCGGCTGCTGCTTGAGGAGCTGGGGGTGGAGGACCCGACCCTGCTGGATCCCGACCAGCGCCGCAGCCTGGAGAATCAGGTGCGCCTGAGCGGCTACCGGCGTTCGCTTGAGCGGCTGCTGCGTCTGCAGCGCCAGCTGGGCGACGGCGGCGCCGATCTGGGGGCGCTGGGCCTGCGCTACTCGATCTCCCCGGCGGAGGAGGCGGACATGCGCGAAACCCTCGATCCGGTGAGACGGGAGGCCCACCGTGCCGAACTGCTGCTGGAGCGGCTGGAACCGCTGCAGCACAGCCTGCGCTGCCTGCGCGCCCCGGACCTGCAGGGGCAGCCGTTGCTGGTCTCCTTGCTGGAGGAGCGGCTGCGCCATCGCGAGGAGCGGAGCCTGGAGGCGATCCGCAGCTGCCTGGCGCTGCTGCCGCCTCTGGAGCGCGATCCGCTGCTCCAGAGGCTGCGAAGCCTGGCGCCGGAGAGCCTGCAGGCGCAGGGGGCACCGCCGCAAAGGGATCTCGCCACTGTGCTGCGGCAGCTGGAAGGACTGGTGCAGGACCCCGAGCCCAGCGTGGCGACGGCGGCCCTGGTGCTGCTCAGCGGGCTCGATCCGCAGCGGGCCCGGGCTTGCGGCGCTCCCCTGCTGGCCGCCTCCAGTCCGGCCTGGGTGCGCCGCACCGTGGAGCCGCTGCTGTCGCACAGCCCGCCGCCATCGCTGGCGGAGCTACCGGATCTGGAGAAGAGGGTGGTGCTGGCCAGCAGCGATTTCTTCCGCCGCACCTGGGCCGACACCCTCGACCAGCTGGCGGATCACGCCGAGATCCGCCGCTACGAGGCCGGCGCGGCGATCACCGAAGCCGGCGACACCTGCCGCGAGCTGTTGCTGCTGGTGGAGGGCTCGGCGCGGGTGGAACGGCGTGGCGGCGAGGGCATGGAGATCAGCGCGATGCGGCCGGGGCAGGTGCTTGATGAGCTGGAGGTGCTGAGCCACGACGAAGCCGCGAACACGATCGTGGCCGAGAGCAGCGACACCCGGGTGCTGGCGGTGCCGGTGGATTGTTTCGACACCACCCTGGAGCGCGACCCGGAATTCGCCCGCCGCGTGCTGGCCCTGGAGAGTCGCCATTTGCAGCGGATCACGGCCCGCGGCCAGCAAGTTGGCAGCATCGATCTCAGAAGCGATAGGTGAGCCGGGCGCTGGGGATCTGCGACACAAAGCCATCTCCGGCCGAGAGGTCATAGTCGAGGCGCACTTCGAAGCCGTTGCTGCGCAACACCTGCAGGCCCACGTTCAGGCGACCCAGCAGCTCTGGGGCATTGCCATAAAGACGGAAGGTGCCATTGCCGCTGCCGGCATCCTGCAAGCGGCTGTTGAGGGCCCAGTTGAAATCAGGGCGAATGTTCAGACCCAGGGCCAGATAGGGCCGCAGGATCGTGTGGGGATCGAGCTGGCGCTGACCGCCGAATTCCAGCATCGGCGAGAGCAGGAAGGCGGTTTTCTGGCTGGCGCGGAAGGAGAGCGGCAGGCCATCGCTGCCGGATTCGGCAAAGCCGGGCAGCTGGGCGTGGAGCAGGTCGAGATCGAGATAGGGGCGCAGGTAGAAGCTGTTGAGGGGAATGAAATAGGCGGTGCGCAGCCGACCGCCGAGCAGCCAGGGGCTGACGTGGCTGGTGTAGGTGGCGCTGCTGCCCGGCAGGGTGCCGGCGGCGGGGAGGGAAGCGGAACGGGTGTTGTCGAAGCTGCCGGTGCCGATCGCCAGGGAGCCTGAGAAGCTCCAGGCCTTGTGCTCCCGCCGCAGGGTGAGGCTGCCGTTGTAGACCTCGCCGTGGCTGGAGAAGGTGCCGGCATCGGCCCACGACTGCCCGTAGCCGAAAGCGCCGCCGAGAAACCAGCCCGGGGCGAGCTGCAGCTGGCCGCCCAGCCAGGTTCCGGCGCCGGTGAGGGAGGAAGCGGGATCGCCGTCCTTGGCGGATTGGCGGGCCCAGGTGCCCGAGCCCCGCGCCCACACACAACTGCTTTGCCGGAGCATGGCGTTGGCAGGCCCATCCGCCGGACATTCGATCGATGACCCCAGCGCCAGCGGCGCGGTGTGCAGGAGGTTTTGCAGCTGTGCGGTGTGGGGCTGGGGGGCGAGGGTCCGCAGCACCTGCCGGTATTGGTTGGCGCTGCTCAGCTGGGAGAGATAGGCGAAGGTTGGGGCCAGGGAGCGATCGCTGTGGTTCCAGGCGCGATCGAGGTAATTGGTGAGGCTCTTCTGGCTGGGGCTGATGGCAAAGCCGGCGGGCCGGAAGGTGGGCTGGGGGGTGATGGAGAGGCTGTTGTCGCGCACGCTGGGCTGCCAGTTGAAGGCGATGCCGTCACGCACCGTGGCGGTGCTGCTGAGGGTGGTTGCGCTCACTACGGGCAGAGAGCCCGGCAACAGGGAGCTGGCCAGCGGCACGATCGTGCCTCCCAGCTGGGCCTGGCCGTTGACGATCAGCTGGTCGCTGGCTTGGCTGGCGAGGGAGTTGATGTCAACCCCCAGCACGCCGCTGGCGGTCTGGGCGAAGCCGCCGGTGATGGTGGTGGTGCCGATGCGAGTGTTGCCGGCGGGGAAGAGGTTGCCGGAGTTGGTGAAGGTGTTGGCCGCCACCACCACCGTGGTACCCGCAGCGAAGGTGCCTCCGGAATTGGTGGTCATGTCTCCAGGCGTGCTGCCGAGATCGACGCTGCCGATGACCGTGCCGCCGGATCCGATCGTGACATTGGTGTAGCCGGAATTGGCTTGAATGGCGGTGCCATCCACACCGCGAGCGCTGGTGACGAGGCCACCGGAATTCACGGTGATCATGTTGGGTTTGGAGCTGGTGTTGCCACCTCCGGAGACCAGGATGCCGGCACCACCACCTGTGCCGCCCTGAACGGTGCCCGCGATCGAGATGTTGATCAGGTAAGGATTAACGACGCTGCTGGTGATGCCGCCGCTGCTTTGCGCCAAGATGCCGATCGAACCATCCCCCGCTGTGTAGATCCCGCCACCGGTTTGATTGATGGTGATGGAGTTGCCGCCCCCGGAATAGCTGGTGCCGCCGGTGATGTTATTGAACTGATAAGCATTGCCCATCATCAGCTGGGTAGTGGGGTCGTATTGAGAGCCGCCGGCGATGCCGCCGCCGCCACCGATGCTCTGGGCCACCACGCCATGGGCATTTGGGCCGTAGGTGTTGATATTGCCGCCGAGGTTGAGCGTCACGGTGCCGCCATTGGCATATTGGTTGTCCTTGTTGCTGACGAACGGCACGGAATTGGAGGCGGGTGTCTGGAGCGCCAGCGAAGGATCTCCCAAGAAGCCGCCGCCGCCGCCGATGCTCTGGGCCAGCAGGGCCCAGGCTCCATCGCCTTGGGTGCCGATGCTGGCGCTGGAGCCCAAGGTCACCGCCACCGCGCCGCCGGTGGCGTAGCTCTGCCCCACGGTGGTGGTGAGCATCGAGGCATTGGAAATCGTGTTGTAGCCGCCGCTCACGAAGCCGCCGCCGCCGCCGATGCTCTGGGCCACCAGGCCCAGGCTGCGTTCGCCCACCGTTTGAATGGCGCCGTTGAGGTTCACATTCACGGCGCCACCATCGCCGGAATTGCCGGTGGAGCCAGGCATGTTGAGCGAGAGCGCGCCGCCGGGCGACCAGGGCACCACGGTGGCGGACACACTGGTGTTGCCGATGCAACGGGTGGCGGAGAGGCCGCCGAAGCCGCTGGAGGCGGAATTGGAGCAGATGCCGCTGGCCCAGCCGCCGCCACCGCCGATGCTCTGGGCCAGCACGCCATGGGCGTCGTCGCCGATGGTGCCGATGAGGCCGGAAAGCGGGGTGCTGGCGCTGCCGAGCTGCACGGTGCCGCCATTGTTGCCGGAGCCGCCGTTGCCGCCGAGCAGGACGGAGATCCCCATGCCGGTGCTGCCGTCGGCGCCGGTGCCGCCGCCGCCGCCGATGCTCTGGGCCAGCACGCCGATGGCGCCATAGCCCGCGGTGATCACGTTGGCGCTGTTGGCGATGGTGACCGCATCGCCGGAGCCGCCAACGCCGCCCTTGCCACCGAGGCCGATGTTGGCGCTGATCGTGGGGGCCACCCACTGGTTGATGTCGGCGTTGATGTTGTTGCCGATCGTGCCGGGCTGGGTGACGACGCTGCCGCCGGAGCCGCCGCCGCCGCCGATCGATTGGGCCAGCACGCCATGGGCGCGGATGCCAACGGATTGCACATTGCCGCTGTTGGTGACGGAGACGGAACCGCCGCTGCCGCCGGAGCCACCGGAGCCGCCGATGTTGAGGGTGGCGGCGTAGGCCAGGGGCGTGGTGCCGGCCAGCAGGTTTTCGAGCAGGGCGGCATTCGACACACCGCCGGCCGGATCGGAGGAGCCGCCCACGCCGCCGCCGCCGCCGATGCTCTGGGCCAGGATCCCCACCCCATCGCCACCGGTGGTGACGGGATAGCCGAGGCTGCCGGTCTGGCTGGCGGGGATCGTCTGGCCGGTGCTGATGGTGCCGCTGTTGGTGACCGACACGGCGCTGCCACCGCCGCCGCTGCCGCCCTTGCCACCCACCGACACGTTGACGTTGACCACGCCGCCGCCACCGGCGGCGCTGCCGCCGCCGCCATTGCCGCCGCCACCGCCGATGCTCTGGGCCAGCAGGCCCTGGGCGCCGCTGCCGGTGGTGGTGATCGTGCCGACGTTGCTCACCGTCACCCCGCCGCCGCTGCCCCCGCCTCCTGCCGTGCCGCCGACGGCGGTGGAGATGGCGAGCACGAAGCCGGCCGATACACCGGCGGCAGCGAGGTTGGGGGCGGCGCTGTTGGCGTTGCCACCGCCGCCGTTGCCACCACCGCCGCCGATGCTCTGGGCGAGAAGGGCGGTGGCGTTGTTGCCGGTGGTGCGGATGCTGGCGCTGGTGCTGGCGTTGGCCACGGTCACGCTGCCGCCGCCGCTGGCCTTGCTGCCGGAGCCGCCGATGGCGGTGTTGAGCTGCAGGCCGCCGGCCTTGCCAGCTGCCACGGTGCCGCCAGCGGTGGAATCGGCGCCGTTGCCGCCGCCGCCGCCGATGCTCTGGGCGAGCAGGCCGAAGGCGGAGCTGCCGGCGGTGGTGAGGGCGCCGGTGGTGGAGACGTTCACCGTTCCGCCCGCCCCACCGGAGCCGCCCTTGCCACCCACGGAGGTGCTGAACTCCACGGTGGGGACCTGGGGATCGCCGGCGGCGGCGAAGGATTTGGCCAGGGCGCTGCCGGCGTTGCCGCCGCCGCCACCGATGCTCTGGGCCACCAGACCCATGGCATCAGGGCTGGAGGTGGTGATGGCGCCGCTGGAGCTGGCGCTGATGCTGCCGCCGGCGCCGCCGGCGCCGCCGGTGCCGCCGAGGGCCATGCTGGCGGAGAAGATCAAGCCCGCGGAGTAGGAGAGGGCGCCGCCGCCGTTGCCGCCGCCGCCGCCGATGCTCTGCAGCAGCACGCCGTGGGCGCCGTTGCCGCTGGTGCTGAGGGGCTGGCCGCTGTTGGTGAAGTTCACGGCGCCGCCGGAGCCGCCACCGCCACCGGCACCGCCGATGGCGTTGGACACGAACAGGCCCGCGGATTTGGCGTAGCCGCCGTTGCCGCCACCGCCACCGATGCTGTGGGCCATCACGCCGGTGGCGAAATCTCCAGCGGTGGTGATCGAGCCGGCGGATCCGGAAGGGGCGCCGAGGTTGAGGTTGATGGCACCACCAGAGCCGCCGAGGCCGCCTTGGCCGCCCACCGCCACGAACAGGCCGGCGGCATTGCCACCGTTGCCGCCACCGCCGCCGATGCTCTGGGAGAGGATGCCGATGGCGCCGTCGTTCAAGGTGTTGAGCGTGCCGGAGGAGCTGATGCTCAACGTGCCGCCATTGCCGCCGCTGCCGCCGGAATCGCCCACGAATGCGGCTGCGCCCTTGCCGCCGCTGCTGCCACCGCCGCCGCCGATGCTCTGGGCCAGGATGCCGATGGCCATGTTGCCGCCACCAGAGACACTGCCGGTGGTGATCGAGCCGCTGTTGGTCACCGTCACCGAGCCGCCGTTGGCGCCATAGGGGGAAGCGCTGTTGCCAACGCTCTGGCCGGTGGTGAAGGAGGTGGTGCTGGAGGCTGAGGCCGGCCATGCGGTGTTGATGTCGGAGCGCAGCAAGCCGCCAGAGGGGGTGGCGAGGGCCACCATGCCGAAGGCGGAATCGCCGAGGGTGGTGATGGTGCCGGAATTGCTGAGGGTCACCGAGCCGGTGGTGCCGGCGCTGGTGCTGCTGGTGCTGCCGCCGTAGTCGCCGTTGTTGCCGAGGGTGTTGATGCCACTGCCGGCGTTGGTGGCGATGCCGGCGGCGCCGAGGCTGAGGCCGGCCATGCCGACGCTGAGGCTGCCGCTGCTGCTGATGCTGCCGCTGTTGCCAACGCTCACCGGGCCGCCGAAGCCGAAGGCACCGACGCTGACCGTATTGGCGCCGAAAGGATCGATGACGTTTTGGCTGCCGGAGCTGATGGCGAGGATGCCGGCGGAGAAGAGGCTGTTGGTGTTGCCGGTGGCGATGGTGCCGTTGTTGACCACCGACACGGGGCCACCCGAGCCAAAATTTTGGGTGTCCAAGCTGCAAGTGTTGTTTTTGCAGATAGTCAGCACATCGGAGCCTTCGCCCGGCTCGCTGACGGCAAGGATGCCAACGGCATTGCCTGTGGTCAGCGAGATGGCGGCACCGCTGGCCATGGTGGCGCTGACGGCACCACCTGAGCCGGTGTTCGGTGGAAGGCCGCTCCAGTCAAGATCGATTACGACACGATCACCGGGGTTGACGGATGAGCCACCGACGGAGGCGAGGGCGACACCGATGAGATTGCCGGTGTTGGTGAAAGGGCTGGTGAGGGTGGTGGTGTCGGTGATTGTGCCGCTGTGGCTGATGGTGATGGCGCCACCGGCTCCAGCGCTGCCCCAGATCGCTTTATTATTCCTGTTGTCGTAGTAGACGCCGCCGTCATTCCCTGCCGAGAACGCGGTGATGCCGTTCACGGTGCCCGCGTCGGCGTTGTTGGCGATGGCGATCGTGCTGCCGGCGCTGGTGGTAATTGAGATGTCCCCACCGGCACCACCAGCACCCGGATCCAGCTTTGTACTAGCCGAATCGGCCCCCACACCTCCCTGGCTGGTGGCGATCAGGGCGCTGCCGATGGGCGTCCAGGGGTTGAGGGTGAGGGTGACGCCGCTGGGGATGGCCGTGTTGGCCACGCTGAGCAGCAAGGTGGCGTTCTCGTCCAGCGTGATCGAAGCGTTGCCGCCTGCGCCGGCGTTGTAGGCGCCACCGCCTGGTTTATTGTTGTTTAGAGGGTAAACGGCGCCATGGGCTCCGTTGGAGGTGATGGTGAGCAGCGATGGCGTGCCGGCCAGGGAGGTGGAGGTGGGCGGTGCGAAGCTGGCGCCGGTGTTCCAGAGGCCGGCGCCGTACGCGATGCTGGCGGAGAATGCGGGGCCCACGATGTAGCCCTGCTGGGCCATGGAGGTGCTCCCTTGCGTGCCGGCACCGATGAATTGATAGATCGGGCCGTTGTAGGTGTAGGTGTTGGTGGCCCAGTTGCCCAGTCCCATCAGCGTGGCGTTCACTGTGGCTGGGAATGAGCCGCTGCTGGTGGGTTGGTTGAAACTGAAAGCGAACGGCGGCGGGGCGGTGAGGGTGACCGCGGAGGTGGTGACCGTAGATCCACTAGTGGTGGTGCTCCACACCCCGCTGGCGGGTGTGACGGTTTGCGCGCTGACCGGTGATGCGAGACAGCCCGCGGAGATCACACCAAGAAAGGCGATGGAGCGGGCTTTTGCTTGCATTATGGCTTGAGATTGTTGGCGAATTGATTTCATCGCGAGCCTATCATGCTGGCCCAAAGAAACTCTGATTGTGCGTTGGTCTAACTGGTCCCAGTGTTGCCCAGTCGCGGGCAGGGGCTCCTAGGAGGGGATGGCAAGCCGCTCTGACGTGGCTCTGGATCAAGGGGAGAAAGCCGGGGAGCATTCCGAAAACATGGTGGGGCATTTGGCTGTCCAGGGCCGCCTACCTTGTGTATTCATGCGAGGGATTTCTTTTAGACACCTGAATGAAACTATACAGCTCGGAAATCAGGACATCTGCCCTATGTATAACAAGACACCCCCAGCTATGCCAAGCGGGATCTACGAGCGGCTCTGGGATGGAGGTGGAGGCAGCGGGACGGATCGTAGGCACCGCTACATGTTGATACTGAGCCCGATCACAACTGTTCACCACGGGCTTACGCGTCAAAAACCAAATGAAACAGCCAGGATAGCCCTATCGACAGGAAGTTGGCTCACGGAAACCACCTAGTTAGCGCTTGAAAGATCAGGAAGCCTGTGCAAGAATGCCTACTATTGGCTTAACCTACTTGAAATGCATGCGCCAGCATTCTCGCTTACGCTAATTGTCTGGTCTTGTCTAGAAGGCAAGACCAGACATTCAAAGATTCGCTGAATCAAGCATTGCGGCCTCCAGGCGACGCTTTGCAACACAATAAACACAACTCTGGTGGATGCGAGGGGGGCTGTTTGCCCGGAAGACGAGCCGCTGTATCCTTAGCGCAATAACTCGCGACATGCCAAGCAAGTTGACAGAAATGCCTCTTAATTCGAAGACACGCGAGCTTGTTTTGCCAGGAAGTAATCCCGAAGAAAACAATCGGATTGCATCTCAGCAGAGTATTTTGTTTATTGGAGCCAATGGCTCTGGAAAACAAGGCTTGGAACATGGATTGAACTTGAGAGCAAGCAGGATTCAAGAGTGCACCGGATCTCAGCCCAGAAGTCACTTTCAATGCCGGACAGCACAACACCTATGTCAATAGACATAGCAGAACGAAACCTGCTATTTGGCAGCCCTGAACGTGAAGATCTAGTATCGCACTATAGGTGGAATCAGAAGCCTGCAACAAGCCTCCTGAATGACTACGAAAAGCTGATGGTATATCTTTTCCCTGACGAAACCGAAGAGAATGCACGATTTAAAGCTGACTGTGTCAAAACAGCAGGCAGAGTGGAGCCACCACGGACAAAGATAGATCAAGTTAAAGAAGTATGGGAGAAAGTTCTTCCTCATCGAGAGTTGATAATTGGAGGGCTCCGAATCGAAACAAGAGTGCGCGGAGATCAGGATGCAAAGTATAACTCATCAGAGATGAGCGATGGAGAGCGCGTGATTTTCTATTTGATTGGCCAATGCCTTGCCGCTCCAAAAGATGGCATAATCATAATTGACGAACCTGAACTGCACTTGCATAAGTCTTTGCAGTCTCGGCTGTGGCTGGAGATCGAAAAGTTAAGGACTGATTGCCTGTTCGTATATTTCACCCATGACGTCGACTTTGCTGCTGCACATGAGAGTGCAACTAAAATATGGCTTAAGTCCTATGACGGCAAGAAATGGGATTGGGAGATGGTCCAATCTGACGAGGGCTTGCCGGACGATCTTCTCTACGAACTTTTGGGGAGTAGAAAGTCCGTCGTCTTTGTTGAAGGTGACATTGGGAGCCTCGATACTGCGCTGTATCGTAGTTTGCTCCCAAACCATCTGGTGATACCGAGAGGCAGTTGTCAGCAGGTTATTCAAACAGTTAAGTCAATGAAGGCGAATCATCAGCTTCAATATCTCGATGTTAGCGGCCTTATTGATAGAGACCGTCGCTCTCAATCTGAGATAGACGCCCTGGAAAAGCATTCAATCTTCGTGATGAAGGTAGCAGAGGTTGAGAATCTATTTTGCACTAGGGAGTTTCTCCACATCGTCAGCGAACGGCTTGCACGTGACCCTGGAACAGACTACCAAGAGGTGTCCAAGGCAATATTTGACCGGCTTCGGGGAGAAATTGACAAGCAAGTTTCAATGCATGCAGCTGCTGAGATATCGTATAAGCTCAACTGCTTTAACGCGAAGGCTGTCGGGAAGGAGAAATTGACTGAGGCCCTTAAAGAACTCACAGAGAGTATAGATGCTGCGATGATTTACCAAGAATCGTTGGGCCGGTTTCAGGACGTTGTCGACAGGGAAGACTATGATGGATTACTGATGCTTTACAACCGTAAGTCACTTCTGGGGCAAGCAAGTCGCGCTTTGGGACTTGCCCATAATGAGTCGGCTGAAATGGCTGTTCGCCTTGCGCAGGGAGAAGCTTCAGAAAAGATTCGATGTGCGTTGCGCCCGTATATGGGGTCGTTCCATTTTTGAATAAGCTGTTCTGATTACGTGCTGTACGTCCGCTGAAATGTCAATGGTCAGCCATGATTATATGCAATGAATGACCACCCAACAACCAGATACAGAAGACGGGAGCGCGAGCTTTCTTCTATGCCTAGATTCAACCCCGCTTCTGATCTGGAGCGTTAGGCCCACCTGAAAGCTGCTTGTTGAGACAAAGTTGACAGGCGGTCTTTCCGTAGCTACGATAAAGAGTGCAGTTCGATTTTGACTCTAGCAAGGACGCGACCAATCTGAGCAAGCACGGCCTCTCCTTGGCGGCCGCAGCTGAGCTCAGTTGGGATGCAGCACTCGTCTGGATTGATGATCGGGCTGACTATGGTGAAGTGAGGATGGTTGCCTTGGCTCCACTTGGAGACATACTCTGTTTTGTAGCCTTTGTAGATCGCGAGCCGGCAAGAAGAATTATTAGCCTACGCAGAGCCAATCGCCGTGAGGTCAATCACTATGTCAAAGCCATCAAAGCAGATCAGCCTGAAGATGCCGACACTTGAGGAAGATCAGTTGATTACAGCGGCAGCAGAATCAGATCCTGGCGCCCTTCCGCTTACAGACGAGCAGATGAGCGCGATGGTCCCCATTCGGGTGTTGCGCGGTCGTCCAAAGTTGGCGAACAAAAAGCAGCTAGTTTCAATCCGATATAGTCCTGAGGTCATTGACTATTTCAGAGCTTCAGGAGCTGGTTGGCAAGCTCGTATGGATGCTGTGCTCAAGGAATATGTCGAAGCTCACTCCACTGGCGATGCGAAGGGGGCCTAACATCAAGATTCAGAAGACGGGAGCGAATGGCGTCGCCTATGCCAAAGTCATGGCCCGCTTCTAATCTTGAGCGTTCGGCGAGTCCACCGAGTTGCTCGCCGAACAGAACTCTCGCGTTGGCCTCCCCCCGCACCGCGCCCCGCCAGCGAACATCGAAAAGAAAGTCGTCAAACGCGAAAACCGGAGTGTATGATCAGTTTTTCAATATCGGGGGATTCTATGGATCGGCGAATTTTACCCGCCCTGCTTGTCCTGTTCGGGCTAACGGTAGGTGTCGCCGCTCACGCGGCGTCACCCCCTCCTGCAAAGCTCGATCCAACGCCCAATCTCGACGGCTGGTGGCACAACCAATTGGGATCGGAGATGGAAGTCAAGTGGGATGCGAAGACGGGAACCCTCAGTGGCCGATACCGGACCAACACCGGACCGACGCCCGACGCGTTCTACCCGGTCATTGGGACCGTCAACGGCGACGTGATCTCGTTTATGGTGAACTGGAGACGTCCGATTGATGGTGGTACGACGCACGGTTCCGTCGCCACATGGGTCGGGCAACATACTCTCAACAAAGAGGGAAAGGACGAGATACGCACCATGTGGCTCTTGCAGCGCAACACCCCCGACGACGAGGAAGAGAAGAACATGTGGGAGTCAGCGCATACTGGTTCGGATGTGTTTCATCAAGGCCGTGTTCCCAAAGCGTCCAAGCCGCGTGATCCCGGTCGTTCGCCGCAGTAGGGACATCCCAATCTGGGCGGACTCAGTCTGATCTCCTGGGCTGGATGCTGGCTCATCACCGCCTCCCGATCAAGCTGCTGCTCTTCTCAGCCAGCGAGGTGAAGCAGCGCCTCCATGGCACCAGCAAAGTGATCGCCGTGGCCTTCCGCTATGGGCGGCGGTTGCAACCTGCTGAGTTCCTGCATGGCCCAAGCGGAGACCCCGAGCAGTTTTGACACCGGTCAGCTCTTTTCAGACTTTCAAAGATGTATTTGCCTACCTTTGGGTTAACGTCTGGCATTCCAATGCAGCGGCCCCGCAATTGAACACTTGCTGATACACCCTCTATCTCTGCTCTCACTATGCTGAACGATCATGCCGTCTCCACAGGCGCAGCCAATCGTGACCGAGGGTCTCCCCATCACCACCCCCCTCCCCACCGGCCTCGTCTGCGACCCCGCCTACCGCCTGCACAGCACCGGCGACTTCCACCCGGAGCAGCCCGCCCGGATGGATGCGGTGCTGCAGGGCCTGCACCTGGCCGGCCTGCTGCCCCGCTGCCGGCTCATTGCCCCCCGGCCCGCCACAGACGCCGAACTGCTGCGCGTGCACAGCCCCGCCTACCTGGCACAGGTGCAGGCGGATGTGGCCGCCGGCCGCCATGAGCTTTCCAGCGGCGACACGGCGATCGGGGCCGAGTCGGAGCGGATCGCGCGGTTGGCGGCCGGTGGCGTGCTGGCGGCGCTGGAGGCGGTGCTGGCGGGTCAGGTGGCCAATGCCTTCGCGGTGGTGCGGCCGCCGGGGCATCACGCCTCGGCCGAGCGCGGCATGGGCTTCTGCATCTACAACAACATCGCCGTTGCCGCCCGCCATCTGCAGGTGGCCCATGGCCTGGAGCGGGTGCTGATCCTCGATTGGGACGTGCACCACGGCAACGGCACCCAGGCAATCTTCACCGCCGATCCCTCCGTGCTCTTCTGCAGCAGCCACCAGACGCCGCTTTATCCCGGCACCGGCGCCGCTTCCGATCGCGGCGACGGCGACGGCGAGGGCTTCACGGTGAACATTCCCCTGCCCGCCGGCACCACTGGCCCGGAGCTGCTGGCGGCCTGGCATGCGCAGATCCTGCCGGCAGCCGACGCGTTCGCGCCCCAGTTCGTGCTCATCTCCGCCGGCTTTGATTCCCGCCGAGAGGATCCGCTTGGCGGCTTCCGGCTCGACGACGCTGATTTCGCCACCCTCACCCGCCTGGCGATGGAGCTGGCGGAGCGTCATGCCGGCGGGCGGTTGGTATCGGCGCTGGAGGGTGGCTACGACCTGCCGGGTCTGGCGGCCGCCAGTGCCGCTCACATGGGCGCGCTCACCGCCGCCCACCAGCGCGTCACCACCTCCGGTGATCCATACCAGCGCGGCCCGAAGGCCCCCCCATGGGCCACGCCCTCCAGCACCACCGCCTCCGAGCCCTCCAGCAGCGCCGAGCGCACCGGCACCAGACCATCGCCCTGATCGTTCGCGTCGCCCGTGCTGTTGCGGTAGGCGGTCGGCGCCATCCGCCGCGCCGTGTCGCTCGCTTCGCCCCGCGCTGGGTCCAGATCCACGACCCCCGCCACCGACACGTACCGCACCGCCGGCGCAAACGCACAGCCCGGCAGCTCGCGCGCCACCTTCTGCCGCAGCGGCGTGGCCTTCAGGGCCGTGTGCGGGCTGCCCAGCATCAGCAACGTGTTCACCCGCGCCCGGCCATTCCAGCGGCGGCCCTCAAACGGCCGGTCATCCAGAAACAGCCGCGCCATGATTCCGCCCGAGCTGTGGCCCACCAGCGTCACCCCGCCCGTGTGTGAGGCTCTCGCCTGCTGCTCCACCGCGGTCGCCACCCGGTCGAGAATCCGCGCCCAGGCCCAGGGGAACACCGTCAGCAGCCACTCCAGCCGCCCCACCGGCACCAGCTCCACCCGCTCCAGCGCCTGCCCGCTCAGCTCCGCCAGCCGCTGCCGCATCGGCTGGTACGCCTCCTGCGTGATCAGGAAGCCGCCCAGGATCACGATCGGCTGGGAAGCCATCACGATCGGTTGCTTCGCCACCAGCGCCAGCCCTCCGCATTGATCAGCAGCCCGATCGCCAGCAGCACCACCATCAACAACACCTGGTCACCGCGCGAATCGGGCACGAGGATGTCGGCGATCAGATGGGGGATGTTGGTGACGGTATACATCACCGAGATCCAGAAGTGCGCGCGCCGCCAAGGCCGCCAGCGCGTTTCCTCCTCCGGATCGCTCGCCGCCCAGGCGATCAGCAGAATCGAGGCCAGCGGGATCAGGAAATAGATCAGCATCCCCCAGAACACCAGCGGCAGCTGGGTTTGCGGCACCTTGCTCTCGATCTCCGGCGACAGGCCGTGGAACAGGGGCATCAGGCCCAGGTCCACGTGAAACAACATCGCCAGCAGATAGCAGAGCCACAGGCTGCGCAGCCGCAGGGCGTGATCGATCGGGCGCGGCATCGGCCTCCGGGGCTCGATCCCGATCGTGGCGCGGCCGCCGGCCCTGTGCCCAATGGGCCGGGGATCTGTGACCTCCCCAGGCCCCGCGCCCCCCGCGCCTGGCGAGGATTGAGCTGCTGGGGGCGGCACCCTGACGCGGGTCAAACCCGGGGCGGCTTCAGCTGGGCGTCACCCTGATCTCGGCGGCTATGGGTCTTGGCGCGGCGAAGGGTTCAACCTAAGGTCGCGCCCTCGTCCCCTCCCCTGATGTCGCCTCCAGCCGCCGACACCCTGCCGAGTGGGGAGCAGCTACTGCGCCTGGAGGCCGGCGCCAGGGCCGGCGGCAGCGGCCTGGAGGCCGCCTCCCTGCAGGGCCGGTGGCGCTTCCATCAGGTGTGGCCCCGTCGCGGCGGGCCGCCGCAAGCCGCGGCGGCGGCGTTGCTGCGGGGGTTGGACGCCAGCCTGGAGATCGGCGCGGCCACGGCGGCGGGGCTGCCGCTGCTGAACCGGGTGGCCCTCGGTGGCCTGGAGCTGCGCTTCGAGGGTGAGGGCCGTCTGGACGGACGCCGGCCCCTGCTGCGCTTCTGGTTCTGCCGCTGGCAGCTGCGCCTCGCCGGTCGCCCCCTGTTCGAGCGGCCGCTGGCGCGACCCGAGGAGCGGCGCCTGCCCTTCTTCGCCCTGATCGGCCGCGGCCGCACCGCCGCCGGCCAGCCCTGGCTGGCGGCCCGGGGCCGCGGCGGTGGCCTGGCCCTCTGGCTCCTCGACCCCAGCGGCGCCGCCCCCGCCCCCGGCGGCCAAGAGCGATGAGCGTCGCGGTGGCCCTGGCGCTGCTGGAGCGGCAAGGGCACTGGCTGCTCCAGCTGCGGGACGACGTGCCCGGCATCGTGGCGCCAGGCCACTGGGGCCTGTTCGGCGGCCACCTGGATCCGGGCGAGACGCCGGAGCAGGCCCTGCGCCGCGAGCTGCTGGAGGAGATCGCCTGGCAGGCCGGGCCCCTCACCTTTGCCTTCCGCCAGGAGCGCCCGGAGCGGGTGCTGCACTATTTCCATGCGCCGCTGCCGGTGCCGCTAGAGGCCCTGCGCTTGCTGGAGGGACAGGACCTGGCCCTGGTGAGCCTGGCGGAGATGGAGACGGGGGCGGTGTGGAGCCCGAAGCTGGGGGAGAGTCGGCCCCTGGCCGCCTCGCTGCTGTTCGCCCTGCCGGAGCTGCGCCGCCGCGCCGCGAGCTGAAGGTTCCATGTGATCTGGAGCACCGTCCGCCGGCCGGGGGGTGGTGCTTCGCTGAGGGGACAAGCGGCTTTCTGGCGCCATGCGCATCGGCATC
Organism: Cyanobium sp.; assembly: GCA_044351065.1. Classification (GTDB taxonomy): domain Bacteria; phylum Cyanobacteriota; class Cyanobacteriia; order PCC-6307; family Cyanobiaceae; genus Cyanobium. The sequence goes on from JBILGK010000012.1 coordinate 82,351, forward strand.
AACGGCTTCGGTCGCATCGGCCGCCTGGTGTTCCGAGCCCTCTGGGGACGGCCCGGCATCGAGCTTGTGCATGTCAATGACCCTGCCGGCGACGCCCACACCGCCGCCCACCTGCTGGCCTTCGATTCGGTGCATGGCCGCTGGCCCCAGGCGTTGCAGGGCGACGCGCGCGGCTTCTTCGTCGGCGGCCAGGCGATTTCCTACAGCCAGCAGGGCGATCCCCTGACCGTGCCCTGGCGCGAGGCGGGGGTGGAGCTGCTGCTGGAGTGCAGCGGTCGCTTCAAGACCCCGGCCACCCTCCAGCCCTATTTCGACGTCGCCGACCTGCCCCGGGTGCTGGTGGCCTGTCCGGTGAAGGGGGAGATCGGCGGGGCGGAGGCCCTGAACGTGGTGTTCGGCATCAACCACCACCTCTACGACCCCAGCCGCCACCGGCTGGTGACGGCCGCCTCCTGCACCACCAACGCCCTGGCGCCCCTGGTGCAGGTGGTGCATGGCGCCTTCACCATCCGCCACGGCTCGATCACCACCCTGCATGACGTCACCAACACCCAGGTGGTGGTTGATGGGTTCAAAAATGACCTGCGCCGCGCCCGCTCCTGCCTGCAGTCGTTGATCCCCACCAGCACGGGCTCGGCGCGGGCGATCGGCCTGATCTTCCCGGAGCTGCAGGGCAAGCTCAACGGCCACGCCGTGCGGGTGCCGCTGCTCAATGCCTCGCTGGTGGATGCGGTGTTCGAACTGGAGCGGCCGGCGAGTGTGGAGGCGGTGAACCAGGCTTTCGAGGCGGCCGCCAACGGGGCGCTGCAGGGCATCCTCGGCTACGAAACCCGCCCGCTGGTGTCGGTGGATTACGTCAACGATCCCCGCAGTTCGATCGTGGATGCCCTCTCCACGATGGTGGTGAACGACAGCCAGCTGAAGGTGTACGCCTGGTACGACAACGAATGGGGCTACAGCTGCCGCATGGCGGATCTGGCGTGCCACATCGCCCTGCTCGACCAGCGCTGAGGGACCGTGCCGATGCTTTCACCGCTGCGCCAATACGGGATCGTCACCGCCAATTACTGGGCCTTCACCCTCACGGATGGGGCGCTGCGCATGTTGGTGGTGTTCCATTTCCACCAGCTCGGCTACTCCACCCTCACGATCGCCCTGCTGTTTCTGTTCTACGAATTTTTTGGTGTCGTCACCAATCTCTGCGGCGGCTGGATCGCGGCCCGCTACGGCCTGCGCCTCACCCTCTGGAGCGGCACCTGGCTGCAGATCGCGGCGCTGCTGATGCTCGTGCCGGTCTCCGCCAGCTGGCCGAAGCTTCTGTCGGTGGTTTATGTGATGGCGGCCCAGGCGTTGAGCGGCATCGCCAAGGACCTCAACAAGATGAGTGCCAAGAGCGCGATCCGGGCCGTGGTGCCCTCCGGCGAGGCGCGCCTGTTCCGCTGGGTGGCGATCCTCACCGGATCGAAGAATGCCCTCAAGGGGGTGGGCTTCTTCCTCGGTGGTGTGCTGCTCACCGCCCTGGGCTTCAATGCCGCCGTGGCGGTGATGGCGGCGGCCCTGGCGGTGGCCTTCCTGATCACCCTGCCCCTGCCGGCCGACCTGGGGCGGATGAAGGGCAAGGCCGCCTTCCGCTCGCTGTTCTCCAAGTCTGAGGGGATCAATGTGCTCTCGCTGGCGCGCTTCTTCCTGTTCGGCGCCCGCGATGTGTGGTTTGTGGTGGCCCTGCCGGTGTTCCTGGAGGCGGCCCTGGGCTGGCGCTTCTGGGAGGTGGGGGGCTTTTTGGGTCTGTGGGTGATCGGCTACGGCGTGGTGCAGGGGGCGGCGCCATCGCTGCGGCGGCTGTGGGGGAGCTCTGCCCCGCCTGGCCCCCGGGCGGTGTCGTTCTGGGCGGCGCTGCTCACGGCGGTGCCGGCCCTGATCGCGATCGCCCTCGGGCGCGGCGGCCACGGCGGCCTGGCGGTGGTGGCCGGTCTGGCGCTGTTCGCCGTGGTGTTCGCGATGAATTCCTCCATCCACAGCTACATGGTGCTGGCCTACTCCGAGGCCGAGGCCGTGAGCCTGGATGTGGGCTTCTATTACATGGCCAACGCCGCCGGCCGGCTGGTGGGAACCCTGCTCTCGGGTGGCCTGTTCCTGCTGGGCGGCGGCGGCAGCACCGGAATGCAGGCCTGCCTCTGGGGCTCCGCGCTGCTGCTGGCCCTCTCCTGGCTCACGAGCCTGCGGCTGCCGCCTCTGCCGCGCTCAGCGGCGGCGGAATCGCCACCGGCAACGGCCTGAGGGCGGGCAGGGCGCGGCGGCTCTCCGGCAGCAGGAGCAGGGCGGCAAGGGTCCGCCATTGCCCCCACACCTCACTGCGCTGCCGCTCCAGCTCCCCGCGCAGACCCTCCAGACCCCTGCCCGCTCCGTGGCCTGGCCGATCGAGCAGACAGGCTTCCAGCACCTGCAGATCGTGCAGCTCCCCCAGCCAACTCTGGGCCTGCTTGAGCACGGAGATCCAGCTGTGGCCGGGGGCCTCCAGGGCCTCCGCCAGGTGCTCCAGGGCGTAGCGCACCCCCTTGAGGCTCTTGCGCAGCTCGTGCAAGCTCTCGTCCTGTGGGTGGATGGCCATCCAGCCGGGATGGAGGAAGAGGGCGCCCGAGAGGGGCAGGTGCCATTCGTGGAGCCAATCCGCCAGGGGCAGGTGGCCCAGGGGGGTGAAGGCCGGCTGCTGCGCCCAGCGACCCAGCCGTGCCAGCAGCTTCAGATAGCGGGAGGAGCCGAGGGCGTCGCGGACCGCCTCGAAGGCGATCTGCCGGTCCCGTCGCAACCGTTTGAGGGCGGGCCGCAGGGCCTGGCGTTCCTCCGCGGCCAAGCGGGGAAGGATGCCGTGCTCCAGACGTTCCTGCAGCACATCCAGGTCGCGGCTGAGTCCGGTGCTGCGGGCGAGGCCGGCGATGCGGCCGGGGCTCACCCCGTCCGGCAACTCCAGGGCGGGTGCGAACTGACGCAGGGCCGTGCGCAGCCGCCGCAGGCTGACGCGGAATTGATGCAGCGCCTCCGGATCCTTGTCCGCCAGCACCTCCCGGTGCAGGGCCGCGAGCCGGCGCGTCTGGCGCTGGATCTGGGCGAGGGCATGGGTGCCGTTGCTCAGGGGGGGGAGCGGGGAGGTGTCCAGCATGGAGGCCCCGGAGCGATCCCTTCAGCTTGGGGCACTCCAGCGGCTTTGGGTTAAGGGCCGCTCAAGCTGCGCCGGTTCTCCCGACCTTGTGGGGGTGGCGACCGAATCCCTGGCGTGAGGGCCGATCCGGGCGGTTCGGTCTGCGCGATCCCCCAACCCTGCCGCTGCCGAGAAAGTGTTGGCAACGGGGCGGACGATCACCCCGACCCTCCACCCTTCGCCCATCGCCACCATGTTGACCCTGCGCACTTCTTCCTCCCCCTTCCAACTCTTCGATCGCCTGGAGCAGCAGCTCAGCCAGCAGTTGCAGACTGCCGAGCGCGTACCCGCCGCCGAGGTCCACGAGACCCCCGAGGCCTACGAGGTGGTCCTGGAGCTTCCCGGCGTCGACCGGGCCGCCCTGGATGTGAAGGCCACCGAGCGTTCGCTGGTGATCAGCGCCGAGCGGCGCAGCCAGCGGGAGCTGCCCCAATCCAGCGAGCGGGAGGAGGCTGCCGCCGCTCCGCTGCTGAGCGAGTTCCGCTACGGCACCTGGAGCCGCAGCTTCCGCTTCCCCTCCGCCATCGACCGCGACCAGCTCGAGGCCCATTATCGGGATGGCCTGCTGACCGTGAAGGCCCCCAAGGCCCAGAAGGTCACCACCGTGTCGGTGAAGGTGGAGGGCTGACCCGCCCCGGCGTGACGGCCTGATGCCTCGCCGCAAGCCTCTGGCCCCCGCTTCGGCGGGGGCCTTTCGCTGTGGCCATCCCGCTCAGTTCGATGCTGCTGTGCAGGCGGTGCGTCCCTGACAGTCACCACGTTCAGCTCTGGGCATCGCATCGAAACTCCCGCACATCTCCGCCACCGGAGCGCAGGCGCAGGATGGGGTGGTCGGGATCCAGTTCGCTCCAGGCCCATTTGCCATCGCTGAAGCTCGGCGCACCGGCGTTGTTGGTACGCGGCAGCTGGAGTTGCACCCCCCGCCAGCGCAGCACCTGGTAAGCGCCGGGCACGGTGCCGGCAAGGGTGTTGGGGATGCCGAGCGCATCCACGGCGCCGGGCACCAGCTCGGCGCTGAGCGGTTCGCCATCGCAGCGGTAGATCCGTTGCTGCGGTTGGCTGTCAGCCCACGCTGCGGCTGCCGGGAAGGATGCTGGGAACCCGGGGATGGCCGGTCCCAGGCAGATCAGGACCACCAGAAGTGATCGCAGCATCCAGGCCAGCGGGGACAGAATGGTCGGATCTTTCGAAAATCCCGAGCGTGCCTGGTGGGTGTGCATCGCGACGACCTGAAAAGGGAACCGATGGTCCCTGATTCTCCTGGCAGCAGGGAGGAAATGGGGGCTGGGCCCTCGTCTGCACCGTTGCTTGTGTACGACGGCGGCTGCCTCTTCTGTCGTCATTTCGCCGAGTTGAGCGAGCTGCGCGCCGGCATCAAGGGTCTGCGGATTTGCGATGGCCGCGCCGACCACGCCCTGCGGGCCTCCCTGCTCCGCCGGGGCTTGCGGCTGGCCGATGGCGCGGTGCTGATCGAGGGTGAGCGGCTGCTGCACGGCGCCACGGCGATCCAGTGGTTGTGTGCGCGGATGGAGCCAAGCGCACCGCTGCTGCGCCTGCTGGGTCCGCTGTTCGCCGATGGATCCCGGGCGAAACGGCTGTATCCGTTGTTGTTGACCGCCCGCCGCCTGGCCCTGGGGCTGCGGGGGTTGCCCCTGGATCCAGACCGAGCGATCTAGCCGAAGCCGAGGGAGGCTCCGGTTCTTGCTGCCACTGCTGAGGTTGTTGGGACTTGCGCTTGGTCGGGGTTGGCTGGCCAATGGTTGCTGGGCTGGGGAGGCTCGGCCGTGCGGAAGCAGTGGGCGGCGGCGTTTCTCCTGTTTGATTCGCCCCCTTCGCCCCCAAGGCGGAACCGCTTCCTGCCCAACTCCAAGGGGAAGGAAAGGCAGACTGAGAAATGCCATGCTAAATTTTTAAGTCGCCTCTGGTAACTGAACATAACCTCCTTGGAGTATGCCCCGGAGCCTGTTTCGTTTCTGGAGCCAACGAGAGAGAAGAAAACCGCTGCCGCTGCAGCGAGAAATAGCAATCTCGATCTGCTTCGTGCTGCTGCCATCTTGCTGGTATTGGTTTATCATATTGGCGAGTTCATGCCCAACCTGCCGTGGCTGACCCAGCGCTACCTGGAATTGGGGGCCTACGGTGTGGATTTATTCTTTGTACTCAGTGGCTGGCTTATCGGCACTTTGATCTGGAAGGAAAGGGCCAGATTCGGCAACCTCGACCTGCCTAGGTTCTGGGCGCGAAGGTGGCTGCGCACAATTCCCGTTTATCTGGTGGTGCTGCCCATTGCTTTTACTGGAGTCTATTTCGCAAGGGGTGAAAAGTTTGACCCGTCTTATTTGCTTTTCCTGCAAAACTACAAACCGCAAATCCCCTATTTCACCGTGAGCTGGTCGCTTTGCGTGGAGGAGCACTTCTATTTATTCTTGCCGCTCGTCTTGGCCTTGCTCACCCTATGCAGAACGCCACTGCGCCTTGCCTTTCCCCTTTTGTTGGGGGCTGCCATTGCGATCCCCTTTCTCGACCCCCGCGCTACACCAGGCCAGCCGCTTGGCATCTCGATCACCGCTACGCATCTCAATCTGGCTGGGCTTATTCTAGGCCTGTGGATGTCGTATTTGTACGTGAATGAGCCACGGCACTGGCCGCCTTTTCGAAGGTTCACCGGCTGGTTGATAGCCCCACTGCTGCTGGGCATTCTGCTTTATCCCGTGATCGACAATCGATTGCTGTATTACTTTTCTGACATTTATGTTGGCCTTCTCTGTGCTGGAATTCTTGCCCAGGTTGTCGATGCACAGGCCATTGGCATCTCCCGCTCCAAGTTGATTGCCTTCATCGCAATTACATCCTACAGTGTCTATCTCACCCACGCGATGGTCATCAACGCGCTAACGACATTTGCGGATCGGGTTGGAGTGCCTCGTGTCACGGTCGTGCCTGCAATTTTTGTGGCAGTTTTCGCCATTGGTGGTGTTCTTTATCACCTCGTCGAAAAACCCATGCTGGCCGTACGAGACAAAGCTGTTCCTCGCAGGTCGTAGTGCGAGTCGCTCAGAATTGCTCGGCAGCCCAGACTACTGACTCCGCCGCCCCGCCGCACCTTTCGGATCGATCTTGCAACTTGGCCCAATCCGAGGCGAAGGCTGATGGCACCGGCCTGGGCTGATAGTCGCGCGGATCGCTGGGGCCGTGGCGCAACACGGCATTCACCACGACCGCGGGGCGGCGGCCCCGATTGATCGCACCATGGGGCACGCAGGGTGGAATGCGCACCCAGGAGGCTTCATCCTCCCGCAGGGTGATGCGTTGCAGGCGACCCTCCTGCAACACGATCAGATCAATGCAGCCCCGCAGCACCATCAGTTGATCGGTTTGGTGCCGATGGCAGAACAGCTCGCCCGAGGGGGGGGAGCCCACTTCGGCCACCAAGGTTTCGTCGCTGGGCTGGGGAGAAGAGAAGAGGGTTGATCCGGAGAGGGTGCCGGTGAAGGGGAGGATTTCGACACGACGGCGCAGGGCCATGGTCAATCAGACAGATGTGTGAATCTTCGCGAAGCATCCTTGGCTGATGACGTCGTTCCTGGTACCGAATTCCGCCCATGTCAGGGCTTGCTGTCCGAGCGGCTGCTGGAACCATCCCTCTTGCCCGCATTCCCGTCCCGGCTACGCCAGGGTGGGTTCTCTTGTGCCTGGCCCTCTCCGATGGAGCCGCTGGATCGTTCCTCCGCCCACGTGCTCGCGGCCACCTATCTGGGGGCAAATGGCTGGCTGCTCGACTTCGGGGCCCAAGCTCGGGTGTTGGTGGATCCCTGGTTCACCGGCCCGTTGCAGTTTGGCCCCGGGGACTGGCTGCTGAAGGGGGAGTTGGCGAATCCACAGCCGGTGCCGGAGGCGGTGGACCTGCTGGTGCTCACCCAGGGCCTGAGCGATCACTGCCATCCCGCCAGCCTGGAGCTGTTGCCCAAGGATCTGCCGGTGGTGGGTTCGGCGTCTGCGGCGCAGCGGGTGCGAAGCCTCGGCTTTCGCGAGGTCACAACCCTGCGCCCCGGGGAGCAGCACCATGTGGGATCGCTGACGATCACCGCCACCGCCGGTGCCCCCGTCCCCCAGCTGGAGAACGGGTATTTGTTCACCCATCCCAGCGGCAGCCTCTACCTGGAGCCTCACGGCTTCCTCAGCTCCGACCTGCCCGCCCAGCCGCTTACGGCAGTCATCAGCCCGGTGATCGACGTGGGTTTGCCCGTGGCCGGCGCTTTTGTGCGCGGTCGCACGGTGCTGCCCCAGCTCCTGCAGCGCTTCCAGCCCTCAGCGGTTCTGGCCAGCACCACCGGCGGGGACGTGCGCTTCAGCGGCCTGCTGGCGGGCCTGCTGCAGGTGCAAGGCAGCCCGTCCGAGGCCGCCAAAACCGTCAGCGTTCCCTGCCGCTTCATCGATCCGATCCCCGGCCAGCCCTATGTGCTCGCCACAGCCTGAGCCTCGACAGGACGGCCGCTAGAGTTCCACAGACGGGGCGTGGCGCAGCTTGGTAGCGCGGGTGCTTTGGGAGCACTAGGTCGCAGGTTCGAATCCTGTCGCCCCGATTGACTTTTCAGGGATTGGCCGAAGGCCATGTGAGCAATCAGGTGAGCAAATCGACGGTCTGCTCACGTCCCTGTCGGTGTCCTCAGCAGCTTCGGGATGCCGGCATCCAGCGAGCTGGGCTTAACCGGTCGTGAGCCCTGGCAGGGGTGTTGTCCGCTGACTGGACGATCTGCTCTCTCAGAGCCGCTGACGGGAGACTCTGAGGTCTGCTGACATCGGCTTGCTGCTGGTCTCGTTTCCAGCCGTCCTGGTGTTCTCGGACCTCCTGGTGTTGCCTGTTACTGCAGCGGTCTGGTCGCCCACAGAGAGCACAAAAAAATCCTCTGATCTGTCTTTGAGCTCTTCGCGACAGCCTGTCGCAAGGCTCAAGGGGATCAGAGGTTGTTCTCGCCGGGAATGGCTGAACGAACTGGCCGGAGAGTCGTCTATTGCCTGAGGTTTCGTCGGCTCCAAGCCGTGATGGTGGTCTCCACGTTCTGGTGATGCCACTGGAGCGGACCCTTGCCCTGGGTGCAGCCCCAGCGACGGAAGTGTTTGCCGGGCTGAAGCACACCCCGAAGCCGCAGCCGGCGGAGGGTCTCGCGGCTGATGCCCAGGTAATCGCAGACCTCGGCGGTGGGGATCCAGGCGCGCTGGCGGCTGGTGGTGGTTGGGGCGTCCATCAGCCCTCCCCCCCCAGCAACGCCCCCGCCGCCGGATCCCGGAGCATCGGCGGCCGGCGCTCCCCGAGGGTCATGGCCGCGAGCAGCAGAGCAACGATCACCAACTGCCCCACCAGCGAGAGCAGCAGCAGGCGGTGCAGCCCCCGCAGGCTGCAGATGCAGACGAGGGCATGCCGTGGCGGCCTGCCGCCGCCGAGGAAGGCGGGCAGGGCGGGCCTGCGGGAAGGAGGGGAGGGAGGGATCGTTCTCATGGGGCCTGCTCCTGGCTGGGAGCGGGGGCCTGCTGATCCAGGGGCGGCAAGGGGGCCAGGCCGGCGCCGAGGCGCATCAGGTGGTGGGCGGCGCCGCTGGCGGAGAGGTTGTGGCGCTCCATCAGCGCCTGCAGCTTGCGGTAGCA
>JBILGK010000099.1:0-2941 GCA_044351065.1 Cyanobium sp.
TGGCCTCCGACGCCGTCAACAGCTCAGCTGGTCGGCTGACATCGGCACCGGCGATTGCGTCCATCTCTCGATCCGGGTGGGGAACTTTTCGTGTCGGATCTGGTGACTTTCTCGCTGTCGGCTGACAACACGGGCGCCCGCAATGGCGAACAACTGCGTGCTCAGCCCCGATGCCGCCCTGCTGGCCCTCGATTGCTGGCAGGCCCTAACGGCCGAGCAGTGCTGCGGTGGAGTTTTGGAGGAGATCCGGGCGGGCTGAGGGGCACTTCAGGGCAGCGATGGCCCAAGCTTCCTGCCTCGTGCTTTCGCCCCGCGTGATCAGCCAGGCCCGCGTAGATGCTGCCAGCAGGCCCGAGGCGTGAGAAGCGGCCGTGGGCTGGAGGCGCAGGCCAGGACGCCTTGATCGCCGGTGACAAACAGGTCGGCCTCGGCAAGCACGGCGCTGGCCAGCAGCCATTCATCGTCCGCATCGTCCAAGCCGAGCAGCAGGGTTTGCTCTGGCCTTGGGGCGATGGGTTGAGCGCGCAGGAAGGTTTCCATCGCCTCGATCTGTTCAGGCGGCAGCTTGCCCTTGCGGCTGAGCACTTCGCGCAGCTCCGCCAGCACCACTTCGCTGCTCACCAGGGTGTGCTCGCGCAGCACCAGCCGTAGCAGGTCGGCGCAGAGGCCTCGGGCCAGAAAGGCACTCACCATCACGTTGGTGTCGAAGAAAACCCGCACGCCGCTCACCCCTTGGGGGTTGTTCAGGAGATGGCCGTGAACACGTCCTCATCGGTGAGCCAGCCGGCGGTTTCGCCGTAGGGCAGGGCCTGGCGACGCAATCGCTCAAAGCGCATCAGCTGCAGCTGCCGGCGCAGGGCGTCTCGCACGATCTCGCCACGGGAGTGGCCGGTTTCAGCGCAGGCGGCCTGCAGCTCCTGCTCCAGGTCGTCTTCCAGGCGGATCGTCAGGGAGCGACTTTTCATGCACCGCATTGTAGTGCGTTGTCCGGTGGGCCAGGCGGCCATGGGCCAGGTGCCAAACCATTCAGGGGCTTCTCCACCTCCTGCTGGCAGGCGATACCGGCGCCCGCCTCGGCTGGCTGTTGATTCCGGAGGAGCGGGCGGTGGAGTTGGAGCAGATCTGGGCGGGCTGAGGGGGCCAGTCACCCTTGGCTCACGGCAGGGAAACCCGGCGGAAAGGCTCACGCCGGAAGCGCCGATGGATATCGAAGTCGCTATCCAGAGAGAGGATCTCGGCAACATCCAGCCGCTGTGAGAGCGTCACCAGGGTGAGATCGGCGAAATCACCGGGCAGATCGGGATAAGGCTGGTTGAGTTCGGCGATGCGGGCGAAATCCTCTGGAAGCAGGTTGATCGCCTCGATGCCACCGCGGCTGACGGCCCTGAGCAGGTGGTTCTGAGCGGCCAGGACGCGGGGATCAAAGGGATTGCCCAGCAGCCAGAGCACCTCCGCGATGCAGATCGGTGAGCTGCTCGGCGAGCATCCGTCGCCGTTGCTGGCGTTCAGCGCTGCCGGGTGGCAGGGTGTCGAGGAAGTGATCGGGATGCCCGCCCAACTGCTCGGTGATCGAGGGGGAGGGCCGGCGCTGTTGCCAGCGATCGCGGATCAGCTGGCGGATGAGGGTGCTCTTGTCCTGGCCTGTGGCAGCCAGAAGCTCCTGGAGGCAGCGTTCGGTTTCGCGATCCAGCCTGACGGTGAGTGGCATGGACGCAGGCTCGATCCTGTACAACGGATGAATTAATTGTAATACGGTTGCTGTGGTGTTGCCTGTTTCGAGCCTTGCCCTCTTGTGAGGGCCTGCGCCTCAGAAGTCTCGATCCGCGCGACCCAGCTCGCGGAGGTAATCGGCATCGGCGCTGCCGGAGCGTCGGCCGGAGCCGCCGAACCGGGAACGCCGCCAGGTGTTCTGCTGCTCCTGAAGCACAGTGCGGCGTGAACCAGGCCGCCGGGCCAGGGCGGCAAAGCCCAGAGCCAGCGCCAGGCTGGCGAGGGCATTGCGGAGCAGATCAGGCAACAGGAGCAGGGGTGTGCGGGGCTGGCTGGCCTCGCGCTCGCGGCTGATCTGCAGGGCGGCCTGATCCAGCACGGCGCCCACCTGGGCTTTGAGCAGGGGAAGCGGCTGGGCGATGTCGGCGGGGCCAAGCACCGGGCCGCTGAGCTTCTGCAGCTGCTGGTTGAGGTCGGCGTTGCTGGCGGCGGTGGCCACGGCCTGGCGCAGGGCCTTGAGTTTGGCCTCGGCGCCCTGGATGCGGGCGGCCTGGGCGTTGTTGGCCGTGCGGCTTGTCTGCAGGCCGGCGATGGTCTGCAGGGGGAGGAGCAGCAGAAAGCCGAGAGCGGCGGCCACGGCCAGCTGGCTACAGAGGCGGGCGCGGCTTTTGAGCAGCGGATCGTGGGGGCCGAGCTCGGCGGCGATCTGGAGCAAGGCCAGGCCGAGCAGGGGGAAGGCGGCGCTGTTGATCAAGGTGCCAGCCAGGCGCAACTGCCAGGCGGGATCAAGCAGCTGCAGCGGGAATAGGGCTGCGGCCACCAGGGACGCGAACAGCACAAACAGCACCAGCGCCACCACGCCCAGGCCCGGGGCGGAGAGGAGCAAGGGGCTGCCATCGCGAGAGGGTTCAGAGCTGGGGGGCATGGCAGAACTGTGGTGGTCAAACGCAAAGAAAGATTTGCCGCGCTGGGCGGGCACAAAAAAGCCCCGCCGATGGATGGCAGGGCCGGGATTGGAATCGGGGCTGTAATTCAGGCCTGGGGCGGCGTGATCAACGGAGTGGCGATTCGGTTACGCAGGCGGCGGCTCCAGCCGAAGGCGGCACTGAGGTGGGTGCCTTTTACTGGACAGTTCCAGCCCCTGACATCGTTAACCTCGGGCGGGAGGAACAGGGATCGGTCTCACTATAGACCTCATGGGGAGTTCTGCCTCCCAGGGAGCTGTGGGGTC
>JBILGK010000069.1:0-9924 GCA_044351065.1 Cyanobium sp.
GCGACCCTGGCCTTGAACTCGGGACTGTGGGTGCGGCGCTTGCTCATCGGTGGGAGCCCCTTTCAGGGTTGGTGCCCCGCCTCAGAGGTTAACGATAGGGGCTGTCCAGGAAAGCCAGACCACCTCAGACCTCAAGCACTCTGCCACTCAGGCTATCGACATGCTTCAAGAACGCCGCTCCGCCCTGATCTCCGCCGCCGTCACCGGCCAGATCGATGTGCGGGGTCTGGTGCCTGACGCCAGCGTCGCCTGAGGGCCATTGCAACCGCATCAGCCCTGTCGATTAAAGAGTTGCGAGCTGATTGACAGGGTAGGCAGCGATTTCAGCGTCGACAGTGGTGAGCGTGAGTTCATGCTGCATCGCTTGAGCAACCAAGAGTCGATCAAAGGGATCGCGGTGGAATGCGGCAATGCACACCAGATTAATCCCATGGGCAGCCCGTTGCTGCGGCAGATACTCCGCCGGTGTGCGCGGGAGCGAGAGTTTACCGAGACTGTGCTTGATGACTGCTTCCCAAACCGAGACGGCACTCAGATAGACGTCATTGGAAGAGTCCTGGATTGCTGCCTGAAAGCTTGCTGGCAGCCTGGAATCAGCGGTGATGTACCAAAGAAAGATATGAGTATCTAACAGGAATCTCGACACTGCTCAAACTCTCGTAGGATCTCCTCAGGAACAGGAGCGTCGAAATCGTCCGGAACGGTGAAATTCCCAGCAGTAAGACCGAACGGACGAGGCTCTGATTGGGGTGTTGCGATGGGCCGAAGCTCCGCGACAGCGCGACCTTCACGCATCACGACGATGCTTTCACCTGCCTCGACGCGATCGAGCAAGGAGGTGGGATCCTGCGCTAACTGTGCCAGGTTGATGTTTGTCATTCAGTGATCCTACTCGATTTCGTTCAGTTTGCCGGGGTCGTCACAGGCTCCAGCCTGCTGAGATCCAGGTGCTGGCGGGCCTGCCAGAGATCATGGGCATCCTGCATTGCCAGCCAGCTTTCGGCGGAACGGCCCAGGCAGTGTGACAGGCGCAGCGCCATTTCCGGAGTCACCCGACTGCGTCCCTGCAGGATCCGATTCAACGTGGAAGGAGCCACCTGCAGCCGCGAGGCCACATCACGCACGCTCAACTGCAGAGCATCCAGATAGACATCCCGAATGAACTCACCCGGATGGGGCGGATTATGCATCAGTCCAGAGCTGGTCATCAGTGGTAGTCCTCGTAGTCAAGAACGTAAACATTGCCGCCCTTAAACTCGAAGGTGAGCCTCCAGTTGCCGTTGACCCAGATCGACCAACGGCCTCGTTCAGCTCCAACGAGTGGATGCAAGCGGAAGCCCGGCAGGTTCATGTCCTCGATGGTAATGGCCGTTTCAAGGGCGGCCAGCTGAATCCGCAGTTTCCTGGCATGAGAGGGCTGGATGCCCGCCGTGCTGCCCGTGGCGTGGAAGCGACGCAACCCCTTGTGGCGGATCGATTGGATCACGGCTCAATTGTAGCGCGTTGCGCAACACGCGCGGCAGATGCAGTCCTGCGTTGCCGATGGGACGCCAAGCCGCATTGGTGGCACTTGAAGAGGGGGGATCGGCAACACCTCCCCCAGATGCGCCCCCGTCCCGGCCCCAGCCATCAAGCCCATGCCCGATCCCGAGGAGCCTGCCCGCCAGCCACCTGCGCCTCCGCCAGAATCGAGGGACTCCCAGCGACCCTGGCTCGGCCTCGATCGGCTCGGCTGGCTCCAGGCCATCGGTGGCCTGCTGCTCGGCCTGATTGCCCTGTTCTCCTCCTATGACCACATCACCCTCGCCGGCACAAGCGTCCAGCTCCAGCAGCAGTGGGGAGTCCTTTTCATCGCTGCCTCGGTGGCGACAGTTCTTGTCGATGCTGAACTGGCGACCCGTACGCGAGATCGAGATCGAGATCGCGCAGCTGAGAGCCGAGAACGCGCAGCTCAGAACGCTCAACGCCAGAGAGAAAGCCTTGAACGCCTCCATACAGCGGCTGTGCTTTCCGCCCGAGTCCAGCTCGACCCCTCCGCCACCAACCAAGCCCGATTGCGGGCCTTCCTCGCCCTGATCAGCGGCGAGATTCCCCCCGACCGAGGCGCAGACGGTGGCTGAACACCCCATGCCAAAGCAGCCCAAGGCCCAGGCCGGTCTCCCTCTGAGCAGCTTCGCCCTCCATGACCTCACCGAAACCGCCCATCAGGCCGACAACGCCGAGCTGTTGAACGCTCTCCCGTCGCTGTCGATCGACCGCAAGACCATCCTCGAGGCCCTGCAGGACAGCCGCGCTGAGCGCTGATGGCCTTTGAGGCTGACTGGACAGCCTTGCCTCCGGGATCACAGCATGGGATAGACTCTCTGTATATCCCAGGGCGGGTCCATGGTTGCCATCACCAAGCTGTTTCTCAGCAATCGCAGCCAGGCGGTGCGCATCCCGGCGGATCTACGGCTGCCGGACACCGTCAAAGAGGTGGAGGTGCGCGCCTGCGGGCAGGAAAGGATCATCGCGCCGGTGGGCCGCAGCTGGGATAGCTTCTTCCTTGACGGCCCGGGCGTGAGTGACGACTTCCTGGCGGAGCGGGCTGATCAGGAGCAAGCGGAGCGAGAGGCCTTCTGACGACTGATGCTCCGTTATCTGCTTGACACCAACATCTGCATCTACGTGATCAAGCGCAGACCCCAGGAGCTGCTTGACACGTTCAACCGCAATGCTGGCCAGATGGCCATTTCAGCCATCACCTTCTCGGAGCTGTTGCATGGCGTCGAGAAGAGCGCGGCCCCAACCCGAAACCTTGCCGCCGTTGAGGATTTTTGCAGCCGTCTGGATCTGCTGGCCTATGGCCCCAAGGCCTCTCTGCATTACGGGCAGATCCGTGCCTCTCTGGAGCGCAGCGGCACACCCATCGGCGTCAACGACCTCCACATCGCCGCCCACGCCCGCAGTGAAGGGCTGACCCTGGTGAGCAACAATCTGCGCGAGTTCGAGCGAGTCCCGGGACTGCTGCTGGAGAACTGGGCCTGACGGCACACCTCAACCGATGCAGCTCACGCATCATTGTCATAGCCCGCCACTGCAGCGGCATCTAGGCTGGAACTCCAACAGCGGGCTGCCTGTGGGGACAGCCGTTGCAGAGAGCATGGAGCGGACGCCCTGATGGCTGTGCACCACGAGATCGCCTTCGAACGCGAAATCTGCGAGCACCTCGGCGCCCATGGCTGGCTCTACGAAGAGGGCAGCGCCGCTGCCTACAGCCGCGAGCTCGCTCTCTACCCACCCGATCTGATCGCCTGGGTGCAGCAGGCCCAGCCCGAGGCCTGGGAGGTGCTCCAGAAAAACCACGGCAGCAAGGCGGAAGCCACCCTGTTGCAGCGGGTGCGCCAGCAGCTCGACCAGGTGGGCACTCTCGATCTGCTCCGCCACGGGGTGGAGGTGCTCGGCCTGCCCAAGGCCCTCAAGCTGGCGGAATTCAAGCCGGCCTTCGGGCTCAACCCACAGATCCTGTCCCGCTACAACGCCAACCGCCTGCGGGTGGTGCGTCAGTTGCGCTACTCCACCCGCAACGAGAACTGCCTCGATCTGGTGCTGTTCCTCAACGGCATCCCCGTCGCCACCGCCGAACTCAAGACCGACAACACCCAGAACATCGCTGACGCGGTGTGGCAGTACAAAACCGACCGACTTCCCAAGGCTGCCGGTCAGGCCCCAGAACCGCTTCTCTCCTTCCCCAGTGGCGCTCTGGTGCACTTCGCCGTGAGCAATCGCGAGGTGCGGATGACCACCCGTCTGGAAGGCCCACGCACCCAGTTCCTGCCCTTCAACCGCGGCTCCGATCCCGGTGGTCCTGATTGCGGCGCCGGCAATCCGGTGATGGCGGGCCATCGCACCGCCTATCTCTGGGAGGAGGTGTGGGAACGCGAGAGCTGGTTGGAAATCCTCGGCCGCTACTGCATCGCCGAGCGCGACAAGAAAAAGCAGATCAAGCGGCTCGTCTTTCCCCGCTACCACCAGCTGGCGGTGACCCGGCTGCTGCTCCAGGCGGTGCTGGAGGAAGGCCCCGGCTGGCGCTACCTGATCCAGCACTCGGCCGGATCCGGGAAGACCGCCTCGATCGGCTGGAGCTCCCATCTGCTCGCCGATCTGCACGACGAGAACGACCGCAAGCTGTTCGACACCGTGCTGGTGGTGAGCGACCGCAGCGTGATCGATTCCCAGCTACAGGAAACCCTCGAAAACTTCGAGCGCCGCAAAGGGGTGGTGGCCTCGATCACCACCGAGAAGGGCATCAAGAGCGAGCAACTGGCCGCTGCCCTCTCGGGCGACAAGAAGATCGTGGTCTGCACCATTCAGACCTTCCCGGCCCTGATCAAGAAGATGCAGGAGCTCACCGCCACCAGCGGCAAGCGATTTGCGGTGATCGCCGATGAGGCCCACAGCTCCCAGACAGGGGATGCCGCCCTCAAGCTGCGGAAGGTGCTCTCCGCCGCTGAGCTGGCTGAACTCGCAGATGGAGGTGAGGTGTCGATCGATGATCTTCTTGCCGCTGACATGAGCACCCGTGCCTCTGGCACCCGTGCCTCTGGCACCCGTGCCTCTGGCACCCGCGCCGGTGGCACCGGCATCACCTACGTTGCCTTCACCGCCACCCCCAAGGCCAAGACGCTTGAGCTGTTCGGGCGGCGCCCCAACCCCAACGAGCCCGTCGGGAAGGGGAATCTGCCGGCTCCTTTCCATGTGTATTCGATGCGCCAGGCGATCGAGGAGGGCTTCATCCTCGATGTGCTGCAGAACTACA
This sequence comes from Cyanobium sp., assembly GCA_044351065.1. Taxonomy (GTDB): domain Bacteria; phylum Cyanobacteriota; class Cyanobacteriia; order PCC-6307; family Cyanobiaceae; genus Cyanobium. The sequence goes on from JBILGK010000069.1 coordinate 4,799, forward strand.
CCTCCTACAGACTCGCCTTCCAGCTTGCCCAGGCAGGCCAACAGCTTTCGAGTGAAGAAGTGGAGCGCAGCGCCGCTCTCAAGAAGCTGATGGGCTGGGTGAAGCTCCACCCGCACAACATCGCTCAGAAGGTGCAGATTGTGGTGGAGCACTTCCGCCAGTTCGTCTGGCCACTGCTTGATGGCAAGGCCAAGGCGATGGTGGTGGTGGGCTCCCGCAAGGAAGCCGTGCGTAGGAAACTGGCCATCGACAAGTACATCCGCGAGAAGGGCTATCTGCTTGGCACCCTGGTGGCCTTCAGCGGCGAGGTTAGTGATCCCGAGATCAGCCCTGATGGCTTCACGGAGCGGAGCCAAGTCCTCAACCCCGGTCTCAAGGGCGAACTCCGCGAAGCCTTCAAGGGCAATGACTATCAGATCCTGCTGGTGGCCAACAAGTTCCAGACCGGCTTTGATCAGCCCCTGCTCTGCGGCATGTATGTCGACCGTCGCCTCGATGGCATCCAGGCTGTACAGACCCTCTCCCGTCTGAACCGCTGCCACCCCGGCAAGGACACCACCTACGTGGTGGACTTTGTGAACGAACCTGACGACATCCTGGCGGCCTTCAAGACCTACTACGCCACGGCCGAGCTGGCCGAAGCCACTGATCCCAACCTCATCCTTGACCTGAAGACCAAGCTCGATGCCCAGGGGCACTACGACGACTTCGAAATCGACCGGGTGGTGAAGGTGCTGCTGGATGACACGCGCACGGACAAGGTTCGGCAAAGTCAGCTGGTCGGAGCGATCGATCCTGTTGCTCAGCGCCTGATGACCCTCCACAAGCAAGCCAGGCTCGCCTATCGACATGCGGAAGAGATCAATGACGATGACGTACTCAAGCGTGCCAAGGATGAACTGGATGCACTCACGCTTTTCCGCAGCGACATGGGCACCTATGTGCGCTTCTATACGTTTTTGTCTCAGATCTTCGACTATGCCAACACCGGCATCGAGAAGCGGGCGATGTTCTACAAGGCACTGCTGCCGCTACTGGAGTTTGAGCGGGAGATCAATACGGTGGATCTCTCCAAGGTGGTGCTCACCCACCATCATCTCCGCAATCTCGGCAGCAAAAATCTCGACCTGCGCCAGGGCGACAGCATCGCGATCCCGGGCATGGCCCCAGGTGGTGGTGGGGTTCAGGACAAGGACAAGGTGGAGCTGGCGGAGATCATCGCCAAGCTCAATGAGCTGTTCAGTGGAGAGCTCGATGACCACGACAAGATTCCCTATGTCTGCTCCGTAATCCGCGGCAAGCTGATGGAGTCGACAACCCTGCAACAGCAGGCAGCGGCCAATAGCAAGGAGCAGTTCTCCAATTCACCGGATCTGAACAAAGTACTGCTGGACGCGATCATCGGCGCTCTCGATGCTCATCAACTGATGAGCAGCCAGGCTCTCAATTCTGCGGCAGTACGTGAAGGCATCATTAACATCCTGCTCAATCACACGAATCTCTACGAAGACCTGCGGGATCAGGGCGAGGAGGAATGATCCGGCTGGACCTGGCCCTGGAGAATCTGCTCAAGGCCGTGATGGCCCCCAGCGCTGAGCCTCGTGGCACGCCGCCTCGTGGCACGCCTGGGCCTCCTCGCGCCGCTGATCGAGCAGGCCCACGATGCGATCCGCGCGGTTCGCAACGGCTTTGCCCACAGCGCCACCGACCCCTCCCTGGCGGAACCCCGCCACCAGAAGCGCCTGCAACGGGTTGATCCAGAGGCGGAGACATCAGCGCTGATGAGCAGGCCTTGCCGAGGCGGCTGTCGGCGGCGATGGTGCCGGCGATTGGCGCGGTTGATCTCCTCGATCAACAGCACCCTGCCCCATGCCCCGGCGCTCCTTCTCCGACGGTTCCTGCGGCGATGAGCGCCTGGTGCGCCAGCGGCCGGCTGGTTTTCACGACCATGGCGGGGCTCATCTTTTGTCTGCGGCATTGAGGCAGGGCACGTTCTGCGGCACTTGAGCCCGCAGCACTGCCGCCTGCAGGCCCCGAAGCTCAGGCCGCTGCTCGAGCAGCCCGTTTTTCGCGGCGTTGGCTGATGTGACATCAAGCAAAGTGGCGATTTTCTTGCGGGTGACTGGGTAGTCGCTACTGGTAATGTCTTAGGGCACATCTTCGTGCTTGATGAAACTTTCCTCACGCCTTCTGAGCGCGACCCTGTTGGTCTGCTCTTGCACTGCCTTTACGCCTGCGGCCCACGCCGACGACGACGCCAAGATCAATGCGCGCATTGAAGCATGGGGCCGCTCGTGCAAGAACGCCGTGGCGGCAAAGTACCCCAAAGCCTCGATGTCCGACATCACCATTGAGCTGGGCGCTACTTTGAAGCAAAGCATTGACTCCGGTGAAACCACACTCAAAGACATCAACAAGCAAGGCTTGAGCTACAACTGGAGCTTCAAGTCCAAGAGCGGCTACTGCAACACTGATGGTCGCGGCAACGTGACCGAACTTGTCAAACAGTAAGATTAATACTGCCTTCCAATAGCTCTAGCGCCATATCTGAATCACGCCCCCTGGCATTATTTCCAGGGGGCTTTTTTGGTCGTTCTTGCCACTCAGGATCAATGCCCGCTAGTTATATTTTGCTCCTGCCAGTCTTCCCCGCGCCCTGCTCCACCGGTTAGCCCTCCGTCTCCAGGTGCATGTCGCTGCAGGCCAGGGTGAGCGGCGGCCCGTCTTCCCAGAGTTCCGGGTGGCGCTTCACCTCCTGGCGGAAGCGCAGGGCGGAGAGCACATAGGGCTCATCGCCATCGGGGCCGGGCAGGTCGTTCTGGGCGGGGCATCACGGGCAAAGCGCTGGGCTCAGGTTGCCGGAAATCGGTGGAGGGCAACAACTGATGGAGGGTGTTTGCTGCCCTCGCCGGCCCCGTGGCGGCGCCGTCTTCCTTGCAGCGGCCAGCGCAAATGTCCAGACTGCCTTCCACCCGCCGCTGCCGCAGGCTTTGCGCCCATCTGCGAGACGCAATCTCCACCGGAGAACCTGGCTGGCGGCTCTGGCGCTGGCCATCGCTCTGGGAGTTTCTGCGGGATCCAGCCAGGCGGAGCCCAAGCCGCCTGCCGCCCCCAGCCCAGCCTCGGCTCAGAGCAGTGAGAACAACACCCTGGTGGGGTGGCTCCAGGACCTTGGGGTTCCTGCAGGTGTCCTGGCCGCCGGAGGGATGCTCTGGGCTCTCTTCCGCCAGGGCGAAACGATCCAGAAGAACGGCAAGGCCTGGCTGGCGGGATTGCGCCGCAAAGCGGACTCGCCTGCGCCAACTGCGCCGAACCCCACCGCCCAGACGGTCAACCACTTCTACGCAGCCCCCGAGCCCAAGCGCCAGCGGATTCTTTCCACAATCGCTCCACCGCCCCAGGGGGTGGGGGTGATGGGCCGGGAGCAGGAGCTGGCGGATCTGGAGCAGCGCATGGGCGAACCGGGCAACAACCGCCGGCTGGTGGTGCAAGGCGAATCGGGGGTGGGCAAGAGCGAGCTGCTGCGGGAATACGCCCGGCGCCATGAAGTTCGCTATCCCGCTGGCCGCTACTGGATGGATTGCCGGTTGAACCTGGCGCAGGAGATCGCCAGCATCGGCCGCCAGTGCTGGCAGATGGAGTGGCTGGAAGGCCCGCTGGAGGAGCAGGCGATGGAGGTGCTGCAGCAACTGGCGAAGGAGAAGGTGTTGCTCCTGTTCGACAACGCCAGCCAAGAAGAGCAAGTGGAGCCCTTCCTTCCCCCCGCTGGCCAGGCCCATGTGCTGCTCAGCTCCACCTCTCGGGAGTGGGGCCCGCCGCTGGTGGAGGTGTGGCGGTCCGAGGGTTTGCAGCGGCTGGATCCCCCCACCGCCATGGCGGTGCTGGCGAGAGTGGCCGGAGCGGCGGTGGCGGAGCAGGTGGGCGAGAAGGTGATCGCGGAGCTCGGCGGATTGCCGGTGCACCTGTTGCCCACCGCCCGCAGCCTGGCCCGCAGCGCTCGCCTTGGTCGGCTGAGCAAGGGCGAGTTGGTGCAGTTGAGCGAGGAGGGGAGGGATAGCTTCTCGATCGCCTGGCAGGCCCTGGATCCGGCTGCAAAGCTGCTGCTGCAATCGGCTGGCCGCTGGTTCAACCCCAACGCCCTGGTGGAAGCCGAACTGGTGGCGGCGTTGGCGGAGAGCTTCCAGGGAGAAGCGGTGGTGCGCAGTGCGGTGGATGCCTGCCGCGATCTGTACCTGCTGCAGGGGGAAGGGCGGCTGACGATGCACCAGCTGCTGGTGCGGTTTGTGGAAACCCAACCGCCGCAGCGGCTGGCGGGAATCAGCGCGGAGGATCTGTCGCCAGCGGTGGCGGCGGCCCTGGGGATGGCGGCCGAACGCTTGGAGGAGGCACCTGCCGATGGGGAGGCGCTCGCGGCTCTGCAGTGCCACCAGCTGAGCTGGCACTTCTGGCGGCAACACCCCAAGGGTCCCGGTGCGGAAGGCTGCCACCACCTGGGAGAAGCGCTTTTCGTGTTGGGGCAGTTTGTGGAGGCGAGCCACTGGTTTGCGGCGTCGGCGGCCCTGATCCGCGGCGCAGAGGAGATCGACCACCTGGCCCTGGGCGACAACCTGCATGAGCTGGGCAACTGCGCCTACCAGCAGGGTGACTGGCAAACGGCAGCGCGCTGGTATGAGCAGGCGTTGGCGGAGAAGCACCAGGGCGACCTGCACGGGCGGGTGGACCACCGAAGCCTTGGGGTGAGCCTGCATACGCTGGGCAACTGCGCCTACCAGCAGGGTGACTGGCAAGCGGCGGCGGGCTGGTACGAGCAGGCGTTGGCGGAGCAGCGCCAGGGCGACCGGCACGGGCGGGTGGACCACCGAAGCCTTGGGGTGAGCCTGAATCAGCTGGGCAACTGCGCCTACCAGCAGGGTGACTGGCAAGCGGCGGCGGGCTGGTATGAGCAGGCGGTGGCGGAGCAGCGCCAGGGCGACCTGCACGGACGGGTGGACCACGAGAGTCTTGGGGTGAGCCTGCATCATCTGGGCAACTGCGCCTACCAGCAGGGTGACTGGCAAGCGGCGGCGGGCTGGTAAGAGCAGGCGGTGGCGGAGAAGCGCCAGGGCGACCTGCACGGGCGGGTGGAC
>JBILGK010000070.1:0-9817 GCA_044351065.1 Cyanobium sp.
GAGAGAAGATCCCGGAAACGACGCACTGGATAGCTCTGGTGATATTTCATGGTGCGGAAACATGATTCAACGTAGGCGTTGTCATTGCTCACCCGAGGTCGGGAGAATGACAGGGAAATGCCGAGCTCGGCCAGCTTGGCGGCCAAGGTGTAGGAGCGCATGGGTGCTCCGTTATCGGCATGCAGGATCGTGGTCGACCCCGTGCTGATCCCTTCATCGCGGCAGACTCGATCAAAGAAGTGCTTGGCCAGCTCGCCGCATTCACGATCATGCACCTCAACGCCAAGGATGCGCCGACTCCACACATCTATCACCATATAGAGGTAGAAGAACTGACCCTTGACAGGGCCCGGTAGCAGGGTGATATCCCAGGCCAGCACTTGATGGATGCCCGTTGCCTCCAGCATGGGTGGCTCTCGGGGTTCCCGCGGAGGGCGAGTGCGGCCGCGATGATTCAACAGTCCCTCCTGGCGCAGGATGCGATAGATCGTCGACTCTGATCCCACATAGAGTCCCTCCTCGGCAAGGATCGCCACGATCTGGCTGGGTGTGAGATCAGAAAAGCGTGGATCATTCACGGTTGAAAGCACGGTCTGGCGTTCTTCTTGACTGAACCGATGGGCGACATGCCTGGGTGCTCCCTTGCGTCGGTCACCGCTGAATCCCTCTGATCGAATCATCAATCCCCATCGCCTCAGCGTGCGTGTCGCCAGGCCGAACAGCCCCGCAATGGCCTTGGCCGAGGCGCCACGACTAAGGCCTTCCTGCAGCAGCTCAATCACTACCGCTCGCTGTTCAGCTGCGATCAAGGCTCCTCGTCCGGCTGAAAGATCTTGTTGAACTTTTTTGAGAGCATCAACAGCGTTGCTGCCTCCGTGAGTGCCTTCTCTTTCTTCTGCAGTTCACGCTCCAGCTTCCGATTCTGGCGAATCAGCTCCTGATTCTTGCGCTGCAGTTCCCGTTGATCAGCCATGCTCGGTGCGTGGGGGCCATTCGCATCCTCTGCGGCCTGGCGCCAGCGGGCAACCTGTTTCGGATACAGACCTCGCTCCCGGCAGAAGCTCCCCAGCTCGGTTCCGCTCAGTCCTGCGGCCTGAATCACAGCTGCCAGCTTGTCGGCAGCGCTCCACTGCTCTGGTGGCTTGGGGCTTGCAGGCACCAGCTGGCCCTGCTTCTGCCACTGGCTCCGCCAATTGTAGATGGTCTGCGCCGTGATCCCGGTGTCGCGGGCGATCTCAGCCACGCTCTCGCGGTTCGGAGGGCTCATCCGCAGGCGGACGGCTTCCCGCAGAGCGGCGTCATAGGGCGGTTGCATGGTCGTCGGTTGGGCCCCCAGGTGGACGGGTCAAACCGAGCGGACTTCTTTGCTGACACTGGGGGAGGGGAGCAGCTGTGGGAGCACGGCCTGGTGAGCCGTCTGCTCACTGCTGGCTCGCTCGGCGGCCGAACCACCGGCCTGCTGGCGCTGATCGAAACACCGGAGGCGCTGGAGGGCTACCTGCTCCAGGCCCAGGGCCAGGACGATGCGAAACGCCGAGCTCAGCGCTGCATCACGGCCGTGCAGGAGGGGGCTCGCCTGGCTGCCGCTCGTGGTTGGCTCACCTGAGCTGGCAAGGGCAGGTGCCCGCAGGGGCGGTTCCCCGTATCCGCACGCACCCGCCAGAACCGCTCAGCAGGCCAAAGATGGAGCCGGAAAGAAGGAGATACACCGCATGCGAGAGGTCGTGTTCCGCCTGGAGGTTGAACGCCCCGGCCATCTGGAAGCCCGGGCCGTAGGCGCAGCCTTCTCCGCAGGAGTAACCCTGCCGATCCACATCAGTGCTCCTACCCTCGAGGAGCTGCAGCACGAGGCCCGCGAGGCCCTGATCGAGCACATAGGCCCAGCCCATTGCACCGTTCGGGTGCGCGTGCGCCGCGGCCCCACTGCTGCCGTCAGCCGCATCCGGCCGGTAGGCCGTTCTGCAGCCCTCTGCCGTTGAGCTGGGGATGCACGAGGACGAGGCCACCGCCATCACCGGCTCGATCACCAGCTCGCTCGTGCTGGCTGCCGATGATCCAGCCGCCCTGGCGCAGTTCTATGGCGCTCTGCTGGGCGCCCAGCCGCAGCCGGGCTTGAGCGCCGCGCACTGGCGTGTGTCGTGGCCGGCCGGCGGCTGGCTGGAGGTTTACGCGCCATCCCGGAACCGGCCGCAGCCCCGCCAGCAAGGTCGCCTGGCTCTGTGTCTGCAACGTCAGGCCGATGGGCCGGGCGCCCTTGCCGTGCTGCAGGCCTGGATCAGCACGGCCCTGGAGCTGGGCGCCAGCGTGGACGATCCGCCGCGGCAGGAACCGTTCGGCGCTGAGGCCTGGCTGCTGGATCCGGAGGGAAACCGCCTGCTGCTCCTTGTGTTGCCTGCCCCGTGAAGCGCCCCCCTGGGCAGACAGTCCTCCTCAGCCCAGGCCCCCCAGCCGGATCAGGGCCCCCACCACCACAAAGGCGATCGCCAGCGCGGTGATGCCGCGGATGTGCCAGGCCAGGCCGCTGAGGTTGGCGTCAGTGAGGTTGGGAATCAGCCGCAGCCGGGCGTGCAGGGCCAGAGCAGCAGTGGCAGCCAGCAGCAGCAGCTTGACGCCCACCAGCATCCCGATCGGGTTGACCGGGCTGAATAGCCCCCGGAAGCCGGGGAGATAGATCCAGCTCATCCACAGCCCGGTGAGCACCTGAATGGCAAGGGCGGTGAGACCCAGCGGCTCGAAGGTCTCCTCGAAGGCGCGGATCTCGGCCGCGCTTTGTGCCCGCAGTGCCCTTGGCAGCACCCCGAGGTCCAGCACCAGATGGCCGCCGGTCCAGACCGTCGCGGCCAGGGCATGCACGATCACCAGCAGCGGGAACACGGACACGGCAGCACCCTGGCAGCTGCTTCCACGATGGGTGCAATCGAGCGGGGTTGGCCGTGAAGGTGATCGTGGATCTGTGCGTGGTGCCGATCGGTGTGGGCGTGCACCTGGCCCCCTATATCGCCGCCTGCGAGAAGGTGCTCACGGAGGCCGGTCTCAAGATCCAGCTGCATCCCAACAGCACCGCGATCGAGGGCGAGTGAGAGCCGGTCTTCGCCGCGATCGAGGCCTGCCACCAGGCCGTGCATGCCATGGGTTGCCCCCGCGTTTACACCACCGTGAAAGTCAGTACAGGCACCGACAAGGAGCAGACGCTGGAGGACAAGCTGGCCAGCGTGCAGGCGCTGTTGTGAGGCCAGGCCAGCGGGACCAGGCCGGCGATCAACGCCAGAAAGGCCGGCCAGGGAATCGCGATCCCGGTGCAGCTCCTGATGAGAGGGAGGGGGCATCCGGATAGGGCGCGTCCCGGCAATATACGAGCTTCATGCTTTCGCGCGCATGAAGACAAATCGCGTCCTGGCGGCCAGCCTCCAGGTCCTTGAAGCCGAAATCAGGATGGGCTCCGCCCACCAGGCGAGCTCCACCTCAACCGGTTGCCAGCTGCAGCAGCTGCGCCTCCAGCCGCAGGCGCAGGCGGTTCTGCACCAGGGCGCAGAGGTCATCGACCAGATCGTTGTCGGCACTCCAGATGGTGCGCACCCCATCGCGCTCACAGCTCACCAGGCCGGCGCGCTGCAGCTGCCCAAGCTGACGGCTGATGTGAGACTGGGAGAAGCCGGTGGCCTCGATAAGGCCGGCCACATCCATCGCTCCCTGCTTGAGCTGACAGAGGAGCTGCAGGCGCGTCGGTTCGCTGAGCAGCCGGAAAAACTGGCTGTACTCCTCCAGCAGCTGCGGGCTGGGCATCGAACCGGCGACAGCCATGGCGAGCGGTGTATGACGATGAACGCATTATGCGTTCCCTGAGTCGATGAGCGATAGCGCCGGGCCATCCCCCGCCGATCCCGCACCCTTTTGGGATCAGCGTTTTGCTGAGACCGGCTTCGCCTACGGAGACCAGCCCAACGACTTCCTGCGGGAGCAGGCCGCCCAGCTGCCGGTGGGCCGAGCCCTCTGCCTGGCGGAAGGGGAGGGCCGCAACCCCGTCCACCTGGCGCAGCTGGGTCACGCCGTGCTCGCCCAGGACATCGGCCCGGTGGGCCTGGACAAGGCGCGAGCGCTCGCGGCCAGTCGCCACGTGGCAATCGAGACGCTCTGCTGCGATCTGGCGGACTACGGGCCGCCGCAGGCATCCCTTGATCTGGTGGTCGCCATCTGGATGCACCTGCCGCCGCCGCTGCAGGCCGAGACCCACCGGCGTGCCGTGGCAGCTCTGCGCCCTGGCGGCCATCTGATCCTCGAGGGCTACACCCCACGACAGCTGGCCTGCGGCACGGGCGGCCCGCCCAGCGAGGCGCTGCTGATCGAGCCGGAGGTCCTGCGCCGGGAGCTGGCGGGGCTCGGGCTGCTGGTGCTGCAGGAACGGGAGCGCTGGATCGAGGAGGGGCCCTATCACCGGGGCCAGAGCGCCGTGGTGCAGGCACTGGGCCGCAAACCCGGCTGAGAAGGCAATCCTCAGGGCAGGCATCGCGAACAGAGCCACGTCGCGCCTGCAGTTCCGCCGATATGCGCATACACTCATAAGAGCTGTTCAGGCAGATCCATGGGCGCCGTCTCTCCTTCCCCTCTGCTGCAGGCGGCCGCCGGTGGCGGCGCGCTGCTCTTCCGCCAGCTGTTCGACGCCCCCACCGGCAGCTTCACCTACCTGCTGGCCGATGTGGCCTCCGGGAAAGGGGTGCTGATCGATCCGGTGTTCGAGCAGCACGAGCGCGATCTGTCGCTAATCCGGGAGCTGGGCATCTCCCTGGTGGCCTGCCTCGACACCCATGCCCACGCCGACCACGTCACCGGCAGCTGGCTGATGCATCAGGCCACCGGATCGGCCATCGCCCTGGCCGCCGCCGCCCGCGCCGAGAACGTCACGCTGCCGCTGCAGCACGGTGATCGCGTCGCCTTTGGCGAACGCCATCTGGAGGTGCGCAGCACCCCAGGCCACACCGATGGCTGCGTCAGCTACGTGCTCGACGACCGCTCGATGGCCTTCACGGGGGATGCCCTGCTGGTGCGCGGCTGCGGCCGCTGCGACTTCCAGCAGGGCAACGCCCACACCCTCTGGACCTCGATCACCGAGCAGCTGTTCACCCTGCCCGCGTCCTGCCTCCTCTATCCCGGTCACGACTACACCGGCCGCACCGTCACCTCGGTGGCCGAGGAGAAGGCCTTCAACGCCCGCCTCGGCGGCGCCGCCACCGAGCGCGACTTCGTCGGCCACATGCAGGCCATGAAGCTGACCCATCCCCACAGGATCGCCGAGGCCCTGCCCGGGAACATGCGCTCCGGCAAGCCGCGGGACGGATCCGCACCGGTGACCTGGGCACCGCTGCAGCGCAGCTATGCAGGCCTCCCCGAGTTGGCCCCCGACTGGGTGGCTGAGCACCGATCGGAGCTCACCATCCTCGATGTGCGATCCGCCGAGGAGTTCGAGGGCCCCGATGGCCGCATCGCCGGCAGCCAGTGGATTCCCCTGCCGGAGCTGGAAGCCCGCAGCGGCGAGATCCCCAAGGACAGGCCCGTGGTGGTGGTCTGCCATTCCGGCAGCCGCTCCGCTCTGGCCACCCAGCAACTGCTCAAGGCCGGCGGCGATCAGGTGGCAAACCTGCGCGGCGGCCTGCGCATCTGGGGCGATGAGGGCTATCCGCTGGAGGGTGCCATCACACCCGGCTCTGCCTCCTGAAGCTCGAGCCCCACAGTCCTGCTTTTTCAACCAACACAACCATGGCCCACACTCCCACCAAGCAACGCATCAGTGCCCACGACCTGGCAGACCAACTGGCCGAGCAGCGCGTGAAGGTCATCGATGTGCGCGAACCGATGGAATACGCCGGTGGCCATATCATCGGCAGTCTCAATGTGCCGCTCTCGCGTATCACCAAGGCCGATCTGCCGCGCGGTCCCCTGGTGCTGGTGTGCCACAGCGGCAACCGCAGCGCCCAGGCCCTAGCCCAGCTGCAGCAGCAGGGACATGCCTATCCCCTGGCCGACCTGGAGGGCGGTGTTCCCGCCTGGCAGCAGGCCGGCCTGCCGGTGCGCAAGCTCAAGAACGCCCCCCTGCCGCTGATGCGGCAGGTCCAGATCACCGCTGGTTCGCTGGTGCTGCTCGGCCTGATTCTCAGCAACGTGGTGGCGCCGGCCTGGATCCTGCTCAGCTGGTTCGTCGGTGCTGGGCTGGTGTTCGCCGGGGTGAGCGGCTTCTGTGGCATGGCTCGCCTGCTCGCCCTGATGCCATGGAACAAGGTGAGCCTCTGATGGCGCTCGGCACCCTCGCCCTGCTGGCCGGTGGCGGCGCCGTGATCGGCTTTCTGCTCTCGCTGCTGGGGGCCGGCGGCTCGATCCTGCTGCTGCCCCTCTTGGTCAGCGGCGCCGCCCTGCCCACCAAGGAGGCGGTGCCCCTGTCGCTTCTGGTGGTGATGTTGCTCGCCCTGGGAAGCCTGGGGCCCTACCTGCGCCGCCGCCAGTTCGCACCGCGCCCGGCCCTGATCCTGGGCCTGCCGGCCCTGGCCGGCAGCTGGATCGGCGGCAGCTGGGTCAAGGCTGGCTACGTCCCTGAACCAGTGCAGCTGGCGGTGTTCGCCGCAGCGGCCCTGGTTGCGTCCTGGCTGCTCATCCGTCGCCGCGCCAGCGCCCCTGCTGGCCAGAGTCCGGTGTCAGCGGCCAAAGGCCGCGCCATGGAATGGGTGCTGGCGAGCCAGGGAGTGCTACTCGGGTTGCTCACTGGCATCGCTGGAGTGGGTGGCGGCTTCGCGATCGTGCCGGCCCTGGTGTTGTTGGCGGGTCTGCCGATGGCACTTGCCAGTGGCACCAGCCTGCTGCTGATCGCCATCAATGCTCTGGTGGCCTTCTCGGCCCTCGGCCACTGGCCCGGATCAAGTCTTCCCCTGATGCTTCCCCTGATGCTTCCCTTGCTGCTGGGCGGAGCGGTTGGAGCGGTGGTGGGCCAGCGGCTGGCGCCGTACTTCAGCGACCGGCGGCTGCGCCAAGGCTTTGCCGCCCTGCTACTCGGCTCCGCCCTGCTGACCGGAACCGAAGCCGTCAAACGCCATCAGGCCCTGCCGGATCCAGCCACGGGATCCGGCAACCAAGGGAACACGCCCGCTTCCCACCAACGTGCGGGCTGAACGCCTGCTCCACACGGCGGGGACCATCACATTTCCCCGTCTTGTCCTCATGAGCCAGCGCATCTTTCAGCTCCGCCGCCGCAGCAGGAATCCTGCCCCTGACTACGTCACCGGCTCGCTGGTGGTGGAGTTCATGGCCGAGTCTGGGGAATGACAGACTCTGATGCCCGGCCTCACAAGCCCAAGCTACCGGCGCTACTGAGGTGGGTGCTTCTTACTGGACAACCTATCCCCGCCGCCTGAGCCAGCAAGGCGGCTGGCGCTCCGGCCCTTTCCTCCACCGCCAGCCAGAGCAACGCCGATCGCACCACCTCCGCATGGCACGGCAGGGGGGCGCACCAGCACGGCAGCTCCAGCTCGCCGGATTGAGCCTGGGCCAGCAGACGTTTGAGCTCCCGCTCCTGCGGCGAGCTTGGCGACTGCAGCTGCGCCCAGAGCCAACCGCGGTACTGGGTGATCACCTCCTTGCGGTTGCCATCGCGGCCGAGGACATAGGGATTGCCCAGCGGACTGGGGCGGCCCACGTAGACCTGGCTTGGCAGCAGGCTCCCGAGGCCGCGGCGGGCGCGGCCGATGGTGATCTTCTGTGCGGAGTTGGTCACGGACGCTGGGGCGGTCATGGCTGGAAGGGCCGCAGAGCATGAAAAAGGCCCGCCGGTGGCGGGCCCAGGGCCAGAGGTGGGAGGCATCGCCCCCGGTGCACCTGCGATCACGCAGGGGCAGCAGATGCCGGCTCCGCCCCAGACTGCTGCCCCGCCCCATCAGGGCTAGAGCCCTCCTCCGCCTCCTGCGAGGCATCGAGGGGCATGAGCTTGATCTGCCGCCGGCCTAGCTGAATCTGGAAGGGATCACCCGGCTTGAGGCCCAGCAGGGCGGTGTAGGCCTTGCCCACCAGCAGGTTGCCGTTGAACAGCACGTGAGTCACGTAGCTCAGCTTGCGGCCGGGAGTGCCCTCCCCTCGGGCAGGGCCCAGGTGGATGCCCCGCGCCTCCAGCAGGGCCTCATAGAACGCGGTGAAGTTCAACCGCTCCGTGCCGTCTTCCTTGGTGGAGACGTAACCGGTGGCGCGGACGAGCTCCGTTTTGGAGGCATCGCCCAGGTCCTTGACCTTGGCGAGCAGTTCAGTTCCGGTGAGCATGGCTGGCGGGCTGCAGCAGCCCGGCGAGGGACATCTGCTGTTGCCATGGGGGGCCAGTGGGGGCGGCTGCCGGGGACTGAAGCACCGGCCAGCATTGCTTCGCTGTGGTGGGCATGCAGAACCAGGGCTTCAACCGCGGCGCGGCGGGTCCTTGTGTAAACGGTTGTTCCCCCTGCGAGAGAGGGTGACGGCAAGCGGTTGAACTTGGCTGCAGCTCGCTTCCCATCGACGGAAGTGGGGTGAGGCGATATCCGGTCAACTACGCCTGGAATGAAACGCATGATCAACTGCTGCCAAGGTGGGAATCAGGCCAGAATCACCCCGGGGGGGAGCACTTGTGCTTAAAGCCCCACGGCTTGCTCTAATTCTTGAACCATAGAATGCAATGGCAAGGCCATTCCCATGGCTTCCCTTTCTTGCTGCAAAGCAACAGGACTGCGAGGGGATTGCGACCCCTATGCTCTCAGGGGCGAAAACTTATTGGCCATTTCCAAGCAGCTTAGAAATGGTGGTGTAAGTGGTGGTGTACTGGCATTCGTTCCGTTGGCCAGCCCAGTTCTTGCAGGGCTTCTGGGTCCTGATTAAGAGGACACCCCCTCCGTTTCCCAAGAAGCATCCAGTCGTACCAAGGGCTCTCAGCCCAAGGCCAGGGCTCTTGGCAGGGGGATTGAGAGGGCTGAATTAGGCAGACCGGTTAGGCAAAAACAACCAGGTAGGGCACGATTAGGCAAGTCGCTAGGCAAATCCCTTGCCTGCCTCCGACCCCTGGCTGAGACGCCAGAACGAAGCTCTGAAGCTTCGGGGACTGGCTGTGACCCTGGAGCTGGCTGACTCCCGGATCAGGCTGCGGACGTCGATGCCGCCCAAGCCCATGGATCCGGCCGGCGCACCCTGGAAACAGCAGAGGATCTCGACAGCTCTGGAGTACCCAGCCCGCGCCATGGAGCCGTTGCGCTGGCGGAAACCCTGGGTCGATCGCTGGAACGGCATCGGATGGGCCTGGAAGTCTTCGACTGAAGCCCCTGGGAGCAGATGGGGCGACTACTGCGCCAGGCAGAGGCCTGCGGCCGGGCGGCTGATGGGCTTGTCAGGCGACATCGAAAACTGAGCCACCAAGAAGGGAGGAGAGGGGCGGGGCTTTTCCATGCACTACAGCCTCAGCGATGGCGGCGCCGACTGGCTGGCGCGCGTGCTGGAGCCCTCCGCTGGCAAAAAATCCAGGCTGCGGGGGCAAAGGATCCACAAGAATCCACCCACGAAAATCAGCCAAACCGACTGCGCTGCTACAGAAGACAAAGAATCCCAAGAATCCGGGCCTTGTTCAGCGCGCGGGGTTTTGGCAGGCGTATCACGCAGGTGTTATCTCCGGCGCCCTGGGCCCGTTCAGGGCCGTTGCTGGCTGCTTGGACCCATGCCATCACAGTTGCGTGATCTGTCGCGCGTTGGCGGCTCCGGAAAAAGGGGGTGGATTCTTGGGATTCCTGGGATCCCTTTGCGCCGCTGGGGATCTGGGGAAGAAACCGCCGTG
>JBILGK010000103.1:0-2862 GCA_044351065.1 Cyanobium sp.
TCAGGGCCGGCTGAGCGCTGGCGGCGGCCAGCTGCATGCCGGAGGGGAAGAACAGGGCGCTCACCGTCATCCAGCGCTCCAGGCAGGCATTCACCTGCCGCGGGGCATGGAGCCAGTTCGGCAGCTCACAGGCGCTGACGAAGGCAGTGGAGAAGACGAGCTGACCGGTGAGCAGGCCATGGGAGGCGGCTGCTCCCAGCAGCCGCAGCAGGGGGTTCATGTCGCCAGGGGCGAGGGGTTCCCTCCCCGTTGCCAGGGGCGTTCAGCGATCGCTGACCTCAGACGGTGGGAAGGCAATGGCCCCTAACCCAGGCCCAGCCCGCCGCAGCGATGAGCGACCCCAAGAGCAAGCTCTCCACCCGCGTCGAGGTGTTCACCCGGGCCACCGCTGACGCCTTGAACCGCGCCATCGGCGAGGTGCTCGATGCCCGCAGCCCCTGGCAGCTGCTCTATCGCCTCAGCCGGATCGTGTTCCTCGGGCTGGTGCTCTACCTGGGCTGGATCCTGGTGGTGGTGCAGCCGGACCTGGCCCGGCGGCTGATGTTGCCCCAGACCCCCAATTTCCAGCAGCGCCATGCCCTGCATCGCGAGCAAGTGCAGAAGGTGCTGCAGACGGCGGTGGCGGCCCCCGGCTTTGGCCTCCATGCCCTGGTGGTGGCCGAATGGGATGGGGCGGGCAGCCTCAAGCTGCTGGCGGTGCAGGGCCGCACCCCCCAGCTGCCGCTGGAACCCGGCGATGAAACGTTGCTGGGGGTGGCGATGGCCCAGGTGATGGGCCATGTCGCCCTCGGGCTGTGCGAGAGCGAGCAACCCAGTGCGTTGGCGATCGATCCGGCCCAGCTGCCGGCGGGGAGCATGGTGATGGTCTGTCCGATCGGCTGCGCGCTCTCGAGCGCGGGGCAGGGGGTGCTGCTGGCGATTCATGCGCCGGTGGGGGTTCAGACCCCGGTGGGGGCGAGGCCGGCCGTGGCGGCGGTGGGGCTGGAGGAGCAGGTTGAGCAGCGGCTGCGGCGCAAAAGAGAGCAGCTGATGGTGCTCGCCCGCAGGCTTGCGGGGGTGATGCAGTAACCCCCGCAAGCCTGCGGGGCCCGCATGGTGGTGGTTCAACGGGGCCCCGGTAACTTGGGCTGAGGCCGGCATACCCCAGGGAGCGGCGGGGTAGGCAACCAAGAATGGTGAATAGTGATCGTGGTTCAGAGCATGAAGCCTTCTGATCAGCAAATCAGGCATTTAGTGCGGCACTTGCCATCGCTTGGCTTCTGCACGTCTCGGTAAAGCAATCAGCAGAAATTGGGCGGTCCTGATGTAGAGCGATGCACCCCCCTCCACACACAGTGGGTTTTGCAGTCTCGCTGCCGTTTCAGCTCAAGGAGCGGAGGGCGTCTTCAAACCAGCCACACCAGTCTTGGTTGGCATGGAGCCTGTTCGCCTTCTTTAACTCCGAAAGAAGGGATAATCCGCGCAAGAGGTACTCTCTCCTCTCCTGAACCGAAAGCAGCGATTCCAGGCTGCCCAACTTCGCGCAAGATACCGCGACATCCACCTGCCACTCCGTATTCGCCGGATCGCGCTGCGCAAGGCCTTCGGCGATCGCCAGCCCCGCCTGGTACGCCGCCAGTGCCCCTGGACCATCTCCCTGCGCCACCAGCACATTGCCAATCTTGTTGTTGCTCACCGAGAGATCGCGCTGCCACTCCGTGTTCGCCGGATCGCGCTGCGCCAGGCCTTCTCTGATCGCCAGCCCCGCCTGGTACGCCGCCAGTGCCCCTGGACCATCTCCCTGCGCCATCAGCACATCACCAATCTTGTTGTTGCTCACCGAGAGATCGCGCTGCCACTCCGTGTTCGCCGGATCGCGCTGCGCCAGGCCTTCGGCGATCGCCAGACCCGCCTGGTACGCCGCCAGTGCCCCTTGCCCATCTCCCTGCGCCACCAGCACATCACCAATCCTGTTCTTGCTCACCGAGAGATCGCGCTGCCACTGCGTGTTCGCCGGATCGCGCTGCGCCAGGCCTTCTCGGATCACCAGCCCCGCCTGGTACGCCGCCAGTGCCCCTGGACCATCACCCTGAGCCATCAGCACATTACCAATCCTGTTCTTGCTCACCGAGAGATCGCGCTGCCACTCCGTGTTCGCCGGATCGCGCTGCGCCAGGCCTTCTCGGATCGCCAGCCCCGCCTGGTACGCCGCCAGTGCCCCTGGACCATCTCCCTGCGCCACCAGCACATTACCAATCCGGTCCTTGCTCAGCGAGAGATCGCGCTGCCACTCCGTGTTCGCCGGATCGCGCTGCGCCAGGCCTTCGGCGATCGCCAGACCCGCCTGGTACGCCGCCAGTGCCCCTTGCCCATCTCCCTGCGCCACCAGCACATCACCAATCCTGTTCTTGCTCACCGAGAGATCGCGCTGCCACTGCGTGTTCGCCGGATCGCGCTGCGCCAGGCCTTCTCGGATCGCCAGCCCCGCCTGGTACGCCGCCAGTGCCCCTGGACCATCACCCTGAGCCATCAGCACATCGCCCCGGCCCGTAAGTCCCCTGGCCTCTTGCCTTGGATCCCCACACGCCCCGGCCTGGTGGATCATCGCCTCGAAAACAGCCTGGGCCTGGCCCAGATCTCCGAGGTTGATCCAGGCTTTCCCGAGATCCCAACTGGCCTCGAGATCTTCAGGGTTTGCTTCCAGCGCCAGTTGGAGATAGCGCTGCGCCTTGCTGAGATCCCCCCGCACCAGCGCCAGGCTGGCCACATTGCGGGCTGCATCCGCCTCCCGCTGGCCTTCGCGGGCCGCCAGT
Source organism: Cyanobium sp. (assembly GCA_044351065.1). Taxonomy (GTDB): domain Bacteria; phylum Cyanobacteriota; class Cyanobacteriia; order PCC-6307; family Cyanobiaceae; genus Cyanobium. The sequence continues at coordinate 2,793 of JBILGK010000103.1, forward strand.
TGCTGCGCCGCCCGCCGCAGCCGCTGGCTGGCTTCCAGTTCACGCTCAAACCATTCCTCCGCCAGCTGGG
>JBILGK010000100.1:0-2794 GCA_044351065.1 Cyanobium sp.
GGCCTCCGACGCCGTCAACAGCTCAGCTGGTCGGCTGACATCGGCACCGGCGATTGCGTCCATCTCTCGATCCGGGTGGGGAACTTTTCGTGTCGGATCTGGTGACTTTCTCGCTGTCGGCTGACAGGGGTCAGCAACCCGGCCCGTGATGCGCCCCAGCTGGAGCCGATGCTGGAGCGAATCGTGGCCAACACCGGCCAGCTGCCCGAGAAGCTGATCACCGTAGCCGCAGGCTTCTGCGAAGCAGTTGCCGGCTACTGCAGCACAGACAACATCGAGACCAGCGAGCAGCGCAGGCTGGATACCTACCTCTCCACCAGACGCCAAGAGCACGGCAAACGTCCCCGGCCCTCGCGGGGGCCAGCCCCCAGGGATCTGGATGCACGGGGCCGGATGGACCGCAAGCTCCGATCCAAAGCCGGCCAGGCGATCTACGCCCTACGCAAGATCATCGTTGAGCCGGTGTTTGGGCAGAGCAAAGGAGCACGCGGGCTGGATCGCTTCCTGTTGCGGGGGCTGGAGAAAGTCGACAGGGAATGGACCCTGATAGCCATCACCCACAACATCGGCAAGCTGCACCGGGCCGCCCTGGCAGCAAGCTGAGGGAGGGAGCACCGCTCAGGGCCGCTCAGCACCGAGGCTGAGAGCAGCGCTCAGAACTCCAGCAAGGAGTGGGAAGTGGGGAGGTTTTGTCTGCGGAAATGTGCGACAAACTCCAAGCCTTTGGGATCGCACCGAGAGCTTGCTGCGTAGCCTCAACAAGCGCCCCATGAGCCACCAGCCCTCATTCTTGAACCGCATCGCCCGCGTTCTGCTGTGCCTGGTGTTCGTGCATGCCGTTATCGGCAAGCTGACGGGCTTTGCCGGTGTGGCAGGCGCCATCGCCGCCAAGGGACTGCCGCTGGCGCCGCTGCTGCTGGTGGCGGCCATGGCCCTGATGGCGGTGGGCTCAGCCCTGGTGATCAGCGCCTGGAGGGCACGGCTGGGTGTGGTGTTGCTGCTGCTGTTCCTGATCCCCACGACGCTGATCTTCCACGGCGACGTGGCGGACAAGATGGAGCGGATTCAGCTTTTCAAGAACCTGGCGATCATGGGCGGCCTGCTGCTGGTGGCCGACCAGGACAGCAGGGCCTGAGAAGGGGGAACTTCTATCCGCCACGTTTCCAGAGCGCTGGCGGTGGATGCGTCCCCATGAAGAGCCGCACCGCGTTCAGGCTGCGCCGCTTGCAGGGAAGGCACGAGATCAGCAGAAGCTGGATCCCCCGGTCAACTCAGCTGCTGCACTGCAGGGTCTTTCCGAACCAGTTGATGCGGGTGGCGCCTTGATGCTCCCAGATCTCCACACCGGAGCCACTGTACCGCGCGCCACTGCCTGAACGGGCAATGGGCAGCAACACGTGCTTGTTGCCCACAGCCAGATCAGCCTTGCGTTGATCGCCGTGGTTCAGATACACCACCGAGACAGGCGCATCGGTGGAGTTCCTGCACTGCAGTGCCTGCCGCCAGTACACGCTCAAGGTGTAATCACCTTCGCGGTTAAAGCGGATGCCTTGCTGGTTAGCATCGAAGCGAAAGACCCAGCGTTTGCCCATCTGCACGTTCACATTGCCCTGGCGTTGGCTGAACAGGCAGGGCTCTGATTCCACGGCGATCGTATGGTCGTGGCGGCTCAGCTGGCAGAAGGCTTCGGTGCTGTCAGCGCGGGCGATCGCCGGCCAGCTCACCAGGCTCATGCCGAGCAGAGCCACGGCGGCGTTGACCTGCAGGGGGGCATCGTCATGGGCCAACGCCAGGGATCTGCCGATGCTGCTGTAACGCCATTGGCGGATCAAGCGGGCCACCGCCAGGTGGGAGAGGGACACGCTGCTTGAGGTGTGCGGTGCGGCCGTCACGGCTGGCTGAGGATCCGGCTGCGGTTCTCGAGCATCAGGCGGGCATAGCGAGCCGCCAGATCAGAGAGGAGTTGTTGCCAGTGGCCGCCGATCGGGGCAGGGGCTCGATCACGCTGAACGTGGCCACCGGCAGCAGCGCCCGGGAGGGGCCGACCCTGGGACTCAAGCCGAGGGTGATGGCCACCAGAGCCTGGTCGGCGTGGGCATCCAGCAGGAGGTAGGTGGTCCAGCGCTGATCGGGGAAGCTCTGGTCGTAGGCGGCCGGCAAGGCGTTGCTGAAGATCCTGCGCAGCTCGCTGGCCGAAAAGCTGGTGCCGTTCTGCCGGTATTGCAGGTCGTAGGCGCGGGCTGGAAGGGCCACAGCCGCACTGATCAGAGCCGAAGCAGCGCAGGCCGATGCGGCTCTGTGAAACGGGATCATCAGAACTGGAGCACGCTGGTGGGCCGCAGGATCCAGCTGGCCTTGGCGTTGGTGTCGCCTGGCTTACTGATCGTGGCCCCGGTAGCCCTGGGCTGCGGAAGCCGTCAGTTCCTGCAGGTAGATGGGAGACAAATCGCTGCTGTTGATGACGGCATAGGCCACCAGCTCGCCATAACTGCCGCGGCCGGCACCCTGCACGAACACGTAGATCTCGGGCGTGCCGTTGCCATTGAGATCGGCCACCTTGGCGCCCACCACCCGGCCGTTGACCGTCTGCTGGATCGGCTTGATCGGCGGTCTGGCGCCGGTGATGGTGATCGTCAGCTGCTGCTGGGAGCCCGCACCCGTGGCCTGTGTCAAGCGACATCCGCTTTTGGTCCTCCGGCGACACGAAAACTGGTCCACCTGTTGGCCTGCTGATGGGGGCCTGACGGCGGCCCTTGGATCGATGTTTCATCGGTGGGTGTCGTGTCGTTGGTGT
>JBILGK010000036.1:0-28333 GCA_044351065.1 Cyanobium sp.
GACGGCAACGACTTCATCAATGGCAGCTACTTCAGCGATTCCCTCCTCGGCGGCGATGGCAACGACAGCCTGAATGGCGGGGAAGGCAACGACAATATCGATGGCGGTAGCGGCGATGACATCATCACCGGCGACGCCGGCAACGACACGATCGATGGCGGCATCGGTGACGACACCATCACCGGCGGCGCCGGCAACGACACCATCAATGGCGGTTACGGAGTGGATGTTGTCACCTACAGCGGCAACCTGAGCAATTACCTGGTCACCCAGAATGCTGGTGTGGTCACCGTTCAAGACATCCGTAATGGCTCTCCCGACGGAACAGACACCCTCTCCAATGTCGACATCCTCAGCTTCGCCGACGATGACCAGATCATCGGCGACATCACCGGTTACCTGATCGAAGGCTCCGCCAATCCCGACGCACTCAAAGGTGGGGCAGCTGCCGACACCATCCGAGGCTTTGCCGCACAAGACACCCTCTCAGGACTTGGTGGGCCCGACAGCATCGATGGCGGGGATGGCAATGACTGGATCTCAGGTGACCGCGGCAACGATTTCATCTCTGGTGGCACCGAGAACGACAGCCTCTACGGCGGGGATGGCAACGACTCCGTCACCGGCGGTGATGGAAACGACCTCCTGCAGGGTGATGCTGGCGACGACACCCTGAATGGTGAGGCGGGCAACGACACCATCTACGGCAACGCCGGCAACGACAGCTCCGTGGGGGGTGACGGGGCTGATTACTTACAAGACTCAGAAGGCAACAACACCGCCCAGGGCGGTGCTGGCAACGACACCATCTACGGGGCGGGCCTGATTGAAGGCGGCGATGACGACGATATCCTCTATTACCTCGCCTACTACTGGAGCGGCCATCCAGCAGCCACTGTTCTTGGTGGTGCCGGCAATGACTATATTACGCCGTGGAGCTATTATAATCTCGATGGCACAGCCCTGGATGGCGGCGACGGTAACGACTTCATCAATGGCAGCTACTTCAGCGATTCCCTCCTCGGCGGCGATGGCAACGACAGCCTGAATGGCGGGGAAGGCAACGACAACATCGATGGCGGTAGCGGCGATGACATCATCACCGGCGGCGCCGGCAACGACACGATCGATGGTGGCGATGGCGCCAATATCGCGATTTACGCCGGCAGCCGCTCCCAGTACTCGGTTGTGGGCGATGCCTTGGGCATCACCGTTTACGACAACCGCGGCAGCGCACCCGATGGGGTGGATGTGGTGCGCAACGTGGGCGTACTGCGCTTCAGCGATCAAGACGTCTCGGTGGAATCAGGGCTGAGCGGTGTGCTGCTGGAGGGCACAGCCGGCGACGATCCGGGTCTGATCGGCACCATCTTGAGCGACACGATCAGGGGCCTGGCCGGCAATGATGTTCTCTCAGGCCTGGCCGGCAGTGACTTGCTTGAGGGTGGTGATGGCAACGACACCCTTCAAGGGGGCTCGGGCGATGACACCATCAATGGCGGCACAGGTCTGAATCGGGCGATCTTCTCGGGAAACCGCGCCGACTACAGCATCACCACCACCGGTGGAACCCTCAACGGCACCACCACGGTGGTGGATCTGCAGCCCGCCATCAATGGCAACGACGGCACCGACACGCTCACGGGCGTGCGGCTGCTGCAGTTCCTCGATCAGCTTTATGCGATCAATACCCCGCCCCTCGCGGTGGCCGACAGCGCAACAACACCGGAAGACACCGCGGTCTCGATCAGCCTGGCCAGCCTGATCGCCAACGACAGCGACGCTGAAGGCGATCCCCTGAGCATCACCGGCTTCAGCGCCGTGACCAACGGAACCGCTTCCATCAGCGGCGGCAATCTTGTCTTCAGCCCAGCCGCGAATTTCAACGGCACCGGTGTGGTCACCTACACCCTCTCCGATGGCTTCACCACCTCCCCTGGCACCTTCTCCATCGCCGTAGCAGCTGTCAACGATGCCCCTTCCGGTGCCGACAAGACCCTCACCACACTGGAAGACTCTGCCTACTTTTTCCCGGCCTCGGTTTTTGAGTTTTCCGATTTGGCTGACGCCAGCGGTGCTGGTGGAGCCAACAGCCTGCAGAGCGTGCGCATCACCACCCTGCCTGGCACGGGTGTCCTGCGGTTGTCAGGGGCCCCCGTGAGCGCTGGGCAGGAGATCAGTGCTGCCAACCTCTCCGGCGGTCTCACCTACACACCCCCTGACAACGCCAATGGGCCGGCGCTGACCTTCTTCACCTTCCAGGTGCGCGACAACGGCGGCACTGCCGACGGTGGCGTGGATCTGGATCCCACGCCCAACACCATCCGCTTTGATGTCACAGCCGTCAACGACGCGCCGGCTGGCACCGACGGCACAATCACCGCCGGTGAAAACAGCATCTATGCGTTCACAGCTACGGATTTCGGCTTCACCGACCCGATCGATGCCGGCAGCGCCTCCGGCGCCAACACGCTGCAGAGCGTGATCGTCACCACCCTGCCCGCGGCGGGCAGCCTGCGGCTTGGCGGTGCCGCCATCACCGCTGGTCAGGAGATCGCCGCCGCCAGCCTCGCTTCCCTCACCTTCACGCCGGCGCCCAACACCATCGGCACGGGCTATGCCTCCTTCAGCTTCCAGGTGCGCGACAACGGCGGCACCGCCAATGGCGGCGTGGATCTCGATCCCACGCCAAACACGATCAGCATCAATGTCACCCCGATCAATCAACCCCCGGCCGGCAGCGACAAAACCATCACCTCCCTGGAAGACAGCCTCTACACCTTCAGTGCCGCCGATTTCGGTTTCACGGATCCGATCGATGCCTCCAGGCCCACCGGCGCCAACAGTCTGCAGAGCGTCATCCTCACCACTCTGCCGGCGACAGGCAGCCTGAGGCTCGGTGGCGTTGCCGTCTCCGCCGGACAAGAGATCGCTGCCGCCAATCTTTCCTCTCTCACCTACACCCCACCAGCCAACGCCAACGGCAATGGGGTTGCCTCATTCAGCTTCCAGGTGCGCGACAACGGCGGCACCGCAGGCGGTGGCAATGATCTTGACGCCACACCCAACACCATCACCTTCTCGCTCACACCGGTGAACGACGCCCCCGCCGGCACCGACAAGACCATCACCACCCAGGAAGACACCGCCTACAGCTTCACGGCGGCGGATTTCGGCTTCTCCGATCCAGCGGATGCCGCTGGCGCCGCCGGGGCCAACAGCCTCCTGAGCGTGATCCTCGCCAGCCTGCCGAGCGCAGGCACCCTGCAGCTCAGCGGTGTCGCTGTCTCCGCCGGGCAGGAGATCGGCGCCGCCGACCTTGCTTCCCTCACCTACACCCCGCCTGCCAACGCCAACGGCAGCGCCATCGCCTTCTTCACCTTCCAGGTACGCGATAACGGTGGCAGCGCCAATGGCGGCAGCGATCTTGATCCCACGGCTAACACGATTCGTTTTAGTGTCACCCCGATCAATGATCCACCCAGCGCCACCAACCTTTCGGCCGCCGAACAATACAACCTCAATACACCACAGAATCTGACGGCGATTGTGGTGAGTGATCTGGATAGCCCCACTGTCAGCGCCACCCTCACCCTCTCCAACCCGGCCGCCGGCAGCTTGTCCACAGCCACCGTCAATGGAGTCAGCTCCAGCTTCAGCGGCGGCGTCTGGTTTGCCAGTGGCGCCATCGCGTCGGTGAACGCCCTGTTGGCTGGGGTGTCCTTCGTGCCGGCTACGGGCTTCAGCGATTCCTTCTCGATCGCCACCAGCATCAGCGATGGTGATGCCCCTGCGATCACGGGCACGAAGCAGTTCACCAGCATTCCGCCACTCACGCCACCAACGGTGAATGCGCTGGTCACCAACGACACCACCCCGCTGCTCAGCGGCACCGCTTTGGTGTTGGCGGGTCAGGGCTTCAAGGTGCAGGTTGGCAGCCAGCTCTACACCTACGGCAAATCGCCCGCCCTGCAGCTGATCGCCAACGACTGGACGCTTCAGATTCCTGCGGAGCAGGCCCTCCTCGACGGCACCTACAACGTGGTGGCCACCGTCTTCAACAGCAACAACCAGAGCCAAAGCGATATCAGCACCAACGAGCTCAAGGTGGACACCCATGTTCCATCCGTGGCCCTGACCTCAGCAGCCTCCACCAAGGCCTACTGGCCCCTGATCAGCGGCACCACCGAGCCCGGCCTGCCGGTGCAGATCAGCATCGGTGGCGCCACCTACCAGGTGCTGGCCGATGACACTGGCCTCTGGAGCCTCAACACCGAAACGGCCACGCCGACCTCCGGAAGCTTCAGCCCCAACCGCGACGGGCTCAACGCCCTCACGGTTCAGGCCACCACTGCTGCCGGCAGTGCCAACACCCTCAATGCCGGCCTCACGATCCGCTTCCCCTACCCCGATCTGGTGCTCACCAGCGTCAGCCTCCCCAGCGGAACCGGCCTCTCCAGCCAGACCCTTTCGGCCGTCATTGCCAATGCGACACCCCAGGGTCCAGCAGGGGCGGATAACAACATCTCTGCAGGCGCGCAATGGCTGGATCGATACTTCCTCTCCCCCGATCCGATCTTCGCGGACGGCAATGACATCGGCCTCGGTGACTTCATCTCTCCTCTGGGTCGCGGTGTTCGCAACACTGGCCCCCTTGCCGCCGGTGAGAGCCGATCTGCGACCCTTGATGTGCAATTGCCCGAACTGCCGGGCGACTACTACCTGATCGCTGCCCTGGATAACACCAGCGCCATCAACGAAGGCCTTGGCGAAGCCAATAATGTCGTTATTTCAGCCACGCCAGTTGTACACGTCGATGCTGTATACGAAGCAACGGTGAGCAGCAACCGTGGCCACCTCAAGGCGGGCGAAAGCGTGGAGCTCAGTGGCTTGCTGCGTCGCATCAACAATGGCGCGCCTGTGGCCAACAAGCCGTTCACGATCACGCTCACCAACACCACCAGCAACCGTGTGATCACGCTGACGGGCACCTCCGGGTCGGATGGAAGCTTCAGCCGCACCTTTATCCCCACCGAGGATCAGGCGGGCAACTACGACATCGCCGCACGCTGGTCTCCGAATCTCGGTGAGGACAACACGCCGGAGGACAGCTTCAGCGTGGCCGGCCTTGGCTTTGTAGAGAACGGCTTCTTCTACAGCCCGATCGCTGAAGGCAACACCCTGAGCGGCTACCTCACACTCCGCAACTACGGGCCTGACAACATAACCGATCTCAGCCTTTCATCCCCCAATCTCCCCAGCACCTGGACCCTCACCACCTCAGGCTTACCCGCCAGCCTCGCCTCCGGTGCCACCGCCACCATTCAATGGCAGCTCACCGTGCCGGATGCCTCAGTGCTCAACAGTGAGTTCCAGCTTGTCGCCGAGGGCTGGGACGGCAGTGATCCACTGATCGCCACGAAACGCTTCGGCATCACGGTGGATCCCGATCACTCCGTGCTGCTGGCAACTCCAAACCCCCTGAGCGGTTCGGTGCTGCGCGGCAGTGAGACGCCACTCGATGTTCTGATCCGCAACACAGGCTCCGCCAGCTCCGGACCCATCAATGTGGTGCTGCCATTCCCATGGATGCGGCTCAACAGCCCCTCCACCTTGGCGCCGCTGGCGCCAGGCCAGGACACCACCATCCACCTCACCCTCGCGCCACCCGCCGATCTGCAACTCGGCCTTTACTCGGCCAATCTTGGCTTCCTGGATGAAACGAACCCTCAATACAGCTCCATTATTCCCTTCAGCTTCCGGGCCACCTCAAATCTCACCGGATCCGCCCATGTGCGGCTACTCGATGATCTTTCCCTGGCCATCGCAGGTACTCCCACGGTTGCCAACGCCGATATCGAGTTGCTGGATGGCCTCACCGGTTCCATCCTCCGCCGCCTCACCGATGAAGACGGCGTCCTCACCTTTGAAGACCTGCCGGAAGGGGATTACCAGATCCGCGCCAGTGCAGACAAACACAGCCAAGGCACGCAGCGCTTCTCCGTACGCAGTGGCAGCGAGCAGAACGTTGACGTATTTCTGCCGTACCAGGCAGTACGCTACAGCTGGGTGGTGGTGCCGATCACGCTCACTGATGAGTACAAGATCACCCTCGATGCCACCTTCGAAACCGAAGTGCCCATCCCCGTGCTCACAATCAGCCCGGGATCCATCGACCTCTGCCCGCTCGATCAGGTGGGAGAGCAGCAGATCATCAATCTCACACTCACCAACCATGGCTTGGTGAGGGCAAGCGACCTGCAATTCCTGCTTCCCAGCCATCCCAACTTCAACTTCAGCCTCTCCGGTCTTTCTCCCACCCTGGAGGCCAAGCAATCGGAAGTGGTGCAGTTGGTGATCGATCGGATCGCCGACATCCCCAACGCCCCCACCTCGATCAATTGGGGTCAACTCGATTGGGAGTACACCACCTTCCTGCCCAACCAGGTGGCGCCCATCAAGGTCGAGCAGGAAACGCCACTGCCTTTCCTGCTCTGCCCTGTGCCATTGCCTGGTGGGATCAGCGATTTCGGCTTTGGCGGCGGCGGTGGTGGTGGTGGTGGTGGTGGTGGCGGCGGCGGCGGCGGCGGCTTCAACCCCGGCGTCGTGATCACCGTGCCTTCTTCAGACCCGGTGCCCTATGTCACCGCTCGCGTTGGCATTCAGCTCAATCAACGGGCCGTACTCTCCAGGGCCGCCTTTGAGGGCACCTTCACCCTGGAGAACCTTGATCCAAGCGTAGACCTGAGCAATATCCTGGTCGAACTAGACATCTACGACAAGAATGGCCTGCTCGTTAATGACCGCTTCGCGATCAGCGCCCCAACCCTGTCTGGCTTCAACGGCAACATCAGCGGCTCCGGCTTCCTTGGCCGCAACCAGACAGGCACCGCTGTTTTCACCATACTGGCGAATAACGAGGCGGCTCCGATCGAGCCTACCGACTATTCCATCGGCGGTCACTTCTCCTACCTTCGCAACGATAGCGTTGTTAATTACAATCTGATCCCAGCGCCGATCACCGTCGCTCCAGCGCCAGTGCTCAGCCTGGATTACTTCCTGCAACGCGACGTTTTCTCTGACGATCCCTTCACCAATCCAATCGAATCCACCCGGCCCTTTGTGCTCGGGCTGCTTGCTCGCAACAGCGGCTATGGTGCCGCCAATAATTTCTCGATCACTTCGGGCCAACCCAAGATTGTTGACAACCAAACCGGTTTGCTGATCGACTTCAAGCTGATCGGCTCTTCGGTGGGCAGCCAGACCAACACGATCAACCCCAGCCTCACGGTGAACCTGGGCAACCTGGCCGCCCAGAGCACCGCGGAAGCCCACTGGCTGATGACGTCCACCCTGCAGGGGCGCTTCATTGATTACAAGGCCAAAGTGGAATATGTGAATCCACTTGGCTTCAAGGATCTTGCCGCCAGCTTCTCCCAGCTTCAAAACGTGAAGCTGCACGAGCTGAACCACATGGTGCGCGATGACCGCAGCGGAGCCGACAACCTATTTGACTATCTCGTCAACGACAATCCCCCCAGAGTTGGCGAGGACAATACCGGCAGAGATCTTGATCCTGATCTCCTCTACTTGAGCAACGGCAACGTCGAAAACGTTGATCTGATCAACGCCGGCAGTGTCACCACCAGCCCCACGGGAACAGCCAACGAATTCAGCCTTTCCTTCGCGAGTATTGGAGCTGCGCCCTGGAAGTATCTGACAATCCATGATCCAGGCAATGGCGCCTATCCGATCGCTGCAATCAAACGCCAGGATGGCAGCAGCCTAGATCCCAACAATTACTGGGTCACCGATCGCACCTTCCCGGAAAGCGGCCGGCCCACCTACGAATACAAGCTCCACCTCCTTGACCACCTTGCAGAGGGCAGCAATCCTGTTTACACGATTCTATACAACTCTTCCTATTCCAATACGCCTCCCAGCCTGACAGCGCCCCCGACCAACCAGCAGGCATTCAATTCAACTCCCTTCAGTTACATCCTCCCAAGCAACACATTTAGCGAGGTTGATCAGGACGATCAACTCTTCTATGCCGCCAGACTCGTCGGCGGTGGCGGTCTGCCCTCCTGGTTGAATTTTGATCCGATCAGCCGGCGCTTCAGTGGCACCCCTGCATCTACAGACCTGGGCACCCTCAACGTTGAGGTGGTTGCCACCGACAACGCCGGCGCCACCGCCTCCAGCAGCTTCCAGCTCTCCGTCTTGAGCGCAACCCTTGCTCCCACCCTGGCGATCGCCGCAGTCAGTGCCGATCAATTAGAAGGCGACGCCGGCTCCAAGTCCTTCACCTTCACCGTCAGCCGAACGGGAGACACCAGTGGCACCGCATCGGCAGTCTGGACCGTCAGTGGTTCCGGTTCCAATCCCGCGAATGCGGCGGATTTCGGAGCTGCTGCGCTTCCCTCCGGCACGGTGAACTTCGCCCCTACAGAAAGCAGCCAAACCATCACGGTGCAGGTCAGTGGCGACACGGTGGTGGAGCTTGATGAAGGCTTCACCGTCACCCTGACCAACCCCAGCGGAGCCACCATCGCCACCAGCACCGCTAGCGGCATCATCCGCAATGACGACATTGCACTGAACCAACCCCCTACGGCGGTGGCGCTCACCAACGTCACCTCCACCCTGGCGGAGAACACCAACACCAGCAGCCGCGTCAAGCTCGCCGATATCGCCATCAGCGATGACGCCCTGGGCAGCAACACCATCGCCCTCAGTGGCGCGGATGCGGCTGCCTTTGAGGTGGAGGGCACCGCCCTCTATCTCAAGGCCGGCACCAGCCTGAATTACGAGACCAAGACGGCCTATGCCGTCACGGTTTCGGTGCTCGACAGCACCCTCAGCGGCTCAAGCCCCGTGAGCACCACCTACAGCCTCGCCATCACCGATATCAACGAGGCGCCCACGGCCCTTGCCCTGAGCGCCACTGCGTTTAATGAAAACATCCCCGCGGGCTCTCTGGTCGCCAGCCTCAGCAGCAGCGATCCGGACAGCTCACCCCAGAGCTTCAGCTATGCCCTGGTGGCAGGTGCCGGTGATTCCGACAATCTGGCCTTCTTCATCACGGGCGATGAGCTGCACATCACCCGCTCGCCTGATTATGAAGTCAAGTCCTCCTACAACATCCGCCTCAAAACCACAGACCAGGGGGGATTGAGCTTCGAGCGCAGTGTGCAACTCGCCATCAACGACCTGCCGGACAGCCCCTCCTACAGCTTCAGCAGAAGTGCTGCCATCGTCTATGAAGGGGGCGCCCTCGCCATCGGTGTCAGCAGCACCAATGTGGCGCCAGGTACCCAGCTCTATTGGTCGTTCAGCGGCACCGGCATCAGCGGCGCCGACTTCGGCGATGGCAACCTTGTCGGCACCAGCACCCTGGGAGCCGACGGGCGGGCCTCCTTCACCAAGGTTCTCGCGGCCGATGGCGTCCCGGAAGGAGACGAGCTCCTGGAGGTGAAGTTCTACAGCGACTCCGCCCGCACTCAGCTCGTGGGATCCACTCTCCCGGTGACGCTTAAGGAGCCTGCCGTCGGCGTCGTCACCGATGGGCCGGACATCATCACCGGCACAGCGGCGAACGAAACCATCAGCGGCATCCTTACTGGCTCCACCCAGCGTGGCCGCGGAACGGTGGATAAACTCACCGGTGGCGGCGGCAACGATCTCTTCCTGCTGGGAGATGCCGATGGCGTCTTCTACGACGACGGCAATACCACCGTTCAGGGCACGACCGACATGGCCTGGATCACCGATTTCTCCGCAGGAGATAAAATCCGCCTGCACGGCAATTCTGCCTATTACCAACTCAGTACTGCTCGCTATGCTGGTTTTAGAGGTGTGCAAATCAATGCGCTCCTGCCCGCTTCCAGCCCAGAGCCCATCGGGTTTGTTCAGGCTGCCACCCTCACAACCCTGAACCTTACCGATAGCACACAGTTCACCTATCTTTAACTGACTTCGACTCTTCCACATCCTCATCCCCTCATCTTCGTGTTCTTCCGTACCGACCCCATGAACACTCGCATCAGCGCCGCTCTGCTCACGGTCTCTGCCACGATCGCCCTACCCCTGCTGGCAGCCCTGCCCGCAGCTGCCGTCACTGTGACCATTGGCACCAACAGCTATGACGTGACTGTGTTCACAGGCTCCTACAGCAACTACACCTCCCTCTTCCAGGCCCTTTCGCCGGGGCAGATGCCCTGGTGGGGTGACAGCACCGGCGATTCCGCCTCCGAGTTCGCCACCCAGGTCTATGACCTGCTCGGCAATGGTCCCACCTCAGGCTACGGCCCTGTCTTTGCCTATGAACTTGATAGCGCGGGGGTCGTTGGTATTTCCCAGAATCTCATCAATCCTCTCGTCCAAAATGGAGAGTCCATTGCCTTGGATACTCCCGTCGCCTATGCCATCGTCACGCCGCTTGGCCAGCCTCCCAGCCCGGTTCCCGCTCCCCTGCCGGTCTTCGGCGCCATGGCCGCTTTCGGTTGCTCTCGGCGGATCAGGAAGCGGATGGGTGGTTGACGGCATTTGCTGTAGGTCATAGAAACCACCGGCTGCGCAGCAAGACCGTTGATTGCGAATCAGCCCTTCAACTTCTCGCTGAGGATCCGATTGGCCAGCTGGGGATCGGCGCGGCCACCGCTGCGCTTCATCAGCTGGCCCACGAAGAAGCCCTGCAGCTTGGTCTTGCCGCCGCGGAAGGCCTCCACCTCCGCGGGGTGCGCAGCCAGCAGCTCATCCACAATCGCCGTGATCGCCGCTGGGTCGCTGATCATCCCCAACCCCCGCGCCTCCACCAGGGCGGCAGGCGAACCGCCCTTCTCCAGCAGTTCGGGCAGGATCTCCTTGGCGATCTTGCCGCTGATGCTGCCCGCCTCAATCAGGCCCACCATCTCCGCCAGCTGGCCCGGCCGGAAGGGAAGATCGGCGAAGGAGAGGCGCTGGGCGTTGACATGGGCGGCGATGTCACCGGTGATCCAGTTGGCGAGACCCTTGGGATCGCCGCCGGCGGCCACGGCCGCCTCGAAATAGTCGGCCATCGGTCGCTCATCGGTGAGCACGCGGGCGTCGTAAGGGGACAGCCCCAGCTGCTCGGCATAGCGGTGACGACGGGCGGCCGGCAGTTCGGGCAGCTCGGCGCGCCAGGCCTCCCGCTGCGGCTCGCTCACTTCGATCGGGCCGAGATCGGGATCGGGGAAGTAACGGTAATCGCTGGCCCCCTCCTTGCTCCTCATGCTGCGGGTGACCTGCTTGCCCTCATCCCAAAGGCGTGTTTCCTGCACCACGGGCTCGCCCGCCTCATAGGCACGGATCTGGCGCTGCATCTCAAACTCACACGCCTTCTGAATGGCGGAGAAGGAGTTCATGTTCTTGATCTCCACCTTCGTGCCGAACGGCGCCGTGGGCCCGCGGCGGACGGAGATGTTGACATCGCAGCGAAGCGAGCCTTCCTGCATGTTGCCGTCGGAAACTCCGAGATAGCGCATGATCCGCCGCACTTCAGCGGCGTACTCCGCCGCTTCCCGGCCGGTGCGCAGATCCGGCTTGCTCACGATCTCGGCGAGGGCGACGCCAGCGCGGTTGTAATCCACCAGCGAATGGGTGGAACCGGAGAGGCGATCGCTGCCGGCGTGCACAAGCTTGCCGGCATCCTCCTCCATGTGCAGACGCTCGATGCCCACCCGCTTGAGGTAGGTGTCTTTCCCCTTCTCGGCCACCTCCACCTCAATCCAACCGTCCTCCGCGATCGGCTCGTCGAACTGGGAGATCTGGTAGTTCTTGGGCAGGTCGGGGTAGAAGTACTGCTTGCGGTCGAACTTGCTGTGGGGCGCGATGTGGAGGTTCAGCGCCAGCGCCGCCTTCACCGCATAGGCCAGCACCTTCTGATTGAGAACCGGCAGGGTGCCGGGCAGGCCGCACACCACCGGATCGATGTGGGTGTTGGGTTCGTCGCCGAAGGCGGTGGAGGCGCTGGTGAAGATCTTGCTGTCGGTACCAAGCTGCACGTGGATCTCCAGGCCGATCACCGCCTCCCAGGCGGCCTGCCCCGCTGCGGTTGCCACCGTTGTCGCCGCCGATGCCGTCATCTGCCCTGGTCCGCCGTAATGCCCGCGGCGATCCTATGAAGCGGCGGTGCCCGCCGACAGCCGGGGGTGTGAAACCTAGGGTGAGGGCAGCCGCCGGCCCGAGGGGCATGGCCCCGAACACGCCGCCCACCCCTCGCCAGAGCGCCGCTGCCCCGTTGGCAGCCGGCGCCGCAGGCAACGACACGGTGCTGATCCTCGGGGGCGGCCTGATGGGACTGGCCGTGGCCCATGCCCTGGCCTGCCGCGGCGAAGCGGTGCGGGTGCTGAGCCGAAGGCGCAGCGAGGCCGCCGGCTTCGTGGCGGCCGGCATGCTCGCGCCGCACGCCGAGGGGCTGGCAGGCGACCTGCTGCGGCTGGGTCAGGCCAGCCTGGAGCGGATCCCGGCCTGGGTGGCGGCGATTGAGGCCGACAGCGAGCTGCGCTGCGGCCTGCGGCCCTGTGGGATCGTGGTGCCGTTCCGCCACCAGGCCGCACGGGACGCCTACCCCACCGCCGCCTGGGGCATCCCGCTTGATCGGGCGGCACTGGAGCGGGAGGTGGAGAGCATCGGCCCGGAGTGGAGGGCGGGGTTGCTGTTCGGCCAGGACGGCCAGATCGACAGCCGCCGGCTGATGCGGGCCCTGGAGCGGGCCTGCCTGCGGCGCGGCGTGCGGTTCGAGGAGGGCGCGACGGTGGTGGCGCTGCTCCACCAGGGCAGGCAGCTGACAGGGGTGCGGCTGCAAGAAGCCGAGGGGGCGGAGCGGGAGGCTCGCCGGGTGGTGCTCTGCTGCGGCGCCTGGAGCGCCGACCTGCTGCCGGAGCTTCCCATTTTTCCGGTGAAGGGCCAGATGCTGTCGATGCAGGGGCCGATCGGGGCTTTGCCGCGGGTGGTGTTCGGCCCGGGAACCTATCTGGTGCCCCGCGAGGACGGACTGGTGGTGGTGGGGGCCACAAGCGAGGCGGAGGCGGGCTTCCACGGCGGCCTTACTCCGGCTGGCCAGCGCCAACTGGAAAACGGCCTGGCGGCCCTGGTGCCCGAAGCGGCCCGCTGGCCGCCGATGGAGCGCTGGTGGGGATTCCGCCCCTGCACACCCGATGAGGGTCCGCTGCTCGGAGCCGGTCCTCTGGACGGTCTCTGGCTCTGCTGCGGCCATCACCGCAACGGGGTGCTACTGGCAGCAATCAGCGCCGAAGCGGTGGCCGATCAGGTGAGCCAGTGCCGCACCGATTGCTGCGGCACTGAAAACGAAGAGGCCAACTGGCTGGCCAATGCATTCAGTTGGCAGCGCTTCCAAACCGAGTCGAGCTGATCTGAGTTGCGCTGAGCTGAGCTGAGCCGACGAAAGAAGCACAGCCCGCGCGGAGCGACAAAGCTGCGAGTCAGATCCGGGCGGTGTCGAGGGCCGTCGTAATCGGAGGAGCTGCCGGGGAGACGGGAGGATTGGCCGCAATGGCCACGTAGCTCCAGATGCTCAAATCCAGAACCGCAAGGAAGGCGAGCAAGCGACCAAGGCGGGGCCTTTCAGGCAGAAACTCGCTGCGGTAGTGGCGGGAGCCAGCAAGGGAAGACGTTGAGACCATGGCAACAAGAAGCGAGGCGGGGGATGGCGGCGTGCTGGAACTTGCGCGACTCTGGCAACCAAACAACAGGGCAGAAACTGAGCGCTACGACAAGAAGCCGAAAAGCAATTCAGATCCGGCGCAGAAAGCAAGAGGAGGGTGGAGTGGTGCGGGCTCTGTCCGGGAAGTTGGGCTGAACTCCTGTTTGCCCTCCTGTTATATGCGAAGTTTCTTGGCAGCCACAAGCTGTTTTTCTTGGCGAACCCTAAGAGAGCCACCCCGGCAAAAAGTATTGAAAACGACAATGAAGGGAACCATCGCCTTCACCTCACCCGAATGAGCCGTTCATTCAGCCGTTTTTCATCCAGAACGAGACGAACGGGGGGTTCGGCAAGGGAGCCAGGCCCGCGGCTTAAGAGTTTCTTTCGGAAACTCGTTTCCTATTCCAACCTTGGTTGGTTGCCCCACCAGGGGCTGCTGTTGGCCTTCGCACTGCCCCTCCCCCTCGCTTCGGGGTCGCTCTGGCGGGAGCTACTCGCGGGCTTTCAGGGGCGAGGGGTGGCGGTGCTCGGCGACCATCCCCGCTGCGCCGAGCCCAATCTCGAAGGGCTGTACGTGCGCGGCCGGCGGGAAGTGGTGGTGTGCCGGCGCGGGGATCCCGCGATCACCCTGCGGCATGAGGGCTGGCATCTGGTCCAGAGCCTCTGCCTGGGCGGCGGGCTCTGGCTGCCAGCGGAAACGGTGAAGCGGCAGCTGGGCCGCCGCGACCGCCGCGAGGTGCAGGCGCTGGTGCCGCCAGCGCAGTGGCCACGGGAGGCGGAGGCGCGGGTGATGGCCCGGCTGGCGCCGGGCGACTACTTCCAGGCTCTGGATCAGGCCTGCGCGGGCAGGCTCAGCCCTCCACCCGCCAGCCCTGATCGGCCGGAGTCCAGTCGCTGAGCTCGGCGGGCTGGAACCAGAGACCGATCTCGAATTCGGCGGTCTCCGGCGCGTCGGAGCCGTGGATCACGTTGCGGCCGATGTTGATGCCCAGGTCGCCGCGGATGGTGCCGGGGGCCGCCTCGAGAGGCTTGGTGGCGCCGATCATCAGGCGGGCGGCGGCGATCACGCCATCCCCTTCCCACACCATCGCCACCACCGGACCGCTGGTGATGAACTCCACCAGGCCGGCGAAGAAAGGCCGCTCGCGGTGCACGCCGTAATGGCTTTCCGCCAGCTCACGGGTGGGGGTGAGCTGCTTGAGGCCCACCAGCTTGAAGCCCTTGCGCTCGAAGCGGCCAAGGATCTCGCCCACCAGCCCCCGCTGCACCCCGTCGGGCTTGATGGCGAGGAAGGTGCGTTCGGTGGCCATGGAGATCGGGCGGTGCGTGTCGGGGCCATCGTCCGTGGCGGGCGGGCCGGTTGGCAAGTGCGCAGGTGGGCGCAGTCCGCAAGTCGCGGCGATGCCGAAGCCTTGACGTCGTGCAAAACCAGGTTTTCAGGTGGGAACCCTGCGGTTCCGATCGATGGCCCGCTTCACGGTGCTGAGCAGACCCGGCTCGCGTCTGGCGGCATCGCGCATGTCGAAGTCGTCCAGCGTGCGGTAGAGCCTTTCGCCTGGAACGAGCTGCTCGGCCAGGGTGCCAGGTGGGCGGCCGATGGGGTCGTCTCGTGTTGATCGTGGCGGCCAGCTGTTTCGGGAAACCGCTGGGTTGCCCGGGCCAAGCGGCAGAGCGAGCTCCGGCGCAGCTGAGAGAAGAGGCGGTTGCCGCACGGCGACTGGATGGACACGGCGCGACTGTTCCAATCGGGGCCGCAGTCAGGTCGTGCGACTGCCTGGCGGCCCATCAAGCTCCCCAAGCTGCTGATCCGCGAACCCCACCACGGCACGCGCCACCTCCAGGGCCAGCGCCACATCGCGTCCGTCGAACAGATCCACCGGAGCCTCGTCACCGTCCGGATAACGACTGGCGGTGGTCATCCGCTGCAGCGATGTCAGCGGCAGTTGGCGCAACGGGGCTGTATCGAGGCCAGACAGCTCCAGGGCCAAGACCAATCGCTCGATCGAGTCGGTTCGCTCCGGCTCCTGATCCAGAGCCAGCAGCAAGGCCTTGAGTGCTTTTTTCGGCAGCCTGGGAGCCGTGGTAACAGGCCTGGGCGTGGAAGCCTCCCTGGCTGGCATAGGCCGCCATGGCGAGGTCGCTGTGGGCCTGACGCAGCCAGGCGTGCAGGCGGCCTGTCATGGCTTCAGGGTTGGCTGCAGACGGATTGCATCGCGGCAGATGCCCCGCCACCAGGGATCGTCGCCCCGCTGACGCTCCAGCCATTGACCCTGGCTGAGGGCGATGACGTCGTCGGCCAGGCCGGTTCCCAGCAGGGCCTCGGCCAGCTGATCCGCGGCGCTCTGATCCGGCGCCACCACCAGCAGGTCCACATCCGAGCGGGCATCCCAGTCGCCCCGGGCCAGGGAGCCGAACAGCCACACCTCCGCTCCCGGCCGTCCAGCCAGCAGGGGCTCGATGGTGCTGCACAACTGTTTGATCCGTTGGCCGCGCAGCCGCTGGCGGATCTCCTGCACGCTCGCCATGGCTCGCCTCACCGCGATGGAGCGAGGCTAGAAGCAGCTGCGGCAACCTGGGCCCAAGGTTTCCAGTTGCGCCCCAGCGCCTCCTGCAGCTCGAAGGCGCTGATGCCCTGCAGGGCAAAGCTCCGCTGTCCACCACCCCACTATCTCAGTGCCTGTCCGGTATCTCTACCCATTGGGGTTGTCCTGCGTCGGCTGGGGTGGCGATACCCCGGCCAGGACCACCAGTGCCACCACTGGCGATGTGCTTGGGCCTCACAATGCAGAAAATGTCGGACTGCGGAAGCAGGGCACATCATTGGCACATGATTGTTTATACACGCCTCGGATCAGTCCGTGCCAAGTAGCAATGTTGCCATCTTGAATCCATCCGGCTCTGATCCGCATGGTCGTGACCATCACCAGTCGCGCCTTCAACCAGGACGCCACCGCCGCCGCCCCGCCGATGTGTTGCTCTCGATCACTGATCTGCTGGCCCTGAGCGGCGGAGCTGCGCAAGGTGCGCTCCGGCAAGGCGAATGCCGGGGTGGCGGCCTGGGCCAACCAGGTGGAGGCCACGGCGCTGGTGCGCAGATCGGTGCGGCTGAAATCGTTGCCCACGAACAACCGCGCCACCTGCGGTCGATGGGCCAGGGCGCAGGAGAAGCAGCCCCCGAAGTTGAGTGCGCTGGGGTGGCATCCGCCAGATTCTGATCACAGGCCACCGTGGCGCCGGATTTCCGTGCCGGTGGGGCCCCGGTGAAGGCCAGCAGCCAGAGGGGATCGGCCAGCTTGGGCGGCAGCAGCGACAACGCCACCGCCAGCACAAACGTCGCCAGCAGCCCATTGGCCGTTCCGGCGGTGATCGCCGCCAGCCCCTGGAGCTCGCCATCAGACAAGGAACCTTTCCACCGCCCGTCTTCAGGCCCAGGGCAGGGCGGGGCCGAGGGCATCCGGCGCCAGCTTGATCCGTTTCCTCAGCTTGCGGCTGAAGCCGAAGGCAGCAGCGGCGCCGAACAACGGCAGCGGGCCGGGGACAGAAGCTGCCAGCAGCGCGGCTGGCGCGTAATAGCTATTCTAATTATTGTGAGCATGGCCGGGAGCAATACTCGCCGCAGCGCCCTACAATCCATATAGTCAAAACATGACATCCACCTCCTGGATATTACAGGCAAAATACGGACCGCCACAATTTTGAGCAATTGTTTCACCTCCAAAGCTTGCGCCAAGAGCAGTGGCAAAAGCAAACGCCAGGGCAGCATTTCCCCGCCAAGACACCACTCCGCAATTAGCGGCAGCTTCAAAGTAGCCGGGGATATAGCTATATCTTCCCGAGGATGTGGTCGCATCGTATTCAGTGTCGGACACGGCCACCACAGGCAAGGGCCGATTCCGGGCTGAGCCTGGGCACCCTGGTCAAATTGCAGAATCAGGCAGAGATGCCTACCTGAGGCAGACGCACGGCTGATCCATGATCACGAGGGCTGCTGCCATCTCCCGGCTCCAGCCAGTCCATCCCGGCCGATCAGCGCAGGGGTGCAAGCCACCAGACAGGACATAAGTCCAGCGGCCTCGGCGCCCGGGCCGACAGCACATCACAAAGCGGGATGAGCGGGTAGCTGCTTCCATACCAAACAAGACATGCTATATTTTATAGACAGGGAGCGCACGAACCCCAAACCACAAGTAGATCCATGGAAAGAGTTAAGTCATCCGATCGTTCAATCAGCGTAATCAATGCCGCCCTCCTGCATGGGCAATACCAAAGAGCGAACGAGCTGGCTGTATCCTATTTGCGTGAACACAGCGCATTGCCTAAAAGCATCTATTCCGCCGTCAAGGCCGCCGAGCAGGCATCCGCACTCTATATTGCAGAAGAAGTTAAGTCAGGGTTTGATGCGTACACCTTTGGAATGGCGCTTGAATCGCTAAAAGGAGACGGAAACTTTTACTACTCACAAGCTCAGAAGCTGGCCGACGCATACGTGAGGAATCACTTCCGCTCCTACGTAGCTGGCATGATGGCCAATTACACAGAGGCCAGACCGGCTTATGAACCCTATGCAAGCTACCACTCCTCCCTTGATTCAACCAGCGAAAGCCGACAGCTTTTCCTGCCTCAGGCATCCGATCCAACAATCAGCATACTCCTTCCAGCCTACAAAGTCGAAACAGACTTCCTCGCAAGTACCATCCTATCCGTAATTCGTCAAACGTACACGAATTGGGAGCTCTGTATCTATTTCAGCGATAGCCATAATGACGCTAACCGTATAGTACTGGAGTGCTTCGCGTCCCTGGATCAACGCATTATTCTCCAGAAAGGCGAGAAGAACCATGGGATTTCCGGGAACTCTAATATCTGCCTGGATATGGCAGGGGGAGATTTTGTCGCGCTGCTAGATCACGATGACGACATAACGCCAACCGCACTTCAAGCGTGCGTCGAGCTCATCCGAAAGCACCCGGAAGCTACATTTATCTATACAGACAAGGATTCCATGCTGGAGGATGGCAAAACCCTGGTGAACCCACTTTTTAAACCAGAGTGGAGCCCTGAGACCCTCTACTCGGCGAACTATCTGACGCACTTTAATGTAATTAAGCGCTCAGCAATCTTATGCGTTGGCGGCTTTGATCCATCGACAGATGGCGCTCAGGACTGGGATTTGTTCCTAAAAGTTACAGAAAAGACCGACTTCATTTACTCCATTAAAGAAGTTTGCTATCATTGGAGAATACATGCAAATTCAACTTCTACGGGTCTTGAATCCAAGCCCTATGCCCACCAGGGCCAGATCAATGCCATAAAAAATCATTTGAACAGGACTTTAGAGGTAAGCACTACGGTTCAGCCCAATCAGCATGGGGGATTTCAAGTATCTTTCGATTGCCAAGCACTACAGACGAAAACCAAGGCATGTCTTGTCTATGGGGACAAACAAGACTGCGAACTACTCGCGAAAAAGTTAAACGATGAAAGCCCATCCGAAAACCAACTAGAGATTACACTGGCACATGGAAGTCTCGAAGCTGACATCGCCGCAAGATTAATTGATCTGGTACAATCTAAATGCAGCAAAGGCCACGAATCAATCATGGTCATAAATGCAGCAATCCGAGGCACTTCACATGCGGCTATCCAAGAAGTTAGTCAGTGGACATTAATGCATCCTCAGATTGCATTCTGCGCAGGAATTATAGTTGATGAAAATGGCAGCATACTTGAGGCCGGGCTTGCCTATGACTCAGGCAAAAACCAATTCTTTTCGCCATTTCGAGGCTCTAAACTCACTGATTATGGGATATTCGGTTCACCCTTATGGTACAGAAACTATCAGTCAGCCGATTTCGGCTTTGTTTCTATTGACATTTGTTCCCTTCGGCAGCTGATCGAAACCGGCTTAGATGTTCCGGGTTTGCTTGCAACTCAGCGGCCTTTGGCAGAGCTGCTAAGAAGGATAGCCAAGCTGGGCTATCGAGGCATGGTTAATCCCCATGCAATTTTACAGATAGAGTCAAATATCAGTGAATCCTACTTAGGAAGTAATGATTTGCCTGTTGGTCCCTTCTCGCGGGAGGATTGCGACCCATATTTTCATCCTGCCTTGGTAGCAAGCCCCCCTTCACTGAAAGACGTTGCGAAGCCGCTAGTAAGGGAGAAACGCAATCCCGATACCAAGCTATCAAGCTCAACACCGATCCAAGGTTATTTTTTGGATGCCATTTGCTTGGCCCATACAGTTGATATCACTCCGCAGCAGATAGCCACAAACAGACAGCAGCCAGAGCGGCTGCACAAAAACATCAGCCAAAGAACCGCCGTTTGGTTCCTTACTGATTTCAATTCAGCCTTTTATGGAGGGGTGATGACAATATTGAGGCTTGCTGAGTATATGGCCACAGAGGATGGTATCCGCAATATTTTTACCCTCTGTGGCGAGGTTGATCTTAGCCATAAACGGGCTCAGATCTTGTCCGCCTTCCCAAGATTAGAAGATTCAGAATTTATCATGCTGAGTGGACCAGACTTCATGGACGCTATTCCCATAGCGGACTACGGCATCGCGACTCTCTGGACTACCGCATATATTTTAGCCTCCACGGACAGATGCCACTGCAAATACTATATGATTCAAGACTATGAGCCCCTCTTCTATCCAGCAGGAAGCACTTTTGCCCAGGCCGAACTATCCTATAAGTTTGGCTTTTATGGCATTGCAAATACGAAGTCTTTAGCTCGGATTTATGAGCAAGACTACGGCGGGAAGGCAATCTGCCTCACTCCAGCCGTGGATACCTCCATTTTTTACCCAACAACGATGCTGAAAAAAAGTATTCCAATGAGAATATTCTACTATGCTCGCCCCAACACCCCTCGCAATTGCTTCGAGCTTGCATCAGCCGCCTTTAAGCTGCTGAAAGAGATGCATGGCGATTTAATCGAAATCATTTGTGCCGGTGCAGGATGGAACCCGTCAAGCTACGACCTCGATTCTATCGTAACTATGCTAGGAATGCTGCCCTATGAGAAAACAGCCGACTTATATCGATCTTCTCATCTTGGCATTAGCATGATGATGAGCAAGCATCCGTCTTATCTGCCGCTGGAGATGATGGCATGCGGCACCATTGTACTTGCAAACGAAAACGACGCCAACCAATGGCTCTTGAAAGCCAACGTAAACTGCCTGACTTTTTCGCCGACGCGATCCTGTTTGCATGAGAGAGTCTCTTACGCAATCGATAATTATGACTCCCTAGATTCTATCCGGCAGAATGCGATCGCCACCATCGCTGAGCACCATTCCTCGTGGGACCACGCCATGAGATCTGCCGCGGATTTTGTTCACAGTGCGGGTGCTAGTGTCCCTGGTTCTTACTGAGAATCAGCTTTCAAGTCGCGCGCAACCCCAAGGGAGATGCCTTGCCATGCACACAGATACAAGCAAAGCAGATAAGAAAGGATACCATTCCTAGCGCCGATCGTGAGATTGCAACAAACATCATAGCGGTGCGCTCGAATCGAGGCTTTTTCTTGCCGGGGCTGATTCTGCCTTCGATCGTCGAAAGTTTTCACCGATCTGAGTGGAACCGCGCCTGAGGTTCCGCTGACTGGCTTTCGCTTTCTGTGCCCTGGTCCATTCTTGCCGACGAGCCGGCTGGCACGTCGCTTTTTCGGGAGTCTCTCTGAAGGAGGGGTTCCGCATGAAACAGTCTGAAGCTACTGAACCATGAAAGGCGACCTGCTGGCTGGCTGGAGCCCTCTGAGTAGAAGCGCCTGCCGGAAGAGGAGCGAGAGCATCAAAGCCGCGTTGAGGCTGTGAAGCCTGGGGCGATTAGTTTATTCGTCAGCCGGGGGGGGTCTGCGCTCTGGGCGCTTCTACGCGAGCCTGACTCCCCAGCAGCGGCCCGCCAGCGAGACGACGGATCACCACCACGGCGGGCCGCGGCGGGGTGCCCGCAGCGGCGGAGGGCCAGTTGGAGCCAAGCGGTACCTGCCGGAGCTGCTCGAAGCGTCCGCCCTGCCGATCCCGCAGGGTGTAGGCCTGCACCTCCTCGTCGCCGCTGCGATGGGTGGCGTTGTCTTCGCCGGGGTGTTGGACGGAGAGAAACAGGCTGGATTCGCTGGTGTCGAAGCAGGGGCCGGTCAGCTCGCATTCCATCGGACCGGTGGCAAACAGCAGCGGCTCGCCGTCTGCCGCGCCTGTGGCGGGGAAGATCCAGCAGGCGTTGTTGCCGAACACATCAGCGCTGCCGTTCACCGCAGCCCGGTCGGTGACCATCCAGATGTTGCCGCTGCGATCGATCGCCAGGTTGTCCGGGTTGGCGAATCCCTGGCCCCCCTGCCAAGGCGTGCCGCCAGTGGCCACCATTCGCCAACGGAACGTTCCGCCCGCTGGCTCCTGCCCTGCGGGCCGATCCTCCAGGCGCATCAGCCAGCCGTAGGGCCAGCTGCTCTCACCGGCCGGGCCCCGGAAGATGGCGGGATCGGCCTGCCCCTCACCGTCTGAGCCGGCAGCGGTGAAGGTGATCAGCAGAGCACCGCTGCGCGGATCGAGTTCGGTGTCCTCCGGTCTTGCGGTGGGGGTGGCACCCGCTGCGTTGGCGGCCAGGTGGGCATCGATCAAGATCGCCCCGAGTTGTTCATCGCCGCGGCCCGGGTAGAGATCGGCCAGAGTGGCGAAGCGCTGGCGGTAGGCCTGCAGCTGGGCCTCGTTCTGCAGCAGCTCCGCGCCGGCCTTGCTTCTGTCGCTGTGGGGCACCGGCAGCACGGCGGGCAGATCGAAACGGGCGAAGTGGGCAGGGGGCAGTGGGTTGAGGGGCGTCTGCGGCTGCAGCGGGATCCAACGGCCACTGCCGTCTGCGTTGAACCGGGCGGCCTCCAGGCGACCCCGCTCCAGAAGGCGCGAATTGGCCGGATCGGCCGGGTCGCGCACGAGGGCGGCACTCACGTAGCGGTAGAGATGGCCGCCGTGGCGGTCGCAACCGGAGTACACCACCAGCGGCTCGCCGACGCGGGCGTGCACGGCCACGGCCTCATGGCGGAAGCGGCCAAGGGCCGTGTGTTTCACGAGCGGGCGCTCGGGGCGGCGGGGATCGATCTCCACCATCCAGCCGTACTTGTTGCCCACCAGGCCGAAGGGATTGCCGAGGCCCTCCAGGCGTTCGCCGTCGAAGCGGAAGGGCCGCTCCGATGGCGGCGGCGAGCTCCCATCGGCGTACACCGCCTCCACCACCTGACTCTGAAAGTTCTCTTCGGCGGAGAGCACGGTGCCCCAGGGGGTCTGGCCGCCGGCGCAGTTGGCGAAGCTGCCGATGATGCGATCGCCGAGGCCGTCGTCGTGGCCGAGCCGCTGGCGCCGCCGGAACACCGCTGCCGCCGGACCGCTGCAATGCAGACGGGCCTCGGGGCGCTCCCACCCGGTGAGGCCGCTGATGCGCCGGTCGTAGCGGCCGCTGCGACGCCGCCAGGGCTGATCGGCGCTGCGCTCGATCTCGACCACGCCGATGCCCACATCCTCCATGGCGGCGGTGGCCACGACCAGCAGGGGTCGGCGCAGCCGATCGTCTGCCGCCAGGCGGAGGGCATCGACCTTGCCACCACGCTCCGCCAGCAGGGTGCGCAGCTCCTGGAAAGGCAACTCGCGGCCCATGACCTGCCCGTAGCCGGCCAGCCAGGGGCGGGGGCTGATGTATTCGAAGTTCACCGTGAGCAAGGCCCGCTGCGCGGCGAGGGGTGTGAAGGCGAGGTAGTCGTTGTTGAAGCCGAAGCGGCCGTTGCCCAGGGGATCACCCCACTGCACCAGCACCTCACTGCGGTAGCCCTGCGGCAGCAGCAGTTGATCCTGCAGGGCCACGCGGGCGTAGGCGCGCTGTTGGTCCGCGGCGTTGAGGCCATCGCTCGGCAGGGGAATGGGGCCACGCAGGGGCTGAAACGGCAGCGCCTCAGAACGCCTGCGAGGCATTGGTGACGCCTTCAGCGGGGCGATCGGCATCAGCCCGGCCAGGGCCACGCCTGCACTGGCGGTGCCCAGGCCGAGCAGGTGAAGCAGCAGCGAGCGACGGGTGAAGCCTGCCTCCATTGGGGGCTAACGATATTGCGGAAGCTTATTGGCGTCGAAACTGCGCCTCAACACCTCGCCGATGCTGAGACCAACGGGCAGATCCCCCGAAAAAGCGCTGCCGGTGATTCGCTTGTAAAGCTTGGATTCCACCAAGCGGTAGGTGCTGGCAGACAGGGGGATGTCACCGGCCGCTTCGACAAAGCGGAGGCCATTGCGCACCGTGAACGTGGTGAACTTCTGAACATCAGGATTGGTCGCCAAGGCCTTGTCGTTGATGTAGATGAATAAAGGCCGCGACAGCGGCTGGTAGCGGCCGGACTGAACATTAGCCAGCGATGGGATCACCGGACCGGATGGCGCAACAATCGCCAGCGCCCTGAGTTTATTCTGATTGGCCTTGTAGTAGCTGAAGCCAAAGTAACCGAGGGCATTGGGATTCCGGGCCACACAGCCGACGATCACATTATCATCCTCGCTGGAGGAGTAATCACGCCTGGAATTATCAGCAGCTCCACTAATGGCCTTATTGAAATAATCGAAGGTACCAGAGTCTTTGCCGGGGCCACAGAGTTTGATCGGTCGCTGCGGCCAATCGCGGTTCACGTCATGCCAGCTGTTGATTTTGCCTTCGGCCTGGCGGCCCCAGAGCCGCGCCAGCTCCTTGGTGGTGATCTGCTTGGCCCAGGTGTTGGTCGGATGCACCACGATCGTGAGGGCGTCAAACGCAATCGGCAGCTCGATGAAGGTGATGCGATTGGCGGCGCAGGCCTTGAGCTCTTTGCCATTGATCGGCCGGGAGGCATTGGCGATCTCCAGCTGACCGGCGCAGAAGCGCCGGAAGCCATCGCTGGTGCCTGTCTCCTTGAGGTCGATCGGGGTGGTGTTGCCAGCCGCTCGGAAGGCGCGGATGGCTTCCTTCAGGATCGGGAACACCGTGCTGGAGCCACCGATGCGGAGGGTGGCGGGCTGGCTTTCGCCCGCAAGCACCGCCACCCCCGAAGAAGCGAGGGGCAAAGTAGCCAGGGCTGCAGCCAACCCTTGAAGCAAAGAAATCATGGTTCGATCGTTTGTTCTTTGAGGCTCTGTAGGCGTTGCTCCAAGTCGTGCAGCATCTCCAGGCCGAACATGGGAAGCTCTTGCATGGCGAACATAAATTCCTGGCGATTCATCTCCAGCAATTCCGTATCCGCCATGGCTGCCGCCGTACCAAAGCGACGATGCTCCGGATCCACCAGCGCTCCGACACCAAAGCAACTGCCCGGACCGAGGGTCTCCACAAGCCCAGCCCCCCAGCTGAGCTGAACCTGACCGGAGACAACCGCATAAAGCTTGTCGCCAAGGTCGCCGGCATGAAAGATCACCTCTCCCTGTTGCACATGTCTGGGGATCCGTTCCCCTGCCAGGGCCGCGATGGTGTTCAGCTCAAGATTCTCGGTGTTGGTCATGACATGGTGTGCGGGAGCGCAAGAGCTGGGATCACTGGCCTCTGATCGCGTCCATCCCTCTCACAGGATCAGGAGGCGCTGCTGTCACTCTGCAAAGCCAGGGTTAAGAGCACATCAAGACCGCAACGACCGCGTTACAGGCGCGTGATGGCCGAAACACCGGCGCCTGGGCCTGGCTGCTGGCGGAGGGCCGTCTGGCCGCAAAACCGCCGTAGGCTGAACCCAGCCCCAGAAACGGGCCGATGCTCGCGTTCCCCAGTGCCCAGCGGTGGCGCCACGGGCACCCGCAACAACACCCTTACGTTTTTGGTGCAGTTGGCCGTGGGGCGCGGTGTTCAGCCCCGATGTGGCGCTTGTGAAGCTGGAGCGCCCTGGCTTCTGGAGCTGCGGATCGGTCGGGCGGAGCTCTGGGCCAGCTGATGGCAAGCCGTCGTGCCCTTATTCCGTGGTGCGACTCTCCTCCAGCCGGCGTTCCAGCTCCCGACGAAGCCGCCCGATCTGGGCGAGCAGCGCCTCCCGGGGGGCGGGCAGGGGTGTGTCTTCGGGCGAATAGCGGGCCTTGACGGCGAAATCCTGCAGGGCGAGCAGGTCTTCCGGCAGCCGGGCGCCCGCCTGGAACTCCAGCTGGGCGAGGTCATGGCTGAGTGGGGGCTGGCGATCGGCCAGGACGATCAGCCCCTTGAGGAGGTTTTCGACGCATTGCTGGGCGAGGAAGCCCCAATTCTCCTGCGCGAAGGCCGGATCGAGGCTGGCGGCCAGCGACTGCTCGTGGCGCAGCGCCAGGAGCAGGATGGCGCGGGCGTCCTCTTCAGGGGACATGGAGTGGCACCCCCTCGCGGTGGATGTGGCCGAGCACATGCCAGCGGGAGCTGGACCAGTGGGCAACCGTGGCGGCGTCGTAGATGAGCAGGTCGAGATCCACGGGCAGCAGGGGCAGCAGCCGCTCCCGCACGCGCCGGCGGAGATCCCGTTCCCGCTCCAGGCTGTGGCTGCCCCGCAAGACCAGCAACAGGTCGAGATCGGAACTGGGCCGCGCCTCCCCGCGGGCGCGGGAGCCGAACAGCCAGATTTCCGCCACCTCCGGATCCCCACAGAGGCCCTGCAGGGCCGCACCGATCTGCGACGCTTCCAGCCCCGGCCCGAGCGACCGGAGGGGCGAATGCTGCGGGACGGTGGAGTGGGGCATGGGGGCAGGTTAGGTGGGGTGCGCGGCCGTGGCTGGGGAGTGCTTGCGCTTGGGGGAAGGGGGAGGAGGCGAGATTGAGCACTGATGGAGCACGTTCCCCCTGAACACAGGCAGAATGCCTGACTTTGCAAAGGCTATGCAGCAACATCCAACCCTTTCCTAAACAATACCAAGAGAACTCTGCAGACGCAGCGGTATCAGAGACACACCGATTCATGCCTACGCGTCCTGAAACGCTGCCCGATGGACACGCCAGCGCTTCCGCCCATTTGTAACAACCCGAACCCTTATAGACGGGTCCGCCCATCAAACCCGGAATGGATCCGACTTACGTGAGATTGCTTGTCGCCCCATGCGATCTCACGGGTGCCTGCCGCTTCCCTACCGCGTTTAGGCGGCCGAAACGCCGGAGAAGGGGGTCTTATGCGGGTCCGCCTAAACACTGTTCGAAGGCTCCCCCCCCCCCCGCGACTCAGGCTGTCTCATGAAATCAGGGACTGGAGTTTTCCAGAACAGACTGCCCCAGCTCTGCCTCCTCAGGCCAGTCAATCCTTGGCCCAGGAGCCGGAGCCAGGGCTGCCACCTCGCTGGAGCCGGTCAGGAAACATCGGTGTGAGGCGGGGCCACGGATCAAGACGCACGCACCCAGGGAGGCGGAAGCCCCAAGCGCGCGTCATGATGGGCCAAGAAGAACGATCGAGCCATGGCCTTCACCCGCCCCGCCGGTCGTTTGCACTGGCTGCTGATTGGGCCTCTGGTCCTGCAGTCGGCCCTGCCGGCAGCGGCGTTGGAAGCGGCCGGCAAGGGGCTTGACCGTTCAGCTGAAACCTTGCTGGCCCAGGCGCCAAGCCCTGCTGCCGCTGCGGTCCCCGCGGAGGTGCAGGGGTGGGCGCACGGCGCCCAAGCCGCTTACAAGAGGGGGGACAGAGCAGAAGCCTTGCGGCTGCAGAAGCAGGTGGTGGCATGGGTGCAAGCGAATCGGCCGGCCATTGATATGTTCCGGGCGATGGCACTCAGCAACCTGGGGCTAATCCTCAGCGGAGTGGGGCAGAAGCAGCAGGCACTGGCACCAACCGAGGAGGCAGTTACGATCCTGCGGCAGGTGGAGGGCAGTCAGCCAGATGCACGGCGGTTTCTGGCCATAGCCCTGAACAATCTGGGCAAACGCTACAGCGAACTCGGCCGCCTCCAGGAGGCGCTGGCCCCTACGGAAGAAGCGGTGAAAATCCGTCGCGAGTTGGCGAAGACCAACCCGGCCCTTCAGGGCGATCTGGCCGCTTCCCTAGGCAACCTGGGCAACCGCTACAGCGAACTGGGCCGCAGCCAGGAGGCGCTGGCCCCCACAGAAGAAGCGGTAAAAATCCGACGCGAGCTGACGAAGGCCAACCCTGCCTTACTGGCCGATCTGGCCAACTCCCTGAACAACCTGGGCATCTGGTATAGCAATCTGGGCCGCCGCCAAGAGGCGCTGGCCACCACAGAAGAAGCGGTGAAGATCCGCCGCGAGCTGGCGAAGACCAACCCGGCCCTTCAGGGCGATCTGGCCGCTTCCCTGAACAACCTGGGCATCTGGTATAGCAATCTGGGCCGCCGCCAGGAGGCGCTGGCCCCCACAGAAGAAGCGGTGAAGATCCGCCGCGAGCTGGCGAAGACCAACCCGGCCTTCCTGGGCGAACTGGCCGCTTCCCTGAATAACCTGGGCAACCGCTACAGCGAACTGGGCCGCCGCCCGGAGGCGCTGGCCCCCACAGAAGAAGCGGTGAAGATCACCCGCGAGCTGGCGAAGACCAACCCGGCCTTCCTGAACGATCTGGCCCGTTCCCTGAACAACCTGGGCATCTGGTATAGCAATCTGGGCCGCCGCCAAGAGGCGCTGGCCACCACAGAAGAAGCGGTGAAGATCCGCCGCGAGCTGGCGAAGACCAACCCGGCCCTTCAGGGCGATC
>JBILGK010000037.1:0-28332 GCA_044351065.1 Cyanobium sp.
CTCCGACGCCGTCAACAGCTCAGCTGGTCGGCTGACATCGGCACCGGCGATTGCGTCCATCTCTCGATCCGGGTGGGGAACTTTTCGTGTCGGATCTGGTGACTTTCTCGCTGTCGGCTGACACAGAAAGGCCGGCCAGCCGGATTCGGCAGCAGCCACCGCCAGGGCTTCCATCTGATCCTCTACGGAAAGAGCGAACCAGGACTCAGCCACGAACCTCCAGCGGTCCCTGATCTTGTTCACTGAGCAGCTCCGCCAGCCACAAGGGCAGCTCAGCCCTGACGGAGAGCAGGGCTTCCCACTCTTCAGGAGGCAGCACGTGAGCGGGGGGTTGCCGGGCTGCACCACGAGGTTGGTCACGTTCACCTGGGTGGCTGCCCGATCCTCCACCTTATGGGCGCCGGCAGCAGATGGCATCTGACACAGAGGGCTTCGGCAGTAGAGATGGGGTCGAATTGCCGAACCGGTTGCAGCAGAGCGCCCCGAGATCCATTCACTTTTCGAGCAGGGTTGGTAGAACTACGAATCTTCTACTTCCTTGTGGAGGTAGAGAATTTCTGGGGCTGGTCGATTTTTAGATGGCTTGATCGGGGCTGGCCGGAACATTTCAACGCGCCTGAAATGACCATATCTATCCGAATAGCAATCGGTCCAGACGATTGTCGGTTTAGGGCGGGGAGCTGGCTTTGGAGCCCATGGGAACCGCGGTCTGCGTCCTTTGAGCCGGTTCCTAAGGATGCGTGCTGCTCTGGGGCCTCCTCCAACCTTGTTACCCCTCGATCCGCTTCTCATTGCCATGATTGTCCGCAATAACGGGCGGCCCTAAGTGCACAGCCAGGAATCAGGCAGATACTGGATTGCTGCACGCAGCCCAGTTCTCTAAGGCCCAGAGGGGGCGCAGGCATGGCAGCAGGGAGTAAGCCATCACCCCAACAATAAGTGTGTTGGCCTGGAGGTAAGAAAACGAGCGGGGGCCTGATCACCCTGCTCCTGAGCATGCGCCTTGTTCGTAACCCCTCCTGTTCCGGTCCCGATCCGCGGCAGCTCCGCTTGGGATGCGCGGATCGATTCAGGCGTCAGCCGGCTCATCGAGGCGTGAGCGGGGGGTTGCCGGGCTGAACCTCGAGGTTGGTCACGTTCACCTGAGTGGTGGCGCCATCGGCCCAGCTCACCGTCGCCACCACCATTGGGCTGTTGGGGGTGATCGGTGCGATGGCGGTCACGGTGCCCCGCGCGAAGGGTCCGCTGGTGGTGGTGGTGGTGGCTTGGGGGGGGGGGGTGGAGACCACAGCAGATCACCAGAATTGGCAAAAAGTTTTTTTGCGAAGCTACGGGGATGATTAGCAAGAATTCCTTAGATGTAAAAAAGTTGCTGTGGCCCACATGCCTGGATAAGCAAATGTCCGTCAACTGTCTTCTCGTGAAATGGGATGGCCTCACGGTGCCGTTCCAGCCCCGTTGGGCAGGGCGAATTGCTCGCGGAGGTTGGCGAGGAAGTAGTGCGAATCGAAGCTCGCGATTTGTTCGGCGATGGTTTGATAGTAGACCAGCTCGCAGGGGGGGGCGCTGGGTCTGGGTTCACCGGGTTGAACGCCTTGTTTTGTGGTGGGCTCTTTAGGGGGACAAAGTTGGGGTTCGAGGTTGAACAGATCGGTCAGCTTCCAGCCCAGTGTTCGGCCATTGAAGAGGGTCTTCTGGCTTGGCCTCCGGTGCAGCAAGGGGAGGAGCGCCCTGAGCTCAAGAGCCTGGATGCCGCGGGGAATGCGTACAAGCAGGCTGCGCCTGATGGTTTCACCGGGCTGAATGACATCATCGTCGAATAGTCGGCCAACGGCGAGGAAGACAGGATCCTGCTGGATGGGAACGGCGCTTTCGAAGTGGGAGAGATTGTCCTGCTGCAACACCTGATTCGCCAGGGGGAGAAGCTGTTCTTCTGTTGTCGGTATTGGTGGTTGATTTGTGATTCGCGGAAGACCAGTGAGAAGCCAATAATTGCCTAACAGATACACGGGCCTAGTGCTCGAGTTGGTGGCCTTGACTTGAAGGATGGTTTCCCGGTCGCCGGTGCGTGTAAAACTGCCGGCTACCGGGGTGATGGTGCTGTCAAGGGTGAGGTTGGCGGGCTGCAAAGAGGGAACCCAGATGTCCTTGTACCAAAAGGTGTAGATCCCCCAGACGGCGCCAATCAGGAGCACCAGGGTTTGCGTCCACTCTTGTAGATGTTCCGATCGCATCCAGGGCCGCACCCGGAACCAGCCGCGGCGACGGGCCAGCCCAGGTAGACCTGCCTTGGCGGGTGGATCAGAAGGTGGCCGCGGCGGTGGCGGGCGATCCTTCATGGATCAGGGACGGGTGGATTGGGAGGGGGAAAGAGCGGAGGCGGTGGTTCTGGGGCAGGTTCTCTTGCCCACCGGCTGGCATTGGCTGCGATAGGCACGAGCGAGGTTGCTGTTTGCTCGAAGCGCTTCGGCCAGGGTGGCGAGCTTGGCCGGTTCGGGCACCACCCCACGAGCCAGAGCGGCCATCTCCGCCGTGGAGCAGCCTGAGGGGGTGCCGCCGTAGCCGCTGAGCACGGCGTAGGCCCGTTGCTCGGTGGTGCCTACTGCGGCGTTGACGCCATCGCCGTAGGCCCTGCCGGCTGCCTGCAACACGGTGTCGGCATCCGGGGCGGATGGCATCTGCGAGCCGGCGCCGAGCAGTACACCAGCCAGGCAGTTGGCCTGCAGGTTGGCGGCGGCGGGGCTGAGGGCTGTGTTTTTGGGCTGAATGGTTTCAGCCAGGCCCACGGCGATCCAGTAGGCCACGGCAGGGGCGTTGTAGTCGTTGTAGGCCGTAGCCATCAGGCCATGCTGCAGCAGCACCTGGTTGCGGGCGACGCAAGCCAAGGCCCTGGGGGCTGGCTTCCTGGCCGGGGCGCCCGCGCTGCAGGCGCCGCTGGCAACGACACCGGGCGGCAACAGCAGCACCTGGGGGAAGGGCAGCGATGCGGTGCCGGGATCCGCAGCCCAGGCCCGGCGCAACTGCGCCGAGCTGGCTTGTACGGCGGCGTTGAGGTCGGTGGCGCTGGCAGGTATGGCCCCCAACAGCACCAATGCCATGCCGGTGGAGATCGAGGTGGGATGGAGCGCAGAACGACCCGCCACGGCAGGGGACATGATGCTGCACCAAGTATGAACCGACAGGCTTGGGTTACCTCGTGATGATGGCCACACCCTTCACCTCGCCAGGATCGGCCGCCAGTCGCCGCTCAGCTGGAAGGCGCCCCACACCCGGATGTCGTTGAGGTTGGTGTCCTCGCTCTTTCGGTATTCGGTCTGGGTGTTGTGCAAGGCCTCAGCACGTCCTTCTCCGTCCTTGAGGCGCTGGTAGTACTTCGCCAGGAAAGTCGCCGTGCGACCGTCCGCCACTTTCCACAGGCTGAGCAGGGTGGAGCGTGCGCCAGCCACCGCTAATGCTCGCTGCAGGCCGTACACCCCTTCTCCACTGCGCACACCGCCGAGGCCGGTTTCACAGGCCGAAAGGGTCACCAGTTCGGTTCCATCCAGCTCCATGGCGGTGGCCTCCGCGGCTGTGAGATAGCCGTCGTCGTTGGGGTTGGCATCGGGCCGGTTGGCACCGGCGAACACCAGGCCGCTGCGCTGCAGAGGGTCTTCCCGGCTGGGGGTGCCAGGTGCCGATGTGTCATTGATTGGGGCCTGATCCGCCAGGAAGAAGCCATGGGTGGCGATGTGCAGAATCCGCGGCGCCCGCTGGGCCAGCACCACAGAGGCGGTGGCGGCCGGGCCGCTGATCACCGCGCCGCTGCCCAGCAGGTGTGCCAGCTGGCGGGCTTCTTGCTCGGTGCCCCCCAGCGGTTGCCAGGCGGTGAGACCGCGCAGGCCGGGAGAGCGCTGCTGGCCGGCGCGAAGCACACCTGGGCCCGTAGCAGTGGAGGCGGCGGCTGAGGCGCTCGCGCCGCCTGGGGCCGAGCGGGTGGCGGCATTGAAATCCGGGTTGGCGATCAGCACCGATGCAGCGCCGGCCTTGGCGGGTTGCTGGAGCCGCAGCAGGTCACGGCCGGTGGTGAGCAGCCGCAACGCCACCGCATCGCCCAGGGTCTTGCTATCAGCCGTGATGGGTCCATCGGTAAGCCCGCCGCCCTCGGGGCCCGCCACCGGCAGCGCCGCAAACGGCAGGCGGTTGAGTTCCCCATCCGGCGAGACGAACAGCTCCCGCACCCCCACCAGCTCCCGCTGGAGCGGCGCCAGCACCAGCCGGCTCACCTCGGCCAATTTTTTTGGCGCTTGTGCCTGGCGCTTGGCATCAGCGCTGGCGGCCACCGCCTCAGCCACCGCCGCATCGATCGGCGCGGCCTCCCCCAGCCCGATGGCGCGGATCGTGCCGTCGGGCCGCAGCAGCAGAGCCAAGTAGCGAAGTGAGCCAAAAAAATCTGTGTTGTTGGCGAGGGATTGGTAGCGCTGGAACTCCACCAGTGCCCCACCAGCCGGCAACAGCGCAGCCACCTGACGGGGTTCCACCAGCCGCGGCTGGATCTGCGGCAGCTGGCGGTAGAGCTCCTGCTCCAGCTGCTCCTTGCGGGCCAGCAGCGGTGCCTGCTGCTGCGGCGTGAGGGTGGTGTTGGCCAGCTGGGCCGTCACGGCGGTGAGCTGCTCGAACAGGGGCCGCTGCGGTCCGCTGCGGGCCAGCAGCGCCTGGCTGCGTTGGATGTCCTGCAGCAGGCCCTGGCGGTTCAGCCGCGTGAACAGCGCCAGGGCTGCGCCCGCCTCACCCTGCTGCGCCTGCGAGAAGGGGATCTGCCAGCGATCACCGAACACCTCCACCAGCGCCAGCCGCCGAGCCTCGGGCAGCAGCGGCAGCTGGCCCTGCAGATAGGTGACCTCCGTGCTGACCGATTCCCTCAACAGCGGCAGCGCGGCGCTGGGGTTGGCTTGTTGCAACTGCAGAACGGCCAGGTTGGTGGCGCTGCTGGACAGGTCTTCCTGGAAAGCAGGGTTGGTTTTCGCCAGCTTGCGACGGATCTTCAGCGCTTCTTCCGTGGGGGCTATGGCCTCTTGGCGGCGGCCCAGTTGGATATAGCGGATGCCCAGGTTGCTTAGGGATTGGGCCAGAGCGTTCAGGGAGGCCGGGTTGGTCTTCGCCAACTCGCGCCGGATCTTCACCGCTTCTTCAGTGGCGGACAGGGCCTCCTGGCGGTGGTCTAGGTCGCTCAATCTGTTGCCCAGGTTGTTCAGGGAATCGGCCAGATTGGGTATGAAGGCCGGGTTGCTCTTCGCCAGCTCTAGAGAGATCGTCAGCGCTTCTAGGGTGGGGAGCAGGGCTTCCTTGCAGCGGCAGAGGGTACTCAAGGAATTACCCAGGTTGGTAAGGGAAATGGCCAGGTCAGGTAGGAAGGCCGGGTTGGTCTTCGCCAGCTCGCGAGTGAGCTTCACCGCTTCTTCTGCGGGCGCGAGAAGCTCCTGGCGGCGGCCCAGTTCGTTCAAGATTCTCACCAGGTTGTTGAGGGAACTAGCCAGATCGACCTTGAAAGCGGGGTTGGCCTTCACCAGCTCGCGGCGGATCTTCACCGCTTCTTCCGTGGGCGCCAGGGCCTCCTGGCGGCGCCCCATTTCGCTCAAGGCTTTGCCCAGGTTGGACAGGGAAGCGGCCAGATCGGGTAGGACGGCCGGGTTGGTCTCCGCCAGCTCGCGGCGGATCCTCACCGCTTCTTCCGTGGGGGCCAGCGCCTCCTGGCGGCGGCCCAGTGCGGTGTACCTGATGCCTAGGTTGTTCAGGGATCCAGCCAGATCGTTCAGGAAGGCCGGGTTGGTCTTCGCCAGCTCGCGGAAGATCTTTATGGCTTCTTCCGTGGGGGCCAGGGCCTCCTTTCTCAGCCCAGCACCGTTGGAAAACACGCCCAAATTGATCATCGCCCGCGCCCGAAACACATCCAGGGCCGGCCGATTCGCTTGCACCCATTCCACTACCTGCTTCTGCAGCCGCAAGGCTTCTGCCGAATCACCCTTGGCAGCGGCTGCCTTGGCGGCATCAAACCACCCCTGCACCTCCTTCGGGATCCCAGGATTTGTGGCAGCAGGAGCCTGGGCCAGCAGGGCAGCAGACGTGCGGCGAACTCCGGGAGCTCCCTGCTCCAGCGTTGCTAACACCCCGGCCCCGTGGCTCACGACTGCAGCCGCGCCAGGTAGCGGCACCCACAGCAGCCCAGCAAGCAGCGAGGCCAGGCCTGGGGCGCTCGTGCGGCCTGGGTTCCTGGCGGTTGTATGGGACACCGGCAGATCGGCCGTGGGGGCTCAGTGGAGCCTACCGGCGCTCACGCGGAGTCGTTCGAGTGTCTTTTGCTCCGTCTTTGCGCCATTTGACGTGCATGGCCCAGAACCGCATTCATCAGGCCATCGCCTCGGTGGAGCCTGAGATCACTATCTTTATCAGCCTGGCCAGGTTCGTTTCTCCTGCGCGATGCTCGCGCGATCGTTCCACGAAAACAGCCACCAAGCCCCCCAAGCGTGCATCCTCCACTGGATGGCGGATGCTGGGAACACTGCCCAGGGAGAAGCGCCGCCGTGTCTCAGTTCCACATCACCACCCAGGACGATCTGCCCGGCCCGGATGGGGATGAGCCCTACGTGCTGTTCGTGAACCAGACGGAGTACGGCAACGCCCGCTTCCTGCGCACGAACGTCCTCTCTGCCCGGCCTGACCTCAAGAAGTACACCGCCCTGCGCTTCCGCCAGGAGGTCAAACGCCATGCCGACGCCATCGCGCCGGGGGAGGACGTGGTGCTGGTGTTCATGGAGGCCCAGGGCCTGGAGCCGCCCCTGTCGCTGGTCTGCAGTGACCTTCACCTGGAGATGGAGGGCTACCCCGTGGAGCAGGGAGCGGAGATCGAGATCCCCCTGCTGCCGCCAGGGGCCCGGGGCCCCGCCAAGGGTTTCGCCTGAAGGCAGCTGGGAGGCCCGGCCAGCGCTGGATACCGTGGGGGCGCTCCTGCCTGTCCCGGCCCGGCGATGCCTGCCCATGCGCTTCTGCCGGCCGTGAACCGCCTGCTCCAGCAGGTGGAGGAGGTGAGCGGCCTGCCGGTGTCGGTGTTCCAGCAGAGCGATCTGGACTCCCTCGCAACAGTGCGGCCGGCGACGGCTGAGCACCAGGCCCACCTGATCGCTTACCGCGATGCCGATGAGGCCAGCAGCTACCACGTGGCCTTTGAGGCCGCCCTGCTGCTGCGCATCGTGCAGGTCCCCCCCGAGCAGCGGGTGAACCTCACCGAGAAGCGGGAGGCCAGAGAGAAGGTGGTGGCCCAGGTGGAGAAGAGGTTCAAGGGCAGCATCGGGCTCGCCCAGGCACGCAAGGCCGGGCTGCGCTTCTATGACGGGCTGATGCTGCAGCTGCGCTCCACAGGCCCGGGCCTGTGGGCGGATCGCTGGCTGTTCGAGCAGCTGCCGGAGCTGCGGGGCCTGCAGGCAGCAGTGCTGCAGGGCCAGGTGCAGCAGAACGTGCCCTGCCTCAACGCCGAGGTCGACAAGATGAGCCCCGCCGCGGTCGTGAAGGCCAGCCGAGCGATGAATGCGGCCCAGGCCTTCCAGACCGCGGAGCTGCTGGGCGTTCCGCCGCTGGCGATTCCGTACCAGGCGACAGGGTTTGAGGCCCTGGCCAGGGAGCTGATCGCCATCACCCGCGCCGAGCCCACCACGGCGGATCCGGATCGGGAGATCATCGATGGCTGGGCTGAGGCGCTGGGCCTTGCCCGCTGGTACGTATGGAAGACGCCGTGATGGAAGGCACTGCGTTCTCGATCGAAGAGGCCGGCTTTGATGCCTCGCTACTGCCGGAGGACTGCCGCACGCCAGGTACCGAGGCCTTTCACCGGGCGGTGACCGACTACTTCCAGAAGTCCTACGCCTCCATGGGGGGCGAGCTGTCGGTGGTGTTCGCCGCCGGCCGGATCGAGGTGGCCTGGGAGCCCACGGCGCCGGAGGCCCCAGCCATGGCCTCCATCGGTCCACTGCTGCAGCAGCGCCGGTTCGATGAAGCCCGGCCGCTTCTGGAAACCCTGCTGCAGCTGCAGCCCGAGCACCCGGAGGCCCTCTACAACCTCGGCGTGCTCGCCAGCGAAGAAGGCAAGTTGGAAGAGGCCCGGCTGCTGCTGCGCCGGGCGGTTGTCGCCAACTCCGGAGATGCCCATGCCCAGGCGAATGCCCAGGTAGCGCTGGCCCTGACCGCGATGCGGCTGGGCGACAAGGTAGAGGCCCGCCAGGCCCTGGAGGCAGCGATCGAGCTGGAGCCGCAGAACAGCTTTGCCCTGCGGAGTCTGGGAAGCCTGCTGGTGATCGCCGGGGCCTTTGCCGCCGGAGTGGCACGGTTCCGCCAGGCCCTGGCGGTGGCACCAGACGATCTGATCACCACCTACAACCTGGCGCAGGCGCTGCTGGAGCTCGATCCAGATGTGCACCGCGACGAGGCCGATCGGCTGCTGCTGCAGGTGATCGAAGCCCAGCCCTACGGCGAGCTGGCGAACAGGGCCAAGGATCTGCGGGGCAGCATCGCCGCCCGCGATCTGCGCACCGCCCAGCCAGAAGGGTTGCGGCAGGACGCGGTCAGCTACTGCCTCCAGGCCCTGCAGCTGTTCGAGGGGATGGACCAGCAGCGCTTCATTGCCGTGCTCAGCAGGGTGGCGGCCGTGGGCCAAGGCGGGCTACAGATCAATGAGCGTGGCACCGCCCGCAGCCTCAAAAACCTGCCCGGCAGCTGGAGTGGTCCGGCCGTGGCCCGTCTGATCCAGGTGGGCATGGTGCCGCATGCCCGCGGAGCGGTAGCGGCTGAGGCCGGATGAGGACTCAGGGCTGGGGATCGAGCGGAAGTCCAGGAGGCGGTGCGGTTGCATGGATCTGGAGCAAGCCCTTCGTTTTGCCCTGCATGCATTGGCCCATAGGGCGGCCGGGCTATCCAATAGAGGGACACCAAAACAATGCAGTATTTGCATAGTTTTGGTGTCAATGGCTGCGCTCTGAGATGCCAGGCTGCGGCAGGCGTTGCCAGCGGGCAGACTGATCCAAGAAAGCTGCTGTGCTGCATGCGCACCAAATCGCAGTGCGGCCTCCATCAGGGGCCTCCAAGGGCAGCCCAGTCACTCCGCTGCATGCCCTCTCGCCGCTCCAGCCCCAAGACCCGGCAGGGCGCAGGCGCCAAGGGTGACCTGGCGGCGCTGGGCTTCCGGGTGACCGACAGCGGCCCGCACACCAGCAAGACCCTGATGCTCCAGGAGCTGGAGACCCTTCTGGCGGCAGTGCCCTCCGACGCTCCGGCCAAGGCCTACCGGGCCGCGATCGTGGAGGAGAACGTGCTGGGCAAGCGCACCCTGTCCACGCGCAAGGAAACAGCCTCCCGGCTGACGGCCCTGCACGGCCTCGATTCCAGCAAGCCCCTGTTTCGGGTGCTGCGCCGACTCTGGGACGTGGAACCCGCTGCCAGGCCCCAGCTGGCTCTGCTTAACGGCCTGGCCCGCGACCCGCTGTTGATGGCCACCAGAGGGCAGGTGATGGGGATGGCTGCGGGGCAGCTGTTGCAGCGCTCCGAGATGGTGGCGGCGGTGCAGGGTTTCACCCATGACCGCCTCGGCGCCAAGGTGCTCGATGCGGTGGCCCGCAACACCGCCAGCAGCTGGACCCAGAGCGGCCACCTCAAGGGCAAGGTGAAGAAGGTGCGGCAGCCGCTCCGCCCCCAACCCGTCGCCCTCGCTTTGGCGATGTGGCTGGGCTACGCCAGCGACAAGCGCGGCAGGGCTCTGCTGAGCTCCCCCTGGGCCTCCGTTCTGGACAGCACCTCCTCCGGCTTGCTGGAGCTGGCGGAACAGGCCAAACGCCTGGGTCTGCTCAAGCTCTCCCACGGAGCTGGGGTGGTGTCGATCGATCCCAGTGGCCTGGATCCTCTGCATGGAGGCGCCGAGGCATGAGTCGGATCGATGAGCTGGCCAAGCGCTACGCCGACCACATCACCGTGCCTTGGCAGCAGAACCTGCCGGCGGCCAACCGGGTGGTGATGCTCGTCTACGAGAAGGAGCTGGAGCGGCACCTGCGGGCCAAGCTGTTGGAGTTCGAGCAGGCCACCAAGACCGCCGGCCATGGCTGGCACCGGGTCGACCTCACCACCGCCTTCGCGGAGTGGATGGGGGCGAT
This sequence comes from Cyanobium sp., assembly GCA_044351065.1. Classification (GTDB taxonomy): domain Bacteria; phylum Cyanobacteriota; class Cyanobacteriia; order PCC-6307; family Cyanobiaceae; genus Cyanobium. Next base: position 10,167 of record JBILGK010000037.1, read on the forward strand.
GAAGTACCGCGAGGAGTACTTCGAGAGGCCTGACGACATCCGCCTCAAGCTGGATTCCAGCTTCCTGCGGCACGTGGCAGACCTGATCAAGGCCCAGCTCAGCCAGGCCAGTAAGAACGATGTGGTGGCGCTGCTCGGCGCCGGGAGCCTGTTTGGCTTCCTACGGCTCTCGGACGTGATCAAAGAAGTGGAGCGCGAGATCCAGGGGCGCCTGGTCGTGTTCTTCCCCGGCCAGAAGGACGGCAACAACTACCGGCTGCTCGACGCCCGAGACGGCTGGAACTACATGGCGGTGGGCATCACCCGCCATCCCACAGGAGCGGTGGCATGAGCCAACAGATCTTCCAGACCCTGCAGCGCGACCCGCGCACCAGCCCCCTGGCCAACAACGGTCAGGCGCGCATCACCACGCTCGACGACGACAACGCTCGCCGTGAGCTGGCCGGAGAGCTCAGCACCTTCGTCTGCGACGGCCAGTACGGCCAGGCGCTGGAGCGCATCCTGCAGAGCTACCTCAGTCAGCAGGGGCACGCGCGTCAGAACGCCGCCTGGGTGTCGGGGTTCTTCGGGAGCGGCAAGTCGCACCTGCAGAAGATGCTGGGCCACCTGTGGGCCAACACCGAGGTGACCCCGTGCAAGCGAGCCCGCGATCTGGTGCTGGAACTGCCCGACGGCGTGAAGGACCAGTTCCGGGAGCTCGACACGCTCTCCGCAAGAAGTGGCAAACCGCTGATAGCCGCCAGCGGCGCCATGCCCTCGGGCGCCAAGGACGCCGTGCGCAAGACCGTGCTGGCGATCCTGCTCAAGGCAGTGGGCATGCCCGAGAAGGTGCCCCAGGCACGCTTCTGTTTCTGGCTGCGCGAAAAGGGTTACCTCGATGCGGTGCGCTCGGCCGTGGAAGCAGAAGGCAGCCGCTGGCTGGAGGAGCTCGATGAGCTCTATGTGAGCCCGCTGATTGCTGGCGCCGTGCTGGAGCAAGACCGCGACTTCGCTGCTGGCAACCGCGAGGCGCGGGATGTGATCCGCCAGCAGTTCCCGAACAGTGACAGCGACATCACCACCGCAGAGTTCGTGCAGCTGGCTCGCAAGGCGCTGGCGCCCGATGGCGGCGAGCTGCCCCACACGATGCTGGTGCTCGATGAGGTGCAGCAGTACATCGGCGACTCCAACGACCGGGCCACCGACTTTGTGGAAGTGGCCGAGGCTGTTCAGGCTGAACTCGACAGCCGGGTGATGTTGGTCGCCTCCGGCCAGTCAGCCCTGTCGTCGGAAACGCCACAGCTGCAAAAGCTCAAAGACCGCTTCCGCGTCACGGTGCAGCTGTCGGACACCGACGTGGAAACGGTGATCCGAAAGGTGATCCTGCAGAAGCGAGCCGATGCCCAGGGCGCGGTGCAGCAGGTGCTGGAAGCCAATGCCGGTGAGGTGTCCAAGCAGCTGGAGGGCAGCCTGATCAAGGAGCGCTCGGAAGACCGCCAGGTGGCGGTGGCCGACTATCCGCTGCTGCCCACGCGCCGGCGCTTCTGGGAGGAGTGCTTCCGCAGCATCGATGTGTCTGGCAACAACAGCCAGCTGCGCTCCCAATTGCGGATCATCTTTGATGCGGTGAAAGACATCGCCGAGGACGACCTGGGCCGGGTGATCACCGGCGATGTGCTGTTCCATGCCCTGGCGGGTGATCTGGTGAATTCGGGCGTGCTGCTCAACGAACTCAGCAATCGGATCGCCAGTCTTGGCAAGGACGGCAGCGAGGAGGGCAAGCTCAAGCAGAGCCTGTGTGGGCTGGCCTTCCTGATCAGCCGACTACCGCGGGAGCAGGGGGCAGACAAGGGCATCCGCGCCACGGCCCGCACCCTGGCCGACTTGATGGTGCCGGACCTGCGCAAGGACAGTGGCCCCCTACGGGCGCGGATCGCCGATCTCCTCGAGGTGATGGCCGAGGACGGGGTGGTGATGCCCATCCAGGCAGAGCAGGGGCAAGTGGAGTACCGCCTCCAGACTACTGAGGGTGCCCAGTGGCAACGCTTGTTCGAGGAAAAGCGCCAGGCGGTCCGCAACGACGACAGCGAAGTCACGAATCGACGCGAGCAGCGGTTGGGCGCTGAGTTTCAGAAAGAACTCAGAGCTGTGCGCCTGCTGCATGGCGAAGCAAAGATCTCACGATCAATCAAATCGCATAGTGAAGCCGAGTCACCGCCTCCCTCCAATGAGCAGGTGGTGGTATGGGTGCGTGATGGCTGGGGCTGCAGTGAAAAGGAGGTCCGAGAAGCCGCCCGCGAGGCCGGTGCCGACGACCCAGTGCTGCACGTGTTCTTACCCCGCCGCAACGCGGAAGAGCTGAAGAACCGAATCATCGATGCCACGGCAGCAGAGCGGGTTCTGAATCACTACGGCACGCCCTCTACGCCGGAGGGCATCGAGGCACGCCAGGCGATGCAGAGCCGCCTGAGCCGGGCCGAGGAGGACATCAATGAGCTGATCGCCGATGTGATCGCCAACGCCCTGGTGCTCAAGGGCGGCGGCATCGAGGAGTACGGCACCAAGCTGAGCGAGAAGCTGCAGTCGGCAGCGTCCGAGGCCTCGCTGGCGCGGCTGTTCCCCGAGTTCCCCAAGGCGGATCACGCCAGCTGGGGCACCGCCGTCAAGCGCGCCAAAGAGGGCAGCGACTCCCCACTCACGGCGGTGGGGCATCAGGGAAGCAACGACAGCCACCCAGTCGCCCGCCAGGTAATCAACACCATCGGCGGTGGCAAGGAGGGCAGCAACGTCCGCAACGAGCTACGAGTGGCCCCCTACGGCTGGCCCCAGGATGCGATCGATGCGGTGCTGCTGGCGCTGCATCGCGATGGCACCCTCAGCGCCAAGGACAGCCAGAACCACCCGATCACGGTTGGGCAGCTTGATCAGCAGAGCCTTGGCAAAGCCGCCTTCTACCTCCAGGAGATTCGGCTCACCACCAAGGAGAAGCTGGCGGTTCGAGGTGTCTTTGGTTTGGCCGGCGTCACCGCGCTTTCAGGCCAGGAGGAAGCCAAAGCCGCAGAGTTCCTCGATGCGATCGAGAACAAGGTGGCTCAGTCGGGTGGCGAGCCACCTCTGCCCCCACCGGTGGGCTCCACTCTGCTGAAGGAGCTGCGCAACCTCAGCGGCCCGGAGCAGCTCAAGGCGATCCTTGAGGCCAAAAATCAGCTACAGGAACTCTGGGATCAGGCCTGCAGCCTGGTTGACCTCAAACAGAAGCGACAGCCCGGTTGGGAGCGGCTCCATGCACTGCTCCAGCAGGGCCAAGGGTTGGCGATCGTTCAGGAGCTGGAGCCTCAAGTGGAGGCCATCCGCTCGCAGCGCACCTTGCTGGATCCCACTACCGACTTTGTGGCTCCCCTGCTGCAGCAACTGGAGCAGGCGCTTGCCGCCGCACTGGAGCAGGCCCAGCAACAGGTCAGCCAGGTCGCCACTGATGAGCTGCAGCAACTCGAAGCCAACGCCGATTGGCAGCGCCTGCCAGAAGCGGAACGCAACCGCATCAGCCAGACCCTCCAGCTGCCGTCTTCAGCTCCACCGCCAACCCCTGTGGAGAAGAGCCAGTTGCTGGCGGCCCTGCAGCAGCGCTCCATCACCAGCCGGCGAGAGCTGGCCGAAAGCCTGCCCACCCGCTTCGCCAAGGCCCGCCTCGAGGCCGCCAAAGCCCTGGAGCCTTCCACCCAGCCCCTGAAGCTGAGCAGTGGGGTGATCAAAGACGCTGCTTCCCTTGACGCCTGGTGGGCGGTTGAGCGACAGAAGCTCACTGCTGCTCTGCAACACGGTCCGATCCAGATCAACTGATCCCTATGCCCGCCCTCGCCTCCGATCTGCGCAAGACCCTGGAAACCACCGTGGTGAAGGCCAGGGATCTGGCTGAGCGCGGTGCACGCGACGCCCTCACCACCTTGGCGGTGGGAGCCAGTGAGCCGTTCTCGTCCATGGGTGATGAGGAACGCAAGCTGCGCAATCGCCTGCGCGCCCATGGCCGTCAACTCGGCGATCAGCGCGATCCCCAGAAGGGCACGCAGAGCATTGAGCGGCTGGTACGGGAGATGGCCTACGAGCACTGGCACCGCATGCTGTTTGCCCGCTTCCTGGCCGAGAACCAGCTCCTGATCGAGCCCACATCCGGGGTGGCGATCAGCCTTGATGAATGCGAAGAGCTGGCTGCAGAGGAAGGAGCGGATCTCTGGGGGCTGGCTGCGCAGTTTGCTCAGGAAATGCTGCCACAGATCTTCCGGGTTGATGATCCGGTGCTGGCCGCCAAGTTGCCGCTGGAGATCCGGCAGCAGCTGCAGGGATTGGTGGCAGGTCTAGAGGTGGAGGTATTCACCGCCAGCGACAGCCTGGGCTGGACCTACCAGTTCTGGCAGACCAAGCGCAAGAAGGAGGTGAACGACTCCGGCGTCAAGATCGGCGCCGATGAGCTCTCCCCGGTCACGCAGCTGTTCACCGAGGACTACATGGTGGACTTCCTGCTCGACAACACCCTCGGGGCTTGGCACGCCGGCAAGGTGCTCGCAGCGAATCCCCAGCTGGCAGCAACGGCCGAGAGCGAGGAGCAGCTACGCCAGGTTGTTTCCTTTCCAGGGTGCCCCTGGAACTACCTGCGGTTCATCAAGACAGAGCATGGCGCCTGGACGCCGGCGGCTGGATCTTTTGAAGGTTGGCCCAGAACTGCTTCTGAACTGAAATGCCTCGATCCCTGCATGGGTAGTGGCCATTTCGTGGTGGCGATGTTCGAGCGCCTGGTGGCGCTTCGGATGGGGGAAGAGGGGCTCACCGAAAAGGCGGCAGTGGCAGTGGTCATCGAGAACAATCTATTCGGCTTGGAGATTGACCCGCGCTGTACGCAGATTGGCGCGTTCAACCTTGCGCTGGCCGCATGGCATCGTGCAGGCCACTGCAATCTGCCTGCGATGAATCTGGCCTGCTCCGGCCTCGCGCCGAACAACCGTGAAGCTGACTGGCTGGTAATGGCTGGTGAAACTGAGCGGCTCAGGAATGGAATGGAGCGGCTTTACGGGTTGTTCCAAAAGGCATCTGTGCTGGGCAGCCTGATCAACCCGCGCACGTCTGAAGTTGATTTGCTGGCGGCGACGTTCAATGAACTCCATCCGCTGCTGGAACAGGCTCTGGCGCAGGAGATCCAGGACGAAAATGGTCATGAAATGGCCGTGACTGCGCGTGGCCTGGCCAAGGCAGCCGAAATACTCGCCGACCAGTTCACGCTCGTCGCGACCAACGTCCCTTACCTCGGACGCGGAAAACAAGAGGATGCGCTCAAGGATTTCTGCGACCGCGCTCATCCAGAAGCGAAGGCAGATCTTGCCACATGTTTCGTCGAACGATGCCTTGACTTCTGCGCAAAAGGAGGCACCACCAACCTTGTTACACCACAGAATTGGTTGTTTCTGAGTACCTACACGAGATTGAGGAAGACGCTCCTTAAGCAGAATCAATGGAGCGCAGTTGGCAGACTAGGCTCAGGCGCGTTTGAAACTATCGGCGGCGAAGTCGTCAACGTCGCGCTCCTTACGCTAACAAAAACAAAATCCAACGATTCGAGTAGATTCTTTGGCATTGAAGCGTCGGATTTCGTCAGTCCGTTAGAGAAGTCAATCGCCCTACGTGGCGGCGCCATGGCAGTCATAAATCAGCAAGGACAACTCTTGAATCCTGACGCAAGGGTCGGCCTGGAAGACTCCAGGCAATGTGATCGACTGGATTTAGTCGCCATCTCACTACTTGGTCTGGGTACATGCGACGCACCGCATTATGTACGTACATTTTTGGAACAGCCACATTTGCTGGCTAACTGGGCTTACATGCAGACAGCTGCGACCAACTCAAGTGGAGAAGGGGGACGTGAGAATGTTGTCGCATGGGACTTTTCCCGAAAACGCGTTTATGGGATGACTGACAGCGAAAGACGTCAAGGACACAACCAGGACTATCGCGGTCGAGAGGCATGGGGCAAGAAAGGCGTCTCGGTTTCTTTGATTAGCACCTTGAAGGCGTCTGCCTACACAGGAGAACTATTCGACAAATCAGTTGCTGTCATTATACCTCGCAGCAAGTCAGACTTGGCCGCAATCTTTGCGTTTGCTTCGTCAGAGAGCTTCTCTGCAGAAATTCGAAAGCTCGACCAAAAGGTAATGGTCACAAACTCGACTCTTGTCAAAGTTCCCTACGATCAGGCGTATTGGCAGAAGGTGGCGGCGGAGAAATATCCGAACGGATTGCCTAAGCCATTTTCCAGCGACCCGACACAATGGCTGTTCAACGGCCACCCAGCCGGCGCAGACCAACCGTTGCATGTGGCAGTAGCTCGTCTTGTTGGATATCTGTGGCCACGCCAGACCGGTTCCAGTTTTCCGGATTGCCCCGCCCTTGATCCCGATAGACTGGAAGCCTTGGCTGATGACGATGGCATCGTTTGCCTATCGCCCGCTCGCGGAGAAGCTGGGGCGGCTGATCGGCTGCGCAGCTTATTGGCCGCAGCCTTTGGTGAGGAGTGGAGCAGCGCCAAAGAACGGGAGCTGCTGCTCGAAACAGCTGTTGCCTTTGACGCCAAGAAAACCGCTGCCGATCTGGGCGACTGGCTACGTCAGAACTTCTTTGCTGAACACTGCAAGCTCTTCCAAAGCCGTCCTTTCATTTGGCAGATCTGGGACGGCAATCCCAATGGCTTCAGCGCTTTGGTGAATTACCACAAGCTGGCGGCTCCGAAGGGCCAAGGCCGCAAGACGCTGGAATTGCTCACCTACACCTACCTGGGTGACTGGATCGATCGCCAGAAGCTGGATCAGGCCGAAGGCGTGAATGGTGCGGATGACCGCCTCGCCGCCGCTCTCGATCTTCAGGGCCAACTCATAAAGATCCTCGATGGTGAGCCTCCCTACGACCTGTTCGTGCGTTGGAAGCCCCTCCACCAGCAAGCGGTCAGCTGGGACCCCGACATCAACGATGGCGTGCGCCTGAACATCCGCCCATTCCTCAAGGCCTCCCTGCACAAAGGGGGGAAGAAGGGTGCCGGCATCCTGCGTGCGAAGCCATTTGAGATCAAGCGGAAGGCAGACAGAGGGAATGAACCTATGCGCTCCAAACAGGAGTTCCCATGGTTCTGGGGTTGGGATGAAAACGACCACACCCTGGCCACCGATTTCGGTGCTCCGATTCCAGGGGCTCCGCCTGCAGGTGATGCCTTCGACGGCAACCGCTGGAACGACCTGCATTACAGCCGAGCCGCTAAGGAAGCCGCCAGGGCGCGGCATTCTGGAGGCCAATCATGACCGCACAGAACCTACCGCCTGATTACCTTGACGCCATGGAGCGTCATTGGCTGGATGCCGAGCATCTTTTCCAGCACACTCCCCCCAAGCTCGCCAATGCTGACCAGCTCTACGGCCTCTCCGCCGAATGCGGCCTCAAGGCCTTGATGATGAAGTGGGGAATGACTCTAAATCCGAACAACGCACCAGCCCTTTCCTCGGACCGTAAGCACGCAGATAAGATCTGGGATCGCTACGAGGCCTATCACCAGGGTCGCTTCACCACGTTGACTCTTCCCACAATGAATCCCTTCGGCGATTGGAGCATTGAGCATCGTTATGCCAACCGAGTTCACTTCCAACAGTCTGTGGTTGCCAATCATCGGCAGGGTACTCTCATTGTGAAAAGCCTGGTGGCTCAAGCTCAAATTGAGGGAGTGTTGCCATGAGCATCTTCGACGAACTCTTACCAGCCCTCGCTGAGATTTTCCAAGACCGCTGGACTGAGCTGCAGCCCTTTCTGCCACTTCTGGTCAATCGTGATCTCAATGGTCGTATTCGTCTGATCCTTGATGCTTCGCACCAGCCCAATCCCGAGGCAGCCTCGCACCCTCTGCTCCAACTCGCAGCCGACATTCACAGCAGGCTCGTACCCCATGTGGGCAAAGCCGATCAAATTCTCCTGTTTGAGGATGACTTCAGCCGACTGATGAAAGGGAGTTGTCCTTTTTTGCTGCTTGATCGGGATGGACAAGCCTTGCCGGATGTCTATGTTGCTGATCGCCTTGCCCAGGAGGCAACCTGGGAAACCATCTCTAATCCGGGTGATGTCTCTTGTGTACCCCGCGTTGTTTTCTATTCCATCAAAGGAGGCGTAGGCCGCTCCACAGCTCTTGCCGCCTGCGCCTGGTCCCTCGCAGCTTCCGGGCAGCGGGTGCTGGTTCTCGATCTCGATCTCGAATCCCCTGGTCTTTCAACATCTCTCCTGCCGCAAAGCCGCCAGCCGGCCTATGGCATCACTGACTGGCTGGTTGAGGATCTGGTCGGCAATGGCGATTCAGTGATGGAGCAGATGCATGCTTCCCTCAGCACCCCGCAACGCGGTGAACTGATCGTGGTACCCAGCCATGGCTTTGAACCCGGTGAGTATGTGAGCAAGCTGGGTCGTGTCTGGATGCCTGGTTTCAACGCAGAAGGGATTCGCCAGAATTGGTCTGAGCGACTGCAGCGCCTGATCTCAGCCTTGGAACAGAAACATCACCCCAGCATCGTGTTGATCGATTCGAGAGCCGGTATTGATGAAGTGGCCTCTGCCTGTGTCACTGATCTGGCAGCGCGACGCATCTATTTGTTTGCCGTCGATAGCTTGCAGACCTGGCGGGGCTATCAGATGTTGTTCGATCACTGGCGTCTCCATGGTGTTGCCCCCATCATTCGCAAGAGGCTACAAGTTGTGGGCGCTCTGATCCCCACCTGGAGCGATGGAGCCTTTACGCAGGCCACCCGACAACTCCGTGAAAACGCATACTCCCTCTTCAGTGGCAGCCTCTATGACGAAGCCTGGCCCGAAGCTGACGAAGATGCCGATGGCTTCCACTCTCCTCCTGCTGATCTCTTCAACTTTGATCTGCCCGATGACACTGCTCCCCATAACCCCTGCGCGATTGGTTGGAATCAGGCATTTGCCGCGATTGAATCGCTGCACGATCGCCTTCAGGGTATGGAGGCTGGTCAGATCAGGCTGGTGTTTGGCTCTCTGCTTGCTGATCTGCAGGCCATCATCGGGGACAACCAATGATAGTGCAGCTCGATACTCCTGATCCAAGCGCCATCCGCGATGCGATCGTAGCCTCGCTGCCAGCCGATACGTCTGAGCCACTGCCCGACCAACAGCTGTTTTTACCCTGGACCCATCAGAAAGCTCTTCAGCTGGACTGCAGCCTCGTGATCGGGGCACGGGGGGTTGGCAAAACAGCCTGGGCCACAGCCCTTCTTGCAAGCCACGACGATCAGCCATCGGCAGCCTTGCTTCGCTTGCTTTTTCCACATTCCTTGCGCACGGTTGCCGGCTTCAGCGATCGGGATCACGACAGTCATCCCCCAACTCCGGTTTTTGATGCCTTGATGAGGGATCAAGTCGATCCTTACAACATATGGCTTGCCATCGTACTGCGTTCTCTACAAACGGGTTCCACACCACTCCCCAAGGAATCCTGGGCAGCCTCAGCATCTTGGGTGGGGGATCATCTGGAAGAAGCCTGGGGCATGGTCAGCCAGGCCAATCAGGCTCTCGGAACTGCCAATACACATCAGCTCTTTGTGTTTGATGCGCTGGATCGTGTCAGCCGCGATGGCAACTGGTTGCATGTCTCTGCTGCCATTAAAGCGCTTTTGCGGTTAGTGCTGGAATTAAAGAACTTCAAGTATCTGCATGTCAAAGTCTTTCTCCGCACAGACCAGTACAACCGCGGAAGCTTCGCTGATCTGCCCGACATCGCCAAGATCCGTGCAACCCGAGTCGAACTACTCTGGTCGCTCATCGATCTCCACGCCCTGCTCTGGCAATGTCTTTGCAATGGCCCTCCCAGCGCAACCCGGGAAGCCTTTCGGACTTGGTGCCTCAGGTCTTCCCCTGCCAGCCTCTTCGGATCCCCGGGCGAGGCTGTAACTCCAATCTCACCCGAGGCTCGATGGGAGCTTCCTCTTCCGGTTCAGCAGGAAGAATCCGTTCAGCGGCAGCTTTTTGAACGACTAGCTGGCCGCAGGATGGGAAGCGGTACGCGCCGTGGCGTTCCTTACACCTGGATCGTCAATCATCTTGCAGATGCCCAGGGTCAGGCGACCCCGCGGTCTTTTCTCACGGCGATACGCAAAGCTGCCGAGGAATCTATTTATCGATTCGGTGATACTGAACATCCCCTTCACTATGAGGGGCTGAAGCGTGGCGTTCAGGTTGCTTCGACCATGCGTATCGACGAATTGAAAGAAGATCACCCCTGGCTACCTGAACTGATGAGGCCTTTTTCTGAGAGGCGATCCTTGGTTCCATTCATTGAGGAAGTCTTTGAGCATGTCCTTAATGATGCGTTCGGATCCGTGCCTGAGGGCGTTCCAGGCCTTGCTGATCGTCTTCCCAAAGATCTTCGCAATCAAGGCATCTATGGGCTAACCACTTACCTGGCCCAGTTGGGTTTGCTCACCCCCATGCAGGACCATCGCCTCAATATGCCTGATATTTATCGCATTGGTTTCAAGCTCGGTCGCCGTGGTGGCATCAAGCCGGTTCCGCGCACGATTGCCCAGCCAGACTGATTGAACTCACCATGGCCTTGCCATCCCTTGGACAGCACCACACCTTCGGCATCGACCCCGGTGCCCTCACCGCAAACGAAGCCAGTTACCTCAGTGGTTTCCGAACGGCTGACGACCTCCGAAATCGCGCAGCTAAGGCAGCAGAAGAGAACGATCTCCGCCTACGCACAAAGGGTTTTCAGCTTGAGGCTCGCCCAGCGCCCCTAAGCCTGGAGGGGTGGCCATGAAGTTCCATTCGGGACTCCAGGCAGGCCCGTTACCCCAGCACGATCACCGTGGCGCCATAACGCCGCAGCTGGCTGTCCGCCGTGAGCAGCAGCAGCGGCTCCACCCGGCTCTGGCAGACCAGCAGGCGATCAAAGGGATCACGGTGCTCGCCATCGTTCTCCAGTTCCGCCACGGCCAGCAGGTGGGCATTGCTGACCGCCAGCCAGCGGAAGCCCTGCCGTGGCACCTGGCGCTCCAGCTCCGGCAGATCCACCCGCAACCGGCCGATCGACACCTTGACCGCCATCTCCCACAGCGAGGCCTGGCTCACAAACACCTCCGCCCCAGGCGCCTGCAGCCGCTCCACCACAGCCGCCGGCAGGCGCGGGTCGTCATTCAGCCACCACAACACAAGGTGGGTGTCGAGCAGCAGCCGCGTCACTACAGCGCCTCGAACAGGTCATCCAGCGGGGCATCGAAATCATCCGCGAGCTGGATGCGGCCTCGCATCGCCCCGGGCGCCGCCATTGGCTGCGCAGGCTCCTGCCAGGCCACCAGCCGCGCAATCGGCACGCCCGAGCGGGCGATCACCACCTCCTGCCCTTGCTCCACGTCCTGCAGCAGCTGGGATAGGTGGGTCTTGGCCTGGTGCACGTTCACCAACGCCATCGGGTTTCCCTATGAACTAAGTCTTAGCTTAGTTCTCCCGTTGCGCCATGGCTGGGCGGCGCTGGAGCTGAACCGATGACCACCTCCCACACCCTACTGGCCGCACTGATCGACAAGCTCCGCGGCTGCAACGTCCATGGCGACGCCGAGGAGGCGCCGGTGGCGATCCTCTGGACCGACCCCCGCAGCGAGTGGAAGCCGCTGATCCCGCTGCTGCGCCTGCAGCTGCCTGAGCTGCTGTGTCTGGGGGGATACGACCCAGATCATGGGCATGGTCCAGCGTTGTGGCTGCGTTGCCTGGTAGATCGGAGCCTTGCCGCTCCTGATGCCGCAGCCGACAGAGTTCCTGTGGTCTATCTGCCCGGCGTCAGTCGCCAGGAACTACGCGCTGGTGAGGGCTGCCCCTGGGCCCTGGAGCCGCTGATCGAGTTGATGTTCCGCGGCAGTCTCTGGCTCCAGCGCAATGGGCGCGACTGGACTCTCGCCGCCTTTCTCGGTTCCGGCGATGCCCTGGGCCTCGACCTGGCCAACGATCAGACCACCAAGGCCGCCCTCAGCCGAGCGCTCAGTGAGCTGGCTGTCGTGCCGCTGGAGCAGCTGCGGGGCAAAAAGCTGGAGGCGGACGACTTCGATGCCCTTTTGGCCTACGACCCCATCCGCGACCTGCTGCAGTGGATGGCAGCTCCCCCGGCCTTCCAGCTGCGCTGTGGTGAGGAGCGTTGGAGCGCACTCACCTCCATCTGGAAAAAAGACCTCAAGTTCGATCCCGGCAAAGACGGCGAGCTCGCTGCCGCTGAACGGTTGGCCAAGGGCGAAGGGAACTGGGCCAAGGTCTGGCAGCGCTTCGCCGAGACTCCAGCTGCTTTCCCAGGGCTCCCCGAGCTGCTGCGCCGGGTGGAGCCCGCTCAAATGGGGCTGGCTGTAGGGGCTCATGACCTCTCCCGCTGGCCTTCCCACAACGCCGCCTGTGAAGACCAGGTGCTCACTGCCTTGCAGAGCCTGGCTGGCAAATCCCATGCGGAGGCGTGCCGCTGTGTGCGGGAGCTGGAGGGCCAGCACGGTGAGCGGCGCAGCTGGATCTGGGCCCAGCTGGGCCTCTCCCCGATGGCACAAGTGCTCGCACCTCTCGGTCGCCTGGCCCAGCGGGCCGATCAGCCCCTGGTGGGGAACACCCCCCACGAGTTCATCGAGCCTTACACCACCGATGGCTGGGAGGCTGACCTCTCCGCCTGGCAGGCGATGGCCATGGCCCAGACTGCGCAGGAGGAGGTGGTACGCAAGGCGGTGGCGGCCCTGCTGCGCCCCTGGCTGGATGACACCGCCAGTCGCTTCCAGAAAGCCGTGGCCGGCAGTGGTCTGCCGACCCCAGCAGAGCAAGGCGCCATCACCGCCGAGCCCGGGGAGGTGCTGCTGTTTGCCGACGGCCTCCGCTACGACGTGGCCCGGCAGCTGCAAAAAGAACTGGAGGTGATGGGCATCACGGGCAGCCTCGGCACTCGCTGGGCCGGGTTGCCCACGGTCACCGCCACAGCCAAGCCCGCCATCACGCCCCTGATTGGCGAGATCCTGGGCCAGGCCCTACCGGACGACTTCGCCCCAGCGTTCCGCTCCAGCAAGGCCATCACTGCCGCTGAGATCCGCAAGGCCATCACAGCTCTCGGCTACACGGTCCTGGGCGACGACGAGCTGAACCTCCCCTCCAGTGCAGAGGCTCGCGGCTGGCTGGAGACCGGCGACCTCGACCACCGCGGCCATCAGCTCCAGAACGACCTGCCGCGCCAGATCCACTCCGAGATCGAACGGCTGGCTCTTCGAATCCAGAAGCTGCTTGATGCCGGCTGGCGTTCCGTGAAGGTCGTCACCGATCACGGCTGGCTGTTCTGTCCCGATGGCCTTCCCATCGCCGAACTGCCCAAGCACCTCACAGCCAGCAAGTGGGCCCGCTGCGCCGCCATCAAGGGCGAATCCCAGGTGCCAGTTCCCACCGCCGCCTGGAGCTGGAACCCCAGCGAACAGTTCGCCACCCCCAACGGCGCGGCCTGCTTCAACACCGGGGGCAGCTACTCCTACGCCCACGGCGGCATCAGCCTGCAGGAGTGCCTCACCCCTGTTCTGGTCGTCTCTGGAGGGGCGAGCAACGCGCCGGCTGCGGCGATCACCGAGATCAGCTGGAAAGGCCTGCGCTGCAACCTGGAGGTCAGCGGAGCCACCGCCGGCCTGAAGGCCGATCTCCGGCGGGACAGCATAAGTGGTCCCCCGGTCGCCACCACGCCCAAGCCCATCGACGAGGGTTGCGCCCGGCTCTTGGTCGAAGATGACGACCTCGAAGGAGCTGTGGTGATGGCCGTGCTGATCAGCCCTGAGGGGCGCGTCGTCGCCCAGCGCCGCACCGTGGTTGGAGGAGATCCCGCATGAGCCCTGCCGACATCGCCGCCACCACCGAGATGGACCAGCTCGATCAGCTCGGCGCGAGGGCCTTTGATGGCTTCCTGGTCCGCAAGGACCTGGTGCGCAAGTACTCCCGCCAGTACCCGGTGCCCACCTACGTGGTGGAGTTCCTGCTGGGCCGCTACTGCGCCAGCACCGATCCCAGCGAGATCGAAGAAGGTCTCCAGATCGTGGAGAAGCAGCTCCAGGGCCGAACGGTGCGCACTGGCGAGGAGGAACTGTTCAAGGCCAGGGCGCGGGATCAGGGCAACGTCAAGATCATCGACATCGTGCGGGCCCGGCTCGACACCCGCAGCGACTCCTACATGGCGGAGGTGCCCAGCCTCGCCATCCGCGATGCCCAGATCGACGACGAACTGGTGCGCAGCAACGAGCGCATGCTCACCGATGGCTTCTACGCCGAGGTGTCGCTGGAATACGACCCGGTTATCGCCCAGGAACGCAACGGCCGGCCCTTCCGCATTGCTGGGCTCAGGCCGATCCAAATGTCCAACCCCAACGTGCTGGGGATCCTGGCCAAGGGCCGCGCTGCCTTCACCACAGAGGAGTGGCGCGACTTCCTGATCCGCTCCATCGGCTTGGAGCCAACCGCTCTCGATGAGCGGGCCAAGATGGTGGTGCTGCTGCGTATGGCTCCCTTTGTGGAGCGCAACTTCAACCTGGTGGAGCTGGGCCCGCGCGGTACGGGGAAGAGCCACCTGTTCCAGCAGATCTCCCCGTACTCCCACCTTATCTCGGGCGGCAAAGCCACCGTCGCCAAGATGTTCGTCAACAACGGCAACGGCCAGCGCGGTCTGGTCTGCCAGTACGACGTCGTCTGCTTCGACGAAGTTGCTGGCGTGTCCTTCGATCAGAAGGACGGCGTCAACATCCTCAAGGGCTACATGGCCTCCGGCGAGTTCAGCCGCGGCAAGGAGAGCATCCGCGCTGAGGGCGGCATCGTGATGGTGGGCAACTTCGATGTCGATGTGGAGCAGCAACAACGCATCGGGCACCTGCTCAGCCCGCTGCCGCGTGAGATGCGCGATGACACGGCCTTCCAGGACCGCATCCACGCCTACGCGCCCGGCTGGGACTTCCCCAAGCTCAACCCCAACGAACACCTCACCAGCCACTTCGGCCTGGTCAGCGACTTCCTGAGCGAGTGCTGGAGTCGCCTGCGCGATGGCAGTCGCCTGGCGGCGTTGCAGAACCGGGTGCACCTCGGTGGTGCCCTCAGCGGCCGCGACATCGAGGGCGTCAACAAGACGGTCAGCGCACTGATCAAGTTGCTGTTCCCTGATCCCGAGATGGAGATCCCTGACGAGGATCTCGAATGGATCGTGCGCCTGGCACTTGAATCACGCCGCCGGGTCAAGGAGCAACAGAAGCGCTGCCTCAAGAGCGAGTTTCGCAATACCCACTTCAGCTACACCCTCGGCCTCGACGGGGTGGAGAAGTTCGTAGCCACGCCTGAGCTCCACAGCGACGACGCCATTGATGGCGATCCCCTGCCGCCTGGCCAGGTGTGGGCCATCAGCCCCGGCACTGGCGAAACCGGCCCCAGCCTCTACCGGATCGAGGTGGCCGTGGGCCCGGGCAGCGGCGTCAAGATCCTCAACCAGCCCGTGCCGCCTGCCTTCCGCGAGAGCACCAAGGTGGGTGAGCAGAACGTCTACGCACGCGCCAAGGGATTGGTGGGCGATCGTGACCCGCGTGGCCACGAGTTCTCCATCCAACTGAGAGCCATGGACAACGACCGCAGCGGCGCCGGCCTTGGCCTGCCGGTGATGGTCGCCCTGGTTGGCGGCCTGCTTGACCGCAACACTCGCGGCGGCTCTATCATCGTCGGATCCCTCAATCTCGGCGGTTCTGTCGAGATGATCCCCAATGCGATCGCAATCGCCGAGTTAGCCGTCGAGAAGCAGGCCAAGGTGCTGCTAATGCCCGTCTCAGCCCGCCGGGGGCTCAACGACCTACCCGATGACCTCTGGACCAAGATCTCGATTGAGTTCTACAAGGATCCGGAGGATGCGGTGTTTAAGGGGCTGGAGGAATAGAAACCGCGCTCGCCATGCGAAACCACCATTCGCGCAGCCTTGCCATTATGCGATTATTGAGACAACAGACTAGACTGCCTGGCGAGGCCATCAGGAGGATTTTATGATCGACTTTCCCCCCGATCTGCTGCAGATCTTAGGCCATTGCTGGCCTGAGATAGTTGAGACAGCGATTAGGCAAATTGGCAGCTACTACTATTTTAACCTTCCACTAGAGTATATGATTGGCGACGATATCGATAGTAACCAAAAAGAAAAAGACATCACTTTTCTCGCCCAGTACACTGAGCGTGACTGGTGCTATGAGCTCTATCACCAGCTGCGCCTAGAAGTGAATGCGCGAGGCATTGACACATCATCGCCTGATGGCATCCGCCTCTCGGGCGAGCCAAGCAAGCGCGCTAATTACAATGCGAATACGAGGCGAGGCCCATGGACCCAAAATACAAATCGCCGAATACCCGACATCCTTCTCCATTGTCCGCGCCATGCTGAATTGCAAATCTTTGCGCTCGAAGCCAAGAGAGCAAGGACGCATCTTGGAAGCATCGTGAATCAAGAAGGAGTCGTTGACGATATAGTTGCCCTTTCAGAGTACATAGAGGGCCTTGGCTACTTCCATGGATTCTTTATCGGTCTGGGATTCGATATGGATTGCCTTCGGGGGATTTTCAATTCTATTCAGGCCCCGCAGTTGAAGCAGATTCGTTTGGCTGCAGGGAGAATCACTGTCTTCGCCATAGAAGATGGTTATCTTGGTGACAATTCTCGACGAAGATACAGCCGCTTCCGGCTCACCGACCTTTTGTCTAATAGTCCGTAAATTGGAGTACTACTTGTCTCGGTTATTGCTTGCCATTGCAATGTCCCAGTCATTTGCCTCCAGCCCGGCCCAGGCAAGCTTGCCGGGGCACGACGCAGCAATAAGAGTAGTCTGCATATTCAAGAGCCAAGCTAAAAGATGGGGGTCAATTTCTGCAAACGCCCACCGTCCTCTCTATCCATTGACTAGATATGCGATTATCCCAGTCCAGGCATCAAGCTGATCATGAGCTTTTCTGTCGTCTAGCATAAGACGGATCTCCTTCAAAAACGAGCAAAGAGTAGAGTCGTATTCCCAGAGTCCGGCACATTCCAGCAGTTTTTTTATCTCAGGCCTGACATCAGGCTCTTGGCCTGTCGTTGATGGCTGCATGAGAATATCGACTCTTTGGCGAAGTGTATGAAAGCGCAACTGCTCGCGTTCATATCTCAGGCACGCATCTTCTTGGGCGAAAAAGATGCCGTCAGCAGAGAGATAGCCAGTCACTCTTTCCATTTGACGTTAGATAGAATAAGAAACGATTGCTATACCTTATCGCGTTTGGCGACTACGGCTCGCAGCCGATGACACAGTCTCGGGGATCCCACGACTCCTCCAAAAACCGCCCCTCCGGCCCTTCCCGGGCTGCGGCCCTCGCGCCAGGGCTGCGCAAGCTGGCCGCCACCGAACGCCCATCCCCCTGCGACGGTGCCCTGGCTGGGACTCACCGCCAGCCCTGGCCCGGGGCCGCCTTTGGGGCGGGTCCTTCGGCGCCATGGCCATGGCCGATGCCCTCTCCTGTGATCTCCCCGCTGTTCAGGTGCTGCTCGATCTGCAGCAGCGGCGCATCCGTTGGCGGGTGCTGTTGGTGCCCCGCCCTGGATCCACACCCCTGGTGCTGTTCGAGAAGCGAGGCAAAGGCGGGCGGTTGCTGCACCGCAGGCAGGCCCGTTGGAGTCCGTGGCATGGCACCGCTTTCATCCATCCCCGCGATCAGGTGGCCGGTGGCCTCCTCCCCCGCTGCCTGGTGGAGCGGATCGAGGCCATGCTCCGCGGTGCACCGCTGCCACCGAGGCGGCGGGACTGGGCCCAGGTCCACGGCCGCCTCGTCCACTGGTAAGCGTGGGGCCAGGGGCCCCTTTTGTGCTGGGGTTCTGCCTGGCTTGGGGGGTTCTGTAGCCGGACCGTTTCCCACCAGCGCTGGGGTTCCCCTGTGGGGCTCCGCCCAGGCCCTCCCACTCTGCGGGGCGGCCTCAAGGATCGGGCCAGGCCCGCGGTGCGGGTCCTTGACCCCGCCCCGCTGCCGGGAAGGGTCCTGCGCTGCGCCGTTCATGGCTCGCTCACGCACCCATCCGCACCTTCTTCGCCGCCGCTGGCTGGAGGGTTCCAGCACCCCT
>JBILGK010000106.1:0-9427 GCA_044351065.1 Cyanobium sp.
CATGACGCTGGGCAACAGCCCCAGCCAACGCCCCAGACCATGGCCGAAACAAGCGGCAACACCCCCCCAAAAAGTGAGGACCTTTTCGTGTCGGCAGTGAGGACTTTCTGCGTGTCGGTTGACACGAGCAGCTCGTGGTGCGTCGCACCAGCACGATTGAGGTACGCAAGGTGGTGTATTCGGTGCCGCCGCGGCTGATCGGCCAGCGGCTGACGGTGCGGATCTTCCATGACCGGCTGCAGCTGCTTCTGGGCCGTCAGATCGCCTGCGAACTGACGCGGCGCCATGGCGGCATCGAGCGCCATGGGCGGGCGTGGAGCATCGATCTGGAGCATCTGATCGATGCGCTCAGGCGCAAGCCACGGGCGTTGCTGCACTGCAGCTACCAGCGGGAGCTGTTCCCCGATGAGCGCTGGTGGCAGCTGTGGCAGCAGCTGCGTTCAGGCGGTGACCGTGACACCGCTGCCCGATTGATGGTCGAGGCGCTGTATGTCGGCTGCCGGCTGGCCGGTTACGAGCCGGTGCTGGTTTGGCTCGAGAAGGCCCACCAACGGCAGGGGCTGTCGCTGGCGGCGCTGCAGCAACGCTTCCGGCTGCCCCCCCATCGCCCCCACCCGCCGCAATGCATTTGCCAACACTCGCTGCAGAGCTATGACGACCTCCTTGCCCTCCATCCCACGGCCGCAGGCGGCGGAAGCCGCCCTGCCGATCCTGCTGCGGCAGCTGCGGTTGGCATGGATCCGCTGCCACTGGCAGAGCATCGCCTCGCAGGCTGAGGGCGAGGGCTGGAGCCCCAGCCAGTTTCTCTATGCCCTCTGCGAGCAGGAGGTGGAGCAACGCCAGCAGGCCCGCCAGCAGCGGCTGCTGCGAGCGGCCCATCTGCCCTGGGCCAAGGCCCTGGCCGACTACGACCATGGCGGCCGGATCGAGGCCCACCGGTGGCAGGAACTCGAGACCTTGAGCCGCCAGAGCGAGTGGCTGCAGCGGGGCGAGAACGTGCTGCTGTTCGGTCCCAGTGGCGTCGGTAAGACGCACCTGGCGGTCGGCATCGCCCTGGCGCAGATCGGCCTGGATCAGCCCTGCCGCTTCTATCCCGCCACGAGCCTGGTGCAGGAGCTGCAGAAGGCCCGCGCCGAGTACAACCTGCCGCAGGCACTGGAACGGCTGGATCGCTACCCGCTGCTGCTGATCGATGACATCGGCTACGTGCGGCGGGATGAGCAGGAGAGCAGCGTGCTGTTTGAGCTGATCTGCCACCGCTACGAGCGTCGCTCGGTGCTGATCACCGCCAACCAGCCGTTCACGGCCTGGGATGAGATTTTCCCCAGCAGCTCGATGACCGTGGCGGCGGTGGATCGGCTGGTGCACCACTGCCACATCGTCGAAATCAGCGGCGACAGCCACCGCAGGGCGCAGGCCAGCCGGCGCAGCGGCAGCAAACAGCCCCAGCAGCCGTAGAGAAGCGGAGAACAGCCAGCGAATTGTCGTCCGGCGACAACCTGGTGCCGATGGCGCCAGACCCCGGTGGGGAGCTCCGCGCTGCCGGCGGACTGTGGGGTCCGCCGGCTCGTGCGCTCTGCGAGAGGTTGGGGCGGAGGGTTCAGCAGAGATCTCAGCAGCGCACCGGCCAACGTGATTGTCACCTGGTGCCGATCAGAGGAACCCAGTTCTGGCAATGGCTCTCGCTGATGGGTGGCTCAGTTTTCGTGTCGCCTCCAGCGCCATCGCCCCCCGGTTGTCGCCGGCGACAACCGGGGGGCGATCAGTTCCCCTCACCGGCCAACTTGATTGACGCCAAGCGGCCAAGGGGGTTGACGCGGGACATACGCCGGGGCTGAGGCCCCGGGAATTACCACCACTTGGCGGGACTCAGGCCCTTCATGAGGTCAGAGCCAATGCGCTTGCGAAAGTGCACCATCATTGATGGGTCAAACGCCTGGAGTGGCTGGTAACCGCTCAATCCAATGAAAAATTGCAAATACGGTGATTCCGTGATCAGCGCCACTGTCTCCCGATCCGTCACGCCCAACCGTGGCTGGATGTACACCGCTCCGAATGCCATCTTGAAGGGCTTAGCTGGGGCTCCTGTTTTGGCGTTGAACTGGGGCGCATAGTGGCTTTCCAGTGACATCCACGGAATCACCTTGTGGAGCAGAACCCAGCCGTTGTTGGGATCCAGCTTTCCACCAAAGGTCGAGTGAAACTCTTCAATTGATAGCTGACCAGTGTGCTGGAAAACGTACATTTGCGCGTCAACAGGTTCTTCTAAGCCAGGAATGGCCGATTGCATCCCTTCCTAACGCGAGATTGACCCTGGAATCAACTGTGGTGCAACGGATTTGGGTTTTTCAGCAAGCCCAAAATGATTAAGAGGTTTTGGGGTCTTTACGGTTGCGTTGACCAGAGTCTCTCCGGCTAAACACAAAGATGAGCAGTCTAAAATGTAAAAGCAAGCCAGAGTCTCGAACTATCAAGTAGGCCTATGCATGGTGGTCTTTGGTCCTGTTAGAGCTGTTGATGTTGTAAAGGAAGTAATTGATGTGTAGATGGCGATGATCTCTCTGAGTCTCGTCGCTTATTCTTGCTTATAGACGCATGCATGCCAAGTTTGATTTATTATCGATTTGCTCATCAGAAGGTGCCAATGCTTCTTGCGAGTCAAGGGAAGGGAAGTTTTCTCCGCCCATACCAAGCCGCCCCCTGCAGTGCGGTGTTATCATTAAGAATGACATGCACGGGTATGGAGAGCAGCAAATCGCGTACCTTGTCTTTGTTGATAAAGTTTTCCAGAAAAACTTGCTGGCGTAGCTTCTCCAGAATCCTTGGCGAAATACCCCCACCCAAATAGATCCCCCCAGTGGACAGAAACTTCAACGCCGCATTGCCTGTCTCGGCGGCAAGAATAGAGACGAATAGATCGAGGGCTTTTTTACAGACTTCGCATTCTCCACTGAGAGCAGCTTGTGTAATGAGCGCAGGAAGATCCTGCTTATACATCTCTTGTCCAAGCCACTTAGGTGCGACACCATAGCCAATGTCGAGCAGGAAATGAAAAATATGAACCAATCCCTGCCCTCCCAGGATAACTTCATAGCTCACACGCTTCATCTGTCTTTGCATATAGCAAAGAAGTTGCCATTGCTCTTTGTCAACGGGTGCAAAATCTGCATGACCGCCTTCTGAAGCCAATGCATGAATATGACCACCCACTTCAAGGAGCGCAGCTTCTCCCACACTGGTCCCCACTGCGACGACGACGCGATTTCCCCCCGCTAATTTATGACCTGTATTGAGAGTCACGTACTCGTTGTCACGCAAAGTTTCCAAGCCATAGGCATTTGCTTCCACATCATTTAACAAACAGACTGGAACTCCGATCAAGCTGCCAAGGCTCCTCGCGTCCACATGCCATTCGACATTTGTCAAGGGGCAGCGGCCCTCTCTGATCGGACCGGGCAAGCCAAAACAGGCGATTTTGATCGGATGTTTGAAGGATTGAAGAAATTGACGGATTACTTCTTCAAAGCTGCTGAAGTCTCTGCACTTGTAAGTATTTGAGTCAATGATTGACAGCTGGTCGTCAAAAATGGCCAGCCTACAATTGGTTGCACCGATATCGCCAGCAAAAATCATTCTTTAATTCTAAACTCCATCTCCACCATAGCTTGTCTCGGGCGCGATGTCCACTCTAGGATTGTCAGTCATCCGCAGGCATGTCGATGACTAGGGCCAGACAGTCTGACTGGCGGTAGATGTCGACGGCGTCGGATGTCAGCTTCGAAAATGAAACGGAATGAGTGATGATCGGCTGGAGATTTATTCGGTTAGTGCGAATCAGCTCGAGTGCTCGCTGGAATTGATCTGGAGTATATCTGTAGCTGCCGAAAATCTTCAAAGAGCGATAGTGAATTAAATTTGGATCGCCTTGAAATGTTGTGCCTGGAGGTGTTCCTCCGAAAAAAACCGCAGTCCCTCCACAACGCAACAGTGTCAGTGCTTGCTCATATGTTCGGGCGGATCCAGTCGCCTCAATAACCGTATCCACGCCATAGCCCTGTGTCGACGTCATCACCACTTCTTCTAAGGACTCTCTAGTGACATTGACGGTCGCAGTGGCTCCCAAGGAAGCCCCCTTCGCGAGGGAGTGATCCTGCTTGCCAGCGACAATAATTGTCGTGGCACCTCGCATAAGAGCCAGCTGCACGAATGTCAGGCCAACTCCTCCAGAACCGATAATGGCGACACGATCAGATAAGCCGATATTGGATAAGGAGATTCCTTGAAGGGTGCAGGCGAGTGTTTCTGTGTAGGCGCCAAACTCATAGGACACCGATGAAGGAAGTTCATAGATGCCGCTTGAGAGGGATGCCGGCACGCAGACAAATTCAGCCATGCCGCCAGGTCGCAAGACTGTCGGTTCCAGACAATGTCCTGGTTCACCAACATGACAATAGAAACAATCGCCGCAATGTCGCTCTGGGTTCACTGTGACGCGCATTCCTGGCTGGATGTGGGTGACACCTGCTCCTACGGAGACAACATCTCCTGCCAACATACGGCCAAAAATCTCTGGGGGTGTATGTTTGTAGTGCCCCACTTGGATGGCGCGGACGTGCATTGCAGAGAAAAAACACTTGCGCACTCTGATCAAGACCTCTCCTGAGGCTGGCTCAGGCCTGGGGACAGACTCAAGACGGAAATTTTCGTGGCCTGGACCATTCCACACGGCCGCTATCATTTTGCTTTTCATTGGGAAGAGTTTTCACGATAATGGATTAAGCTTCCGATCCAAAAGTAGAGCATTGTTGGCTTGCTGTCGTGCGAACGACTTCCACGGACAGACTAGACTGATTGGTCTTGCTCAGGCCGAAGACTGCTGCATCAATGCCTCCACCCACTCTGGACGGACCTGCTCAAGCGAATCAAGAATGCTATCTGCAGCAGCAAACTCCGGATCATCTCTTTCCTCGGCTGCTGGGACTGCGATGCATTGCATCCCTGCGGATTTAGCACTGATAATCCCACGAACTGAATCTTCAAAGGCGATACATTGCCAAGGTGGCATCCCGAGGCGGCTTGCGGCGCTTAAGTAGACGGCGGGATGGGGTTTGCCAAAGCTTTCTGTCTCAGCAGATGCCATCACGGAAAAGATCTTCTGCAAACCTAGCCGGTGGAGTGCGGCGTGAACCAGGGGCATGGAAGAAGATGTGGCCAAAGCTAAGGGGATGCCCATCTTCTGGCAGAGGTATACGGCTTCAACAGCGCCTGGCAAAGGCTCACCCATTGTCGCCACAAGTTCGCAGACCCGACGGCTGAGACGGTCGGCAACCTCAGATTGGCTCCAACCCTTCCAAGGGAAGTGAGCATACCAATGACGTACGATCTCATCTGTGCGCAACCCCTTGGTCTGGGAGATGATGGGGTCTTGAGGAGGAATCTCCAGGTCATGGAAAAGTTCCATTTCTGCTTGACTCCATAATGGCTCACTGTCAATCAGCAAGCCATCTAGATCAAAGATAAAGGCTTTTAGTTCCATTCTATAACCTTAGATTTGCATGTCAACGACACTACGCGTGCCAGGTCTTGGATTCCAGGAAATCAATTCGCTGGGAAGGTCTTCAAGCGGGATCATACGCCCCATAAGGCTTGAGAAGAAGGATTCGTCTCGCTTGATGTATGCAATCGCTGAGTTTATGGTTTTTTCGGTAGCTCCCGCAAACGAGGTTAGCACCGTAATTTCTCGAAGGAAGAGCTCATGCGAAGATATCGGAAAAGAAGTTTCTGGCTTGGGAACGCCATAAAGGCAAACAATTCCCGCCTTGCGAACAACCCGCATCGCGGTTTCCAATCCGTCTTGTGATCCTGAACATTCGATCACTATATGCGCCCTGTCTGGCTCCGGTTCACGAACCCGATCGATCGGCAAGTGATTTGTCCATTTTAGGGATGACTCGGAGATATCATAGAGCCTTATACTTCCGATGGAATCGAGAGAATGGCTCAGCAGGTATGCAATGAGCGACCCCGAGACTCCCCCGCCTAGAATGAGAATATCTGGCTTTGAAATGGGCAATAAGCGCAGGGCTTTTCGTATCCGCGTAACCCCACGAAGGGCACAGCTTAAAGGTTCAATCAGTACTCCCAAAGCTGGATTCTGAAACTCAAAAGGATAGAGTGAGTTTCTGGGAGCGCAAATCTGCTGAGCATAGCCGCCGTCGCAATTGATGCCGATCTCTTGCAAAGAATCACAATGACTGGTTAGTCCTTCGAGGCAATAGGTGCATTGGCCGCAGGGAACCTCATTGTTGAGTGCATAACAATATTGTTCTTCCCGGAGGGTGCAAACCACTTCATGGCCCAAGATGCGCTCTGAGGCCAGTCCGACTGCGGTGAGCTGTTCATCTGTCTTGCAGATCCCAACATATTGGACATCAGCAAGCACGTCTCCTTCTTGAGACACCATGGGGGCACTGACATCACGGATCTCCACACGATTGGCTCCATAAACAACAGCAGCTTTCATGAGAATTCACCTGAAGCATAAGATTGCCACCCAAGCATGTGCCCAAGTTTCGTTAGAATCTGATCGAGGACGGAAATTGCACAGTCGATTTCATCCTCGCAGATGTCAAGGTAAGGGGCAAACTTCAAGACATTAAGATCATATCCTCCAGCTTGAAGAATCATTCGCCAAGTCTTCCCCTGGTGTGGAAAGTCGTATTCTTGTGCAATCTTTGCTGCTAGTTCGGCCGAATTCCGTAATGGGTTGCCTTTCTCGTCTGCAAATACCATGTTCAGAAGCAGGCCCAGCCCATCCACGCGCCATACAAATGGATGACTGGTTTGCAGTTTGAGCAGCTGAGTGAGGAAATAGGCACCTTTTATTGGCACCGTCCTCTCATAGTCTTGCGCCATCATGTAGCGCCAGGAGGCAAGTGCGGCTGCAGTGCCCAGCGGGTGATTGGCGAAGTTGCTGTGCATGTGACCGGGTGTGAAGACTTCTGGATCGACCAAGTCGGCCCGAGCCCATACCAAGCTGACAGGACTCAAGCCATTTGTAAATGATTTACTAAGGGTAATTATATCTGGCACAAAGTCAAAGTGCTCAAAGGCAAATAACTTGCCAGTCCTATACATGCCGACTTGGATCTCGTCATCCAGTACAAGAATTTCTCGCCGCTGCATTTCCGTTAGAAAGTTGCGATAGAAATCCCTGGGCGGAATAGTGTAGCCTCGCCCTTGGCACGCCTCGATGACAATGGCACCGATTTCAGTGCTATTGGAACTGGCTATCCCGTAGTATTCATTTGAAAGAGCCTTGTTGATCATGGCCGCACAGTACAAGCTGCACGTATCGCGTTCTTTCTCGTAGTAGCATTGGGCGCAGTTTGCAAAGGGAAACATGACTGACCGCTCTGAAAACTCGTTGAAATGTTGACGATAGCGGTGACTGCTTGACAGCGACAACGTGCCGAGCGAACGTCCATGGTAGGAACCCATCATTACAGCAACTTTGTTTTTCTTCGTGTTCTTTCGGATAATCTTTAAGGCGTCTTCGACGACGAGAGAGCCGCCAACATTAAAACACACCCTGCCTTTTAGGCCCGTCCTGGCATAAATTGCATCCACCACTTCCCTGGCGATCAGTAATTTCTCTCGATGTAAGAAGTCACCAGAGGCTTGGGGAAGGGTTGCCAGCTGTCTGGCAACCTCTGCTTCAATCGTTGGATTGCGATATCCAAAGTTGCAACTGGAATGCCACATGCCCATGTCGATATAGGTATTTCCATTACAGTCAAAAACCAGTCCTCCCTGGCAGCCACTAAGGACAATGGGGTTGCTTTGATAATGAACCGTGTCGCCCCAGCAGAGATAATCTCTATCGATGGCATGAAGATCTTCAGCGCTAAGTTCGTTGACTGCTGGCTGGACTTTGACCGCGCTTGTTGCCTGCGTACCATCATTAGTAATCCCCGTCATCGGCATCGGGTCTTCTTCATGCCAGGAGCTTGACTCTGTGCTTGTTTCCATAGCGTGACGAGGCTCTGTTCAACGGGTTAAAGACTCGGGAGCGGCAGTTACGGATTTGCTCCTGCCTCTGCGATATAAGGATGTAACTTACATCAACACATTTTTGCAAGACTAGCAAGGCAAAATATAGGTGCCTCAAGAAGCGGCGGCATGGTACTTCACATTTCTTGTCATCCTGTGAGGATGCGCCGATCCTCGCGCTAGGGAAAGATGCCGATCCTCTGTACCCGTTCAGGGGGCGGGACGGCTCAGAGCGAACATTTGCCCAGCTGAACCCTTGAAAGCAGCTGGATTCCCGGTTGCATCTCAGGCAGAGACCGCCTGTGATGAGCACACCTCCGGCTGGGATTTCAGAGGCCGCCTGGCTGACAACTCCCGCTGCCGTCCGGTCCTCAATCCTGGCCCAGCTGCGGGAGAACGAACAGCTGGGCCTCCAACTCACCTCCCTGGCGACGGAACTGGCCAAGCTCCATGAGCGGATCGGCCGCAGCTCCCGCAATTCCTCAAACCGCCCTCCAGCAAAGCCCTGGGTTTCAGCCACCTAAGCGGCTTAAGGGCAGTGGCCGCAAGCGTGGTGGCCAGCCCGGCCACCCTGGCAGTGGTCCTGAGCTGCTGCCGATCGAGCGGGTGGATGAGGTGATGGAGCACCACCCTGATGCATGCCGCCGCTGCGGCACGCTGCTGCGGGGAGATGATCCGGATCCCGTGCGCCATCAGGTGCTGGAGATCCCGCCGATCACCCTGACGGTGTTGGAGCACCGGCTGCATCGGTTGGTGTGCCCCTGCTGCGCCACCACCACCTGCGCCACCTTGCCGCCTGATGTGGAGAGCAGCCGCTACGGGCCCCGGCTCAGCGGCCTGGTGGGTCTGCTGGGCAGTGCCTTCCCGTTGAGTAACAGCAAGAGCCAGGCACTGCTGAAGCAGCTGCTGGGGTTGACGATCAGCCGCGGGACGATCACCACCATCTGCCAGCGGCTGAGTGCCTCGCTGGCGCAACCCACAGCAGAAGCACTCCAGGCCGCCCGCGAGCAACCGGCGGCCCACGTGTGGAGCTTTTCCCAGCTCTTTCTGCTCGGCCATTGTGCGTACCGGCTTGGCGTTGGCATTATGGGCTGCCTGCCGCCAACGGCATACTTGCTCCGGGAAGAGGCCCCGCTCGCGGCAGTAGACGCTGAGTTCAGTGGCGTTGAGGCCAGCGGTTTCCAATACCACCGTGAACTTGTCGGCAGCACCCCAGCCCTCTGGATCTGTTTCAGAAGCCGGCACCACCCTCCCCCTGCAATCGCCAGGTCTTCCTCCATTTGTAGAGGGTGATCACGTGGATGCCAAGCTCCTCAGAAATCCGGGCCACGCTCTGCCGATTCGGCGGACTCATCCGCCTCCTGACATCAGCCTT
>JBILGK010000013.1:0-83455 GCA_044351065.1 Cyanobium sp.
AACAGCTCCGTATCCTCACCGTCCCCCACCTTCGTCTCCAAACTCACCGGCTGGCGCGCCCGGCAGAGCAGGTCCTTCACCTCCTCCTCCGGCAGCTCCACATACACCGCCAGCTCCGTCACCGTGGGGGTGCGGCCCAGCTCCTGGCTCAGCTCTCGCTGGCCTTTCTTCAGCTTGTTCAGGGTTTCGGTGATGTGGATCGGCAGACGGATCGTGCGGCTCTTCTCCGCGATCGCCCGCGTGATGCCCTGCCGGATCCACCAATAGGCATACGTGCTGAACTTGTAGCCCCGCGTGGGGTCGAACTTCTCCACGCCCCGCACCAGACCGATCGTGCCCTCCTGAATCAGGTCGAGCAGCTCCATGTTGCGGCGCGTGTACTTCTTGGCCACGCTCACCACCAGCCGCAGGTTGGCCGCCACCATCCGCTCCTTGGCACGGCGGCCCATCTGCAGGCGGCGGCGCAGCTGGGCCGCCGTGAGGCCCGCCGCCTCCGCCAGCTGCTCCTCCGCAGGCTCCTCACCTCCGGCGCGCAGGCACAGCTCCTCGCGCAGCTCCTCCAGCTGCATCAGCTCCTGCACCTGACGGCCCAGGGTGATCTCCTGCTCATGGGAGAGCAGCGGCACCCGGCCGATGTCCCGCAGGTAGGAGCGGACCAGGTCGCCATCCATTGCGGGGAGCTGGCGAACGGTGGGACCGGCCACGGCCAGCGCGGGGGTGACGGGGGCCGAGGGGGGAACGGCCGCGGGGGTGATGGCGGTGGGGGTGATGGCAGTGGAGGAGAGTGCGAAAACCACAACCGGCGACATAACGGTGTGTAAAGCCTAACCTCAAGAAGTGTGAACTCCTCTCAGGAAGCCGCCCGAGGAATCGGAAGAATTTCTGTGGAGCGCTCCGGCCGCGGGTGCCTCAGGCCTTTGCCCCCAGCCAGGACACCAACCAGGAAGCGGTGCGGAGGTAGATGAACACGCCCACCACGTCCGTGGCGGTGGCGATGAACGGAGCTGACATCAGGGCAGGATCCAGCCCGATGCGGTCAAACAGCAGGGGCAGAGCCGCACCCGCGGTCGCCGCCAGGGTGGTGATCGCCACCAGGCTGACGCCGGCTGCCCCAGCCACCAGCCAGCTATGGGACACGTAGGCCGACCAGGGCACCACCACCACCACCATCAGCAGACCGAGCAGGGCGCCGGCCACCGCCTCGCGAGCCACGGCGAGGCTCGGTCCGAGGCTCTGGATCCTCTGGGTGCTGAGACCCCGGATGACCACGGTGGAACTTTGGGCGCCCACATTGCCGCCGGTGCCGATCAGCAGCGGGATGAAGGCGGCCAGCACCACCACCTGCTTGAGCACCGCATCCATCGAGGCGATCACCGCGGCGGTGCCGCTGTTGGCCAACAGCAGCACCAGCAGCCACACCACCCGGCGACGGGCCACGGTGAACAGATTGCTTTGGAAGTAGTCGTCCTCATCGCCGGCCTGCAGGGCCCCCGCGGCGTAGAGGTCCCGAGTGGCCTCCTGCTGAATCACGTCGATCACATCGTCAACGGTGACAATCCCCACCAGCCGGTCTTCGCGATCCACCACCGGCACCGCGAGGAAGTCGTAGCGCTGGATGATGCGGGCCACCTCCTCCTGCTCGGTGTCGGTGCTCACCTTCACCACCTCGCGGGTCATCACATCCCCGAGGCGCTGCTCCGGATCGGCGGTCACCAGGTCCCGCAGCGAGAGCATGCCCGTGAGGTGGCGGGAGGCGTCGGTGATGTACAGGCTGTAGATCGTCTCGGTGTCGCGCGCGCGGCGGCGCACGATCTCCAGGGCCTGGGCGGCGCTGTGGAACTCCTTGAGATCGATGTACTCGGTCGTCATCAGACGACCGGCGGTCTCCGGCGCATAGCCCAGCATCTGGGCCGTCACCCGCCGCTCCGACGGGCTGAGCTCGGCCAGAAGGCGGCGCACCACCTTGGCGGGCAGTTCATCGAACAACCGCACCCGGTCGTCCGGGGACATCTCCTCCACCAGCTCCAGCACCTCACCGGAGCGCAGACGCTCCAGCAGGCTCTGCTGCACGGCCGGTTCAAGGTACTCATACACCTCGATGGCCTCGTCCTTCGGCAACAGGCGAAAGGCGAGGGCCTGCAGGATGCGGGGCAGAGTGCCGATCGCCTCGGCCGCATCCACCGGCTGCACCGGCTGGAGCAGCAGCTTGGCACCGTCGTAATTCGCCGCCTCCAGCAGGGTCTCCAGCTGACGCGCCACCACGTCGGCAACGGCGGACGCCTCACTCATGGGCAGGGCATCGGCGGCGCTTCCGAGTGTATGGGGGGGGCCGCTAAGGTCCCAGCTCGTTCCTCCGCGCAGTCCCGGCCATGGCCATCTCCGTCAGCGACGTCGTCGTTCGCACCGCCGGCGGCGAGGAGCGGCGCCTGGGCGACTGGGCCGGAACGGTCCTGCTGATCGTCAACGTCGCCAGCCGCTGCGGTTTCACTCCCCAGTACAAGGGTCTGCAGGCGCTGCAGGACACCTTCGGCCCCAGCGGCTTCGCGGTGCTCGGCTTCCCCTGCAACGACTTCGGCGCCCAGGAGCCCGGCAGCCTGCCGGAGATCGTCGAGTTTTGCTCCGCCACCTACGGGGCTGGCTTCGAGCTTTTCGACAAGGTGCATGCCAGCGGCGAGAAGACCGAGCCTTACATCACGCTCAGCCGCACCGAGCCGACGGGCGACGTGGCCTGGAACTTCGAGAAGTTCCTGATCGGCCGGGACGGCACCGTGCTGGGTCGCTTCAAGAGCGGTGTGGCGCCGGAATCCCCCGAGCTGAAGGCGGCGATCGAGGCGGCTCTGGCGGCCTGAGCCTGGATCCAGACTCAGGCCCGGCGCTCGCCAGACGCGGGCAGGGCAAACTCCACCACCGGGTGGCCGGGATGACGGCGATCCGGCGGAGGCGGAGTCCGGTAGTCGCCGTACAGACGTGCCAAGGCCTGCTCGTAGCAGGCGGTGGCGGGTAGCAAACGCCCTTCGAAGGGCAGCAGCACCGTTTGCTCCCACTCGGCGACGGGGCGGTTCAGCTGGCGGACCCGATCCATCGTCATCCAGCCACTGGCCAGGCAGGTCAGCCGATCGTCCGTCAGCGCGGCCATGGAGCGGAGCAGCCGATCGAGGATGGCCGGCCAGAACCACCAGGGCACCACGGCGAGCCCCCGCTGCAGCCATGGGCCCAGATACTGTCTCCAGGCCGGATGGGCGGAGGAGAGATTTCCCTTGTCTGGATGGAGGGCGAGCCGTCGCAGAGCGCTCACGAGAGTGAAGGAGCCACGCAGGCAGGAATAGCGGAAGCGCCAGCGTCGGCGATCCGGCGCCACCGCATCCAACGGGAAGATGTCGAGGAAGATGCCGTGGTGCATCGCCTCCCGCTCGCCGACCTGGCGGAAGCGGCTGCCATGGCGCCGAAGCTTGGCGAAGAATTGCTGAAACCCCGGATCCGTCCGCCAACATTGCAGGAAGAACATCTCGCCGAGCAGGGCGGGAGCCTCGTCGAGCAGGCGCTCGTAATCGGCACGGCGCATGATCACATCCACGTCGTCATCCCAGGGGATGAAGCCGCCGTGGCGCACCGCCCCGAGCAGGGTGCCTGCGGCGATTTGATACGGGAGCTGCAGGCGTGCGCAGATGCGATCGAACTCCGCGAGCAGCTCAAGTTGCACGGCATGCAGCTGACGCAGCTCCTCAGGAGTGAGGGGTGAGGTGCGCTGCGCGGGCGACTCCGGGGGGGCCATCGGCGATCGGGGTGGAGGCAAGCTGAAGGGGAAGGCAGGCGAGGGAGGGGGAGAGATCCAGAAGCGGATGGGAGAGGGGCACGGCCACCAGCGTTTGCACAGACGCCGACGCGGTGGCCAGGCACTCAATCCATTCCTGCCGATCCTCCCGCCAGCCCAGGTAGCCGCTGGACACCCAGGGCTGGGCCACAGCACTGCGGCAACTGCCGATGTGAAGGGCCAGGGAGGGGCCCCGCAGGTGGGTCAGCTGGATGCGGGGCCCGAATTTATTGAAGGCGCGCCGCTCCTCCAGGGCCATCAGCGCCGCGCAGCGGCGCGCAGCGCGGTCGACCGCCTCCGGGGAGGGGGGGGTGGTCCCTGGCCACGGCAGGTTGCGCCGTGCCCGGGCGAGGGCCGCCGGATCCGGGGCGGGCAGGGTGGCCGCCCGGTCCTTGAGCTGCCGCAGCACAGCGGCCGCTCCGCCGCAGGCCAGGCTGTGGTCGACGAGGCGGAAGCGGACCCGGGGGGTCGACACCCGCTGCAGCAATGCCTCCAGCTGCCCCAGGTAGCGATCCAGATCGGCTTGGGGCAGCGCGTTCACCCAGGCGAGAACGCCGCCGACATGGCTCAGGGACAGCACGACCCCCGGGGGATGCCAGCGGGCGATGCGGAGGGCGTAGGCATGGAGATAGCGGATCCAGAAGACCTCGGCCCAGTCCAGATTTGGATACGAGGGCAGCTGCCAGCCCCGGTAGCCGCCGAAGGGCAGGCTGAACTCGATCGGCCTGTCCTCGCTCACGGCTTGGCCCACTTTGCTCGCCAGGTCGGCGGCGGTGTCGGGATCGACGGCGCTCCGCCGCCACGGCCGGGCGGTGATCAGGGTGACAAGGCTCTCGGCCGTGGCTGGGATCCCGGGAGCGGAGGCGTTCTGCTCGGTTGGGCAGAGCGCAGCGGCCCAGCGCTCCAGCGCTTCCACCTGCGGTGGCGTGAGCGAGCTCAAGGAGCCCCCAGCCCGGCACCTGCCGTAGCCGCCGTGCTCTCCAGAGGGCTCTCCTGCCAGTAGACGACCGCGCGGGTGGTGGTGTCGCTGGAGAAGTCATGGACCTCGCGCTCCGGCTGCCAGGCAGGCAGCAGGGTCACGGCCCGCTCCAGGAGACCGAGCCGGTCGAACAGTCGCGGGAAGCGGTCGGCGAAACCGGGGTCGAGCCCGAGCAGGGCAGGGCGAAGGGAGGCGAAGTAAGGGCGGGGATCGTCATAGCGAAAGCGAATCCCATAAGCCGTGGGATTAAGCGCGCGATAGAGGAGTTTGCGACCGCCGAACCGCAGGTAGCGCACCAGCAGCGCCCGAGCTGCCCGCTCAGGATCCGGCGAGAAGCTCGGATCGATGCCAGGCACCAGGCGGGCCACGGCCCGGGGCCAGAACGCCTCGTTGGGATCCAGATCGGCCAGCAGCTCCCGACCCCAGGGAAGGGTGCCGGCATGGGCGAGCAGGCTGTAGAGATCGTCCTCCGGCGCAGTGCGGTGGACGACCGAAGCGAAGTCCACTTCCACCAGCCGGGCCCTGTCGGCCTGGTCCTGCCCCAGCCAGGCGCGCACGGCCTCAAGGCGTCGCTGCGGATCGGACTCTCGGCGGGGGGATAGGGCGGGTACCGCCATGATGATGTTTTTGGCGGTCGCATCCCGGAAGGGAAGACGCACATCCGCCTCCTCCCAAATCCGCTGCAGGCTCTTCAGCTCGACTCGCTCGTCCCCGTCCAGCGGCACCAGCCCAAGCACATCCGCCAGTGCCGCGAGCAGCTGCACCAGATGGGTGTGGAGGGGATAGGGCGGCGCGTCCGCCCCCCCCGGCCAGGCGAACAGATCCCTCTGCAGCTGCATCAGCTGCTGCAGGGCCCGGCCCAGGAGCGTCCTGCCGGCGACCCCGGCGGCGGCAGCCTCCGCTCCACCCTGGTCGGCGATCGTTCGCAGCAAGCGCAGCAGGTCGTAGAGGCGGATGCCGTCCACGTCCTCCAGGCAGAGCTGGCCGCCGCGCAGGTTCCGCACCGCGGGCACGGGGCAGGGGGAGCGGCGCTCCCGAAGCCACAGCAGCGCCGCCCGTTCGCTCTCGGCGTGGCTCGCGCTCTGACAGACCTTGAGGAAGCCGCCGTCCCGGAGGTGGTCGGCAATGGTGCGATTGCGCTCCTCCTTGCTGATGTTGCGGCTGAAATAGCTGCAGCTCGCGGAGCTGATCAGCCGCCGACGCGTGAGCGGCAGATCCTCGGGGCGGTCGATGTCCCAGACCTGCCCGCGCGGCAGGGGCAGAACCTGCACCGGCCGGTGCGCGGCCTGCTCGCGCAGCACCTGCCACTGAAAGCGCAGACCCCGCCGAGCCGCTTCGGCGACCGCCGGCCAGTGGGAGCGCGGCCAGTACACCGCAGGAGCCAGCACACCCTGATCCGGTGACAGGTCGGGACCGAGGGCCTGCAGCTGCCGCTCGCGGGGATCGAACCGCAGGCCGATGGGAGGGTCGCCGCCGCCGGAGTGAGGTTGGCAGGCGATCGTGAGCCCGACGGACCGGCTGGAGAGGATGCGCTCCAAGGCTTCCGGCTGGTAGATCGAATCGCCGAACAGCACCCAGGCCCCCGACAGCCGCCTGTCCTCCTGCAGGCAGGCAAGGCCGGCAGCCAGGCTGACGAGCAGAGAGCCATCGGCATGGGCGGGGTTGAAGATGCAGGCGGCCGCGGGCAGGGTGGCGCGGACCGCGGCGGCGGCCGCCTCGCCGTCATGGCCGGTGACCACACACAGCCGCAGACGGGCTTCGCTCAGCGTCAGCTGGCGCAGCAGCCGCTGCATCGGGCCCTCGCCGAAGTGGAGCGGCGCCAGGCACTTCTGCCGCACCCCACCGAAGCGACGCCCCATTCCGGCGGCGAGAAGAAGCACGGCGCATAGTTTCAACGTTGATGTGCAATACTCGGCCAAGATGCATAGTACAACTCGGATGGGATCTTCAAGCCTTGTCGCCTGCTGGGCCGAGCATTGAGATCCGCTCCCAAGAATGATACGGCGCAGCAAAGTAGCCCTGATCGAGAATCGGGCCTCAAGCTGCCTGCAATCATGGAATCCAGTGCCATTATTGCTTGAATGGCCGCTGCATTGACTGCGAGGGTTGGGTGAGCCTTCAGCTTCTTGATGATGGCGAACCCTGATCGCCGCTCTACCAGGGGCAAGCTGCTGAAGCGCGTATCGACACCGATGACAGTGTCTCCTTCCCAGTGCCCTGGCTGTTGGCGCAGCTCAACCTCGGCAGGCCGCTCAGAGATGTGGCGCTTGCCCCTCAGCACTCCCCTGGAGTCCTTGCTGTTGCAACGCTTCCAGCGCTTCTTCGGCATGATCCGCATGTAACGATGGAGATTGCCAGCGGCTTTCTTGTCTTTATGGATGCACCGGCAGGTCGTTGCGTGGCGGATGCTGCAGATGCCCTGCTCCATTCGCGAGTAGCCGACCTGCTCGGGGCTCCACTTACGTTTCAGCAGAGCCTCGACCTGATGCCCCTGGGTGGAGCCAAGCCATGACCTACGACGCTGGCTTGATCTGCGTGCAGGCGCATACTGTGCTTGCTCGGCTCTGTACCATCCATGGTGACGAGTGACATGGCACTTGAGTTCGCGACTAATTGTGCTTGGCGATCACGACACCGCTTTGGCCATTTCCGCCTGAGAGCCATGAATACGTCTCATGGCAGCAATATTACGTCGCCCAGACTGTCAGGTGTTGATCCCTATGCATCAGACCAACCCATTTGCTGAATAGGAGTCTGACGCTTTCAGGTCTTCAAGGGGTGTGCCCGATGGGCTGCCGGTTGCACGTACTTTGTGAATCCGCGGCGGTGGGGTGATCGGAATTGCCGGCCGGCAATGCCTTGGCCGCGCCCCGCGCCTGGCTCATCCGCGTAGCCACCCGCGCGCCGGACGGCCAGCCAGGTCGCTCGCCTCCACCCGCAGCCAGCGGCGGCCCTGCGGAGACAACCACTGGTGCACCACCCGCAGGGGGGCACCGGCCTCCACCCTGGCCAACAGCGGCGCACGCTGCTCGGGTGCGCAGCGCAGGCTCAGGCAGGTGGAGCTGAGCAGGGGTTCTGCGGAACTCTGGCGGCGGCGCAGCTCCGGCAAGCGACGATCCCCGCCCCCGGCAGGCAGGGCGGCCGGGGCCACCAGGGCAAAACCGAGCAGGGCCAAGGCCTGCCAGCTCGCCCAGCCCAGAGGGGGGCGGTCGGGACCCGCGGACCGGGGAGAAAGCGTCATCAGATGTCGAGCTGGGTGAGATCGAGCTCGGCGCTGTGGGCTTCGATGAATTCGCGCCGGGGAGCGACCTTGTCGCCCATCAAGATGGTGAAAATGCGATCCGCCTCCGCAGCATCCTCGATCTCCACCCGCTTCATCATGCGGGTGCCAGGATCCATCGTGGTCTCCCAAAGCTGTTTGGGCATCATCTCACCGAGGCCTTTGAAGCGCTGAATCGTGTAATTGGCCTTTTCTCCGAAGCCTTCGATCGTCTTGCGCAACTCGGCTTCATTATAGCAATAGGAATGGTTTTTGCCCCGCTCCACCTTGTAGAGCGGCGGGCAGGCGATGTAGATGTACCCCCCCTCCACCAGCATCTTCTGATAACGATAAAAGAAGGTGAGGAGCAAGGTGCGAATGTGAGCCCCATCCACGTCGGCATCGGTCATGATTACGATGCGGTGGTAACGGAGACTTTTTTCCTCAAAATCTTCCCCTTTGATCCCCAAGCCCAGAGCGGTGATCAGGGCTTGTATCTCCGTGTTTTTATAGATCTTGGCATCGTCAGTTTTCTCGATGTTGAGGATCTTGCCGCGCAGAGGCAAGATTGCCTGGAAGCGGCGATCACGACCTTGTTTCGCGGAGCCACCGGCGGAATCGCCCTCGACGATATAGATCTCCGATTCGGAAGGATCCCGCGAACTGCAATCGGCCAACTTACCCGGCAACGTGGAACTTTCCAGAACCGATTTGCGGCGCACCAGCTCGCGGGCGCGGCGGGCAGCCTCCGCTGCGTTGAAGGCCTGGATCGCCTTCTCAAGAATCAGGTCGATCACGGAGGGGTGAAACTCCAGATACTCGGCCAGTGCTTCGCCCACCACCGAATCGACGATGCCACGCACCTCGATGTTGCCCAGTTTGGTTTTGGTCTGACCCTCAAACTCCGGATCGGGAACCTTGACCGAGAGCACGGCAGTCAAACCTTCACGGATATTTTCACCAGCCAGGTTGGTGTCGCTGTCCTTGCGCTTGCCGCGCTTCTTGGCAAAGGTGTTGAGGGTGCGGGTGAGGACCGTCTTGAGCCCCTCGATATGGGTGCCGCCATCCACCGTACGGATGTTGTTGGCAAACCCGAGGATGCTGTCGGAGTAGGCATCGGCGCACCACTGAAGAGCCGCCTCCACCTGCACGCCATCCTTCTCGGCATTCACATAGATAATCTCAGGGTGCAGCGGCTCCTTTTCCGCATTCATATAAGCCACGTACTCGCGGATGCCGCCCTCATAGAAATAGATCTCCTCGTGCGCTTCACCCGCCTCGCCGAGGGCGGCGGGGCGCTCATCGCGGAAGACGATGCGCACCCCGCCGTTGAGGTAGGCGAGTTCGCGCAGCCGCGCCGACAAGGTGTGGTAATCAAACTCGATGCCGGAAGAGAAGATCTCCAGATCCGGGAGGAAGCGCACCATCGTGCCGGTGCGGCTTTTGTCGGCGGCGGGCCGGGAGGCGAGGGAGCCGATGGGCGCACCTCGCTCGAAGCGCTGATGGTGTTCCTGCTCCTGGCGGTGAACCACCACCTCCACCCAGGCGCTCAGAGCGTTGACAACGGAGACGCCCACGCCGTGCAGACCGCCCGAAACCTTGTAGCCGCCGGCCCCGAACTTGCCGCCGGCGTGGAGCACGGTGAGCACCGTTTCCAGGGCGCTCCGGCCGGTGCGGGGATGGATGTCGGTGGGAATGCCGCGGCCGTTGTCGCTGACGCTGGCGGAGCCATCGGCGTGGAGGACGACGAGGATCTGGTCGCAATGACCCGCCAGAGCCTCGTCGACAGCGTTGTCGACGACCTCGTAGACCAGATGGTGCAGGCCCCGCGGCCCGGTGGAGCCGATGTACATGCCGGGCCTCTTGCGGACCGGCTCGAGGCCCTCCAGAACCTGGATCTGTTCAGCGCCGTAGGCGGACTGGACCTTGCTGACTTCGCTCATTCGGGCAGGGGGTCCCCAGGGGATTCGCGGGTCGACGGGAGTGCCGGCACGGGGGTCGGCGGGCAGGTCCGGGGGTATGCCGAAACCGTCCGGATGGACCCTCCGAAGAAAACCGGGATGGACCAGGGATGGACCCGGGGAGGAGGGCGGCAAGGAGCCGAGAACGCCTGTCCGCAGAGGCGACTTTACCACCGCGGCCGGGGTGCGCCAGCCGCTGCGTGCCTCGCCAGAGTGCGGATGGACCCCGTCCGAATCCTCTCCCGTGTCCCGTCCGCTGACCCCGATGGCCGATCCCGCGGCGGACCCGCAGGCGGCCGCTGCGCTGCGCCGTGCCCTGGCCGAGAGCGCGGCGGACGGCCTCCCCCTGGTGATCGCGCTGATGGGTCCCACGGCGGGGGGGAAGACGGAGCTGGCGATCGATCTGGCCGAACGCCTCGACCTGGCGGTTCTCTCGGTGGATTCCCGCCAGCTCTACCGCCAGATGGACGTGGGTACCGCCAAGCCGACGGCGAGCCAGAGGACGCGGGTTCGGCACGAGCTGCTGGATCTGCGCGACCCGGATGCGCCGATCACCCTGCAGGAGTTCAGCGCGCTGGCCACGGAGGCCATCGCCGCGGAGCACCGCCGCCGTGGCATCGCCTTCCTCGTGGGGGGCAGCGGCCTCTACTTGCAGGCCCTCCTGGCGGGCCTGAATCCCCCGGCGGTGCCGCCGCAGCCGGCGCTGCGCGCCCAGTTCACCCGCCTCGGCCAAGCCACCTGCCACGCCCTGTTGCGCCAGGCCGACCCCACCGCCGCCGCCCGCATCGCCCCGGCCGACGCGGTACGCACCCAGCGGGCCCTGGAGGTGCTCTACGCCAGCGGCCGCACCCTCTCCAGCCAGCAGGGGCGCACCCCTCCCCCCTGGCGGGTCCTGGAGCTGGTGCTCTGCCCGGCCGACCTGACCCAGCGGATCCGGAGCCGCACCCGCCAGCTCTACGGCGAAGGGCTGGTGGCCGAGACAGAGGCGCTGATCCGACGGTTCGGGGCCGACTGCCCTCTGCTGCAAACGATCGGCTACGGCGAGGCGGGCCGGCTTCTGCGGGGGGAGCTGAGCGAGGCGGAGGCGATCGCCGCGACGGAGCAACGCACCCGAAAGTTCGCCAAGCGCCAGCGCACCTGGTTCCGGCGCCAACACCAGGCCCTCTGGCTCGAGGATGGGGAAGTGCTGCGAAGCGCTGCTCAAGCGCCCGGCACGGTCTAGGGTGAACGTCTTATTGCCCCTGTGAATGCCTCCCCGTCCCCGTTTTGATCGCCGCGCTCCCGTGCGGGAGCTGCCCAACATCAACGACCGCATCAGCTATCCCAACCTGCGGGTGGTCGACGCTGATGGCAGTCAGCTAGGCGTGATCAGCCGGGAGCGAGCCCTGGAGGTGGCGCGGGAGCGCGAACTGGATCTCGTCCTGGTCAGCGAGAAGGCCGATCCGCCGGTCTGCCGGATCATGGATTACGGCAAATACAAGTTCGAGCAGGAGAAGAAGGCCAAGGAGGCCAAGAAGAAGGCCCACCAGACCGAGGTGAAGGAGGTGAAGATGCGCTACAAGATTGACTCGCACGACTACCAGGTCCGCATCGGCCAGGCGGTGCGCTTCCTCAAGGCCGGCGACAAGGTGAAGTGCACCGTCATCTTCCGCGGCCGGGAGATCCAGCACACGGCCCTGGCTGAGCAGCTGTTGATGCGCATGGCCAAAGACCTCGAAGAGAACGCCGAGATCCAGCAGCTCCCCAAACGTGAGGGCCGCAACATGATCATGTTCCTCTCACCCCGCAAAGCCGCGGGTGGCAAGCCTGCGGGGGCGACGCCGGCCCCGGCACGCCCCCGCACGATCACCACCACGCCAGCGGCGCCCCACGAGCCGGAAACCGCCGCCCAGCCGAGCTGAAGATTCAGCCCAGGCTTTCCGCGAAAAACGCCAGCATGGCTTTCCATCCCGCGGCGGCGGCGGTGGGATGGAAGTCCTTCCGCGCTTCGCAGAGGAAGCCATGGCCGGCCTCCAGGGTCAACAAACGGTGCTCCTCTCCGGGCCGACGGCCCTGGCTGGCCGTGCCAAGCGCCGCCTCGATCGCCGCCAGCTCCTGCGGGGGGATCAGTTCGTCCTGGCGGCCGCAGACGCAGAGCAGGCGACCGGAAACGGTGGCAAGGCTGTCGAGGGTGGGCGGGCCCCCTCCGGGGCGGCCCGTGGCGACTCCTGCCCCATAGAAGGCGCAGCTGGCCCGCACCCGGGGCAGAGAGGCCGCGAGCATGGCCACATGACCGCCAAAGCAGAACCCCACGCAACCCGGGCCCTCAGGCAGATCCGGCAGGGCCTCGCTCAACCAGTCGGCCGCCAGGGTGAGATCGGCAACCAGATCCTCGCTGGTGGTGCGGTCCTTGTGGGAGCGTCCCTCCCGCAGGGCAGCCTCGTCGTAGCCAAGCTCCAGTCGCGGCGCGGTGCGGCTGAACAGGGGCGGCGCCAGAGCGGCGTACCCCGCCAGCGCCAACCGACCGGCCACGCTGCGCAACCAGGCATTGACCCCGAAGACTTCAGGCAGCACCAGCAGGGCAGCCCGAGGCGGGCCCTGGGGCGGCAGGGCAAACCAGCTCACAAGCGGCACCTGGCCCTCCTCCCGGGGGGGCAGGGTGACCCAGCGGCCGATTTCGGGGTCCGGCCAGGGCGGGACACCCGCAGCGGCGGGCACGGAGAACGGGGAGAGAGGAGGCACCACGGAGTCAGGCTGTCACAGGCCGGCACATCACCATGGGACAACAAAGGAATTGTCACGGGGGCAAAAGCTCCGTAGGGTGGCCGGCAGTTGATCCGGCCACTCCGGCGTGCGATTTCACATCCAGCAGGAAAGCGACATCCCGGCGTCGACCCAGCTCTACAACCAGATCTGCTTCGCCATCGCCGCCCGGCACTACCCGCCGGGCCATCGCCTGCCCAGCACCCGCCAACTGGCGATGCAGACCGGTCTGCATCGCAACACGATCAGCAAGGTCTACCGCCAGCTGGAAACCGACGGTGTGGTGGAAGCCATGGCCGGCTCGGGCATCTACGTGCGCGACCAGCAGAAACCGCGGGAGATCAAGCCGCCACCGGGCCTGCGCAGCAAGGCCACACCGGATGTGGACCGGGAGGTGCGCCAGAGCGTCGACCGCCTGCTGAACGCCGGCTGCACCCTCCAGCAGGCCCGCGAGTTGCTCACCCGCGAGATTGACTGGCGCCTGCGCTGCGGGGCTCGGGTGCTGGTCTCCACCCCCCGCGAAGACATCGGCGCCTCGATGCTGATCGCCGAGGAGCTCTCTCCCGTCCTCGACGTCCCCGTGGAGGTGGTGCCGATGGAGGAGCTGGAATCCGTTCTGGAGAACTCCAGCCAGGGCACCGTGGTGACGAGCCGCTACTTTCTGCAGCCCGTTGAGGAAATTGCCAAAAAGCATGGCGTGCGAGCCGTGGCGGTCGACCTGAACGACTTCCGCCATGAACTCGATCTGCTCAAGGAGCTGCGGCAGGGAAGCTGCGTGGGCCTGGTGAGCATCAGCCCCGGCATCCTGCGCGCCGCGGAGGTGATTCTGCACAGCATGCGCGGCAACGAACTGCTGGTGATGACGGCGCTTCCGGACACCGGCAGTCGCCTGTTGGCCCTGCTGCGGGCCGCCAGTCATGTGCTGTGCGACCGACCGAGCCTGCCGCTGGTGGAGCAGACCCTCCGGCAGAACCGGTCCCAGCTGATGCGCCTGCCGGTGGTTCACTGCGCCCAGAGCTATCTGGGGGCGGCCACGATCGATCAGTTACGCAAGGAGATCGGCCTGCTGAGCGAGTGAGACGGCCATGCTCGAAGCGATCCGGGCCGATCTGGCGATCATCAAGGAGCGGGATCCAGCTTGTCGCGGCACCCTGGAGATCCTGCTCTGCTACCCCGGCTTCCACGCCCTGGTGCTGCACCGCGTCAGCCATCGGCTGTGGCGGCTGGGCCTCCCCCTGCCGGCCCGGCTGCTCAGCCAGGTGGGGCGACTTCTGACCGGGGTGGAGATCCACCCGGGGGCTCGCATCGGCCGGGGGGTGTTCATCGACCACGGCATGGGGGTGGTGATCGGCGAGACGAGCGTGGTGGGCGACCAATGCCTTCTGTACCAAGGGGTCACCCTGGGGGGGACCGGCAAACAGCACGGCAAACGCCATCCCACGCTGCGGGACAACGTGGTGGTGGGCGCCGGTGCCAAGGTGCTCGGTGCGATCACGGTGGGCTCGAACACCCGCATCGGAGCCGGCTCGGTGGTGCTGCGGGACGTGGGACCGGACAGCACCGTGGTGGGAATTCCCGGCCGGGTGATTCATCAGTCGGGCGTGCGCATCGACCCCCTCGCCCATTCCGCCCTGCCCGATGCCGAGGCACGGGTGATCCGCAACCTGATGGAGCGGATCGACAGCCTGGAGGGGGAGCTGGCTGGAGCCCTGGGGAGCCTGCGAGACCTGCGCAGCCGCCGGGTTGGGGAGAACGGGAGCCGCCGCAGGCTGCTGGGAGTGGCCCAAAGCCTGCGCGACCGGGAAATCCTGGAATACCTGGGGGAGGGAGGAGCCGAGGGCGAAAGCCTCTCGCCCCGTGGGGGAGGCGTGGCCAAGGGGATGGAGAGTTGGTGGCTGGGTGACGGGGGCGGGATCTGAGGCCCCGGCGACCGCAGCTGCCTCAGCGCTGAGCCGGGGTCAGACGGTGACCCCCTGGGGCTGGGCAGGCTGGGGCTGGAACATGAACATCGAGTAGATCACGTTGCGGCGCACCTGGATCATCATTTCCAGGAACATGTCATAGCCCTCGTTTTTATATTCAATCAGGGGGTCTTTCTGTCCATAGCCCCGCAGGCCGACGGACTCACGCAAAGCCTCCATGGCTTGCAGGTGCTCTCGCCAGAGCGTATCGATCTGCTGAAGAGTGAAAAAGCGCTCCGCCTGGCGCATGAGGCCAGGCTGAAGCTGATCAACCTGGGATTCCTTCATGTCATAAGCATTGCGCATTTGCTCCTTGAGGAAGGCCTTTAATTCCTCCATCGACAGGCCCTGGACCTGTTCGGGCGTGAGATCCTCCAGCAGATAGATGAACTCCTTTACTTTATCGGTGAGGCGTGTGAGATCCCACTCTTCCGGCGGCAGCTCGGGATTCACATAAGCCTCGACGATATCGTCTATCGTACGCTCGCCAAATTCGATCACCTGCTGCTTGAGCTCTGAACCCTCCAGCACGCGGCGGCGGATGCGGTAGACA
Source organism: Cyanobium sp. (assembly GCA_044351065.1). Lineage (GTDB taxonomy): Bacteria > Cyanobacteriota > Cyanobacteriia > PCC-6307 > Cyanobiaceae > Cyanobium. The sequence goes on from JBILGK010000013.1 coordinate 15,267, forward strand.
GCTTTGCGCTGATTGTTCATCACCTCGTCGTACTCAAACACCTGCTTGCGCTGGTCGTAGTAATACGTTTCCACTTTTTTCTGAGCCCCTTCGAGCGAGCGGGTGAGCATGCCGGACTCGATCGGCATGTCCTCCTCCACCCGGAAGGCATTCATCAGGCCGGCCACCCGCTCCCCCCCGAAGATGCGCAGCAGGTTGTCCTCGAGCGAGAGGAAGAAACGGGTGCTGCCCGGATCCCCCTGCCGACCGGCTCTACCGCGAAGTTGGTTGTCGATGCGGCGCGACTCATGGCGTTCCGTACCGATCACATGCAAACCACCGGCGGCGCGCACCTGCTCCTCCTCCTGACGTACGACGCCGTCGTATTCGCCGCGCACCCGGGCGATCATCTGCCGCAGGGCCAGGATTGAGGGGTCATCGGTGGGGGCCTTCTCGGCCGCCTGGGCGATGCGATCCTCCAGCTCCAGGACGGTCAGGCTGCGATCGCCCCAGGCGCTCACCAGGTCGCGGGCCAATTGCCCAAGAGCCTGGTCTGTGGATTCGGTGAGCTGGCAGGGGAAGAGGTTGCCCAGGGCGCGGGCTTCACTCGGAGCGCGAGTGGTGCCAGGTTTGGACCCGAAGCCAGACGCAGTCTCCGGGGAGCGCTGCAACGGCACGGGGGGGCGATGACCCTCCTCGGGACGCACCAATCGGGAGAGCAACACCTCCCGCAGCTTGAGGCGAGCCATGTAATCGCTGTTGCCACCGAGGATGATGTCAGTGCCACGGCCGGCCATGTTGGTGGCGATGGTGACCGCACCGGCTCGGCCGGCCTGGGCGATGATCTCCGCTTCCCGCTCCACGTTTTCGGGCTTTGCGTTGAGCAGGTTGTGGGGCACCTGCTCCTCAGCCAGCAGGGCGGAGAGAAGCTCCGACTTCTCGACGCTGGTGGTGCCGACCAGAACCGGCCTGCCAGCGCGGTGAATTTCGGCGGTCTCGAGTGCAACGGCACGCCATTTGCCGGTCTCGGAGCGGAACACCTGATCCGTCCAATCCGAGCGGGAACGGGGGCGATTGGTGGGAACGACTGTGACTTCCAGCTTGTAGGTCTTCTCGAATTCCACCTCTTCCGTCTTGGCGGTGCCGGTCATGCCGGCCAGGCGGGGATAGAGCAGGAAAAAGTTCTGATAGGTGATGCTGGCCAGGGTCTGCGTCTCGGGCTGAATTGCCAGGCCCTCCTTCGACTCAATCGCCTGATGCAGCCCGTCGCTCCAGCGCCGTCCAGGCATGACACGACCGGTGAACTCATCGACGATCACCACCTCACCATTGCGCGCAATGTAGTTAACATCACGAACGAAAAGCTCTTTAGCCTTGAGGGCATTGTTAACGAAATGCGCCCATGGATCGGCGGGATTATAAAGATCGTCAACACCGAGGATCTGCTCCGCCTTGGCATAACCTTCATCAGTAAGCGTGACATTACGCTGCTTCTCGTCGACCTCATAATCCCCCTCGGGATCGACGCCATCTTTACCCATTTCAGCAGCACGCTCCAGACGCGCTGCCACCTCGGCGGCACGCTGATACTTCTCCTGCGGCCGCTCAATCTGACCGGATATGATCAACGGGGTGCGGGCCTCATCCACCAGGATCGAATCGACTTCATCAATGAGGCAATAGTGAAAGTCTCGCTGAACAACATCAGCTATGTCCGTCGCCATATTATCACGAAGGTAGTCGAAGCCGAGCTCGGAGTTGGTGGCGTAAGTGATATCGCAGGCGTAATTGCGTTGGCGGTCGAATGGCGCCATATCGTTCTGGATCAGGCCCACGCTCAGGCCGAGGAAGCGATGGATCTGACCCATCCACTCGGCATCGCGCCGGGCCAGGTAGTCGTTGACGGTGACCACATGCACCCCCCGACCGGTGAGGGCGTTGAGATAAGCCGGCAGCGTGGCGACCAGGGTCTTGCCCTCGCCGGTCTTCATCTCGGCGATCTGGCCGTCGTGCAGCACCATGCCACCGATCAGCTGCACATCGAAGTGGCGCATGCCCAGCACCCGCTTGCCCGCTTCGCGAACAACGGCGAAGGCCTGGGGGAGCAACTCATCGAGCAGCTTGCGCTCGCGGGCCAGAACGACTTCGGGGGCGCCGCCGGCCTGGCTCGCGTTGGCCAGCTTCTGGCGAAACTCTGCCGTAAGCCCCCGCAGCTCATCGTCGGAGAGGGGGGCTATCTCCTCCTCGAGGAGACTAATGTCGGAGACGAGGGGTTGATAGCGCTTCAGCTTGCGGGCATTGGGATCACCCAGCAGCAGCTTGAGCATCGGGGCAGACCAACCGAGACGGCACAGCCTATCACCGGATCAGAGCGGCCGCTGATGCAAGAAACAAGCCGTGGCAGTGGTTTTTCCCCCTGGATCACGGTCCGACAGGGAACCGGCGCAGAGACCCGGAGCGGTGTGGTCAAGCCCTTGCCCCCTGCACCCTAAGGTTTGTCTGGACGTCCCCGCCGGCCGCTTGGGCACCCCGATCCAGATCATTCGCCATCGACCCGGAGCACCTGGGCTGCAATTCGGGCTGGGACCCGGCCTGTGCCCACGCCAGGCCCTACGGCAACTTCAGGCGCTTTTTGCCAACAACAGCTTCTGGGCGGCCGGTCGCTCACGAGCAGGCTTGACAAGAATGCTGCAAGGGAGTGAGGCGGCGGTGAGCGCCTGGCGCCAGGGACGGCTGGTGGGCTTCGGACGCGCTACCAGTGATGGTGCTTACCGCGCCGTTCTCTGGGATGTCGTAGTGGCTCAAGAGCTGGAGGGCCAGGGACTGGGACGAAGGTTGGTAGAAGCCCTGCTAGCCACTCCAGCAGTAAGATCAGCAGAACGCGTCTATCTGATGACAACGAAAAGCAAGGGCTTTTATGAGCGCCTGGGCTTTTGCAGGGTGGAAAGCCAATATCTCATGCTCAAGGCAGGGGAGCCCAGCGAGCTGGACGGTTGCTGCTGCAACGCAGATAGCCAAAGTGAAGCACGTTGATCCCGGCCCGACAATTCAGACGAGATTGGCAAGCACGAGCCCTGCGTTCAATCCGGGGGAAGCCTTGGAGAAAAAGGCCCTCTGGGGTTGACAGGCTTAGCAGTTGCGGCCATAGTTTCTGGAATGTTTCTTGATGAGTACTTTCAGGGGTGGCAACAACTTCCAGCAAAATCAGTCTCACGGAATTGTTACTTGGCTACCTGACAACCATTAATGCCTGGCTTGACCTGGAAGCACTTGGCCACACCTCCCTCCCCGAGAAATACGCCGTCTACGCCCAGCAGATACTGGCACCTGATGCCTCGGGCAAGGCCAACAGAGACATACTTGGAACATCTCGCAAGGCAGAAATCGACTTCCTGGAGGAATTGGCCGCTCTTTTCAAGAGCCACCTCGACCATGAGCGGAACATCCTGGAGCCAATCTCGCAACACATGATTCTCGCTTATCGCAGAAGAGTCACGGCTGCAATTGACGAACGGTGGCTAATGATCCCTACGGTCAGAGTTCGCATCGCCATGCTAGAAACCGCGACAAGTTTTGAACGATCCTTTCTTGATTGCGCCGCGAGATACTATCGAGCTCTCTCGCCACATTCACGCTTCGCAGCCGAGCTGCGGAGCGCAGTGCTTTCCTGCTATATCAACCAACTACAATCCCGTCTGCCCAGGCCACTACGCTCACGCTTTCTAGGCGCCTTGCTATATGGACCGCATCGGATGCTGCAAGCGCTGCGCGCGCGAGACAAAAGACGTCACTGGGAACACGAAAGAAACTGCTTCCTGACCCTTAATAACACGCCTGACGGCCAGTATCGACAGTCTGCGGACCGGATCAACCGCGGTTCACTCTTGGCAGAAGCCACCTATCTCTTTTACAGCATCTGGCAAGGTCGCTTCGGAGGCCTGCTCAAGCCTGCCTCGCACACGGTGAAGAGACTTCGTTCTGCGAAATTCTCATCATGGCTTTCGTCACGCACTACTCGGCGTAAGCGCATCCTGGTGAGCCGTGGCTATGGTGGCATCGGAGATATCACCATGATGAGTGGCGGCCTGCGGGCGCTCACGGAGAATGGCAACGATGTCACTATCGGCATTCCGCAAGCGTTTCAGCCTTACGTTCGCGAATACTTTGCAACTGACATCAATGTCAGCTCAGTACCGCGACTAAGCGACATACACCAATACGATCAGATTTTTGATTTCAGTATCTGCCCAACCTGGGGGAAAGAAGTGACGCGCCTTCTAAGAACAGCGATTCCAAGGCACATCATTTTCGCCCAAGCAATGCGAGTACCGAATGACAAGATCCTTAGCATGGAGGCCATCGCCCTGCGAGGCAAACAAGATGCGCTGCCAAATCACAAGCTAAAAGTAAGCATCCAGCTAACCTCTGACGAACCCTACAGAAACCTTCCAGAAATGGAGCAGCTCGTAAAGAACATAGCCGCGATTCGCGGCCTTGATGTTGTTGTGCTGTGCACAAAACGCAATGAGAACTTGCCAGAGAACGTCAAGCAGACGGCTGGCATGGCTCTCGTGGACTCTGTTCGGGCTATAGAGTCCTCACACCTGCTGATTTGCCCCGATTCTGCCTTTCTTCACATCGGCGAAGGGCTTGGGATCAAGACGCTATGCCTCGCGGGGCCCACAGTTAGTCCCATGTTGAGTGCATACTACAAGCACGCCTGCGTATTTCGCAATTCCGATTTCAGCGCCTGCAGCCCCTGTTACCGAAGTCAGCGCACACCATGCAAAATGGTAGGATGTGCAGCAGTAAACTCACCCTGCCTCGAGGGTCTCTGGTTTCATGAACATGTCATGGACATTTTAAACCATGAACTCGACACCCACTCTCGCCGCACAGATTCTCGAACGGGAGCTTGAGCAGCTCGAAACAGCACTTCTTAAAATACGCGAACGGTGCGGCCAACCCATGCAGGCGTTGGCGGAAGTCCTGACAAATGCCGCCGACAAAGGTAATACAATTTTCTTCTGTGGCAATGGTGGAAGTGCTGCAGAAAGTCAGCACCTGGCGGCAGAGCTGGTCGTCCGGTACAGGCGGAACCGGCGAGGCATCAGCTCTCTGGCCCTTACCACTGACAGCTCGGTACTCACAGCTTGTGCGAACGACTTTTCGTTCGAGGAAGTTTATGCTAGGCAGATTGAGGCTCTTGGCAAGCCTGGGGACGTTCTTATTTGCCTCAGCACCTCAGGGAGCAGTGTCAATATCAGCCGCGCTGCCGATACCGCTCGCGCGACAGGGATGCACACAGCCCTGCTGACTAGTAATCTCTATTCACCAACAGCGGCAGACTGTGTCTATGATCACATTCTTGCTGCTCCAACGGAGAGCGTCTCGATAGCCCAGGTCATTCATTTGATCCTAGGCCATGTATTGTGTGACGTAGTAGAGCATGGTTTGGACTGATGATTCCTCTCGCCCAGTCCCGCTCCGCTGAGTGTTCCCCGCGCATCCTTGTGATCGGCGACCTAATTATTGATGTATATATCAAAGGAAGAACAAATCGTATCTCTCCGGAAGCGCCAATTCCCATTCTCCTCAAGGAAGACTCTGCATCCTTCGTCGGAGGTGCTGGCAACGTAGCCCTGAACCTGACCGCTCTCGGATGCAGGGTTTCCTTCATCAGCCTGGCCTCGATCGAACAGTGCGAGCTGCTACACGATAAATGGAGCATTAACGGCCGCTCCGTTCATCCCACCTTGTTACAACCCTTCGCCAACAGCCAAGCACCGGTAAAGACGCGCTTTTATGCGGATGGACAGTGCATGCTGCGTGTGGATGACGAGCTTCTCCCTCAAGTCATGCTCCCCCACAGCACGGCGATTGAAACCGCAGTAATCCAGGCGGCAGGAAGTTCACTCGACAGTGAATGCTACGATGCGATAGTGGTTTCAGACTACGAGAAGGGCACCGTAAGCCTTGGCTCAATCGCTGCCCTTGTCCGCCAGTCTGAGCAGAGGCAGATTCCACTTTTCGTCGACACCAAGAAAAGCACAATTGACTGTCTGGGGCCAAACAGCACACTGAAGCCTAATTTGCCGGAGCTCAATCGCATCCTGCGCACATCAGGCCATCCCGAACTCAGCTCAACCCATATTCGTAACTATGACAAGGATCCCATTCCGTGCAGTGATTCGCTGCGCTTAGCCAGTGAAGCATCCGGGGCAGAAACACTCATCCTCACAGCCAGCGGGCTTGGGGCCTTGGTTTACAGACGTAGCGTAGATAGCATGGAGGTACACAAAACCTCGAACCAGGAGGCTCGTGATGTTTCGGGTGCGGGCGATACCTTTTTCGCTGGCTACATTGCAAGCTGGTGCGAGCATAGACAACCGGCTTTAAGCTGCCAAACTGCAAATTACTATGCTGGCTGCGCGGTCAAAGTTACCGGCACATACCTACCAAAGCCGATCGACATTTATCGCTACTTACGCCTAAACGGGAAGGCGCCAGGGGCCGTTTACCTCGAAGAACTTGAAGACTATCTAGAAAGATTCCTCCCCGCAGGCGAGCGAAAAGAATACATTCTAGGCTTTACAAATGGTTGCTTTGATATCCTCCATCCTGGGCACATGAGCTACCTGCGCGAAGCGAGAGCCTCCTGCGATCTGTTGGTCTGCGGGCTAAACAGTGACGCCTCCGTCGCAGAGCTTAAAGGCCCGACAAGACCCATTCATCAGGAGACTTACCGTGCGCAAGCTCTGCTGGCACTAGGCTCGATTGACCTGGTGGTAATTTTTTCCGAGCCCACTCCTGAAAACCTGATCCGCACACTCATGCCAGACCTCTTGATCAAGGGGGGTGATTATTCGGTTGCCAATATCGTTGGCGCTGATTTTGTCACATCCTATGGCGGAAAAGTGCTAACCATGCCACTTGTCAACGGCTTTTCTACTACCAAGATCATCAGTCAGGTATGGAATAAAGACAATCCCCTGTCCTCTATGAGCTGAATTCAGAAAGTATCCTGGCGATTAACGCCGGCGAAAAGCCCTTTTGATCGATTCGTATCCCCTCTCGACAGTGGAGTTTTCCCAGCTGCTCATCGGAGGCTTTATCTCCAACAACCACGGAGTTTTTAAGCTTAATGCCATGGCGATCTTGCAACTGAAGCAGCAGGCCAGGGCTTGGCTTGCGGCATAAGCAGCCATCGTTGGGCCCGTGGGGACAAAAAACAAGATCAAGGATAGGAACGGAGTACTCTTCCAGTCGTCGCAACAAGCGTGCATTAAAATAATGCATGTCTGCGATGCCATACATGCCTCTGGATATCCCGGACTGATTCGTTGCGATGAACAGAGGAATGCCCCTTTGAGTCGCTGCGACGAGCAGATCGACAGCGCCTGGGACAAAAACGATCGGATGATCGCCTGACATATAGCCACTATCCACAACGAGAGTATCATCTCGATCGAGAATGAGCGCAGCGCCTGTGGGACTCAGATCAGACAAGGAAGGGCAATTGAGATTTGGTTTTGGTAAGCATACGCAAGGCTATCGCAAGCCCAATCAGATTCATCAACAGAACAACAAAAAAGCTGCTGTATGAGATGCTGCCATCCTGCAATGCCTGGCGGACTGGACTGAGCACCCGGTAGAAGGGATTAAAATCAGCAATCCAGGCAATCGGTCCAAGGTTGGATTTCGGATAAAGGATCGGCGAGAGCAGGAAGACAAGTTGCAACACAATCGGTATGAGCTGATAAATGTCTTTGTACTTGGCTCCCAGGATGCAGATGATCACAGGAGCCCAGTAAATAAAGAGGAACAGATTAAGCAATGGCAGCGGACCATAAAGAAGGAGATTGACGAGGAGGCTATGCTGAAAGAAAGAGAGGAACAAAAAGACAAAAAGGAAGGCCTGAAGAGTTGTCTGGAGCTGAAAACCCCATTCCTCCAGGGTATAAAAGACTGGATGCACGCTCAGGTTCTTCACGTTATTACTGTTGTGCTCGAACAAATTTGGAGCCGAGCCAATCGCAGCTGAGATGGAATTCCAGACAACGACGCCAACACCAAGAAAGACGATGTAGTGGTTGAAGTCCTTGACACGAAAAACAATGGAGTAGACGGCTGCCAATGCCGCTGTTGAGAGGGTATTGGATAGACCAAGCCAGAAACTCCCCAGCAGGGTGCGCGCGAAGCGGGCTTTGGTTCTTGATGTAGCGGTGAACCACCAGGCTCGGCGCAACTTCCAGGCCTGATGGAACGATTCAACAATGGGATTCATGATAACAGGTTAGTGCATCTCCAACTGGGCCATCAAAAACGATTTTGCCCTGATCAAAGACCAGTCCTCTCGTGCAGAACCGCTGCAGTAACTGATCGGAGTGGGAGGCAAGCAGCAGAGTCCCGGCGCTACGCACGAACTCGTCAAGACGCTGTTCAGCTTTTTCATAAAAGCTGCTGTCGCCGGCTCCAATGCCTTCGTCAAGTGCCAAGCAGTCATGGCGGAGCCCAGTAAGCAGGGAAAAAAGCAGCCGTGCTGCCATTCCATCACTATAAGTTTTAATGGGCAGCCTAACATAATCACCAAGACCGGAGAAACTTACCACATCATCATAGAACTCCTCAAAACCCCGCAGATTGCCATTCATGAGTAGATAATGGCCTTTGATGGCCATTTTCCCACTGAGCTCAGGACTCGTGATGAAGGCCTTCTGAATCATGGGATAAACCGTACAGAAAGCAGTGAACTCGCCACCAGTAGGCTCATAGATACCCGAAACAAGCCTAAGAAAGCTAGATTTGCCTGCGCCATTGTGGCCGATCAGTGCCACTCGCTCACCATGAAAAACCCGAAGATTTATCTCGGACAAAGCCAACACGCTAGCCCCGAGACGCCGTCTACGCAAATTGCCGCCTGTCACGGATCGCATAAGCACATGCTTGAGACTGCGGGTTTCTGTTGAATAGACCGGAAATTCTAGGGAGACATCCTGCAGGGAAAGTGCGATCTCCGACAGCCCGCCTGCCAGCTCAGCCTCGGCAGGCGGGCTTTCACGAGCCGGGCTGGCACCGAGCTCTTGGATCGGCATTTGGAGGAAGGCAAACCATCCACGAGATTACCATGGGGATTTGTCAAGACTAGATGAAACCGGATGCTTTCCCTATTCATTAGAACTATTTAGCCCAAGTCAGAGGATGCTTTTGTGGCGCATGGTAAGGTTGTGGCGTTGTTCAGGTTTTGGCTGACACTGTGACAGTGAAAGATCGCTTACGCGCCATCTTAGGCCGTGCCCTGTTGGGCAATTCTCTTCCCGTCACAAACTCAGAGGCGTTTGCAGCCATGATCTGCGAGTTAGCAGAGCAGACGGTTCTGAATACCCTGAGCCCATGTAATAGCTCGGAGCCTACCCGTCCGAACATGTCTGCGCTTGCCGAAGCTCTGCGTGACTACCAGTCAATCAGGAAGAACATAAAGGTACTTTCCTGGAAGCTGAGCCAACTCGAATCGCAAGCTCTCCTTGACAAAAATTCCGACTGGTGTATGCGGAGATCGGCCTGCGAGGTTGTAGAACGCTTTGCAGATCAGTTTCAGCCATCTTCGCGTCCATGCACCGGTACTGACATCTATTCCGGCTGGCATTTTGGTCTCAGCTGGCTTCTAGGAGGCAATCCGCTTACGCGTAAAGCATGGGAGTGGACCTTTACCATCCAGTCGCTGTGGAATCTGGGGATTCTGAATCAGGAGAGAGCGGCTTCTGGCATTGGCTTCGGATGTGGCACAGAACCTCTGATCTCTCTGTTGGCGAATTTCAATGTGGAGCTGCTGGCTACAGATCTCTCAAGCGAGTCAGAACTGGCTAAAACCTGGCGTGAAACCGGTCAGAATACAGGCAATCTAGGACATTTGTTTCATTCCCGTCTCGTCTCTGGAGAGGATTTCACGAGGCGCGTTCGCTATCAGGACATGGACATGACCGCCATCCCTTTCGGGGAAACAGAAGGCAGGTTTGACTTTGCCTGGTCTTCTTGTGCGCTAGAACATCTCGGATCGAAGCGCAAAGGACTTGATTTCATCATCAACTCTTGTCGCTGCCTGAAGCCTGGGGGCATCGCTATACACACGACAGAATATGATCACACCGGCACTTCTCAGATCGATAATTGGCCTACCGTACTGTACACAAGGGCGGACATCCTGGATCTACAGAGTGAACTTGATGCAAGTGGCGTTGAATTGCTGAAGCCAGAGTTCAAGCAATCTGGATATTTTATAGACGGCTACGTCGACATTCCACCATACCCCTGTGGCGAGCATTTTGACGCTTCATTTTTCCAGGCTGATGGATCCCCTGATCCATCAGATATTCCCCAGATAAACCTCTCTATCGATGGTTACAAGGCTACTTCGTATGGCATGATTCTACGACGCCGCTAGGGCAGAATAAATAAGACTCTTTGTCGCCAAATCAACAAAAGAGCAACTGTCGATCAGGCAACAAGCTCTCACTTGATAACCTCGTAAAGCCCGCCGATTTGCCGGAAGGCCAAAACTGAGGGACACTTACCATCGACGCTTCTTGTATACCAGTCGACATCGTCTATCCAACTGATCATTAGTTGCTGAATGAGGGGGGGCGTCGACCGAGCAGATCATTGTGGATCTCTGCGATCAACGTTCAGATCGGCGTAGGCAACTTCCGGGATATGTGAGGCGGGAGAGCACGTGCCAGTTTTCTCAATTTTGCCAAGCAAAAGAAGCCACGCCGCCGCAAGGTAAAAGGCACAATCCGCCACCAGCTCGACTACCCACAGCAAAATCTTGATGCCGTTGGCACCCTAATCGCCTCCAGTGACAGCCTTTTGGGCCTGAAGACGAATTGGTGATGCAAACTTCTGTTTTTCCGCGAGCTGCACCGAGAACAAAGAATCCTTCACAACGCCAAGAGGCACAGCCTGCCCGACTGATCGTCAACTTGGTTCCGCGTCACATTCGGCCCATTGTGCGAGGCAATGCAAGAGCTGCTGTTGAGCTTGGTGCCCTACCCCACGGGGCTTCTGCCTGCGGTAGATTGGTGTTTAATGCTAAATGACTTTGCCTTCGTACACAGGCTAACCTGGGATCCACACAATGACGCCGAGGCCTCATTCCTAAAGCCAAAGGTACAAGCAAGAAGATGACTGCTACCTCGAACAGATTTGCGCAATTCGTATCCATATCCACACCAAGAATCGGAACTTCTACAAGACCAACAGCGTACGGCTATCTGGCAAGCGATTAGGCAGGCCAGCAAAGGAACCCGAGATCAATGCTGCTCTCAAGCAGCAGCTCAGAGCGAACCAAATCAGATCAGACCAGCGAAAGCGCAGCGTGGTGGAGGGAGTCTTTGGTTCAGGGATACGGAAGGTTGCTCTCACCCTTATTGTGAATCGTCTGGCGAAAGGTGCGGAGACTTCGATTTCCATGACGTTTCTGATGATGTACGCTGAGAAGATCCGGAGACATCTCCGATTCTGTTTGTCGTTATCTTTCCTAGTTCTGTGCCTAGCAAAGACCAGACTGGCTCTAGATGGCGCTCAGGAGAATTTGCCTACCCAAGTCATTCGAAAGGCTAGACATTGGACAGCAGTGCTGACGAGCTAGTATCTCCCTAGTCATGGGCTCCAAGCAGGCAGCTTGTTATTTATTTCTCAGGACTCCCACATTGAAGCCCTATGATTCAATCAGAGTTTTTTAACGTCGAAAACAGTAACCGAAAAGCGGCTGTCACGTGATCTCGCACTTCCAGAGCAAGCCTAGATCATGACGACATCAATCCCAGAAAGATTTACCCTTTTAAGGGAATTAGTTCGACTGGCAACAATTTCAAACTTTTCTGCAGTCTCATCGAGATCAAGCTGCACAGGGCCCTCAAAGGAGGATAGTGACACTTCAAGCAGCGACTCGCCAAAGTTCCTTGTAAATTTAAGATTCAGATCTCCCTCCAGGTTGCCCCGGAAATAAAATAAATACTTGCCTGGAGACAAGTTAATATAGGGCCCAAAGAACAGCACGGATTCTTCAATGTCGGGAAGATTTTGATCGAAAAACATGAGCTGACCATCCGCAAGCAGGCGATTGCTACTGCCGTCAAGGAAGCAATCCAAGTACCGAAGGGACCCCGGCAAGATAACAAAGTGATTACGTCTAATATCCTCTTCATGGGATCTGGTGAGCAGGAAGTAATTCGACCCGCGGGGCACCTCCCCTAGGGCAAGCAACTCTAGCTTGGCATCAGGCAGAATTCGACACATCCGAAAACCAAGATCATGAATTAAACCAACAAACTTTTCCACGCCATAGGTATTCTCAAGCATGCTTTCAAAGAACTCGACTACGAGTCGCACTCCCGGCGAACGCGCCAAAACTTTTCTCATCCCTTCGATGACGAAAGGCTCGTATCCCTCCACATCGATCTTGATCAAATCTACAATCAAGTCGGGCGGAAGATAATCGTCCAATGCGATGAGTCGTACGTCGACCGACTCGCGCTGCTGATCCAGTGAGCTCATAGAGGCGCCGCCGAGGAATTCAGGATCGAAGTAAAGAGTCCCTTGCCCTGACTCGGCACCAACCAATGCGTTGACCAAGTGGATATTTGGATGCGAGAGCAACTTATTGCAGTAGGCAGAGCGCTCCAGAAAGCCATAGGTATAAGGATTTCCTTCAAATGCATACAGACAGCCGTGTTCTTTAATGCTGGCAGCCGTGGTGACTGTATAGAGGCCGATATTCGCCCCAATATCAAGTACGGTGCTGTCGTGCCGGAGAAAACGCCTAAACACCGGGAATATATTCGCTTCCATCTCAAAGCCAAGGAGATAGTCAAGGGAGTCCTTGGAGTTGGTGTCGACGCAGAGAATTTCTCCGGAAGGAAGCTTGACGAGCGCCCGGCCGCGGCCTATGTACAAAGGGAATCGGGATTCACTGCTACTCAAAGCCAACTCTCTTAACCCTCGCCAATGATCTCATGACGATAGTCGAGGTACAGCGCCCCGCCAAGATTCTGTTCATGTTTTGTTAAAGTCCAGGCTTGCGGCACTGGTGGGTTAGCGCCTGCATACAACGCGATGGCGTTGGCTAAGGACAACCTGTGATTCTGATCTGCCTATCTGCTTGGAAAGGGACCCCTGGATCAAGTGCTCTCAGCGTGCGACACCCCATATCCAGCCCCTGAACGGGTACTCCAACTCAATCGCGACGGCCTTTTGCTCAACCCTAAAACGGGCCGCACCGCAACCGCGAATGGGCTGGCCCCATCCTTCAACGCCTCGATGCAGGCAAGTCAGCCACGCCTCTTCCTGCACGCTCCACCAATAGAGGCAAATCCTGAGGATCGCAAGAGCTATCGGGAGGGGAAGCATGTGCGCAGGCTCACTCAGAGGCGGCCGCTTCAACCTTTCAACTCCGAGATCGCTGCCAAAATTCCCTCATGCTGCTTGGTTAGCGACAGGGACTTCGCCCTGGAGATTCCCGCCTTGGCAAGGTCAGACCACAGCGATGAATCCCGCAGCAGCTCATCCAAGGCTGTCGCCATGTCTTCGCCCCTGTCTTCCAAGCCGAAGAAGAGTGCTGCATCTTCGTACAGTTCTCGGTGGACAGGGATGTCGCTGATCAGGCAGGGGATGCCCTGCGCCATGGCCTCCAGCACGGGGTAGTCAAACCCTTCCATTCGCGTTGAGGAGACAAGGGCAAGGCACTGCCGAAGCTGGGCATCCAGGTCGGCCTGCTTCAGGGAGGCAATCAACTCCACCCGATCCTCCAAATCCATTGCGCGGATCGCCCGCTGCAGCTCCCGGGTGAGGCGGCCCTGGCGACCGACGATCCTCAGCTTCCCGGGCCAATCCGGCCGACCCGCCAGGAAATGGGCAAAACCCCTGAGGGCATGCAGCACGTTCTTGTTGCCGTCATGGCGGGCCAGCATCAGCAGATCCGCCCCATCTGGCTCGTGCCGTGGCTGGGCAACCGCGCCGATCCCGTTTGGCACCACGCGGATTCGATCCATGGGCACCCCAAGATCGATCAACTGATCGGCGACGAAGTGACTGATCGCAATCACCCGCTGGGCTCGCCGCAGATGCACCGGGTTCCAGAGGCGATAGCGCCAGGCGGCCCGGCGACTGTTCGGGAGATACAGGGGTGTCAGATCATGGCAGGTGATCACCTGGGGCACCCCCGGAAGGGCCAGGAGGGCATCGCAGAAGGGGCTGTAGACGGCCTCGATCCCCGACCGAGTCAGCCCGGCAGCGGCCAGGGTCCTGGACATATTCACACCGTGCTGGGTCAGCGAGAGCCGTGCCAGCAAGGCCAGGGCTGGGGAGGGGGGCTCCTCCGGCAGGCGGTCACCCGAGCGGCAGACGGGGCCCCGCGCCCCGTCGATCAGGAGTCGCATGCCCGGGATTGCGGGGATCACCCGTCGCACATAGCTGGAGAAACCCGAATGGCCGCCACCGAAGAGCAGCAGGTTGCTGAGCAGAGTCATCGGCCTAGGGCCAGCACCTGCGGCAGCACGACGGAGCGGGCAAAGACCGCTCTGTAGCGACTGCGAGCCGCCGCTGAAGCCTCCGCCCACCAGGCGGGTCTCTCCCGCAGCAGTCGGATGGCCTCCGCCAGTCCGCGCGCATCCCGCACCGGACCGATGCCGTGGCTGGCCAGCACCCTACCCAAACCGCTCACCCAGGCCGTGCCGGAGCGGGGCCATTCCAGCGAAAGCGCCGGGACCCCGAAAACCATCGCCTCCAGCTGCACGATGCCAAAGGCTTCGTTGCTGCGATCCGCGGGCAGCACCAGCAGATCGCTGGCAGCGATCAGGTCCTGCTTGCCCGTCTCGTCCAGGCGTCCGTGGAAGGTGATGCACGCCGCGGCTGGGCTTGCCGCGGCCAGGGCCGTAAGGGCCGCCCGCCGCGGTCCGTCACCGATTACATGGAGCTCGGTGCCCCCGCCCGACGGCAACGCACCGATCAGCCAGTCCACCCGCTTGTAGCTGTCAAGGCGGCCGATGAACAGGAGCCGGAAGGGGCGCTGCTCCTGCATCCCGATCGGCCGCTCAGCGCGGCAGCGCTCCCCGGCCCGCTCGGTTGCGGCCGGCAGAAAGCAGGGCAGAACCACCAGCCTCGAACGGCGGATGCCCTCCGCTCTGAGTGCATCCGCCAGCACCGGAGAGGTGGTGACCACCGCATCCGCCCCGATCGCGGCCCAGCGCAGAGCCAGCCACTGATAGATCCGGACCAGAAGACCCTTCCCTCCGGGCTCCGGCTCCAGGAAAGCGTGCCAGTGGAACCGGATCCTGCGGCGGGGCCGCAGGATCCGCGCCGCCACGCTGATCAGCAGCAGGCCCGGGCAGGGCAGATGAACATGCAGGGGCTGCCGACCGAGCAGGATCCGCGCCAGGCGCCAGCAAGGCAAGGGAAGCAACAACTGGCCAAGGGACAGGGAGGGAAGGTGCTCGCGCGGGTAGGAGACGGGCAAAGGATCCGGACCGCCCCCCGCAGCAGGGCCTCGCAGGCTCACCGTGCAAACCCAGCCACTACCGGAATGGCAGGCGGCAGCCAGCTCGTGGGCCACGCGCTCCACGCCCCCGTAGCCAGGAGGCCATTCCCGCACCAGTTGGATCCAGGCCGGCTCGGACCGGTTGCCTGGTGCCGGGCCATGGCAAGGCAGGGGAAGGCCCTCAGCAGGATCGGCAGATCGAGGGGCATCCCCCAAAGGGCGCAGGCGGTACAGGCAGGGGCGAGCTTAAAGCGCGTCCCCACGGTGCAGCAGCTGGATCAGGCCAGGGGGTTGCCCAGGGGCACCCCCGATAGTGCATGATGGCCAGACCGGCGGTGTTGCTGCCGGCGGCGTCTGCCCCGGCAGCTGCCACGCGGATGTAGCTCAGTGGTAGAGCATCTCCTTGCCAAGGAGAGGGTCGAGAGTTCGAATCTCTTCATCCGCTTTCCCCAGACTCCGGTCCACGGATCTGGCTTGTCGCACTCAGCGTCCGCTCGCCTTCAGCACGGTCTTCACTGTCTTCAACAGGATCAGCAGATCCAGGCCCACATTCCAGTGGCGCAGGTAGTAGAGGTCGTAGCTGAGCTTGAGCTCGGCCTCCTCCACACTGGCGGCATAGGGGGCGCACACCTGGGCCCAGCCGCTGAGCCCGGGGGGCATCCAGTGCCGCTTGCGGTAGTGGGGGATGCGGGCCTCCAGCTCGTGTTCCAGCTCCGGCCGCTCCGGCCGGGGCCCGATCAGGCTCATGTCGCCCCGCAGCACGTTGAGCAGCTGGGGCAGCTCATCGAGCCGCACGCGCCGCAGGAGCCAGCCCACCCGGGTGATGCGATCGTCCCGGCGGGTCGTCCAGCGGGCCGGCTCGGCGGGATCGGCCTGGCGCATGGTGCGCAGCTTGTAGAGCCGGAAGGTCTCCCCCATCCAACCGCTGCGCTCCTGCACGTAGAACACCGGGCCGCGGTCGTCCAGCCAGATCAGCAGCGCGGCCAGGGCCATCAGCGGCAGCGTGAGCAGCAGCAGGGCCGCCGCCACCGCGATGTCGGCGAATCGCTTCAGCTGGCGCTGCACGCTCAACGAATCCGCCCAGGGAACATCCGCGAGGGTGAGGGCCTCCTCCGGCAAGTGGGCGGGGAGCAGGCGCTGCTGCTGGTGTTCGGCCATCTCCAGCGGGCTGGCGAAGGTCCGCTGCCGCTGCCGCACCTGCGAGCGCAGCAGAAAACGCAGCCCCAGAGCCCAGAGACTCACCAGAATGAGCAGGGCCAGCTGGATGCGCCGATGGCCAAGGGTGAAGGTCACCGGCAGTTTGAACAGCCAGTAGACGATCACCACGGCGAGGGTGGTGGCCAGGGCAGCGGCGCCGAGGCGCACGAGCACCCGCGCCAGGGGCAGCCGCGGCCAGCGCAGCAAGGTGTAGCTGCCGAACAGCCAGCTGAAAAACACGTAACCCAGGCCGAAGAGCAGCAGCCAAAGGGGATGGGCGAAAAGATCGCTGCCGAGGCTGTGATCCACGACCGCCCCGGCCAGAAGCACCCCCAGCAGATCACCGCTGGCACAGAGGAGGAGAACCTGGCGAGGCTTCACCGGAACCCCCTCGTGCACCGCCGCCCCATCGAGCCCTCAGCGCGGCAGCGCCGCCATCAGGCTGCCCATCTCCAGGGCCTGCAGGCCGTAGCTCCAACCCAGGTTGCTTTTGATGCCGGCACGCTCCAGGGCCTGCTGCAGGGTGTCGGTGGTGAGCACGCCGAAGATCACCGGCACGCCGGTGTCGCGAGCGACGGCGGCAACCCCCTTGCTCACCTCCGCCACCACCACGTCGAAGTGGGGCGTATCGCCGCGGATCACGGCTCCGAGGGTGATCACCACCTGATAACGACCGCTCGCCGCAAGGCGCTGGGCGACCAGGGGGATCTCGAAACTGCCCGGCACCCAGGCCACATCCAGCTGGGCGCTGGCAGCGCTGGTGTCGATGCCGTGGCGGGAGAGGCAATCGAGGCAGCCGCTGAGCAGCTTGCCCGTCACCAGATCGTTGAAGCGGGCGATCACGACGGCGAAGCGGAGATCCGCCGTGTCGGTGAAGCGACCTTCGAAGACGGCCAAGGATTCAGACCACGAAATAGCTCACGCCCCAGTTGACCAGCACCAGCGCCACCCAGGCGAGACCGCCGATCAGGATCAGCTTGTTGGAGCGACCGCTGTCCTCGCTGCTCGCGTAGAGCACCGGCACCGCGACGATCAGCGCGAACGAGAGCACCACCAGGGCCAGAACCGTGAGCGTGTTGATGATCTGCATGGTGGGGAAACTGGTGGGGCGAGGGGGGCGCGCCGGCCATGTCAGGCGATGGCGGCATCCTCCCACGCAGCCCCGGAGAAGCCGGGGGCCGGGCCGGCCTTCCTTTACAAGTTGTCGGCTGCCGCCATAGGCGACACCACAGGTGGTGGGGTTTAGGATCATGCACCACATCCCCAGTGTGATGGCGGCACGGCCCGGACAGTCCCCGCCCCTTGCGGAAGCCTCCCTGGCCCCCCAGCAGCAGCTCAGCCTTGCAGCCGGGCTGGGCTTGCAGGGGGAATTGTTCACGGCGCCCCCTCCCGCCTCGGCGTCCCCCGCGGCGGATGCCGAGGCGGACGACCCGGCCGCCGAGGCTCGCCAGCGGCCCCGGCGGCGCTCGACGGCCACGCCGACGCCCGAGGGTGGGGCGGTAGAAAGCGACCGCGCCCGCAGCGCCGCACAGGCGGACGAGGAACTTGACGGCGACGCCGCCGATCTGCCCCGCTGGCACCACCACAGCCTGGTGGATCCTGCCCAGCTGCCGCCGATGCTGCGCCATTACGTGGAGCTCAAGGCGGCCCATCCGGATCGGGTGCTGCTCTATCGCCTGGGCGACTTCTTCGAATTCTTCTTCGAGGACGCGATCCTGCTTGCCCGCCTGCTGGAACTCACCCTCACCGGCAAGGACGCCGGCCGGGCGGTCGGGCGCGTGCCGATGGCGGGCATCCCCCACCACGCCGCAGAGCGCTACTGCGGCGACCTGCTGCGGCGCGGCCTCAGCGTCGCCCTCTGCGACCAGCTGGAAGCCACCCCGGCCAAGGGGGCGCTGCTGCGGCGCGACATCACCCGGGTGCTCACGCCGGGCACGGTGCTGGAGGAGGGAATGCTCGCGGCATGCCGCAACAACTGGCTTTGCGCCGTCGTGGTGGAGGGTGAGCGCTGGGGGCTGGCGGTGGCCGACGTGAGCACCGGCGAGTTCCGGGTCACCGAGCGGCGCGGCGCGGCGGCCCTGCACCAGGAGCTGCTCCCGTTGGAGGCGGCCGAGGTGGTGGCACCGGCCGATCGGGACCGGGACCGGGACCAAGCGGAGGGGTCCGCGAAGGCACCGGACTGGTGCCCCACTGGACTGCGACTGACCCGGCTGGGGCGCACCCCCTTCGAGGCACCGGAAGCGGCGGCACGGCTGCGCCGACACTTTCGCCTCGCCAGCCTGGATGGCCTGGGCCTGGGGGAGGCCCCCCTCGCCATGCGAGCCGCCGGCGGTCTGCTGGCCTACCTCGACACCACCCAGCCGGTGATCGACGAAAAGGCGGACGCTCCAGCCCCGATCCCGTTGGAGCCCCCCCGCCTCTGGTACGCCGGCGACCAGCTGGTGCTGGACGCCCAGACCCGCCGCAACCTCGAACTGACCCGCACCCAACTGGGCGGGGCCCTGCACGGTTCGCTGTTGTGGGCTCTGGATCGCACCGCCACCGCCATGGGAGGACGCTGCCTGCGGCGCTGGATCGAGGCTCCCCTGGTGGACCGGGCAGCAATTCTGGAGCGCCAGGCGGGGGTCAGCGAACTGGTGGAGCGGCGACCGCTGCGCCTGGCCTTGCGGCGCCTGCTGCGGCCGATGGGGGATCTGGAGAGGCTGGCCGGCCGAGCCGGCGCCGGCAACGCCTCGGCCCGCGACCTGGTCGCCCTCGCCGACGGTCTGGAGCGGCTACCGCGACTGGCGGGACTGCTGCGCGACTCCAGCAGCGCTCCCCTGCGCGCCTTGAACGGTCCCTGGCCGGAACTGGAGGCGCTGGCTGTCCGACTGCGCCACGATCTGGTGGAATCCCCGCCCCTGTCCCTCAGCGAGGGGGGCCTGATCCATGACGGCGTCGACCCGGTGCTCGATGGGCTGCGCAACCGTCTCGACGACCAGGAGGCGTGGTTGGCGGCCCAGGAGGCCCGGGAACGCCAGACCAGCGGAAACCCGAACCTGCGGCTGCAATACCACCGCAGCTTCGGTTATTTCCTGGCGGTGAGCCGCGCCCGGGCGGCCCGCGTCCCCGACCATTGGATCCGCCGCCAGACCCTGGCCAACGAAGAGCGCTTCGTCACGCCGGAGCTGAAAAACCGCGAAGGGGCCATCCTGCAGCTCCGGGCCCGCACCGCTCAGCGGGAGTACGAGCTGTTCAGCACCCTGCGGCAGGAGGTGGGGGAGCAGGCGGCGGCGGTGCGCACCGCCGCCAGGCTCGTGGCCGCCCTCGACGCCCTGGCCTCCCTGGCGGAGGTGGCCGCCACCGGCGGCTGGTGCCGACCGGAGCTGAGTGAGGGCCGCGAGCTGGTGATCGAAGCCGGTCGCCATCCGGTGGTGGAGCAGTTGCTGGTGGAGGAGCCCTTCACCGCCAACGACCTCAGCCTGGCGGCTCCCGGGTCCCCCGACCTGCTGGTGCTGACCGGCCCGAACGCCAGCGGCAAGAGCTGCTATCTCCGCCAGACCGGACTGCTGCAGGTGCTGGCCCAGGTCGGCGGCTGGGTGCCGGCCCGCTCGGCCCGACTGGGCATCGCCGACCGCATCTTCACCCGGGTCGGAGCCGTGGACGATCTGGCCAGCGGCCAGTCGACATTCATGGTGGAGATGGCCGAGACCGCCAACATCCTTCACCACGCCACGCCGCGCTCGCTCGTGCTGCTCGATGAGATCGGCCGGGGCACCGCCACCTTCGACGGGCTTTCGATCGCCTGGGCGGTGGCCGAACACCTGGCCGAACGGGAGAGAGGCGGCATCGGCGCCCGCACGATCTTCGCCACCCACTACCACGAGCTCAATGAGCTGGCGGAGCTGCTCCCCAATGTGGGCAACGCGCGGGTGCTGGTGGAGGAGACCGGCGATGACCTGGTCTTCCTGCACCGCGTCGTCCGTGGGGGTGCCAGCCGCAGCTACGGCATCGAGGCGGCCCGCCTGGCTGGCGTGCCAGCCTCCGTGGTGCTGCGGGCCCGTCAGGTGCTCGACCGGATCGAAGCCAACAGCCACGTGGCGGTGGGGCTCCGTCCCCACCGGCGCGGCGAAATCCCGGCGGTCGCCTGATTCAGGCTTCCGGACCCGCCAACCAGGCGCGGCGCAGCAGGGCGTTGACGGCGGCGGCGACCAGGGCAGCCCCGCCCCGGCTGCCCTCCAGCCGGATCTGGGGCAGGCCGCTGGCCGCCAGCCGGCGCTTGCTCTCCGCCACACCGACAAAGCCCACCGGCATGCCGATCACGAGGGCTGGCGGGGGGTCGTCCTTGGCGCAGCGATCGAGCAGGCACTCCAGGGCGGTGGGGGCGCTGCCCACCAGCACCACGGCTCCGGGATGGGCCGCCAGGGCGCCTGCCATGCCCGCGGCTGTGCGGGTGGAGCCCGGGGGGGCCGCAGCGGGGGCCCACGCCAGGACGCTATGGACCGGATTGGCGAAGGTGCGCCGCGCCATCGGCGCGACGGCGGCAGCCGCCATGGCGGTATCGGTGAGGATCACCCCGCCCGCTGCCACGGCCCGCAGTCCGGCGGCGCAAGCCCCGGGGGAGAAGCGCAGAGCCGGGGCGATGCCGGGATCGCCGCAGCTGTGCACCAACCGCTCCAGCACATCCCGCTCCGCCTCCGCCAGGCCGGTATCCCCGAGCAGAGCGCGGATGAGCCGAAGGCTCTCCAGGAAAATCGGATGATCGGTGAAGACCCCGGGCGGGGCGACGGAGGGATCCACCCGGAAGGGCACGCAGTCCTGCGAGGCTAGGCGCTGCGCCTGCGGCCCGATGCCGATCCACCTCTTCTGGGGCGACGACGAAGCGGCCCGCAACCGCGCCGTGGAGGCTCTGGTGGCCCAGAGACTCGATCCGGCCTGGGCGGCGATGAATCTCAGCCGCCTGGATGGCAACGATCTGGCCCAGGCCAGCTTGGCCCTGGAGGAGTCCCGCACCCCCCCCTTCGCCAGGGGCGACCGGCTGGTGGTGCTGCAGCGCAGCCCCTTCTGCGCCCCCTGCCCGGCCGACCTCGCCGCTCGACTGGAGGACACGCTGGGGCTGATCCCGGAAAGCTGCCACCTGGTGCTGGTCAGCCCGGGCAAGCCCGACGCCCGCCTGCGCACCACCAAGGCCCTGCGCAAGGTGGCGGAGGAGCGCAGCTTCGAGCTGCCGGCCGTCTGGGACGGAGCCGGTCAGCTGGAGCTTGTGGCGGCGACCGCCCGGGAGTTGGGCCTGCGGCTGGAGCCGGCGGCAGCCGAGGCCCTGGCGGAGGCGATCGGCAGCGACAGCGCCCGCCTGGCGAGCGAACTGGAGAAGTTGGCGCTGCATGCCGGCCAGGGGCCGATCACAGCGGCGGCGGTGGAGGCCCTGATCGGCGGCCGGGCCACCAGCAGCCTGGCGGTGGGCGATGCGCTTCTGGCAGGCCGGGTGGCGGAGGCGATCGCCCGGGTGGACGCCCTGCTGGCCGCCAACGAGCCGGCTCTGCGCATCGTCGCCGCCCTCAGCGGCCAGATCCGGGGCTGGCTCTGGGTCAGCCTGCTGGAACGCAGCGGCGAGCAGGACGTGGCCGTGATCGCCAAGGCCGCCGGCATCGGCAACCCGCGCCGGGTGTATGTGCTGCGCAAGCAGATCCGCGGCCGCGACGGCGACCAGCTGCTGGGCCTGCTGCGAGGCGTTCTGGAGGTGGAGGCGGCCCTGAAGCGCGGCAGTGACCCCGCCGCGGCGTTTCGCGACGGATTTCTGCCCGGCCCTGACTCAGCCTGAATCCATCCCGCGCCAAACATCAAGACCGACCTTGATAATCGGGACTGTGCCGCACGACACCGGGGATGGCCCTGCTGGTTCAGAAATACGGGGGCACTTCCGTCGCCGACGTCACGCGCATTCAGGCGGTCGCGCGCCGCATCGCCCGATGCCGCGAGCAGGGCCACGATCTGGTGATCGTGGTCTCCGCGATGGGGCACACCACCGACGAACTCACCACCCTGGCGCGGGCGATCACCGCCACGCCGCCGCGGCGGGAGATGGACATGCTCCTGGCCACAGGCGAACAGGTCTCGATCGCGCTGCTGTCCATGGCGCTGCATGCCCAAGGCGTACCGGCGGTCTCGATGACCGGCACCCAGGCGGGAATCGTCACCGAATCGGCCCACGGTCGGGCCCGCATCCTGGAGGTGCGCACCGAACGGGTGCGGCGGCGTCTGGAGGAAGGCCAGGTGGTGGTGGTGGCCGGTTTCCAGGGCACCAGCAGCGGCACAGCCGGCACCCCCGAGATCACAACCCTCGGTCGCGGCGGCTCCGACACTTCTGCGGTGGCTCTGGCGGCCGCCCTGGCGGCCGACGCCTGTGAGATCTACACCGACGTGCCCGGAGTGCTCACCACCGATCCGCGCAAGGTGCCCGACGCCCAGCTGATGGAAACCGTGAGCTGCGACGAGATGCTGGAACTGGCGAGCCTGGGCGCCGCTGTGCTGCATCCGCGGGCGGTGGAGATCGCCCGCAACTACGGCGTGCCTCTGGTGGTGCGCTCCAGCTGGAGCGACGGCCCGGGCACACGGCTCACCAGCGGCGATCCACGACCGATCGGCAGCGAGGGGCTGGAGCTGGGGAGACCGGTGGACAGCGCCGAACTGGAGCTGCATCAGGCCGTGCTGGCCCTGGCCCACGTGCCCGACCGGCCCGGCATCGCCGCGCTGCTGTTCGAGGCCCTCGGCGCGGCCGGCCTCAACGTCGACCTGATCGTTCAGGCCACCCATGAAGGGGGAAGCAACGACATCGCCTTCACGCTGGCCGAGGCCGACATGGAAACCGCGCGGTGCCTTTGCGGAGAGTTGATGGCATCGCTCGGGGCGGAGCAGGCCGTGCTCACCGCCGAGGCCGCCATGGCCAAGATCAGCATCGGCGGAGCCGGCATCATGGGCCGCCCCGGCGTGGCCGCCCGATTCTTCGACACCCTGGCACGGCTGGGCATCAACCTGCGCTTGATCGCCACCAGCGAGGTGAAGGTGAGCTGCGTAGTGGAAGGCAGCCAGGGCGCCAAAGCCCTGCGGGCCGCGGCCGCGGCCTTCGAGCTGGGCGAGGCGCAGCTTCGCCAGGATCCGCCGCCCTGCCACCTCGGGGACCCGGCGGTGCGGGGGGTGGCCCTGGACCGGGAGCAGGCCCAGGTGGTGGTGCGGCGGGTGCCCGATCGCCCCGGCGCCGCCGCGGCGGTCTGCCGGGCCCTGGCCGACGCCGGCATCAGCCTGGATGCGATCGTTCAGTCGGAGCGCACCCATCACCAGGGGGAGAGTCGCAGCCGCGACATGAGCTTCACCCTCAAGCGGGACGACTTTGCGGCGGCCGAACAGGCGCTGCAGCCGGTGCTGCGTCATTGGGGTGACGCCCGTTTCGAGGGTGGCCCTCCGATCGCCCGGGTGAGCGCCGTAGGCGCGGGCATGGCCTGCACCGCCGGGACGGCGGCCCGGATGTTCCGCGCCCTGGCTGACGCCGGCATCAACATCGAGCTGATCGTGACCAGTGAGATCCGCACCAGCTGCGTGGTGGCGGAGTCAGAGGGCGTGCGGGCCCTGCAGGCGGTTCATGCCGCCTTCGGGCTGGGAGGGGGGCAGCACCATCGGGTCGAAGGAAGCGAAGCTCCAGCCTGAGGGTTCTTCCCCCGGCCAGTCAGGCTTTGCCCACCAGCTTCTGCCGAAGGCCCTTGATGCGATCGCGGAGGTTGGCCGCCTCCTCGAATTCCAGATTCTTCGCCGCGGCCTTCATGCGTTCCTCCAGCTGGATGATCAGTTCGGGCAGTGCATCCAGGGGCACCGCCTCGCGCGCCAGTGGCTCGACCGCCGCCTCCAGCGGCTCCTCGCCGATGCGCCGGGACATCTCCAGGAAAGAGAGGATCGCGTTGCCGGCTCGCTTGCCCGCGGGCGTGGGGGTGATGCCGTGCTCCTCGTTGTAAGCCTGCTGGATCGCCCGGCGCCGTTCGGTCTCGCCGATGGCACGGGCCATCGAATCGGTGAGGGTGTCGGCATAGAGGAGGGCCAACCCCTCGACGTGGCGCGCGGCCCTGCCGATGGTCTGAACCAGGGAGCGCTCGGCCCGGAGAAAGCCCTCCTTGTCGGCGTCGAGGATCGCCACCAGGGACACCTCCGGTAGATCGAGACCCTCCCGCAGCAGGTTGACCCCCACCAGCACGTCGTATTCGCCGTTGCGAAGGTCCTGAATCAATTCGATCCGTTCGATGGAATGGATCTCCGAGTGCAGCCAGCGCACCCGCACGCCGTTCTCGGCGAGGTAGTCGGTGAGGTCCTCGGCCATGCGCTTGGTGAGCGTGGTGACCAGCACCCGCTCGCCCTTATTCGCCCGGATGCGGATCTCGCCCAACAGGTCGTCCACCTGTCCTTCGCTGGGGCGCACCTCGACGATCGGATCGAGCACGCCGGTGGGACGGATCACCTGCTCCACCACCTGCCCCTCGCTGCGGGTGAGCTCCCAGGAGCCGGGCGTGGCACTCACAAAGATCGTCTGGTTGGCCTTCTCCCAGAATTCCTCGCCCTTGAGGGGGCGGTTGTCGGCGGCGGACGGCAGCCGGAAGCCATGCTCGATCAGCACCTGCTTGCGACTCTGGTCGCCGTTGTACATCGCCTGGAGCTGGGAGCAGGTCACGTGGCTTTCGTCCACCACCAGCAACCAGTCGCGCGGGAAATAGTCGATCAGGCATTCCGGTGGGGTGCCGGGCTCACGCCCCGCCAGATGGCGGGCATAGTTCTCGACGCCGTTGCAGTAGCCCACCTGCTCGAGCATCTCAAGGTCGTAGGTGGTGCGCTGCTCCAATCGCTGCGCCTCCAGCAGCCGACCCTGCCCGTTGAGTTCATCGAGGCGGTCGCGCATCTCCTGACGGATCGCGGCGATGGCCGACTTGAGCCTTTCCTTCGGCGTGACGAAGTGCTTGGCCGGATAGATGCTGATGCTCTCCAGGCTCTGGAGGATTTCGCCGGTGGTGGGGTCGACGTAGCGAATCGCCTCCACTTCATCCCCGAACAGCTCGACCCGCACAAGCCGATCCTCGTAGGCCGGTCCGATTTCGAGCACGTCGCCCCGCACCCGAAACCGACCGCGACTGATCTCCACGTCATTGCGGCTGTATTGATTGTTGACCAGACCGCGCAGCGAGGAGCGCAGATCCAGGGTGTCACCCACCTGAAAGCGCACCGCGGCCTTCAGATACTCGGAGGGAATGCCGAGTCCATAGATGCAGCTGATCGAGGCGACCACGATCACATCGCGTCGCTCAAACAGAGAGCGGGTGGCGGAGTGGCGCAGCATATCGATCTCCTCATTGATCGACGCCGTTTTCGCGATGTAAGTATCCGAAACCGGCACATACGCCTCGGGCTGGTAATAGTCGTAGTAGGAGATGAAATATTCGACCGCGTTATGCGGGAAGAACTCACGCAGTTCGTTGCAGAGCTGGGCTGCCAGGGTCTTGTTGTGGGCGAGCACCAGGGTGGGCCGCCCGGTGCGAGCGATGACGTTGGCGATTGAAAAGGTCTTGCCGGTGCCTGTGGCGCCCAGCAGTGTCTGGTAGCGCTCGCCAGAATCAACTCCCTCCACCAAAGCCTCGATCGCACTGGGCTGATCGCCACTGGGGGAATAGGGGGCCTGGAGCTGGAAGAGCATGCGGGCATTCTGAAGGATCCCCGCGGCAAACCGCGGGGAAGGGAGCCAGCGAAAGGGCGGTCCTCAGGCGACCCCTCCCTGAACCAGCCCCATCGCACGGGTGAGGGGAACCTCAAGGCCGAGCAGTTGCAGAACCACCGTGCTGAGCACGCTGTAGACGAGGGCGCCGAGGATGGCACTCGTCATCCCGTTGCGCAGGCGGAATCCCTGGACCAGCCAGGCGGCGAGACCAAACAGGAGGATCGTGATCAGCCAGTTGAACAGGAAGGAAACCGGGGAGATCAGGCCACCGAGGGAGGTGATTGCCCAGATGGGGGCCAGGAGGAACTTCAGCGGCCAGATCAGCAGCGTGCCGAGCAGGCCGATGACAACCGCGGAGATCAGGGCGATCGGAAAGCTGGCCATCTCCACGCCCAGGGGCAAACGGGAGACCAGCAGCAGGATCAACGCCCGGATCGGCCACTGAAGCAGCCAGACCAGACTGTTGGCCATCGGAAAACGTTCAGAACGCTCCCAGGGTAGGCAGGAGGGTGAGGGGGGACAACCGCATCCCTCAGCCCGCCAACGGGGCCACGCTGGGCAGAGCGGCGTCGAGGGCTTGCCGCAGGCCCCGCACCACCGCCAGCATCGCCAGATCGTCAGCGAGGCGGTTCACCGCAGATCCAACGCCGACGCCGCTGGCACCGGCGGCGATCGCCATCGGCACGGTGACGGCCGAGAGACCGGAAGCACACAGCACCGGAAGGTCCACCGCATGGCTGATGGCATGGGCGGCCGCCAGGGTGGGGGCGGCCTTTTCGATCAAGCCAAGGATGCCGGGGGCGACCGGATGGGCAGATGTGCCGCCCTCGGTCTGGATGAGATCGGCACCGGCCAGCTGGAGGTCGGCAGCGAGCTGCTCCTGGGCATCGAGAGGGAGCCTGTGGGGCACCGTCACCGAGAGCACCACCTCGGGCAGGAGCGCACGGGTGCGAAGGGTGAGATCCATGACCTCGTCAGCCCCGAACACCCGGCCCAAGGGATAGAAGGCATCGAAATTGCCGATTTCAATCAGCGTCGCGCCGGCGCTGACCGCGGCGGGAAACAGCTCCGGGTCGACTGCGGAAACACAGATCGGCAACGAGGGGGCAATGGCAGCCACGCGGGCGACCAGCTTCGGGTCGCAAGCAATGTCGATCAGATCCGCACCCCCTGCGGCCGCGGCCCGCCCGATCCGCTCCACCGAGGCGCTGTCGAAATTGGTGAGACCGGCGATCACCTTGAGCATTCGCCGCTCCGCAATTCTGCGCTGCAGGATCGGAGGCAGGCTGGAGAGACGCGACATGGCGACGGCCGGAGATGCGGACATGATTCTCCCATCCGAAGCCACAGCCTGGAGCCGCGACCATTTGCGCCTGCACCGCTGGCTACGCCGGGAACCCGGACTTCTGCCGGTGGGGGCGGCCCTGCTGCTGGCGGTCTCCGGGGGCCAAGACTCCATGGCACTGACCGCTCTGTTGCTGGGTCTGCGCCGCCGGCACGGCTGGCGTCTGCACCTTTGGCACGGCGACCACCGCTGGCGTCCGGAGTCGGGAGAACAGGCCGCTGAACTCGGCGCCTGGGCTGGGGAGCGGGGCCTGGACCTGCGTGTTGAGCAGGCTGCCGAGCCCCCCGGCGGCGAGGCGGAGGCGCGCGCCTGGCGCTACGACTGCCTGGCCAGGGAGGCGAACCGTCTGGATTGTCGGTATGTGGTCACCGGCCACACCGCCAGCGACCGGGCCGAAACCGTGCTCCTCAACCTGGCGCGCGGCAGCCATCGCCGCGGTCTCACGGGGCCCTCCTCGTCTCGACAGTTGAACCGGGGACTGGACAGCCCCGCCCTGGTTCGCCCGCTCTTGCCCTTCACCCGGGAGGACACCGCACGGATCTGCCGCGAACTCGGCCTGCCGGTGTGGATTGACGCCAGCAACGACGACCCCCGCCACAGCCGCAATCGGGTGAGGAGCGAGGTGCTGCCGGTGCTGGAGGCCCTCCACCCCGGCTCCGCCCGACGGATCAGCAGCCTGGCGGAGAGATGGGGGCGAGAAATTGACGCAGAAGAGGAGTTGCTGGCCCAGGCCTTGGAGGCACTGACGGAGCCGGCCCCGGCTCCGGCCCACGCAGCCCTGGCCCGACGAAGACTCACCGCGTTGCGCCCGGCCAATCAGGGGCGGCTGCTGGAACTTTGGCTTCAGAAGCACGGGAGGCCTATGCTGAGCAGCCATTGCCTTGCCCTTCTGCTGACCCGGTTGCCGCCATCGCGGGGTCCGGGTCGTGTGGCCTTGGGGCAAGGATGGCAACTACGCTGGGATTCCAGCACACTTGTTCTGATTTCCAGGGAGTCCCATGGCTGAGTTCGCCGAAGTAGGCGACCCTACCCAGCTCTACATGGCGATTGAAAAGGCCTATTGCGAAGACCGCTGGCCAGACGTTTTGGAGCAGGGTCAGAAACTGTTGAGCCGTTTGCCCGTTGATGATCTCGGATTGCGCCAGCGGCTGCAGCTGTTGCTGGCACACACCCATCTCTATGGCTACGGAAATCGAGAGTCCGCCGGGGAGTTCTACCGCGCTGTGCAGGAGAGCCAGGCCGAATCCAGCTTGCGACAGATCGCTGCCCAGGGGCTGCAACAGTGCGAGGTAGCCCCCAGCCCCGAGCCCACCACCCCCTACCCCGACTTGGCTGGGCCGGTGATCCCGTGGGAGGAACCCTCCACACAAACCGCAGCAACCCCGGCACTGCCACAGAGCGGGGCCACGGAAAGGGAGCCGTTGATCCCGGAGCTGATCGACGAAGCGGAACTGCTGGAGGTGCACCAGGCAGACCCTGCCCTGGCAGAGGAGTTCGAGATCAGGGAGACGAGGCCGACAGCAGAGATCGAGGGGCCGAAGGAGGACGCAGAGCTCGTGAAAAGTCTTCTCAAGGTGGAGCTCTTCTGAGCCGGCCGGAGGCGTCTGGAACTGCCTCCGGCCCAAGGGAGAGGGACTCAGCCAGCGGCGGCGGAGCGGCGGCGACGGGCGCGACCGGCAGGCTCCAGCTCCGACACCGGCTGCGGAGAACGCTCTGACGCGACGGGAATCGCAACGGGAGCCGCCGCTGGCGTGCGCCCCCCCTCGCGAGCCCCACCGGGAGGCGCATCCCGACGCACCCGGGGTGCCGGACGGCTGTCGCTCGCGGCATCGGCCTGTCCCCGGTAAGCGGGAGTTCCGGCGGGGGCCGGGTGCACCAGGCAGATGATCAGGGGCTCCACCTGCAGCTCGCGGCGCAAGCGCCGCTGGAGACCCACCTCCACTTCGCGCTGCACTCCCACCCAGTCGACTTCAGGGGCCTGACCGCCAGTGTTGCGGGAGAGCTGATTCCAGCGGTTCTCCAACACCCAACCGATCTCCCGCTCCGACCAGATCGAGAGCTTGCGGGGGTCGGCGGTGGTCACGACACCCCGCAGATGCACGCGCGCGGGGGCCGTCATCGCGCCATCGTGACTGATCGTCGCCAGCAGGGTGATCACGCCGTCCTCCGCCAGTTGCTGCCGTTCCTTCAGCACCCGCGCATCGATGACGCCCGTGCGGGAACCATCCAACAACTCAATGCCGGCTTTGACAGGATCACCTTTGCGGAGCGATTCCGGCGTGAGTTCCACCACATCGCCGTTGTCGATGATCAAGATGTGATCGGCGGGAACACCCATCGATTGGCCGGTGCGCGAATGGGCCACCAGCATCCGGTGCTCACCGTGGACCGGCACGAAGAACTTGGGACGGGTCAGGGCAAGCATGAGCTTTTGGTCCTCCTGACTGCCATGGCCGGAAACATGGATGCCTTCCCCCTTGCCATAAACAACCTTGGCGCCAAGCATCATCAGCCGGTCAATGGTATTGACAACAGAAATTGTGTTGCCTGGGATTGGACTGGCAGAAAAGATGATGGTGTCGGATGACTTCACCTGCACCTGCGGATGCTCGCCGCGGGAGATGCGGCTGAGGGCGGCGAGCGGCTCTCCCTGACTGCCGGTCATGAGCAGGAGGGTTTCGCGATCGGGCAGATCGCGGATTTGCTTGATCGGGACAAAGAGATCGTCCGGGCAGTGCATATAGCCAAGCTCACGCGCCTTGGCAATCACGTTCAGCATCGAACGTCCCAGAAGGGCCACCTTGCGACCATGCCTCATGGCCAGTTCAAGGATCATTGCCACGCGCTGGGTAGAGCTTGCGAAGGTGGTGATGATCACCCTGCCCTCCGCATTGGCGATGTGACGGTCGAGATTGGGGAACACCGAACGCTCCGGCGGCGTGAAGCCGGGCAGCTCAGCATTGGTGGAATCGGAAAAGAGGCAGAGCACCCCTTTCTCCCCATAGTGAGCCATGCGTTGGATATCGAAATTCTCGCCATCCACCGGGGTATGATCGAACTTGAAATCGCCGGTGAACACCACAACGCCCACGGGGGTTGTGATGGCCAGCGAGAAGCTGTCGGAAATAGAGTGGGTGTTGCGGATGAATTCAACCGAGAAATGCTGCCCCACTTTCACCACATCGCGGGGGCTCACCGTCTGGATGGTGGTGCGATCGGTGACACCGGCCTCCTCCATCTTGCCCTGAAGCATCGACATGGCCAGGCGAGGGCCATAAATGACAGGAATATTGAAGTGGCGGAGGTGGTAGGGAATACCACCGATATGATCTTCGTGACCGTGGGTGACGATCATGCCGCGGATCCGCTTCTGATTTTCCCGCAGAAAGGCGGTGTCAGGCAGCACCACATTGACACCGTGCATGCCATCGCTGGGGAAGGCGAGGCCAGCGTCGACAAGCATCAGGTCGTCGCCGTATTCAAAAACACAGGTATTTTTGCCAATTTCATGCAAGCCGCCCAGCGGAATCACCCGCAGACAGGGCTGCTGGGCTGACCTTGCATTGGAGGCGGCGAGTTTTGTGGTGGATTTGGCGGAACTGTTGGATCCGGTCTGACTGTTCATGTAGGCGGGGAAGCGAAAGGGGGATGTGGACGAGTGAAAGCGATCGGGCGCAGGCCTTGGCGTCACGTGGGACGCAGGGCGGCGAGGATCGAGCTGAGGCGTTGGCGCACGGCGCTGTCGGCGGAGACGAGGGGAAGTCGGGGAGCACCCACTGGCCAGCCTTCGAGTTCCAGGGCGGCTTTGACGGGAATGGGGCTCGTAGTGCAAAAGAGAGCTTTGAACAACGGCAGCAACCGCTGATGCAGCTGGCGGGCGGTGTCTACGTCGCCCGCCAGATAGGCGCGGATCATGATCTGAATCTCGGGTCCCACGAGATGGCTGGCGACGCTCACCACGCCCACGGCGCCGACAGAGAGCATCGGCAGCGTGAGTGAATCATCGCCGCTGTAGATCGCCAGGCGATCGCCGCAGAGGGCTTGCAGCTGGCTGACCTCCTCCGGGCTGCCGCTGGCGGCCTTGTAGCTGATGACGTTGGGGAGATCGAGGAGGCGGGCGGTGGTTTCCGGCTGCAGACTGCAACCGGTGCGGCCAGGAATGTTGTAAAGCATCAGGGGGAGATCCGTGACAGCCGTGGCAATGGCACGGAAATGGGCCTCAAGGCCTTCCTGGGGCGGTCGGTTGTAGTAAGGCACCACCACAAGGGCCCCCTGCGCACCGTGGGCCGTCGCCTGGACGGTGGCCTCCACCGCCTCGGCCGTGCAATTGCTGCCCGTTCCCGCCAAGAGAAACGCCCGCTCCCCCACCGCCTCCCGCACGGCGGCGAAGAGACGGTGCTGCTCCTCCCAGCAGAGGGTGGGAGATTCACCCGTGGTGCCACAAACAACCAGACCGTCCGAACCCCGGCTGACCAGATGGTCAGCCAGACGTGCTGCCAAGGCAAGGTCCACCGAGCCGTCGGGGGCGAAGGGGGTGACCATGGCGGTGACGACCCGGCCGAAGGGTACGGGCAGGGAAACCTGGTTCAAGCGTCGCCTCCGTCCTGGCGCTCCGGCCCCTCTCGCAGCAGTTCCGCGATCTGGATGGCATTCAGGGCCGCTCCCTTGCGGATCTGATCACCACAGAGCCAGATCTCCAAGGCACAGGGCTCACTCAGATCCTGGCGGATCCGGCCCACCGCCACGGCATCGCGCCCGGTGACGTCGGTGGGCATCGGGAAGCGTTGGCCCTCCCAGTCGTCGATCAGCTCCACCCCCGGGGCGGCGGCCAGGAGGCTGCGGGCCTCCTCCACCGGGAAGGGCTCCTCGAACTCGAGGTTCACCGCCTCGGAATGGGCCCGCAGGACCGGCACCCGCACGCAAGTAGCCGTAAGCCGCAGCTCGGGCAGGCCCAGGATCTTGCGGGTCTCGTGCAGCATCTTGAGCTCCTCCTCGCAGTAGCCGCTGGGCTGCAGGGGGGAGTTGTGGAGGAACAGGTTGAAAGCGAGGGAATGGGGCAACACCGTGCTGACCGGCGTCCCCCCCTCCAGCACGGTGCGGCTGAGGGTCTTCAATTCCTCCATCGCCCGGGCACCGGCGCCGCTGGCCGACTGATAGGTGCTGACCACTGCGCGCCGCAGGGAACGACGGGCCACCAGGGGGGCCAGAGCGACGGTCAGGAGGATCGTGGTGCAGTTGGGATTGGCGAGGATGCCCTGGTGGGAGAAGGCCGCCCGGGGGTTCACCTCCGGCACCACCAGCGGCACGCCCGGATCGAGACGGAAGGCACTGGAGTTGTCGATCACCACCGCGCCGGCAGCGACAGCCAGCGGCGCCCACTGACGGGAAGTGGAGCCACCGGCAGAGGCAAAGACAAGATCAACGCCCTCGAAGGCAGTGGCATCCACAGGGCGAACCTCCAGCCGTTGCCCCTGCCAGTCGAGGCGCTGACCGGCGGAGCGGGCAGAGGCGAGCGGAATCAGCTCCGCGATGGGGAAGCCGCGCTCGGCCAGCAAGGCGAGCAGCTCCTGACCCACGGCCCCGGTGGCGCCAAGAACGGCCACCCGAAGGGGCCGGCGAGGCAGCAGCCAGGGGGATGCCGCGGGGCGGGGGGTGGCGGGAGGGCTGTCGGAGGGCAGGGCGGCGTTCAACGGAAGCGGTCGGGAAGAGGAGCAGGGAGGACCGAGGAGGGGTCGCGGGAGAAACTCTTGCGAGGAATCCGGAGCCGAGACGAGGGCGGTTCCGGCAGGGGGGCTGGAGCGGGGAAGGGGTGGGGCCGGGAAGCGGCAGGAAAGAATCGAAGGTGGCTTGGCGGGGAAGGAGCCTGGGAAACTCAGGAGGCAAGCCGGAGGGGATATCGCCGCGTTCTGCGTCGCCACAACACTACGTGGCGAGTCGTCGGTTCGGCCACTTTCTAGGATCGCAGGCTGCCCGATTCCAGAGACCCGGCCCATGAGTACAGCCGCCAGCTCCAGCTCCCCCGCAGCCTCGCCGGCCCAATCCCCCGCACAGAAAGCCGGGAGCGGCGAGGCCGACCTGAGGGTGAGCAGCGCGCCTCGTCCCCGCAGCCGGGTGGCGCTGGAGGTGAGCGTGCCGGGCGGTCGCTGCCAGGCGAGCTACGAATCCGCCCTGGAGAAGCTGAGCCGAAGCGTGCGGCTCCCCGGATTCCGCAAGGGCAAGGTACCGCGCCCGGTCCTCCTGCAGCAGATCGGGCCCCTGCGCATCCGCGCCACCGCCCTGGAGGATCTGGTGGACAGTGCCTTCCGCGACGCCATGGGGCAGCTGGAGATTGCCGCCCTGGGTCGACCCGAGCTCACCGAGGGATTCGAGACGGTGCTGGAGAGATTCGCGCCCGGCCAGGAGCTCAGCTTCACCCTGGAACTCGACGTGCAGCCAACGCCAACGCTGAAGGCGACCCGCGGCCTGAACGCCGAGTGGGAGGCCGTCGTGGACGATCCGGGGCGGGTGGACGAGTTGATCGAGCAATCGCGCCGGCAGATGGCGACCCTGGTGCCCGTGGAGGGACGCGCCGCCGCGAGCGGCGATGTGGCGCAGGTGAGCTTCCAGGGCACCTTCAGCGACAGCGGCGAAGCGATCGCTGGCGGCAGCAGCGAGGGCATGGAGGTCGAACTGGAAGAGGGTCGGATGATTCCGGGCTTCGTGGAAGGAATCCTCGGCATGAAGGCCGGGGAGAGCCGCACGGTGAACTGCACCTTCCCCGAGTCGTATCCACAGCAGGAGGCGGCCGGCCGGCCCGCGGCGTTCGCCATCACCCTGCTCGACCTCAAGACCCGCGAACTGCCGGCCCTCGACGACACTTTCGCTCGCCAGGCCAGCGACAAGGAGACCCTGGCGGAGCTTCGGGCCGATCTCGAGACGCGCCTGGGCGAAGACCGGGAGAGGCGTCAGCGGGCCAGTCGTCAGGAGGCCATTCTGGCGGCGCTGGTGCAACAGCTGGAGGTGGAACTGCCGGAGACCCTGGTCCAGCAAGAGATCCGCAACCTGCTGGAGCAGACGGCCAGCCAGATCGCCCAGCAGGGTATGGATGTGCGCAAGCTGTTCACTCCGGATCTGGTGCGTTCCCTGATGGACACCTCCCGGCCGGAGGCCGAGGCGCGGCTGCGGCGCGGCCTGGCTCTGTCCGCCCTGGCGACGGCGGAGTCGATCGAAGTGGCGGCTGACGATCTGGAGAACAAGCTGCAGGAGGTCCGCCGCGGCCTGAGCGACAGCGCGCAGATCGACCCGGAGCGGCTTCGCGCCGCTGTAGCCGACGACCTGCTGCGGGAAAAACTGCTCGAATGGCTGGAGACCCACAGCACCGTGACCGAGCGCCAGCCTGAGACCGCCAACGCCGGGGAGCCCCCCGACACCGAGGAGGCCGGCAAACCTGCAATCTCTGCGAGTCGCAAGGGGAGCAAGCCAAACAAGCAAGAGTCCGGAGCGAACGCCGGGTCTGAGCCCATAGATTGATTTCACTCCCCCTGGCTTTCCCCTCAGACCGCGTGACCGACGCCTCCTTCCCCCCAGGCCTTCCCGATCCTGGCGGCCTGCGCCCCCATCCCGTGCAGAACCTCTGGGGTGGCCCGCTCCCCTGGGCCGCGACCCCCAGCGCGGCTCCCGGGATTCTCCCCACAGTGGTGGAGCAGTCGGGGCGCGGCGACCGGGCTTTTGACATCTATTCCCGGCTGCTGCGGGAGCGGATCATCTTTCTGGGCACCGGCATCGACGACCAGGTGGCCGACTCCATGGTGGCCCAGCTGCTGTTCCTGGAGGCCGAAGACCCGGAGAAGGACATCCAGATCTACATCAACTCGCCAGGGGGCTCGGTCACGGCCGGCCTGGCGATCTACGACACGATGCAGCAGGTGGCTCCGGACGTGGTCACCATCTGTTATGGACTGGCCGCCAGCATGGGGGCGTTCCTTCTCTCCGGGGGCAGCAAGGGCAAGCGAATGGCCCTGCCCAACGCCCGGCTGATGATCCACCAGCCCCTCGGCGGCGCCCAGGGTCAGGCGGTGGACATCGAGATTCAGGCGAAAGAGATCCTCTTCCTCAAGGAGACCCTCAATACCTTGATGGCGGAGCACACCGGGCAGCCGCTCGAAAAAATTGCGGAAGACACCGATCGCGACTACTACCTTTCGCCGTCGGAAGCGGTTGAATACGGCCTGATCGACCGGGTGGTGAGCGACGTCCCCGTCGCCGCCGCCTCTGCTCACCCCACCGCCGGCTGACCCCACCGCCGGCTCCCCCGCTCCCACCCGGATCCCGCCAGCCCCTGGTTTGTTCCTTAAGGTCTGCGGGCGAGCCGTGCTTTCGGGTCAATCCTGGGGGACGGGTCCGCCCGCTCCCCCAGCCCGCCGGTCGCCCCAGCCGCCCCGCCCCCGCCGATGGCCAAGTTCGATGCTCACCTGAAGTGCTCGTTCTGCGGCAAGTCCCAGGAACAGGTGCGCAAGCTGATCGCCGGTCCCGGGGTCTACATCTGCGACGAGTGCATCGACCTCTGCAACGAGATCCTCGACGAGGAGCTGGTCGAAGGCCACGGGGCGACGCCGGCCCATCGCCAACCTCCGGAACACGGTCGTCGCCAGCCCGCCAAGAAGAGTTCGAAACCCGCTCCCACCCTCGCGTCGATCCCCAAGCCCGAGCAGATCAAAACCTTCCTCGACCAGCAGGTGGTAGGCCAGGAGCAGGCCAAGAAAGTGCTCTCGGTGGCCGTCTACAACCACTACAAACGGTTGGCCTGGCAGGGGGACGGCAAGGGCGAGACCGATCAGACCGCCACCCGCCTCCACAAGTCGAACATCCTGCTGATCGGCCCCACCGGCTGCGGCAAAACCCTGCTTGCCCAGTCATTGGCGGAGATGCTGGACGTCCCCTTCGCCGTCGCCGACGCCACCACCCTGACGGAGGCGGGCTATGTCGGCGAGGATGTGGAGAACATCCTGCTGCGCCTGTTGCAGAAGGCCGACCTGGATGTGGAACAGGCCCAGCGGGGCATCATCTACATCGACGAGATCGACAAGATCGCTCGCAAGAGCGAAAACCCGTCGATCACCCGTGACGTCTCCGGCGAAGGCGTGCAGCAGGCCCTGCTGAAGATGCTGGAGGGAACGGTGGCCAACGTGCCCCCCCAGGGCGGTCGCAAGCACCCCTACCAGGATTGCATCCAGATCGACACCAGCCAAATCCTCTTCATCTGCGGAGGCGCCTTTGTGGGCCTCGAGGAGATCGTGCAGAAGCGCATGGGGCGCAATGCCATCGGTTTTCTCCCCGGCGGGGAAGCCTCCGGCAGGCCCAGGGGCGGCAAGGAGCGCCATGCCGCAGAGGTGTTGCGCCAACTCGAACCCGACGACCTGGTCCGCTACGGCCTGATCCCTGAGTTCATCGGCCGTTTGCCGGTTTCCGCCGTGCTGGAGCCCCTCGACGCCCGCGCCCTCGAAGCCATCCTCACCGAGCCCCGCGACGCCCTGGTCAAGCAGTTCCAGACCCTGCTCAGCATGGACGACGTGCGTCTCGACTTCGAGCCCGGCGCGGTCGAAGCGATCGCCGAGGAGGCGCATCGACGCAAGACGGGGGCCAGGGCCCTGCGGGGCATCGTCGAGGAACTGATGCTGGAGGTGATGTACGACCTACCCACCCGTCGCGATGTGAAAACGTTCACGATCACCCGCGACCTGGTGGAGCAGCGCAGCCGCGCCAAGGTGGTGCCGATTCCCAGCAGCCAGCACGAGGAAAACCGGGACGCCCAGGCCTCGGCCTGACCCCGGTCGGGCAATCCCCACCCCCCTGCCCCGGGGGGCCGGCGCGAAGCTGAACGGCGAACCTCATCACCCCGTCTTGGCCGCTGCCGACCATCTCCAGGCCCCGCGCCAGCACGGCCTGTTCATGCACCACGGCATCGACCTGGGGGACGGCACCGTGGCGCACTATCTGGAGGGTCGCGAGATCCTGCGCAGCCCCGTCGAGGCGTTCAGCCGCGGGCAGGCGATCACGGCGGTGGCGTACCCCGAAGGCAGCTGCTCGCCGGTGGGGGTGACCCTGCGGCGGGCGATGAGCCGGCTGGGGGAGCAGAACTACAACCTGCTGTTCAACAACTGCGAGCACTTCGCCCACTGGTGCAAAACCGGCCGTCACCGCAGCCCCCAGGTGGAGGACTGGCTGCACACGGGCAGTCTCGGCGCCCTGGCCCTGGGGCAGTTCGTGCCGGCAGCCCTGCTGACCGGAGCCCGGGTGCTGCTGCGCCAGGGGATCGACGAGCAGCACCTGGAGAAAGGCCGGGAGATGGCCCTGCGAACGGTGGAGCAGCTGGACAGCATTCGGCGCTCGCTGCAGGAGCGGCTGGAAGAGGAGCTGGCCAAGGCGGAACTGCGCTGGGGGAGCGAGGGGCCGCAGGGCGACCGCCAGTTTCTGCGGCTGCGCCAGGCCGCCCAGGGTCTGGCGGACCAACTGAGCCAGGTGGAGGAGATGGAGGCGCGGTTGGAGCGGATGCTGGAGATCGGCGAAGGCCGGTAGCCTGATCCCCCGCTCCTCCGTCACGCCCCGGCGAGGCACCCCGCACCCGGCGCATGGGCCAGGCCTACCAGCCCCTTCATCACAAGTACCGACCGCAGCGGTTCGACCAGCTGGTGGGTCAGGAGGCCATTGCCGTCACCCTCGCCAACGCCCTGCGCACCGGCCGAATCGCGCCGGCCTATCTGTTCAGTGGCCCGCGCGGCACCGGCAAGACCTCCAGCGCCCGCATCCTGGCCCGCTCCCTGAACTGCATCGCCAGCGACGGGCCGACACCGGAACCGTGTGGGTGCTGCGATCTCTGCACGTCCATCGCGGCCGGTTCCGCCATGGACGTGATCGAGATCGACGCCGCCTCCAACACCGGCGTCGACAACATCCGCGAGCTGATCGAGCGCTCGCGCTTCGCGCCGGTGAGCGCTCGCTGGAAGGTGTACGTCATTGATGAGTGCCACATGCTCTCCACGGCGGCCTTCAATGCCCTGCTGAAAACCCTGGAGGAACCCCCGCCGCGGGTGGTGTTCGTGCTGGCCACCACCGATCCGCAGCGGGTGCTGCCGACGATCCTCTCCCGCTGCCAGCGCTTCGATTTCCGTCGCATCCCGCTGGAGGCCCTGGAATCCCATCTGCGCTGGATCGCCGAGCAGGAAGGCATCGGCATCTCGCAGGAGGCGCTGCACGTGGTGGCCCAGCGGGCCCAGGGAGGCCTGCGGGATGCCGAAAGCCTGTTGGACCAGCTCAGCCTGCTGCCAGCGCCGATCGAGGCCCTCGCGGTCTGGGAGCTGCTGGGGGCGGTTCCGGAGGAGGAACTGCTGGTGCTGGCGGAGGCGATGGCCGCCGCCGAGCCGCTGGCGGTGGTCGAGGCCAGCCGCGGCCTGTTGGAACGGGGCCGGGAGCCCGGCGCTGTGCTGCAAGGTGTGGCGGGACTGTTGCGGGATCTGCTGCTCGCCGGCGTGGCCCCGGATCGGCTGGAGCTGACGACCGTTTCCCCCGCGCTGCGCCCCCGCCTGCCGAAACTGGCGCAGCGGGTCGGCAAACAGCGGCTTCTGCAATGGCAGGCCCAGCTGCGGGGCAGCGAGCAACAGTTGCGCCACAGCGTCCAGCCCCGCCTCTGGCTGGAGGTTCTGCTGCTGGGGCTGCTGGCCGAGCCGAGGGCCACTCAGGCTCGGGCGTCGCAGGAACCCGCTGCGAAGGTCGCCGCACCGCCGCCCGCCATTCCCGCGCCAGCACCCAGCCCGGTGCCGTCGGCGGTGGCGGCGGTTGCGGGGGTGGCGGGGGTGGCGGGGGTGGCGGTGGCCGGACCCGATCTCGCGGAGCTTTGGCAGCAGATCCTGGCGGGGCTTGAGCTGCCCTCCACGCGCATGTTGCTCTCCCAGCAGGCCCAGCTGGTGCGGCTGGACGAGCGGCGGGCGGTGGTGCGGGTGTCCGGCACCTGGATGGCGATGGTGGAGAGCCGCAAGCCGTTGCTGGAGAAGGCGATGGCCTCGGCCCTGGGAGGCGATCGACAGCTCCAGCTGGAAACGGGCGGGGAGCCGCCCGAGCGGCCCCGCTCGGAGCCGACCCAGCCCCTGGTCGCCCCCCCGTCGCCCCCGGTGCCGGTGTCGGTGTCGGTTCCGGTTCCGGTCCCCGTACCGGAGGTGTCGGGCTCCACGCCGCCCGCTACGGCGCCGCCCCCGCCGCCGCCTCAGGCCCCGGCTGTGCGCTCGCCCCTGGAAGAGCGCGCACGCCGGCTGGCAGACTTCTTCAACGGGGACGTCATCGAGGGACTCGAGGAAGACGTGGCCTGAATCAGGCCTGGCCGCCCCCCGCCGCCAGTTCCCCCTCCGCCTCAGGGCAGAGATCCTCGCCGTCGTCCACATCGCCGTGGTGGAGGGTCTTGGCCCAGACAAGTCGCTTCGGCAGCAGGGCCATGCGGGCGGTTACCCAGGGGATCACCACAAACCAGTGCATGAGGTAGAGCACGCCCAGCACCACATGAAACGGGGTCAGCGAGGGCAGCGCCGGGCCTCCCCGAACGCGCCGGCATCCGCCCACCAACGCCAACCCCGAGGAGGCGAGGGCAACGATCGAAAACGGCCACATCAGCGGGGGGGATCCGGTGAGCAGCACGCCGAGCAGGTCGGCGGCCGCAAGCAGCGGCATGGCGTATTGCAGAAGGCAAAAGGCCACCAGGTCGAGAGTTTGAAAGCGGCTCAAACGGCCGGTTCCAAAGCCAAAACCGTGGTCGAGAAAGCGCTGCAGCCCGCCCTCCGCCCAACGCTGACGCTGACGCCAGAGGGCACTCAGCCCGAGCACCCCCTCCTCCCCCACCGGCGGATCCCAGAGGACACCCACGGGATGCCCCGCCAGGACGAGACGCAAGCTCAGATCGAGGTCATCGGTGAGGGTGGATTCATTGAAACCGCCGCAGGCGAGCAGCGCCTCGCGGCGCAGCAGCTGTCCGTTGCCACGCAGCTCCCCCACTCCCCCCCTGGCCAGCCGACCCTCCTGAATCAGGGCATCGAATGCCATCTCCATCGCCTGGGCGCGGGTCAGAAGATTCACCGAGGGGTTGACAACGGCCTTGCGCAGCTGAACGGCGTCCCAGCCGCCGGATTCTGCGTAGGGGATCAGCTGCTCGAGCGTGTCGGGCTGCAGATCGGCGTCGGCGTCAAGCACCAGCAGCCAGCGACCATCGAGCTCGCGCAGGACGCGGTTCAAAGCACCGGACTTTCCTCCGCCCGCATCCCTGGGGCGGCGCAGGACCCGCAACTGCGGCCACTGGCCCTGGAGCTCGGCGAGCACCTCGGGCGTGCGGTCCTCGCTGCCGTCGTCAATCACCCAGAGCCGCAGCAACCCCTGGGGCCAGCGCAGGGCAGACACCCGTTCCACCAGTCGGGCGATCACCGCCTGCTCATCCCGCGCTGCCACCACCACGTCGATGGCGGGGGGGGGCTCACCCCCACCGGTCGGGCAGAGCGGGGCCGCGGCAGACGGGAGCGGCGAACGCAACCCCCGCCACACGGTCAGCAACCCATGACCTCCGAGCACAATGGCCAGAAGACCGCCCGGAAGGAGACGGAGGGAGGGAGCGAGGGCATGGGGGGAGATGCCGGCGACGGCGCAGCCCAGCAGAAACAGCGCGGCTTTGAGACGCCGGCGATCGGTGCTGCTGCCGCCGGCGTTCATGACATGCCCAGAAGTGAATGAACTTTAAAGGGCATCTCCCAGGCTCTGGAGGGATTGCAGCTCCGTGCCCGGGTAGTAGTGCAGCAGGATCTTGGCGGTGCTCCAGCCCCGACGACCCAGATCGATGGCGCCCGCCTGGGAGAGGCCGGCTCCATGCCCGAAACCTCCCCCGTCCAACCGCCAGCCGCCTCCGGCCGCGGTCTGAACGGTGAACAGGGTGCTCGGCAGCTGGCGAAACGTGCGGCGAATGGCGTCCCTGCGCAGATCAAGCGAGCCTTTCGCGCCGACGATCCGAAAGACCACCACCCGCCCGCTGGGTCCCCGCTCGCGAACCGCCAGGCCCTGCACCACCCCCAGCCGCGGAGCCTCGGCGGCGAGGGCCGCGGCCACTGCAGCGGGGGTCAGCAGACGCTGCCAGCGGAAGCGGGGATGGTCGCTTCCGAAGGCCTCCTGACCGTCCCGCAGCAGGGCGGCCAGACTGGGGGGAGCCAGGGGAAGCGACCAGCGGGACGTGAAGGCGGACGGGCCGTCGAGGGCGGGGCGGAGATAGGGGAGCCCCCCGCCGGACCAAGCCTCCTCGAACGCGGCAGACACCCCGCCGTTGCTGGCGTGATAGACAGCGTGGATCGGCTGCCCCTGCCAGGTCAGCACCTGGCCGCGGGTCGCGGCGATCGCCTGGCGCACAGAGCCGCCGGCATGGCGGGGATCGGCATACACCTGGCATTGGGTGTCGGCACAGAGGTGATAGCCATCCACCACGAAGCGATGGCGGTTGCGCACGGCCCAGGTCCGGGCCAGCACCGCCTGGGCGGCCAGGGCGGCCGCAGGGGCGGCGGCGCCGATCTCGTGGGGCAGCACCCCTTCGAGGTAGCGCTCCAGCGGCACCTGCTCCAGCAACGTCCAGCTGCCATGGGCGTCGGCCTGCAACCGGAACGGCCCGGCGTAGACGCCGCTCTGCCACGCCAGCCCGCCGGGGGCGGCCATCCGGAGCGGACCCTCCAGCGGCACCGCTCCGGATGGGCGGCGCAGCGCCAGCCCCAGCCGCTCGGTCTCGCGCTTCTCCACCAGCCGGGTGGTCACCCCCCGGGGCGGCGTGAGCTCAGGGGGCGCCCACACCTCCCAGTCCCGAGGGCGAGCGATGCGCACAACCCCGCCCCCCGCCGACCAGGCGCGGGCAGCCACCTCCGCGCTCTCAAAACTGGAAAACGGCCCCTGAACCTGGCGGCGCAGCAGGAGGGGTGCCGCCAGCGGCCGGCGCGTCCAGACCAGCGCCAACTCCGGAGCGCTGAAGCGCCGGCCAGCGGCATCGGTGAGGGTGAGGCTGCCGGAGGCGGCCCGCAGGCGCAGCGCTGCCGCCTGGGCGAGGGGACCCGGAGGGGCGAGCCGGGCCGCCAGGGCCACCCAAAGCACGGGCTGGGAAACACTCAGCGGCGTGGGAGCCGGCACAGGCCAGTGCAGGCTTGGCTTCGGCACCGGCGGAGAGTCCGCAGCCCGGCAGCCTCCGGCCCCCAGCAGGGCGAAACCGGCGAGGAGCACCGGGAGGGCCGGCCCTGCGGAGCGGAGAGATCGAGCGGACATGGCGGCGCGGTCGACGGGGGGGGGTTGGGAGAGGGAGAGGTCACGTCGTACTCTGCTTGTTTGTGCGTGCCAAGCAGCAGATGCCGAAGCTCAAGACCCGCAAAGCGGCCGCCAAGCGGTTCCAGGCCACCGGCAGCGGCAAGTTCGTGCGGAGGCGCGCCTTCCGCAACCACCTGCTGGATCACAAAAGTCCGAAACGAAAGCGGTATCTG
Source organism: Cyanobium sp. (assembly GCA_044351065.1). Lineage (GTDB taxonomy): Bacteria > Cyanobacteriota > Cyanobacteriia > PCC-6307 > Cyanobiaceae > Cyanobium. The sequence goes on from JBILGK010000013.1 coordinate 58,553, forward strand.
GCCACAATGGCCGTCGTCGACGAGCGCGACCACGCCAACGTCGCGTTGATGCTGCCCTACGCCTGAGCCACGACTTCGTCCCTGTCCACCATCCCCACGCCCTGAGTTCGTTCCATGGCCCGCGTCAAGAGGGGCAACGTAGCCCGCAAACGCCGCAACAAGATCCTGCGCATCGCCCGAGGCTTTCGCGGCAGCAACGGCAGCCTCTTCCGCACCGCCAACCAGCGGGTGATGAAGGCCCTGTGCAACGCCTACCGCGATCGTCGCCGCCGCAAGCGTGACTTCCGCCGTCTCTGGATCGCTCGCATCAACGCCGCTGCCCGCCTCAACGGCACCAGCTACAGCCGTCTGATCGGGGGGCTCAAAAAGGCCGATGTGCGCCTCAACCGCAAGATGCTCGCCCAGCTCGCGGTGGTCGACCCCGGCAGCTTCCGCACCGTGGTTTCGACCGCTGCCCTCTGAAGATCCCGCACAGCCCGATGCGAGAGATTCTCCCCCAGGCCTATTTGATCGGCCTGATCGGGCTTTTGGCGATCGCCGCTTTTGCCGTCGGCCGCCAGGTGCTGCGGGTTCGGCGCGACGAAGCTTCCCTGGCCCGTCTTGGAGGCAGCGGAGCCGCCAGTGGCTCCCCACGGGATTCCGCGGGGCTCTACGAACTCGGCTCCGTGCAGCTGCGCAAACGCCTGTACGACCAGGCGGGCGACAGCTTGCGCCAGGCTCTCCGCAAGGCGGAGGAGGAGCAGGCACCGTCTGAAGCCCTGGCCCTGATCCAGAACGCCCTTGGATTCGCCCTCGCGGCCCAGGGGCGCTACCCCGCGGCCATCCGCCACTACCGAGCTGCCCTCAAGGCCCGCGCCGACTATCCCGTTGCCCTCAACAATCTGGCCTTCGCCCTGGAGAAGCAGCAAAAGGGCCAGGAGGCCAGTGCGCTCTACAGGCAAGTGCTCGAGCTGGAGGCGGGCAACGCCACGGCCCGTCGGCGCCTGCGACTTCTGGAGAGGCGCTCCCTGAATGAGGGCACCGGCTCCGACGGCGACAAAGCCGCGTAACGCCCCCGCCGCAAGGCTGGGGCCCGGGGGGCTCACCAAAGCCCGCGGATCACTTCCGTCGGCTTTTTCTCCGCTGTGGGAACCGGAGCCGGAACCGGCGCGGGAACCATCTGCAGTCGTCCGCCGGGGGAGGTCAGCCGGGGGGAGTGCCAGCCGCTGAGGGAGAGGCCCTGCAGCCCCTGGAATTCACCTCCGGGCTCCAGGCCCGCCCCCAGCACCCCGGCAAGCGGCAGCAGGTCGAGCTGATCCGACTTGGCGTTGAGGTTGCCCTGGAAGGGGGTCTCGACCTCCGCGATCAGCATGCGGCCTCGCAAGACCACCATCTGGCCGTTGGCCACCACCGAATCGAGCAGAACTTGCACCGGCTGGAGGGCCGCTCCCCGCTCAAAGGCCCGGTAGGTGCCTCGCCAGTAGCGAGGGATGCGGTTGGTGATCAGCACGGCCCGGGCCACCGGATCGAAGGTCTCAACGCTGCCGCCGATCCCACCGTCTTCGGAGAGGGACCCTTTGGGAGGTGTGTAGGCAGGGAAGGCATCCGCGGGCAGCCCCGGGGCGGCGAGCCTGTTCTCCGCGGCCGGCGCGGCGGCGATCAGGGCCGGCGGCGATGGGGGGGAGGGGAGAAAGGCCGGCAGCGGCATCGCGGAAAGCGCGGGTGCGCAGCGAGACTAGGGGGAACCGGCTGCTCCGCACATCAAACCGTGACCCAGAGCGCACCTCCTTCCCTCACGGCGAACCCCGGTGATGCCGGCAGCGGACCCGACACTGCGGGCGAAGCGGGGTTGCTGATCGGCGGCCGCTCCTTTTCGAGCCGATTGATGACGGGTACCGGCAAATACCCCAGCCAGGCGGCGATGCAGGCCAGCCTGGCGGCCAGCGGCTGCGAGATTGTGACCGTGGCCGTGCGGCGGGTGCAGAGCCAGGCCTCGGGGCATGTGGGGCTGATGGAGGCGATCGACTGGCGACGCCACTGGATGCTGCCCAATACAGCGGGCTGCGCCACGGCAGAGGAGGCGGTGCGGGTGGCCCGCCTGGGCCGGGAGCTGGCCCGCCTGGCGGGACAGGAGGACAACAACTTCGTGAAGCTGGAGGTCATCCCCGACGGCCGCCACCTGCTGCCCGACCCGATCGACACCCTGGCGGCCGCCGCTCAACTGGTGAAGGAGGGCTTCACCGTGCTGCCCTACATCAACGCTGACCCGCTGCTGGCGAAACGGCTGGAGGAGGTGGGCTGTGCCACGGTGATGCCGCTGGGCTCCCCGATCGGCTCAGGCCAGGGCATCCGCAACGCCGCCAACATCGGGCTGATCATCGAGAGCGCCCGGGTGCCGGTGGTGGTGGATGCCGGCATCGGCGTCCCCAGCGAAGCGGCCCAAGCGATGGAGATGGGGGCCGATGCCCTGCTGATCAACAGCGCCATCGCCCTGGCCGGCGATCCGGTGGCCATGGCCCGGGCGATGGCCCTGGCCACCGAGGCCGGCCGGATGGCCTTTCAGGCAGGACGGCTGCCCCTGCGGCCGGAGGCCCACCCCAGCTCGCCGCAGCAAGGGCGGGTGGGCACCTGAGGGGGGCTGCGGCTCTGTGACGAACGATTCCGGATCGGGGATGGATCGGGAAAGGGTCCATAGCGTTCGAACAGTCACATGCCCAGCCATGCAAGTCACGGAAGAGGACGGCGGCCGACTCAACGCCTTCGCCAAGGAGCCACGCATGGTGGTGATGGAGAAGGGGGAGGGCGGCGCCCGCAACACGCGCCTGGTGCTGATCGGTGCCCTCCTGCTGCTGCTGCTGCTCGTGGGGATCGCCGCAGGGATCCGCTGAGCTTCGCCGCTCCGGTGGGGCCGGAGGCCTGTAGTAGCTTGACCCGGCTGAGCATCGGCTCGTTCAGGAGACGCGGGTGAAGGTTTTCGTTCTCGGCGGCGACGGCTTCTGCGGGTGGCCCTGCGCGGTGAACCTGGCGGAGGCCGGCCACGATGTGGTGATCGTCGACAATCTCAGCCGGCGCAAGATCGACATCGATCTCGGCGTCGAGTCGCTGACACCGATCGCCACGATCTTCGAGCGGCTGCGCGCCTGGGAGCAGGTGGGCGGTCGCCCGATGCGCTTCGTTCCTCTCGACATCGCCCACGAGTACGAACGACTGCTCGAACTGCTGCGCGACGAACGTCCAGACGCGGTGGTCCATTTTGCCGAGCAGAGGGCCGCCCCCTATTCGATGAAGACAAGCGCCAGCAAGCGCTACACCGTCGACAACAATGTCAACGGCACCCACAACCTGCTGGCCGCGATCGTCGAAAGCGGTCTCAATATTCACATCGTCCACCTGGGAACGATGGGGGTCTATGGCTATGGCTCCCACCGCGGCGCAACCATTCCCGAGGGGTATCTCACGGTCGAGGTTCCCCAGCCGGATGGCAGCCGCTTCACCGAGAAGATTCTGCATCCCACCAACCCGGGCAGTGTCTACCACATGACCAAGACGCTGGATCAGTTGCTGTTTTTCTATTACAACAAGAACGACGGCATCCGCATCACCGATCTGCACCAAGGCATCGTCTGGGGCACCAACACCGCCCTGACCGAGAAGGATCCCCGCCTCACCAACCGCTTCGACTACGACGGCGACTACGGCACGGTGCTCAACCGCTTCTTGATGCAGGCTGCGATCGGTTATCCGCTCACCGTGCATGGCACAGGCGGCCAGACCCGCGCCTTCATTCACATCCGCGATTCGGTGCGTTGCGTGCAGCTCGCCCTGGAGCACCCTCCCGCCGCCGGGGAGAAGGTGAAGATCTTCAATCAGATGACGGAAAGCCACCGGGTCGCCGACCTGGCCGAGAAGGTGGCGGCCCTCACAGGCGCCCGGGTCGACCACTTGCCCAATCCCCGCAATGAAGCGCTCGAGAACGACCTGATCGTTGACAATCGCTGTTTTCTGGAGCTGGGCCTGAAGCCCACCACCCTCGATGACGGCCTGCTCACCGAGGTGGTCGACGTGGCGCGTCGCTGGGCCGATCGCTGTGACCGCTCCAAGATTCCCTGCCGCTCCGCCTGGACCAGCCGCCAGGCGGAAGCGATCCGCTCCGGCGGCTGAGGGGCGCACTCGCGACCGTGAAGATCGCTTTTTTCACTGAAACCTTCCTGCCCAAGGTGGATGGCATCGTCACGCGGCTGACGAAGACGATTCAGCACCTGGTCGCCCTCGGCGATGAGGTGCTGGTGTTCTGTCCGGAGGGGGCACCGGACAGCTGGATGGGGGCCCGGGTGATCGGGGTCCCGGCGATGCCCCTTCCCCTGTATCCAGAACTCAAGCTGGCGCTGCCGCGGCCCGCCGTTTCCGATGCGCTCGAGCGGTTCAGCCCCGATCTGGTGCACGTGGTGAACCCGGCGGTGCTGGGGCTGGGGGGCATCTGGCTGGCGAAGACGCGCAACCTGCCCCTGGTGGCGAGTTACCACACCCATCTGCCGAAGTATCTGGAGCACTACGGCATGGGCATGCTGGAACCCCTGCTTTGGGAGCTGCTCAAGGCCGCCCACAATCAGGCCCTCCTGAACCTCTGCACCTCCACCGCGATGGTGGACGAACTCAGCGAGAAGGGAATTCAGCACACGGCCCTCTGGCAGCGCGGCGTAGACACCGAGCTCTTCCGGCCAGACCTGGCCAGCCAGGCGATGCGGCGGCATCTGCACGGCGGCCACGACGACACCGGCCATCTGCTGCTCTACATCGGCCGGCTTTCCGCCGAGAAACAGATCGAGCGGATCCGCCCGGTGCTTGAGGCGATGCCCGAGGCGCGCCTGGCCCTGGTGGGCGATGGGCCCCACCGCCAGCAGCTGGAGAGGGTGTTCGAGGGCACACCCACCACCTTCGTGGGCTACCTGGCCGGGGAGGAGCTGGCTTCCGCCTACGCCAGCGGCGATGCCTTCCTCTTCCCTTCCAGCACCGAGACCCTCGGCCTGGTGTTGCTGGAGTCGATGGCCGCCGGCTGCCCGGTGGTGGGAGCCGAGCGCGGCGGCATTCCCGACATCGTCACCGACGGGATCAACGGCTGCCTGTACGACCCCGACGACCGGGGCAGCCTCACCGCGGCAGTGCGTCGACTGCTGGGGGATCCGGCGCAGCGGCGAACCCTGCGGCTGGCGGCCCGTCAGGAAGCCGAGCGCTGGGGGTGGGCTGGCGCAACCGAGCAATTGCGCGGTTACTACCGCCGTGTGCTGGGTCAGCGGGCCCTGGAGGTGGCGGCCTGAGCCGCGGGGCCATTGGCCCTGGACACGCCGCGAAACCATGTGGTCATCAACGCTTTGACCATGGGCGCGGCCACGGTGCCTCCGTAGCCGCCGCTGTTCTCCCCGAAGGCAACGATCACAAGATCGGGATGACCGGCGGGAGCGTAACCGCCGAACCAGGCATGGTCAGGGCGAGGCGGATCCTCGGCGGTGCCTGTCTTGCCGGCCACCGGCGGGAGGGAGCTGTCATTGAGGAGCGTGGCGGTGCCCTCCGTCACCACCTTTCTCAGCCCCTCCCGCAGCACCCGCAGCGTCTGGGGCTTGAGGCCGATCGTGCGCCGGGGCCTTGAACCCTCCACCAGGTGGGGGGTGACGAGGGTGCCGCCATTGGCGACGGCCGCATAGAGACGCGCCATCTGAAGGGGCGTGACGGTCACCGCCCCCTGGCCGATGGCGGAAGTGATCGTGTCGACGGAGGTCCAGGGTTCGCCCAGCTCCTTCCGCTTCCAGGCGGGATCCCCCAGCAGGCCGGGGCTCTCCTCCTCCGCCAGCTCCACCCCTGTGAGGGTGCCATAGCCCATGCGACGGGCGGCCCGGAAGAGCTCCTCGGGCCCGACCCGCAGACCCAGCTGGTAATAAAAGCTGTTGCTGCTCACCGCCAGGGCCTTCTGAAAACCGATGGCGCCAAAGGCTCCATGGTCGCCGTAGCACTGGCCGTCGTAGCAGAACTGCCCCGCCGTCGGGATTGTGGAGTCGGGCGCGTAGCGCCCGGACTCGAGGCCGGCAATGGTGCTGACGATCTTGAAGGTGCTGGCCGGCGGGAAAGCCCGCAGGGCGCGGTTGAGCATGGGCGCCTCGGGGCGGTTCAGTTCGTTCCACTGGGCCAGGGTCGGCCCCTCGGCGAAGACGTTGGGGTCGAAGGTGGGCCGGCTGGCGATCGCTCGAATCGCACCGCTGCGGGGGTCGAGGGCAACGATCGCCCCCTTGCGCACTCCGTCGAGGGCCCGCTCAGCGGCCTGCTGCAAGGGGAGATCGAGGGTGAGGCGCAGATCGCGGCCAGCGCGGGCCGGCCGATCGCCGAGCACCCGCTGCACCTGACCGGCGGCGTCAACCTCCAGCTGCTGCCCGCCCCACTCTCCGCGCAGGTGGCGCTCGAATGCCTTCTCCAACCCCGTGCGACCAATGCGGTCGCTGAGGCGATATCCCTGCTGCCGCAGGCGCCGATACTCCTCGTCACCGATGCTGCTGGTGTAACCGATCACATGGGCGGCAAGGCTGCCGTGGGGATAGGCGCGCAACACCTCGATGCCCACGTCGATGCCCCGCAGGGTCCCGGCCTGCTCGCGCAAGCGCAGCACTTGAACGGGGGTCAGAGGACCGAAAAGGGGGATGCGGAATCCGTCGGCTTCGCCACCGCTGCGGCGCTGACGCTCCAGCTGATCCGCCGGGATTGCCAGCAGGCGTGCCAGGCGGTCGCGCAAACCAGGCCAGCGGCTCTCCTCCACCAGTCGCGGCTCCAGGGTGAGGCGGTACACCAGCCGGTTGGAGGCCAGCAGCTGACCCTGGCGATCGAGCATGCGGCCCCGCACGGGATCCCGGGGGATCAAGCGGATGCGGTTCTCGTCGGCCATGGCCCGGTTTTCCGCGCCGTACAGCAGCTGCAGCCAGGCCAACCGCGCCGCGATCGCCCCGCTGAGCAGGAGGACCAGCAACAGCAACAGGGCCGGCTGGGGGCCGACGCCCGTATGTCGGGTCCTTCCCGGTGCGCTGGCCATCAGGCGCCCCCGGAACCGCCCTTGCCGGAAAGCCGTCGCTCGAGCAGATCCAGGCGGGCCGCAATGCGGGAGAGGGTGGCCTGCAATTCGGCGGGGTCTGCGGCATCGGGCTCCAGCCTCTCCGCGGCGGCAACGGTGCCCTCGTCCTGCACCTCCACCTTCACCACCGGATTGCCCAAACCGGGCTGCAGCCGGTCGAGACCCTCGCGCAGCTGGCTGGCCGAGGGCTCACCTTCCTCCCGCAGGCGGCCCAGGGGATCGGCGCTGCTGCCATCGAAAGCGGCGAGAACCTCGCGGGGACCACCCCGGCGGGCCCGCTCCGCCACCGCCAAACCCACCGGCAGCACGTCCTGCATCAGGGTCAGACGCAGGGCATCGAGGGGATCGGCAGCCATCGCGGACCGGGAAGGAACAGATCCAGTCTGACGCGCTGCCTGGGGGATCTCAGGGGCTGAGGCGGGTAGCGCCTGGATCGACCACAACGGGGGAACAAGGACGCTGGGCACCCATCCACCAGCCGGCGCTGGCCGCGATCACCAGCAGAGCCGCGAAGGGAAGGGCCGCACGGCGCGTGCCCTCATGGGCGAACCACTCCATCCATCCGCGCAGGAAGCGCTCGCGATCAAAGCGGCGGCGCTGCCGCAGATCCTCCAACTCACGCCGACGCAGGGCACGAGTCACCCAGCGCTCGAAGGCTTTCTTTTTGGTGACCGCCATTTTGCGCTCCACCTCCAGCAGATGGCCGGCGCCCAAGTCGGGGTGGAACGTGCTGATGAGCTCCAGACTCTTGAGGAACATCTCAATGGCGCCGTCCTTGATCGCCAGTTCGTCAGGCTCGAGCTGGTCCCAGGCGATTTCCGGGTAGAAGCGCTGGCGGTTGGCCAGGATCTGGTCCTCGTTCAACTGCCCGGGCTCCCTCAGCCAGCGATCGGTGTTGGCGTCGAAGCGGCGCCAGTAGAGGAAGGGGTTGAGGTAGATGGTTTTCCCACCCAGCAGGATCGTGTCCTGCTGCAGACGTCGCTGCAGCAGGACACGATCCTGGTCGGGGGCGGCGGCGCTGGTGGCGGGGGTCACGGCGGAAAGGGCATCCGGCGAGCCCCGATGGTATCGGCGCCCTCCGGTGCCTGCCAGGGAGTGGCAATGGGCCGACCGTCCGCCCCCCTCACTCCCACTCGATCGTGCCGGGGGGCTTGCTGGTGATGTCGAGAACGACCCGGTTGACGCCTTTCACCTCGTTGACGATGCGATTGGAGATCTTTTCCAGCAGGTCGTAGGGCAGACGCGACCAATCGGCGGTCATGCCGTCCTCGGACGAGACGCAGCGCAACACCACCGGATAGGCGTAGGTGCGCTTGTCCCCCATCACGCCGACGCTGCGCACGGGCAGGAGCACGGCGAAGGCCTGCCAGATCTCATCGTAGAGGCCAGCGTCGCGCACCTCCTCGCGCACGATCCAGTCGGCATCCCGCAGGATGTCGAGCTTCCCGGCGCTCACCTCGCCCAGGATGCGGATCGCCAGACCCGGTCCCGGGAAGGGATGGCGGCCCACGATCTCCTGGGGGAGGCCGAGCGCCTGGCCCACCTTGCGCACTTCGTCCTTGAAGAGGCGGCGCAGGGGCTCCACCAGCTTGAATCGCAGGTCTTTGGGCAGGCCGCCGACGTTATGGTGGCTCTTGATCTTCACCGCGACGCGCTCACCCGTGGCGGGGTCGACATTGGTGCCTGCCGATTCGATCACGTCGGGATAGAGGGTGCCCTGGGCGAGGTAGTGGAAGGGGCCGAGTCGCTTGCTCTCCTCCTCGAAGACGCGAATGAATTCTGCGCCGATGATCTTGCGCTTCTCCTCCGGATCCGTCACGCCGCCGAGACGGGCCAGAAAGCGTTCGCGCGCATTGATGTACTCAACACGGATATGGAACTGGCGATCAAAGAATTCCATCAAAAATTCTGGCTCGCCTTTGCGCATGAAGCCTTGGTCGATGAACATGCAGGTGAGACGATCGCCGATCGCCTGGTGCAGAAGGAAGGCGAGGGTCGAGGAATCCACTCCGCCGGAGAGGGCGAGCAACACGCGCTTGTCCCCCACCTGTTCGCGCACTTCGGCAATCGCCTCGTCGATGAATGCCGTGGTGGTCCAGTCGGGCTGGCAAGCGCATACGTGGTAGATGAAATTGCGCAGCAGCACCATGCCGCAGGTGGAATGCACCACCTCGGGGTGAAACTGAACGCCATAGAGGTGGCGACCATGGTGGGCCACAGCCGCCTCGGGCGTGTTGTGGGTGTGAGCCAGGCGCACGAATCCCTCCGGCAGCCGCTCCACCGAATCCCCATGGCTCATCCACATCGTGGAGCCCTCCTCCACGTTGGTGAGCAGATCCGTGGGGTCGTCGACGAACAGCGGCGCCTTGCCGTACTCGGCGCGGCCGGCCGCCACCACCGCCCCACCCAGCTGCTGCACCATCAACTGCATCCCGTAGCAGACGCCCAGAACCGGGACGCCCAGCTCCCAGATCCCCGGGTCGCAGAGGGGCGCTCCCTCCTCGTAAACCGAGCCGGGGCCGCCGCTGAGGATGATGCCGCGGGGGGCCAACAGGCTCAGCTCGGCTGCCGTGGTGGTGTGGCTCATCACCAGCGAGAACACCTCCGTCTCCCGAACACGACGGGCGATCAACTCCGAGTACTGGGAACCGAAGTCGAGAATCACGATCGCCGGGGGGCGGCTGGAGCCGCTGGCCGCATCGCGGACAGGCGGCCGGGTCAGCTGCTGGGTCATCGGAGCGGCAAGCAGCCGGTGACAGGGAGCCACCGGGTTGTTGGGTGCAGCCTAGGGCGCCTGCCGGAACGCCCCGAGCAGTTCCGCCCCCCGGGGGCCGCAGACCCTCAGCCGGCGGGCCCGGTCGAACAGGGCCGCCCCCACCCGCATCCCGGACACTCCATGGCGCGCCAGGTACGCGGCGCTGCGCGTCTCCACCGCAGCCGCCACCCGCGCGCGCAGCCGTTCTGCCGCAGCGGGATCGCGCAGCTCGAGCCCCGCCAACGCAGCCTCCACCGTGGGCGCGTCGTAGAGATCGTGAAGCGCGTCGGCGGGGAGACCCTCCAGAGCCGCCAGGGTGGTGAGCACCTCGGCGCGGCCGTCGGCCAGGTGATGGTGGGTGTGAAAGATGCCGCCCGCGAGCTTGAGCAGCTTGCCCTGGTAACCAAACAGCAGCAGGCGCCGCACACCCCGCTCGGCAGCAGCGACCAGCAGCGGTCCCAGCCAGTTGCCGGCCTTGAGCAGCAGCTCCGGCGGCAATCCGAGTCTGGGGGCCAGGTCGAGCCCGTTTTCGCCAATGACCAGCACCAGATCCCCCCCAAACGCTGGCGCCGCCGTGCGCGCCGCCAGCTCGTCGAGGCAGCGGCCCAGCGGATCCGGGTCAGCGCCGGCCTGGGTCTCGGCGCGGGTGCCGATCATGGCCAACCCCTCCACCACCCCGAAGGCCGCATTGCTGGTGCGCTCCGCCAGCCGCCGTCCTTCGGGCAGCACAACCCGCAGCTGCAACCTCCGGCCGGGTGGGGTGAGGGGGCGCAGATTGGCCTCCAGCAGTCGCCTGGCATAAGCGGAGAAACAGGCTTCGCCGCTGGCGGCGTGGACGCCGACCCCCTCCCCCGCCTCGATCGTCAGCCAGTCCTCGGGTGCGTGGAGGTCGGGGGAATCCTCCTGCCAGCGCAGCAACGCCCAGACCTCCAGGCCGCGGGTGAGATCCAGACCCTCCCCCGGATCGCAGATGCTGATGCCGAGGACCCAGCCCTCCCCCAACCGGGCGGCCGCGCGCACGGGCACCGCCCGCCGCCCCGGGGGCTCCAACAGCTCAAGATCCGCGGCGGGCTGAAAGGGCTCCTCCCTCAGGCACCTCAGTGCCGCGCGGGCGGCGGCGGCCAGCCAGACCGGCAGGGTGTAGCCGCGCATGGCGGGTGGTGGCAGGAAGATCGTTTTTTATGGTGGTCGATTGATCGGCCCGCGCCGTCGCACCCAGCCCCCTCCGCCGCCCCCATGCAGGACAAACTCACCCTGATGATCCCCGGTCCGACGCCGGTGCCGGAAACGGTTCTGCAGGCGATGGCGCGCCATCCCATCGGCCACCGCAGCGGCGATTTTCAGAAGATCGTGCACCGCACAACAGAACAGTTGCAGTGGCTGCACCAAACCAGCCACGACGTGCTGGTGCTCACCGGCAGCGGCACCGCCGCGATGGAGGCGGGCATTGTCAACGTGCTGAGCCGTGGCGACCGGGTGCTGTGCGGCGACAACGGCAAGTTCGGCGAGCGCTGGGTGAAGGTGGCGCAGGCCTACGGGCTCGACGTGCAGGTGATCAAGGCCGAGTGGGGCCAGCCCCTCGATCCTGAGGCCTTCCGGACGGCGCTGGAGGCCGATACCGAAAAAACCATCCGGGCGGTGATCCTCACCCATTCGGAAACCTCCACCGGGGTGATCAACGACCTGCAGACGATCGCCGCCCACGTGCGCGCCCACGGCACAGCCCTGACGATCGCCGATTGCGTCACCAGCCTGGGCGCCGCCGATGTACCGATGGACGCCTGGGGCATCGACGTGATCGGCTCGGGCTCCCAAAAGGGCTACATGATGCCGCCGGGCCTGAGCTTCGTGGCCATGGGCGAGCGGGCCTGGGCAGCGTACGAACGCTCCGACCTGCCGAAGTTCTACCTCGACCTGGGCAAGTACCGGAAGGCGGCGAAGGCCGACAGCAATCCCTTCACGCCGGCGATCAACCTCTACTTCGCCCTGGAGGCCGCGCTCACAATGATGCAGGCCGAGGGTCTGGAGGCGATCGTGGCCCGCCATGACCGCCACCGCCGCGCCACCCAGGCCGCGATGAAGGCCATCGGCCTGCCGCTGTACGCCGCCGAAGGCCACGGCAGTCCGGCGATCACCGCCGTCGCCCCGGAGGGCATCGACGCCGAAGCCCTGCGCAAGGAAGTGCGTCAGCGCTTCGACATCCTGCTGGCGGGGGGTCAGGACCACCTCAAAGGCAAGGTGTTCCGCATCGGCCACCTCGGCTTCGTCTGCGACCGCGACATCCTGACGGCGGTGGCGGCGATCGAGGCCACCCTCCAGGCGCTCGGCCTGGCCGCGGCCCCCACCGGCGCCGGCGTGGCGGCCGCGGCGGCGGAACTGAACCGCTAGAGGGGGATGGCGAAACGGCGCAGGCTGCGTAAAGTTCACCAGGAACAGAATCGAGCCATGCGCCGCCCCCTGCTTGCCCTCACCTGCCTGCTGGCCCTGAGCACCGCCGGCTGCCAGCCGAAGGACCTGGCAAAGAAAGAGCAGAAAACCGAGGCCAAGATCTGCGCCCAGCTGGCCGCCGTGGGCCAGGCCCTCGAACAGGTGGCGGCCCTGAAACCCACCTCCACGGTGGGCGAGGCCAAGGCGGCGGATCAGGCCCTGGCTTCCGCCCTGGCCGGCCTGGAGAAGGCGGAGCAGACCCTGGAGCAGCTGCGTCTGCAGAATTTCCAGACCCAGCTGAAGACCTTCAAAGCCGAGGTGAACCGGGTGTCCAGCAACAAGAACCAGACCCTCCAGGCCGCCGCCCTGCAACTCAAGGTCAAGTCGGAGCCGGTGATCGCCGCTCGCCGCCAGCTTTCGGCCGCGGTGAAGTGCGAGGAGCCGGCAGCAGCGCCGGCTGCTGCCAAGCCCTGAGCAGTGGCTCGCCACGGGCCGGCCTGGCAACGGGGCGGCCCGTGGTACGTTCAATCAACGCGGGTGTAATTCAGTGGTAGAATGTCAGCTTCCCAAGCTGAACGTCGCCGGTTCGAATCCGGTCACCCGCTTATCAGTTCAAGACTAAAAAACGCCGATTATCAAGCCTACCGCCTCTCTGCCATCGGCAGGCAGGGCTCATGGCGAAGCCTGTCGATGATCGGCAATGCCAGGGAGTGACATCGAACTTCTCCCAGAGCTTCTCTCGCTACGGCGCCATTGATGAGTCAGGCATTCAGCCGCGCAGGGTGAACTCATGGTCCGTCCAGCAGTGGTTCGTCCGGGATCACGGCTTGGCGGAGGATGCGAACTGAGTTCGGCCCAACATCATGGCCGAGGTAAGTCAAGACAAGCCGCTTAAGCATCAACGACCGATCGTCTGACACTGCAAGTACAGGGAAACAAAATTCCCCAGGAAGGTCTGCAAAATTGCTGAACACCAGCCGGGCGCCACCCACTCGATCCAGACCTGCCCAGCGACCTTTCCAGAGACCTGGCTGGAGATCTAGAATGGGGTGAATTGCCGTCCTGTCCCGCCGATGGTCCACCGCGTACTCGCCGAGACAGCCGTGAGCATCTCGGAACACAAGAAAAACCCCATGGCCACCGTGGCGGCAGGAGAGGGGATGGCCGTCGCCGTGCTGAACCGCAACGAGCCGGCGTTTTACTGCGTGCCGGCCAGGGCCTACGAAGAGCTGATGGATCTGGTGGACGACCTGGAGCTGGGCCGCATCGCCGATGCCCGGCTGACGGACGGCCAGGAGCCGGTGCGGGTCAGCCTCGATGCCCTTTGAGCTGGCATTTCACCCGGAAGCCCTGCGGGAGTGGCGGAAGCTGACGCCAGGAATCCGGGAGCAGTTCAAGAACAAGTTGGCCGAGCGGCTGACTGAGCCCAGGATCCCCGCGAGCAAATTGCGTGCATCCTCCAACCGCTACAAGATCAAGTTGCGGGCCGCCGGGTACCGTCTGGTCTACGAGGTTCGTGACCATGAGCTCCTCGTCCTTGTCGTGGCGGTGGGCAAGCGGGAGCGCAATGTTGTCTACCAGCATGCCGATCAGCGCTGAAGCGCATGCCCCATGGCCGACTCCAAGCCCCCTGATCTAGATCGGCTGCGTCGGGAGAACGCCCGCTTGATTGGGCTTCTGGAGGCCCACGGCATCGCCTGGAGATCCGGCGAACCTGCCCCAACGGAACCCGCGCCGATTTCGAAGGCAGAACCTGCCAACGGCCCCAGTTCCACGCAGGAGAAGGTGGCCCTGTTCCGTCGTTTGTTCCGCGGTCGCGACGACGTGCATGCCCTGCGCTGGCGGAGCAACAACAGCGGGCGCTCGGGCCATGCACCGGCCTGCGCCAATGAGTGGCGCCCAGGCATCTGCGAGAAGCCACGGATCTCCTGCCGCGACTGCAACCACCGCGAGCTGCTGCCCCTCAGCGATGCAGCGATCTACGGCCATCTGGCCGGAGACCACACCATCGGCCTCTACCCCCTGCTGGAGAACGACCATTGCCACCTGCTTGCCGCCGACTTTGACGAGCAGGACTGGCGTGACGATGCCCGGGCCTTTCTGCGCTCGTGCCGGGAGCTGGCGGTGCCGGCGCGGGAGGCTCGCCAGCTGGGGGCGGCCCTGATGAGCCACACCTTCAACGCCACGCGTCAGCTGCAGTTGAGCTCCTACGACCGGCTGTTTTCCCAACCAGGACACCCGGCCAAAAGGCTGGTTCGGCAATCTGATCGCCCTGAAGCGGCTGTCGGTGGCGGGGCTGCCTGGAACCCGTGCAGACCCTGCTGCAGGAGCTGGGATCAACTGGGAGCTGGTGTTCACGGGCAAACTCGACATCGCCGTGATGCCGTCGCTGGTGCGCAAGGGCGAGGTGAATCCCTTGGTGCATACCTAAGGGCAGGTGATTGTCGACGAATGCCACCACATCGCGGCGGCGGCCTTTGAGGCCATCCTGCGCCAGGTGAAGGCCTGCTACGTGATGGGGCTGTCCGCCACCCTGGTGCACCGCGACGGTCTGCAGCCGTACCCGTTAAGGGGTCGTGACGGCTCGGAGCGTCCCGACCCCTGCATGGTGACCCCAACAGCTGCTTCTACAACTCCTCGCTGCCGGCCATCACGGAGAGGCAGGCTCGGAACCGGTCGCGATTGGCGGGGCTGGGGTCGAGCTGGACGCGTCCGGATAGCAGAGCGCATGCATGGAGGCGAGCAATTCCCTGCCTTTGGCGTTCTGCTGCCTCAGCAGCTCCGTTTCTTGCCTGATCTGCTCTGTCTCTTTCTTGATCTGCTCGGATTCTCTCCTCAGCCGCACGATGTCGCTCTCGATTTGCCTCGTGCGCCTCTCGCTCGCGGCGATTCTCAGATCTTCGTCGATAATCTTCATCTCGATATCGGCGAGTTTGCTCTCGTAATCGGGATCGCGTCGCCAATTCAGCATCGACAACCACAAGCGCCAGCGAGGCAACGATGAGCCAGACGCCCCATTGCTGCTGCAGGGGGATGGAGCGATCGGCGAGGGTGATGTGGTCATAGGAGGAAAAGAGGGCGATCAGGGCGATCACGGTGCCGGCGAGGGCCTCTAGCAGGCCTTCGCCATCCAGGCCCAACCACGGGCGGCGCGTGGCGGGGGCTGGCGGCGGCAGGACAGGAGGCGGGAGTCGCGGCTGTGGCGGTTGCTTGGCAGGCGATGGAGATGTTTCTGGCTTGGATTCTGGCTCGGTTGAATCGGGCTCGGTTGAATCGGGATCGGTTGGATCGGGATCGGCAGCAGGGGGCTCGCCGGGCATGGCTGGCAGCGGCGCAATCCATCAGTATAGTACAGGTGTTCGGGCAAGGGTTTCTGGCTGTTGCGCTTCGGTCTGGAGCGATGCGCGCCGGGCCGGGCTCCGGGATGAGCCGTGCTGAAGCACTTGGGCCACAGCTTGGGCTCCCCAGCTGTAGCGACCCAGGTGCTGGTGGATTTTGCGCGGCGGATTGCGATCAACTGAGGGATCGGTTCTCCACAATGGGGGCCAGGGATGTTGAAACGACAGTTGCGCCCCCCTTCGCGCCGCCACTGGATACGTAGGGCCTGGTGCGCCGCCTTGGTGTTCGCGGCTGATTGGACGGTGGCCGCAGGCTCTGGCGGGGCCGAGAGCAGGGGTGCAGGGGACGCCGCGGCCATGGTGGGATTGGTTGCTGGCGAAGCTGCGACGAGGACGGCCCACGCATGGGCACCAAGGGATGCGCTGCTTGCCCAATCCTCTGTTGCCCCGCCCGCAAGCCCTGGGCCAGCGGGATCACCTTGGTCTGTCGCTCCGCCCGCTCCTGGCCTGGCGCCGGCGGCTGGTCAACGGCTCACTGAACGGCCGCCACAACATCCGGAACCCGCGCAGAGGCCCGCACCCGGATTCAGCCAGGCGCCTGCGGCCCGGCCCGCCGCGTCTTCAGCTGCGCCAAAAGTGGCACCTCCCCGATCGCGGCCGAACAAGGTCGCTTCGGCCGGCAGCGATTTCCAGAACCAGGTGTTGGCGGGGCTGAAGGCCTTCGGCGGCCCTGATTTGCAGGGCGTGCAACTGGGTTTTGGGGGCATCATCTTTATTCTGCTCTTGTGGGTGATCAACCAAGCGCAAAACCTGGAAGTGGTCTGGCGTGCGCTGAAATCTCTGCTTCAACGGCTCGGGAGATGGCTGCTGGCATGGGGCCAACAGTGGCGGTGTTTGTTGCGCCAGCGGCGTGGCGCGCCCAGGCCCCGACGGCCAGGCGCCAAGCCAAGCGTGGCCACCCCCCCCATCTCCAGCCCGAGCGCCCCGTGCTGTTTCACCCGCTCCCGCGCCATCCCCAAGCCAACCCCTCGCTCCAGCCGATAAGCCCCCAGCCGCTGGCGGCTCCAGCCTGGCCATGAGGGAGCCCTGCCGCGACAACCCCTTCGGCGATCGCGGTCGCATCAGCGATCCCAGCCGCTTTTTTGACCGCGAGGAGCTGCTGCGGGACATCTTTGTGGAGTTGCGCAAGGGCTCCAGCCTCTCGCTGGTGGGGGAGTCGCAGATTGGCAAGTCGTCTTTGTTGGCGATGGTGAAGCACCATGGCCCCACGGCGCTGGCGGGCACAGGCAAATCGTTCATCCTGATCGACATGCAATCGATTCGGGATGAGGCGGAGTTCTTTGAGGTTCTCTGCGCTGAATTAGGCCTGGGACTGACGTTGCGCTGGCAAGGCCTCAAACGCGCTCTCCAGCACCAACAGGTGGTGGTTTGCCTGGATGAGATCGAAAAGATGACCCATCCGCAAGCGTTCAGCTGGGAGCAACGAGCGGAGTTGCGGGGCCTGGCGGAAGGGCAGGATGCCCCCCTCAGCCTGGTGATCGCCAGCCGTTCGCCCTTGAGCGACTTGTTCCCCGACAATCCCCGTGAAACCTCCCCCTTGGCGGGGTTTTGCGGGCCACCCTTGAGGGTGGGGCCCTTTTCGGAGGCCGTCAGCGGGGCCTTTCTGCGCTCACGCCTGCTCGGCCATGCCGTGCAGTTCAGCGAGGGGCAGATTGCTGGGCTTCATGAGCAGAGCCAGGGACACCCCGGCAGATTGCAAAGCAAGGCGGCGGATCTCTATCGCCAGCTGGTTCGCTGACGCTCATGCCCACATTTCCGCCCTATCCCGCCAGGCTGCCTCGTTGCCTTAAGGAAGCTCTGAGCAACAACCCCGTACGAAGCGGCGTCGACTTCGATTTGCTCGAAGTGAGCAGTTTCAGCGTAGATCGAGTGCCATTAGGCCCGGATTCGGTTGATTCCCGGTAAATATTCTTCCATCCCGGGGCGGGATTACCCCATGTGGGCACACGTCTGCCCAGTTCACGTCTTGCATAGCAACTCATGGCGAGCCATGAACAGGTTCGCGAGGGCCGCCAGCACATTGACCTTGCAGCCATTCTTGAGCATGCCGCGCAGGCGGGTCTTCTGAAAACCGAACTGCCGCTTTATCACCCGGAATGGATGCTCACCTTTCGCTCGGATGTGAGCCTTGGCGGTTTCGATCAGATCATCCAGTCGTCCCTCCGGGGTATCGGGTAGAGCGCGCCGCTTTCCTGGTCGCATCGCCACGCGGAAGCCGATCGCCTTGCCTTGCATCTCCTCTCGCTTCTCAATCCCCTGGTAGCCGGAATCGGCGTAGACCACTGTTTCCTCTCCGTGCAGGAGCTCTGCAGCTGGGGTCAGGTCATGCACGTTCGCAGAGGTCGTCTCGATCGAGTGGATCAGGCCGTTGTCCTTGTCCACTCCGATGTGGACTTTCATCCCCTGCTTCATCGACATCCCCTGATCCTTGAGGTGAGCCTTCACCGTCTCAAAGATCTGCTTGCCGAGATTGTGCTTCTCCAGCAGGTGGCGGAAGGCGAGAATCGTGGTCTCATCCGGGATCCTGTCGCTGATCAGGTCGATGCCTGCAAAGCGACGCATTGTGGGCACCTCGATCAGCGCATCCTCCATCGCTGGATCACTGAGGTCGTACCACTGCTGCATCAGGTGTATTCGCAGCATGGTCTCCAACGGGTAGGCAGGACGGCCGCCCTTGCTGCCGGCCTTGGGATAGTGGGGCTCGATCAGATCGATGAGGGCCTTCCAGGGCACCACAGCCTCCATCTGGGCCAGAAATCGCTCCCTTTTGGTGCGTTTCCTCGCGGTGGTCTGCTCGTAATCACCGTAGGCGAAGCCTTCCGCGCAGCGGTGGCCGAGCTGCTTGCCGCCCATGAACCCAGTCACCTCCTGCGATCACAGAGGAATTGTCGCGTGGATCCGCCCGGTTATCCAGAGCTTCCCTAACCCTCTTAAGCCATAATTGCTCATCTTTGCAACTTTGAAAAACTCAACCTTTTCTATGATCTGCCAGCCTACTGTGAAAGTGAGACCGAAAGCAGCTCCAAACGCTACAATTAAATCTCTTCGGATGGAAGCCAAGGATGGTGTCATTGGCAATGTTCTCTTTCGGTGACGTCTAGGCACAGCTTTAATTCAATAATATACATTGGGGTTTGGCCCTCACTCCTAGGAAGGAAAGCTAAAGACTTTTCAAGGGCTGTTTTCGGGCAAGCCAACGCCAAGATCAGAAGCGGGCAGGAAGATCAGCATAGAAGCCAGCCCATGCTCCCGTCTTCTGCATCTTGAGGTTAGACGGTTTTTGTAGCTAGGAACCAAGTCTATTACATTCAATACAGCTCTTCAGGTTTGGCGTTGCCGAGAATGCTGGAACGATATAGGAGAAGACATTTGCCTCATCACTGAGATCCTTGAATATATCTTCCAGGTCTCGCTCCTCTCCTTTGCTAGCCTTGGAGTACGTTTCCTTATGCCTTTCGGCAAGAATAAATATATTGAAAACAAACTTATAGCGCAAGCGATAGAGCATGCTCTGGCCGAGGGCGAGCTTGATGCCGTCGAGTGAATCACTAAGATATTTGATTTCGATTGCAATCCCGTCCTCATTAATGGTCAGGTCAGGTCTGTGTCTCTTGCCGAAGCAATAGACACTTTTGACGATAGTCAATTGGTCTGTCTGCGAGAAGATCTTGCCTTTAAGTCTGTCGGCGTGGGCAGCAAGCGTTTGGGTAAATGCAAATTCAAATTCGCGTTCACTCCTCCCTGTAAGAGCGAAGCGGGTTTTCTTGATAATTGCATCGATTGCAATGACATCATCCCAGACAGAGCCCCTCCGAATACCCTTCTCAAAGCCCATTGCTCTAGAATAACTAAGATTGATCTTATCATAGCCTTCTGGCTTTCGACCCGTCTAACGACCTAGCTCATCAGCGTCGGGGCACCGGTGAGCTATGGGATCCAGAAACGAATCATGCCCCGCCGTCTGCTGCAGCGCCAGGTTCGGCACTGCTAACCCAGTGGATGAGGTCGAGCAAACAATCTGCCTCCATTGGACCACGCACACTCCAGAACGTGACGGTGAACGGGACGTCGGTCAGGAGGAGGGCCGATAGCCTATGATTGCCGTCTAGGGCAAGCTGTTGACTGTTGCCCAGATCGTAACTTGGTACCAAGAACTTAACCGACGGTTGCGAGCGGAATCGATACACATACTCCTGGATGCCGGCTTGGCGTTGTTCGTTGAGTGATGCAAGTACTACCGGTATCTGTGCCAGACGGATCGGAGTCGCATCGGCGGCATCATAGACCACTTCTTGTCCCGTCCTACCCAGATACCACGGCAAGATGCTGTTGCCCAGCATCTGCCGGTCCACCACTCGCGCTGCTGCGATCGGCCACCGCTCCTTGTGAAAACGGTTCCAGTTGAAACCGACTCGGATCACAGCTCGATACGCGGTTGCGTAGTCTTCCGGCGGGGCAAGTTCCAAAACGAGTGCCCTCCGCGGCTGAACGGCTTGGATAGATCGTGCGAAGCCACGATCTATCCGGTATTGTACAAGCCCCGCACCACTTGGAACCTGGGGGGTGAAGGGCTCTCAATATACGGGAGATAAATCCGCCCGCTTTTCAGGTTCCCTTTACGATTGGCCTCGGTGATAGGTAAAAACGCCTGCTCCATGCCTTTCATGACCTCCCAAAGAGTGCAAGAGATGATGAGCCGGCATACGCGTAAAGCCGGTTGCCCAATTATAACAACAATTAACGATCTGATATTGAATGCTTGATAATAGACTCTGGCTGTTGAATCTGCCGCGCAGCGGCTTGGTCCAACGCCCCAGATCAGAAGCGGGAAGAAGTTTAGGCATAGCCAATATTATTTGCTCCCGTCTTCTGCATCTGGATGTTAGGCATCAAAGGTAGAGATATGCAATCGAATTACAAGATTAGCGATCTAGCGAAATGTACCCCTGCAAATGCGCCTAATAATACGAAGATTGAATTCAGGAAAATCATCAGTCCGAAAATATCTAGATCAGTAGATCCTATATTCATAATTTCAAATAATAACTCTGAGGCCTGGGTGGCATAGAATATAAATGATCCTAGGATCACGCCCAAAATGAGCACGACGAATATGGCAGAAATGCATAACAATAAAACTGCAATAAGCTTCCAAGCAAGGCCACGATATAAAAGCCTAGCCGCACTATTAACTGCTATCGATAGAATAATATTGAAGATGAAGATTGGTGTGCCGATGAAGATAAGAAGAATCGAATTACCCATGCTTTCTAGTACAATTGTTTGTGTACTAGCATGAAGTCTCCGTCCGACTATTACAGACGCAGTTGTTCCTAGGATTCCCAAAAAGATGACACGATTTCTAATTATCTTTATCAGTAACAAAGAAGATGCTCCGTAAACCCACGCTCCAGATACAAACCAAGCACAAATAAAACCGATTAAAAAATACGGGACACCTCTAATAATGCCTATTATAATTCTTTCTATGGTCTTAGGGCTAATTATCATGGATGTACGTAAAAGTGGATCGATCTCATCTAAACAAGCTAAGGAATATCAGCTTCATCATCTAAAATCTTCTTTAAGCTGTCGAAGATATGGGTATCGGTAACAGAATCTTGTTTTGCTTCTATTTCCAATAGGTTTGATTTTCTCTTGAGATTAAAATAGCCTTTAGCTCTTGTTTGAACAGGAAACTTGGATTGAGCCGTTTGAACAGCGGCAGAAATCGTAGCCAATATACCAGTGACGATTTTTTGTGCATCTTCAGAAAGTAGCTTACTGTTCCCACCAAATGCTCCAAGTACACCTGCTAACATTGCAAAGGTTATTGCAGTTATTGTTAACCCAATATCCCATCGTTGATTAATCTTATAAAGCCTGGCATAGGTAGTAGAAGTCTCCTTTAAGGTTGCCTGAACATCATCTGAAACCATTTAAACGCTCCTTCGATTTCTATGTAACTATTCTCACTTTAGCTGAATCCGCCTCAACTGCCAGATCTGGCTTCACATTCCGTATAAAATTCTGCTTATTTGGACCGTTGCTCCAACGAGCCACTGTGCCTGTGCCTTTGCTGGGTGGTTTGCCACTTAGTGAATGATTTACGCGGATCCGCATAAGTTCCCTGCGCAGGTTGCGGGTAGAAATACTCACTGGGCTGGACACAGATGGATTTCATCTTTGCCTCCAGACTTTGAGACCGTCTAACGCTCAAGATCAGAAGCGGGCAAATACTTGTGCATATGAACAAGCTCATGCTCCCGTCTTCTGTATCTTGATGTTAGGCATCAGGATGGTACGGTTGAGCAATGTGCATAATAGATGAAGGAACCCTCTCGGGCTCTCCAATGCTCTTCAGCAAAGCGTTGTACTGATCAGGATCAGATGAGAATATCTTCTCGAGCACGTAGTTTGCGACCATTGCAATCTCTGGAATATCTACTGGCTTAAAGCCTCTGTCAGGGGAGGCTTCCAAGTGAGAGAACTCATTGTTGAGACGGTTAACAAGGATAATTGCTGTATCATCTTCATCCCCAAAAAACTTTCTTATTCTTTCGAAGGCGTCGTTTTTGTCATCATGATACGGGTACTTGAAGAAGAGAAATGCCTCTAGGAACTTTCGCAGATTGTTGCCGAACCCAAAGAATGGTTCATGGTTTATATGTGCGGCAGCCTGGTCCCGGCACCTGTAAATCTGATGAAAAAGGTAATGAAACTCAGTGATGTAGTCCTTGAGGTATGCTGGCATAGGCAGTATCTGACTTGATGCTCCACTCCGTTCGATCATGAAGCTCTCACAGTCTTCAATGCTTTTGGTCTTGTCTTTGCCAGTGGAAACCTTCCTCCTGGGAACTGATAGGCGCTTCAGGTACTTAAGGAAATCCAAATTATGAGTTGAGACGAATAGTTGCGTGTATCGATAGTTGTTTGACCCATCTGAATTCCTGATTGGCTTTGCGATCAAGCTTTCAATCAGGCTAAACATAAAGAAGATGTGGTTGCTGTCAAGGCTTGAGATTGGATCATCAATGTAGATAATTAGACTCTTCCCCTTGCTCTCCGGTTCTTCCAGTTTTGCAATGAAGTAGCAGAAGGCAATCAAACTGCATTCACCTTCGCTGAGGTTATATGCGGCCTTCCCGTCTCGGGTGATTTCAAACTTGACAGTAGCTTTATCCATGCTGTTTCGAGCTTCAAGCTTGATACCCCCGTGACAGAAAAAGTTGTTGAGCAGCGAGTTAACTCGATCAGCTCCTTTACGTTCATCCTTCTGCTTCGCCCTCAAGTTCTGTACTTCTGCTTCGGCCTCACGAATCGACCTTTCAGCTTTGGAATATTCCTCAGCTGCTATATCGGCCTGTGACTTGAGCATTGCAACCCGTTTTAATTCTGCGTCATAATCTATCGTTGAGGCAAAGGTATCTACGTCAGTTAGTCGCAGTGCTTCTCCAGCCTCAGTCTTGTCCTTCTCCAAAGTCTTGGTCTTCGCGTTGTTATGAGTGATCAAAGTATTAATGGCATCTACCTGCTTTTGGATTTCTTTTGGATCATATTTTAAAGGTTCTAGTGTCACGGGTCGGAATAAGTCGGTTTTCCGAGCCTCAAGAAGCCTCGTGAACATCTCTAAGTCACTTTTGTAAACGTTTAGTGCCTCGATAAGCTTCGCCTTCGCCGCGTTAAAGGAGTCGCGCACCTCTGGGTAGAACTGATCTTGTCGCAACGAAATTAGGCCCTTGATGCTTGCAACCTCCTGCTTGACGGAATTAATAGCATTGCTCAAGGCCGTTTCTAGATCGTCAGAGTCCTTGCTGAAGTGCTCGTCAAGTGTCTGCCAAATATCATCGGGCAAGGCCTGGCGGCAAAAGGCACAAGTTCTACGGTTGTCGCGATGGTAAGCCATACCCTGTTTGACCCAAAGCTGCAACACACTGTTGCTGAGTAGTTCTTGAATCGGCTTGGTGGGAGCAATCTCTTTGGTTAGTAGTGGGGTGACTTTGCTATTTAGTGTATCGATGGCAAGTGAGACTACAAGCCTATTTTCTATGTCTGGTATTGCCTCTTGTTTGAGCAGTGCATGCTTGGTAGCCTGCTCTTCGGTGGTTAGGGCAACGAAGCCGGGTTTCTTGGTAAGACCAATATCACGTCTTATGTTTTCTATATTATAGACGGGCATGCCGTACTGGCGGTTCTTCTTGATTTTGTTGTTAGCATGTGAACGTAGCTTATCGTCAAGAGCGCTAGAAAGCTTGGCATGTTCAGCCCTAATTCGGTCGAGATCCTTTTTCTTGGCTTCAAGATTAAAGCGAAGGCCGGTATTGCCTTCAATGCTCCCCAGTTTATCCTCGATCGCAGCAATGGCTTCATCAATCTCCTTGTTTTGCTCACCGACTATGGCAAATGACTTGATAACTCCGTCAATATCTTGGTTAATCAAGAAACTCAGATTGTCAGCGACGAAGTCGCGGTTATAAACTCGCAAATCATAGGCATGTGTAAGAAGATCCGCAGGAGATACTACACCTTTATTGCCTGTAACAGTGAAACATGATTCGATGTAGTTTGGCGGAAGCTTGCGTGTTTCAAGTGCGCGAAAGATTCGAGAGAGAGTGGTTTTGCCAGAGTAGTTGCGACCATAAAGGATATTTAGGCGGCGAAAGCTCAATACATTATTCCCGTTATCTCGAACTATCCTTTTCCACGCCAGCCCGGAGAAGCTGCCGAAGTTGGGGATGTCAATCTGCTCTATCACTTGGTCACTCCTCCTTTGTGACTTTTAGGCCTCTTGCGTGAGATTGGCACATTACTCAAGCTTAAGAAGCCTACCGTAAAGCATGATTGTCGGCATCGACTAGCCGCAATCTGAATCCGTAAAGCTGTTCGACCCGAGTGCCTCAGGGCGGCTCCAAATCATGCTACACGGTCGCCAGGCTACTGCCGCGCCATGTCAAGCCTTTTCTTGATTACGCAGCTCACTCCGCGAACCGCGCGCCAGGCCCCTAGAGTGGTACATAGATACCACTCCGATCATGGGCCGCAACGCCATTCAGTTTCAGAAGGGGCTCTCCGTGCCCGAGTTCCACAAGCTCTATGGAACGGAAGCCCAGTGTGAAGAAGCCCTGGTCAAGATGCGCTGGCCGAACGGGTTCCGTTGCCCACGCTGCGAAGAGTCTCTTTATGGGCTGGTGCACGGCCGAAGACTGAAGCGCTATCAGTGTCGGCATTGTGGTCAC